>NZ_BNDS01000007.1:174785-194211 GCF_014656545.1 Neobacillus kokaensis
CTTGTGCTCGGTCGCCAATAATCCCTTTGGCTACCCGTTGCTCTCTTTTACCTGCCCCTCGGTCACGTAGACACTCTTTACTCGACCCATGGCTCTCTTTTTTCTTGCCCCACGGCCGCGTAGAAAAAAATTCAATTCGACGCTTTTTCTCTATCCCATCCATGCTTAAAACAAAAATCCCCCTGCTCAACACTCAAGCAAGGGATCCTTTTTCAGAAAAAAGCTCATCTAGAATTTTAATTTTTTCTTCGGTGTAGGCTTCGAAACTGTCGTTATATGACTTCGGGTCCTTTGGATTGGCAAAGTGGGTTATTTTCCCATTCGAAGGATCGATAAATTTACTTGATGCACCGCAGCCGAGTCCGATTATGGTTTGCTGCTCTTCCATAATCATAATGTTATAAATACTTTCTTGGCGGGGCTGCGAATAGCCGACATTTTCAAGATTGCCGAGAATGTTTTTCTGACGATATAAATAATAAGGAACGTAACCATGAGAAGCTGTCCAGTCCTGGGCAAGATTCATCATTTTTTCAACCTCCACCCGGTCAGCTACCTTATACTTATCTCTATTCTTCGTCATCTCTGAGGCACGCTTAAACGACAAGGTATGAACTGTCAAGGATTCAGGCATCAATTTTTCCGTCTCATCCAAAGAATGAGTAAACTCCTTGACTCCTTCACCAGGCAAGCCAATGATTAGGTCCATGTTAATATTGTTCATTCCAGCGGTTCGTGCCAAATGGAATTTATCAATCGTTTCATCAACGGTATGATGTCTGCCGATGGCTTTTAATGTTTCCTGTGTATAGGACTGAGGGTTAATACTAATCCGGTCAATATTCCATTTTTTCAAGACGGCCAATTTTTCCGGAGTTATCGTATCAGGCCGGCCGGCTTCTACGGTAATTTCCCGAATCCCAGTAACATCCGGGAAAGAGGCATGCATTTCTTCGTAAAGCATGTCCATCTCTTCTGCGGTAATGCTTGTTGGTGTACCACCGCCATAGTAGACCGTTGTAATCTTAATCCCTTTTTCCTTCAGCCATTCACCAATTTTCCGCATTTCATAATGAAGTCCGCCCAAAAATGAATCTACTGAACCTTTGCGTCCATTAATCGCATAGGCCGGGAAGGTGCAATAGGCACATTTCGTTGGACAAAACGGGATGCCAATATAAATACTCACTTCCCGCTCAAGCGAGTACAGATCAGGCACGACCGCTAACTGGCGGTCAACAATTTGCTGCATCAGCTCAATTTTTTCATCTGTTATGAGATAATCATCCTTCAACTGCTGATGGGTCGCTTCCAAAGGAATGCCTTCCTGGATTTTCTTATGAAGCAATTTTGTTGGTCTAACTCCGGTGAGGATGCCCCATTTCTGGGTAATACCGGTAAAGTCCTGCAACACCGTTAAATAAACATGTGAAACGGCATTTTTCACCTGCTTAAAGTGTTCTTTGGCCGAATCCGAAAAAGGCAGCAATTCCTTTTGATACTCCGAAGAATAAACAGCACCAACTTGATCATGTAATTCAGCTGAGACCGAAACCGCCGCATCATCGGCCTGCAAATCAAATTTTATTAGTAAATCCGCCGTATCATCAGCAGATATCACAATCTGCGACTCTTCAAAAAATAAATTCGCAATAAGCGTAAGCGGACGTTTAAATCTTTCATCCTCTAATCCTAATATAGAAATACGCAAATGTTATCACCTTTCAAACTAAACTTCCTTAAGTGTACTGAATCGTAAAAATAAGGTCAATATAGTGGAAATCATTCACAAAAAAATACACGGGCAAAATAAAGCCCGTGAAATCCTTAGCGCTTAATAATTTTCATCTTTCGTAAAAATTCAATTGGCTGCTGCTTCCTAAAGTGTTCCTTCACCATATAGGCTACACCCTGCTCATTTTCCGATCTCGTCAACCAATCCGAGGCCTTTTTTACAGCAAACGGGGCATTTCCCATTGATACACCAAGTCCCGCCGCCTCAATTAAAGGGATATCATCAAGACTGTCGCCGATATACACCATTTCCCGCAGCTTGATGCCAAGCTGGTTTCCAAGATAGGTTAAGCCGTTGAGCTTAGAGGCACCTGTAGAAACGATGTCTAATCGTAATGGGTCCAGTTCAATCGCTTCAATTTCGGTGTACATATTTTCCAGCACATTTTTTGCATCTCTTAAGTCACGTTCTTCTTCAAAATAAACTTCAATTTTCGAAGGAGTTATCGGCTGGTCATGCAAATATTCACTTAACGAATTGACAAACTGCTGGGAATATACAAAAGGCTCACTCGTTGTGAAAACCGTTTTAGCTAAAAGGTCGTTATGAATCTTGAACTTATTAGCTAAAGAGAATTGTTCATGAACGAGGCGGATTTGACAAGGAAGCGCCTCAAAAAAACGGACAGTATCATAGGTTAAATTTTCATTAATGCGCTTTACATACACAGGTTTTTCTTCTGAACTAGCAATATAAGCCCCTTGATGCGTTACGAGCGGCGCCTTAATTTTTAATGCCTTAGCAACCTTTTTAGCAGACGGAAAACTGCGTGAGGTCACTAATGTTACATAAATCCCTTTTTGCTGAACATATTCTATGGCTTCCTTTGTTGCTCGATGAAGCCTCCCATTTGATTGTAATAGCGTTCCATCAATATTTAACGCAAGCAAGCGATAAATCATCATGTTGCCCCCTGTTCTTGGTGAAATTCTTTATATAACACATTTATGATTTTTCACCGATTTATAGAACAGTACATGATTTTTCATCCTTGCTTCGCCTTAAACAGGTTTTATCGGAATCGTTACATTCCCCCGTACATTTCGGATAAAGGCTTCATAACAACTTGATTAATTTCATTAATAATCATGCTCATACGCTGTTCAGCTTCCATGAGACGAAAGATTTTCTCATTTTGCTGCACCTGTACGACAGAGGCTTGGGCTTGCTGCACTTCCTGCTCAGAAATATTTTGACCCATCATTTGTTTTTGCTGGAGGTTCATTTGAATCTGCCTGAACTGATCAAACATACTTTTCGCTGCCGGGTCAGCATTCACTTCATCATACATTCTTTTTAAATGTAAATATTCATCACTTTCACGGATGGCTTTCTCTAACGCATAAGCGGAATCATATAAATTTACTGCCACTGTTGGTCACTCCTTTAATTTGAGAAATCTTAACAACTATAACAAATTATTCAGGAATTAGCGAGAATGTTCAAATCACCTTCTATTGCACTTTTACATACATTACTATATCAACGAATGCCCATAGGCAAAGTTTAAAAATGAGGAATGTTTATGTCCATTACCTTAATCCCGATTACGGTTACGATTAGAAAACCGGCAAATCAACATGACCGGCTTATTCAAATGTCCCGAGCTTTAATGAAAAAATTAAAAATAATTGACACACAACAATTACATTTAGAAATTGGAAAAACGATGGTCAGCATGGACATTCAAACCATTGAAATATCAGCAAACGAAATCATTCTACCCGAAAATGTTGTAAACAGTTTTCGCCTCCCAATCCAAAGTTACAGGTTTCAGGCAAATTATTATCAACACACACACACATTGAAGCTTGGACCGGTAATCGGACTATTAACTAATTTCCATTTCAACGATTATGAGGAACCTAATTTTCGGTCTGTTCATAAATTCTGTGAGGAGCTTCATCAGGTGATAATCAGGAATGGCGGTTTTTTTTATGTATTGTCCTATGACCATTTTTTAACGAAGGGATATTACTTTCATGAAGAAAAATGGATCCCTGCTGAACTTCCATTACCTGACGTCATCTATAATAGAATCCATTCACGAAGTCTTGAAAAAAAGAAGCCATTTAAAGAATTTCGCCACCACCTGGAACTATTGATGATTCCATTGTTTAATGATCGGTTTCTTTCTAAGTGGGAGGTTTATGATCAGATTCACAAAGAAGGAAGTCTACAGGCTGCCATTCCTGAAACTAAAATCTTTTCGGAAGAAAATCTATATGAGCTTGCCCAGAAATACGAAACGCTGTTTATCAAACCAATCCACGGCAGCCAGGGCAGAAACATTATTAAATTAATCAGGAATGAAAATAACAGTTATTCTTATAAAGCTTCATTTTCCGCCGGTCATGAACAGCCTGCAAAACAATTTTCACTGGAAGATATCTACGAGCACTTAAAACCCATTCTGCAAAATAAAATTTATATTGTCCAACAAGGGATTCCCTTTATAACGAAAGATTTTCGAACAATAGATTTTAGAGTCCTCTGCCATAAGAAGCATCCATTAGAATGGACTATAACCTCAATTGTCGCGAGAATTGGAGCTGAACAGGAATTTGTCTCTAACCTGGCAAGGGGTGGGACTTTGCTTCGGCCATTAGAAGCATTAAAAACATGTATGGATGCAAGGCAGCCAAAAAAATTATTATCACAGATTAAAGATTTAGCGTTAGAAATTGCCGCGACAATCAGTGATAAGACGCAGGGAATGTTCGGTGAACTGGGCATCGACATTGGCGTGGACTTTGATGGAAAGCCATGGTTAATAGAGGTAAACTCAAAACCTTCAAAATCATTTGAAGAGAATCAAGAAAAAATCAGGCCTTCAGCAAAAGCAATCGTCCAATTTTGCACAACGCTAGTCTTTGATTCCATTACTGAAAGAGAGGTTGGATAAATGATTGCTTTTGGAATCATGACATTAATTCCGGATAGTGAAGTATCCTATCTTACGGAAATTGCCAAGTCAGCGAAAGACTTTGGTATGGAATGCTGCCGATTTATCCCATCGCAAATTAACCCGCATACACAGAGTGTGCGTGGAAAAAAATTCGACTCTAAAACAACTCAATGGGTGGATGACGAATTCCCGATTCCCACCATTCTTTATGACCGCTGTTTCTACGGGGATGATGAACATTCTAAGCAATGCCTGCCAATAGTCTCATGGCTAAAGAGCAGGAATGACATCACCTTTTTAGGATATGGCTTACCAAATAAACTTGAATTATACGATTCCCTGAAGAACACGGTTCTGGCACCCTATTTACCGCCAACCCTTGCTGCTTCTAACAGCGATATAATCTTAAAAGAACTTGAAGCTAAGGAAAAAATAATTTTAAAGCCCATCAATGGATCACAAGGCCATGGGATTTATTATGTAAAGAAAAATGATAAAACCTATCATGTTAAAACAGAAAAGCAAAAGCAGATTATTTCTAGAATTTTCCCTAACAAAGCAAAGCTCCTAAAATGGCTAAAACCATTAATAACAGCAAGAAAATATCTTTTGCAGCCATACCTAGAATTATTTAATAAAGAACATCAGCCGTTTGACATCCGCATTCTACTGCAAAAAGACGAAAAGGGATTCTGGTGTGAACGCGGCCGGGGCATCCGCTTTGGAACTACAGGTGGAATTTTATCCAACTTAAGCGCTGGCGGGTCTGCAGCAGCCTTTTCTGAATGGACCGCCACACTTCCACCTAAAGCAGTTGAATATATGTGCTCAGAGTTAGACTATATTCTAGACAAACTGCCTATTTTACTTGAACATGAATATCTTCCATTATTTGAAATTGGCGTTGATATTGGAATCGCAAAAAATGGTTCCATTTGGATCCTTGATCTCAATTCCAAGCCGGGAAGAAAGGTTATATTCCAAACAACACCGGGAATAAACGAGACTCTATATCAGGCTCCACTTATTTATGCAAAGCACCTGTATGGAATGGAACAACAAGAAAGGAAGAGCATTTATGAGAAAACGCTATCTCATTGACGTTGCTCCAAATGACCAGCTGATCGTTTTTTGTCCAAAATCATTGTTAAGAGATAGAGTAATGAAACGTATTGCTTTTGGGTCAAATTCAATGACGGTTGATTTCTACCCTCATCCAGATCGAAATGACCGAATTGTTATTAGCAGAGAAATTCAAAAAGCACTTCAATTCCCAGACCTTCGCATTCCACTTCATACTTTTATCGAAAATGAAGTTCTAACAATTGGACCAATTGTCGGTATATTTACCACAGGTTTTACACAGAACCCCGAACAGCCGATTGGTGAGCGAACATTATTTTTTTCAAAGCTGTTGTCGGTCAATAAACCAGTAGGTGCGCTCACTTTTGTTTTTGGCGACCAGCATATTGATTGGCAACAAGGCAGTATTGAGGGATTTTTCTATCATCAGCATAAATGGCAGAAATATGAAGTTCCATTTCCAAATGTTATTTATGACCGGCTCCCAAACCGACGCAGTGAAAACAGCCCAAAGCTTAGGAAAGTGAAGGAACGGCTGCAAAAGGATTATTTAATTCCTTGGTATAATCCTGGTTTTTTTAACAAGCTTGATGTATATGAAAGACTGCTTCAAGATGGTTCGGTAGAAGAGTACCTTCCTGAAACTCATGCATTTACCTCCTTTTCGCATATTGAATCAATGCTTTCAAAATACGGGCACGTTTATATTAAGCCAAAAAACGGTAGTCTTGGTTTAGGGATTCATCAAATAATTTACGATAAACACACAAATGATTATTATTGCCGTTATCAAGAAAAAAATGATGTTAACCGTTTGCGCAAATTTCCAAGTTTAGAACGATTATTTGAAATTGTTTTTGCCCACCAGCCGCTTGATCGTATGGTCGTTCAACAGGGGATACATTTACTCAGGATTGAACAGCGTCCTGTTGATTTTAGAGTTCATACGAATAAAGATGAAGGTGGGAATTGGCAGGTTAGTGCGATTGCTGCAAAGGTTGCCGGACACGGCAGCGTGACGACCCACAAACGCAGCGGCGGGGAAATCAAAACAATGACGGAAATTTTCCCTTCAGAAAAACGTAATGAATATATTAAAAAATTGGAAAAAGCTGCACTCCAGTTAAGCAAAGCATTAGATCAAAATATGGAAGGAATAATTGGTGAGATTGGTTTTGACTTAGGTATAGACCGGAATGGTGATGTTTGGCTCTTCGAAGCGAATTCGAAACCGGGAAGGTCCATTTTCAGCCACCCTGACTTAAAATCATTTGATTTACTTACCCGTAAATTATCCATTGCCTATGCCGTATATTTAGCGGAGAAAGCACTCTTGCACCCTGAGGAACTTTACAAATGAACGAGAAGAACAAACCGCTCATCGGGATTTTAACTGCTCAAAAAGCAAATGGTGCCATTGCCGGTAATGGCCAGCTGTTTAAAAACCTGCAACAAAAGCTTATTTCACTTGGTGGAATAAGCTTTGTCTTTACAATTGAAGATATAGAGGAAAATTGTATAAATGGCTATCTATATTTTCCTGAAAAAAAAGGTTGGATTAAAAAGCAATTCCCCTATCCAGACCTTGTCTATAATCGAATTCCATTTCGAAAGACAGAACAGCAGGAAAAAATTCGAAGTTTTTTTTTCAGTTTAAAAAAAAGGGGCATCCCCTTCTTTAACCCCTGCTTTATCAATAAATACGAGTTTTATGAGTGCTTTAAACATCATACACATATTAACAAATATTTACCTGAAACGATTCTCATTCGGAAAAAACAAGACCTATTAGAGCTGCTCGAGACACATTCAACCATCTATCTTAAACCAGCAAACTCTTCCCGCGGAAAAGGTATTTACCGGCTAAGCATGACCGCATCCTCGTCAATTCAAGTAGAAGGACGAAAGACTCAAGAAATTTTTGAAACAGTGAATCATTTTTGGAATAAATGGCATGAGAAGCTGCTTCAAAAAACATATTTGGCGCAAGAAGCCGTTCAATCAGCAGAATACAATGGTTCGCGATTCGACTTCCGTATTCTTGCACATGCTGATGGCAATAATTATACAGTAACCGGAGTTGGCATCCGTCAATCCCAGGAGCAAGAAATTACTACCCACATTCCGTCAGGCGGGAAGCTACTGCCATATGAGCTTGTAAAATCAACTAAACATGAAGAATTTATCCAATCCATTCTTTCACCTATCGGGAGGACATTATCTGAACACTTTGGCTTTTTTGGTGAATTCTCGATTGATGCAGGAATCAGTAAAAAAGGCCAATATTATATTTATGAAGTAAATTCTAAACCGATGAGCTTTGACGAACAGGAAATTGAGGCCGGTAAAATTGACAATCTCTGTCGTTTATTTTTGGAACTATCAAAAAATGATATTTAAATCATTCCTTTAAAAAGGTAAGCTAATAATAGATAGTAACCTTGGGGGATGATAAACATGATTATGCATTTTCAATTTAAACCATTGTTTGACAATAAAAATATTCCAGGATGGAATTTTTCTTTTTACTATAAAAAACAAAGATATACTGGAATTTATCATCAAACAGGGAAAATTGAATGGACCACAAATACGCCGGAACAAGCGGAGATGGACGCTCTGACAAGCCAAGTTCATGAGTTGATGCTTTATCATGTGTATGATTAATCCTTCTGAATGAAATTTACTCCTTTCCACACAATAAGATTACTCAATAAGGAAAGGATGATGGCATTGAAAGAGAAAAAGGAGAATATAACTGAACAAGGCTCTATGTATGAAGGCAGAGATGCAGCTTATATGGACATTGACCGAATGATTAATGAAGGCATGTCCGGCGGCTCAGTTCACATGCGCCATGATACAACAAATATTGAAGAAGCACGCGACCTTACGGAAGAAGAGCCTCCCTATGAAGCCGAATAAGAAATATATGTAACTTTTACTGGGCCAAAAAAGGCTCAGTTTTTTTATGTCTGTTATAATAAAAATTAGTACAAGCTCCTATGTTAAGCACTGGAGCTAGAAAATTTATAGCAAAGAATGCAGCGGGGAAATAAAATATGTTAAAAAAATTACTGAATTATTATCCAAATTCCATTTTATTTTCAAATCGTCCCGAAAATCCATCAGATCAATATTATATTTTCTACCATAAAGCTGAAAATGAATGGATTGGCATAATGAGATCTACTGTAAATGAAATGGAATTAAACCTGTTAAAATCACTGTTCACACTTATTGAAACAGAAACAAAGAATAATTCCTCACAGGCTCGAAAATGGTATGAATTTTTACTATCGGATGGTCCAGAGCCCATCCAAAAAAACGAATCGGATTATCGATTTATTCAATTTCATCTTCATAACAATGACACCAATCCAGCAGAAATCGAAGCAGCCTTAACCGGCTTTTTCAGCGAAGAAGCCATCATTGTTTGGGAAAGCCGGGTGAAAGGAATTGTTATTGAAGAAAACAACAAAATTTCACTGACCGAAGAAGAATTAATTTCTATGTCAGAAACATTGGAAAGCGATCTCTATGTAAAAATCTCCTTTTTTATTGGCAAACCTTATCCCTTTTCAAACCGTCTCCCCTTCTTATTTAGTAAAGAAAGTGATTTCTTTACATTCGGGCTGGCGCAAATAAAGGACATCAATATTTTTACATATGAACGGGTTTTTCCTGCTTATATTGCTTACCATTTACCAGAGGAATTAACGAAAAAGGTCAATACAGAAATTTTAGAACTATTTCTGCACGACACTGAATTATTTTCGACGATTAAAATTTTCCTGGAGAATAATTTGAATGCCAGTATGACGGCAAAAAAATTATATATTCACCGAAATACATTGCAATATCGTATTGATAAATTCTCTGAAAGGACTGGAATTAATTTAAAGGATTTCTACGGTGCCTTTACAGTTTTCTTAGCCGCTCTTATTTTTGAATATCAGCAAAAATGACAACATGCCCAAAACAGCGCTTTCAATCTTTGTGCAACCTGTCTATATAGCTTTTTACCCATTTCCGTTAAACTTAAGTTATCACTTAACGGGAGGCTGAATTAAATGGCTGAATTAAAATTAGACCATATTTATAAAATTTATGATAATAAAGTAACGGCAGTTTCGGATTTTAATCTTCATATTGATGACAAAGAATTTATCGTTTTTGTTGGGCCGTCTGGGTGCGGAAAATCTACCACATTAAGAATGATTGCTGGACTTGAAGAGATTTCAAAAGGTGATTTCTTTATTGATGGAAAGCGTGTTAACGATGTCGCTCCTAAAGACCGTGACATCGCCATGGTATTCCAAAACTACGCACTTTATCCACATATGACTGTTTATGATAACATGGCATTCGGATTAAAGCTTCGTAAATTTCCAAAAGACGAAATCGACCGCCGTGTAAAAGAAGCAGCAAAAATTCTTGGCTTGGAAGCTTATTTAACTCGTAAACCAAAAGCGTTATCAGGCGGTCAGCGCCAGCGTGTTGCCTTAGGACGTGCGATTGTTCGTGATGCGAAGGTATTCTTAATGGACGAGCCGTTATCAAATTTAGATGCTAAGCTCCGCGTACAAATGCGTGCTGAGATTGCAAAGCTTCACCGCCGCTTAAATACAACAACAATTTATGTAACTCATGACCAAACGGAAGCAATGACAATGGCTACACGTCTAGTCGTTATGAAGGATGGTCTTATTCAACAGGTTGGTTCTCCGAAAGAAGTTTATGAAAAGCCGGAAAATGTATTCGTAGGCGGCTTCATCGGATCACCAGCAATGAACTTCTTTAATGGTAAACTTGAAGATGGCAAGTTTGTTATTGGAACCACTGCAATCACTGTACCAGAAGGAAAAATGAAATTCCTTCGTGAGCAAGGTTATACAGGAAAATCAATCATCCTTGGCATCCGCCCAGAAGATATTCATGATGAGCCGGTTTTCATCGAAGCATCTAAAGGCACTAAGATTAATGCAAAAATTGATGTAGCAGAATTAACAGGAGCAGAATTAATGGTTTACTCCTCTCTTGGAGAACAAGATTTTGTTGCCCGTCTTGATTCTCGCGCAGACGTGAAACCTGGTGATGCCCTTGAGCTTGCCTTTGATTTAAATAAAGCACACTTCTTTGATGCAGATACAGAAGTAAGAATTCGTCCATAATGGCCCCAAAGGCTGCAGGCACCATGTAATTTTCACACGGTGCCTGCAGCCTTTTTATTCTTTTATAAATACAATCTCTTCTTTCTGACAAATAGTACAGCGATAAAGATGCGGACACTTATGTCCAGAATAAGTATCTGGATACCCATCCTCCATTTTCATAATATCAATCTCCATATATGGACTATAATCATCATAATAATCCATTACCCTGCCACTTTCCATCATCGGTTCCCCGCAATTGGAACAAGTTAATAATACTTCCTGTAATCCATTACAAACTGGGCATATTGACATTCTTTTCACCCTTTTATGATTGTTTATCATAGTTTGCATCACTTTGTTTCTCCTAATGTAATGGAATAAATTACTAAATAAACTCTCGAATAAGACGGGGCAATTTATCCATAATAAAGATTACAAACAGCAAAACAGCAATTACAAAAATCACTTACAACATTGGATGAAACCAAGCGAGGGTTAAAACCGGTGCAACTCCGGTTCATCCAGCCAAAACCTTATTATCATGGGTTAGGCCTTAGCGGCAAGGTTTTAAAGCCAATATGGTTCAATTCCATACTAACCCCAAACTTACAAGAGGAGTGTTATTCAACTATGGCTAACAACAACAACTCTAATCAACTATTAGTACCAGGAGTACAAGAGGCACTTAACCAAATGAAGTACGAAATCGCTCAAGAGTTTGGTGTAAACCTTGGAGCAGACACTACTTCACGTGCTAACGGATCTGTTGGAGGAGAAATCACAAAGCGTTTAGTATCAATGGCTGAATCTCAACTTGGCGGATTCCAGCGTTAATAGGCAAACCTTTTTTAACAAATTAATAATATGGCTAAGCCCCCTCCTTAGTGAGGGGGCTTTCATTTTTTTGTTTTAGACCATTTTATCTGGCTGCACCCATTGGTTAAATTCATCTTCCGTTAGATAGCCGGTTTTGATAGCGGCTTCCTTTAATGTGCTGTTTTCTTTAAAGGCAAGTTTGGCAATTTCGGCAGCTTTTTCATATCCAATATGAGGATTTAAAGCCGTCACTAGCATTAAGGACTGCTTTACCAGTTTATCAATCACTTCTATATTAGCTTCTATTCCAACCGCACAGTTTACATTAAAGGATTGGATACTGTCGGTAAGCAGCTGTACTGATTGGATGAAATTATATATTATCACCGGTTTAAATACGTTCAATTCAAAGTTACCTTGACTTGCTGCAAAACCAATCGTTGCATCGTTGCCAAATACTTGACACACGACCATTGTTAAGGCTTCACTTTGCGTCGGATTTACTTTACCGGGCATAATGGAACTCCCAGGTTCGTTTGCCGGAATCGTAAGCTCGCCAATACCACTTCTAGGGCCGCTCGCAAGCCAGCGAACATCATTGGCTATTTTCATGATATCTGCTGCCAAGGCCTTTAGGGCGCCATGGGTATGGACTATTTCATCATGGCTTGTCAAGGCATGAAACTTGTTTGCTGAGGAGCGAAAAGGATACCCGGTTAAACTGGCAATCTCTTCAGCTGTTTTAATGCTAAACTCAGGACCGGCATTGATTCCTGTTCCTACTGCAGTTCCGCCAATAGCTAAATCCAACAGGTGATCGACAGCCTCTTTAATCATTGTCTCACATTTTTCAAGCATAAACCGCCAGCCGCTAATTTCCTGACCAAGTGTTAACGGTGTTGCATCCTGCAAATGGGTTCTGCCTATTTTGACAATCTTGGCAAAAGCCTTTTCTTTTTCTAATAATGTTTTTCTTAATTCTTCAATTGCTGGAAGCAGCTTTTCCACAATTTTTATATATCCTGAAATATGCATGGCTGTTGGAAAAGTATCATTTGAGCTTTGCGACATGTTGACATCGTCATTTGGATGCACGCGTTGCGTAATATTTTGTCCCGCCAGCCAATCATTTGCACGATTAGCAATAACCTCATTTACATTCATATTCGACTGAGTGCCGCTTCCGGTTTGCCAAACGACTAACGGAAAGTGCTGATCATAATTCCCGGACAGAATATCGTCACAAACCTTTTGAATGGCATTTCTTTTTACTTCGCTTAACTTTCCTAGTTGAAAATTAACACTCGCCGCTGCTTTCTTAATATAAGTTAATCCGTAAATAAGTTCCAGCGGGATTTTCTCAGCACCAATTTTAAAATTCTGCCTGCTTCTTTGCGTCTGTGCCCCCCAAAATTTATCCGCTGGCACCTGAACTTCACCAAGCGTATCTCTTTCAATACGAAAATTCTCCATTAAAAACCCTCCAATTCACTTTTCCCTTCATTATGTATTCCCATTGTTAACCATTTTATTTAAAAATTCTCCCTTTTATTAAAAAGAAAAAGCTGTAGAGCGTAGTCTACAGCTTTAATGCTTAAGCAAGGTGCATCCGATATAATATGTGAGAATTAAAATACTTCCAATTGAAAGGACAACTGAGTATTCAGACATTATTCCACCCCATTTGTGATTGAATAGTAAACAAGTTTACCATATCACACGCTGGGCTTCTTCCTAGTGATTAAAATTACACTTTTCCGGCAGAAAAATGAACGTTTTGTGAAAAGTCCTTTTAAGCTCAACACTTGTTTTTAACCAGCAAGGCTTGAACCGCCCTGCTGCAACTGGTACATTTGATAATACTTACCCTTTAAAGCCATTAATTCATCATGCGTTCCTTGTTCAACAATGGCCCCGCGGTCCAGCACAAGAATTTGATCGGCATTGCGAATGGTGGATAATCGGTGAGCAATGATAAATGTCGTTCTTCCCTTTTTAAGAACCTCCATCGCCTCTTGAATCAACGATTCAGTTTCCGTATCAATACTTGAAGTCGCTTCATCTAAAATTAAGATTGCTGGATTAAAGGCTAAGGCGCGGGCAAAAGAAATTAATTGCCGCTGTCCGCTAGATAAGGTGCTCCCCTTTTCAATCACCGGCTCATCGTACCCGTTCTCCAAATTTTTAAATACCCGATCTGCCCCAACATCCTTAAGCGCCCTTTCAACCTCTTCCCTTGAGATGGAAGGATCATCTAAGCTTACATTAGAAGCAATTGTACCGGTAAATAAATACGGATCCTGCAAAACAATCCCCATATGATTCCGTAATGTCTGCCTTGGAATACATTCGATATCCTTCCCATCAATGACGATTTTTCCCTTTTGGCAGTCATAGAAGCGGAAAAGCAAATTCATAATTGAGCTTTTTCCGGAGCCCGTATGGCCAACAAGGGCAATTGTTTCACCTTGCTTAGCCGAAAAATTAATATTCTTAAGCACGTATTCTCCTTCTTTGTAGCCAAATGATACATTCTCGAACGACACATTTCCTTTCACTCGAGGAATTTGTTCTTGACTGACATTCTCCCCCGGCTCATCCATCAACTTGAAAACCCGTTCGCCAGCAACAAGCGCCTGCTCCAAATTGGCAAGCTGATTCACAACACCCTGTACAGGCTCGAATAGCCTGTTAATATAATCTATGAATGCATACAGCATTCCGAGGGAGATCACTGCTGAGGGTGCAAGCGATTGGCCGCCAAAATACCAGATAAATGCAACGAAAATCAGATTTCGCAAAATCCCCACAAGGTTATGCGATGTTAATGAATTAAGAGTTAATAATTTATTTTGATAGATAAAATGTTCATTGTTAAGCTTTTCAAATTCCGCCTTTGTTTCTTTTTCCCGGCTAAATGCCTGAATAATACTCATCCCTTGAATCGATTCATTAATCATCGCATTTATATCACTATTTCGGGAACGAATAACCCGATTATATTTAGATGCAAATTTCCGGTATACCAATATCCAGGCATACAGTATTGGCAATAACAATAAACAAATTGCCGCAAGCTTGGCATTTAAGATAAAGAGCGCGGTATAAATCCCGGTAATGTAAATCGCGCTTGTAAAAAAAGTAGCTAGTACGGTTACATACAGTTCACGGATTGCCTCGGTATCATTTGTTATTCTTGCAACTACCTTCCCAGCCGGAAGATTATCAAAATAGTTAATTGGAAGCCGCTGAATATGATTAAAAACATCCTCCCGCATTTTTTGGATAATACGGTTCGCTGATTTTTTTAACAGATATCGCTGACCATATTGGAAAAAAGCGGAGATTACCAATAGCCCAAAGTAAATTGTTAATAATTTTATAATCCCGGGAATTTCCGGCTGATAGAACCTTAACAGTTCTTTTCCCTTCAATATTTGCACCTGATATGCTGCTATTTTAGAACCCTTACTGATAGTTAGTACTTCGTTATTTAATGTTCTTTTACCGTCAAATTTAATCTCTTGTTCAGTAAATACAAATTTTGTACCGACCTGTAGAATGCGGATTTGTTCTCCTTTTTCCTCATTCTTTGAAAAATATTTTACCCGCTTATAATAGTTCCCATTATATTTTGCCGCATTATTACTGCTCTGGGTCTCATACCAGACTGACTCAATCCCTAAAATGTGCCGGTCAATAATATTTTTCGCAATAAATGGGCCGGCTAAATCAGTACCTACGGCAATTGTCAGCATGAGCAGTGCCGCTATAATAATTTTTTTATATGCCAAGGCATAATCAAACAATCTCTTTCCTGTCCTCATGCCGACACCTCCTCTTCCACTTTATTTTCAACCTGCTGACGAATAAACTGCTCTTTATACCATCCGTTCCGTTCAAGCAGTTGTTCATGTGTGCCTTCCTCAATGATTTTTCCTTCATCAAGAACGATAATATGGTCGGCATGCTGTACAGCTGACATTCTGTGCGTCGTAATAATCGTCGTTTTGTCGCTGCGAACCTGGCGAATATTATCGATAATTTTTTTCTCTGTTTTCGCGTCAACTGCCGATAAAGAATCATCAAGAATTAGAATTTCTGGATTCTTGATTAGCGCGCGGGCAATCGAAATCCGCTGTTTCTGACCTCCGGAAAGAGCCACCCCCTTTTCCCCGACAAGCGTTTCCAAGCCTTCAGGAAGCATTTGTAAATCCTTCCGAAATGCTGCCAAATCAATAGCCTTTTCCATTTCTTCGGCACTTGCATTCTTGCTGCCAAATAAAATATTTTCCTTAACACTTCTGGAAAAAAGAACATGATCCTGCGGTACATAACCAATCCATCCCCGCACCTGTTCAAGTGATTGTTCTTCTAACGAAATATCCGAAATTGCGACGTCCCCTTTTCCAAGCGGATACTGCCTTAATAATTGCTTGATAAACGTTGTTTTACCGCTCCCTGTTTTCCCGACAACCCCAAGTGTCTGCCCTTGATAAAGGGAAACATTCACATTTTTTAGATTGTCAAAGCTTGAGGACGGATAGCGGAATGTAACCTGTTTAAAGTCGATTTTTTCTGCTTTGCTTAAAGTAACCGATTCTAATGGATCAGCGACTTCCTCTTGATAACTTAATGTTTCATTCACACGGTCCAATGAGGCATTGCCTCGCTGCATGACATTGATTAATTCTCCGATCGCGAACATCGGCCAAATCAGCATCCCTAAATAAACATTAAACGAAACTAGACTACCAAGTGTAATTGTCTGATGGAAAACTAGGTAGGCACCGTATCCAAGCCCAATTAAATAGCTAATCCCCACAAGAACTTTAATTGTAGGATCAAACAATGAATCAATCACGGCTACTTTCATATTTTTTTGATAAACATCTTCGGTCAGCATGTGAAAACGCCGGCTATCCGCATTTTCTTGAACATATGCACGGATTACCCTCACTCCAGCAACAGATTCCAAAACATTATCGTTCAATTTACCAAAGGAATCCTGCGCCTCCATAAAGCGAGCATGAATTCTTTTTCCATAAATTTGCATGAGGAAAGCCATTATCGGCAGTGGAATGATTGCGGCTAATGTTAGTTTCCAGCTGATAAAAAAGCCCATCGTTAACAATAATGTCAGCATCCAGGCACTCGAATCCACCAAGGTTAAAATCCCAAATCCTGCAGTAATCGAAATCGCTTTTAAGTCATTTGTTGCCCTCGCCATCAAGTCCCCGGTACGATTTTTTTCATAAAACGCCGGGGTCATTTTTAAAAGATGCTGCATAAACCGCGAGCGCAGCTTACGTTCAACAAGGAAGGCCCCGCCAAATAATAAATACTGCCATATATAACTAATACCGTAGGATGAAAGCATGATGAGCAGGAGCAACCCTAAATAGAACCAAATTTTATGCTCAGTCATCTCGCCAATATGAATATCATCAATTGCCATACCAATCAATTTAGGCGGCAAAATATCAATTAATCCAACAAAAATTAGTAATGGTATAGCAACGCAATAACGCCGCCTATTTTCTTTAAAAAACCAATTTAATTTCTTTAAAACGGAAAACATGCTGTTACTCCCCCTTTTGTAAAAAACTAGCCACTTTCAATCTCCATATTTGTTTGTGCTAATTTAATTACAGAACTTTGATTCATTTGATTTTCCTCCTCTTATTTTTATAGAAAAAAATAAGGCATACCGCCGGAAATGTGCAGTATGCCTCATCTTCAACCCCAAAAAAGAGACAAAAAAACACACGTTACGCATCACAAATGAACGCAACCTGTGTTAAGTTTCATCTTTTGTCAATGAATGAAGGACTTAAAAGGATATTACTCCTGGACAGGTTACGTTTTGATATTCAGTTGCTGCTGATGGCTGCATTTTATTAAGCTTAGTCATTTTGTAACCCTCCATTTCCTTTTTTTTCTTACCTTGTAAGGTTATCACCAGTTTTTGTAATTGTCAATTCCCATTTTTCCAAAAATTACTCTACCCAAACTGCTGTTCCATAAGCGATAATTTCAGATGCGCCCTGCATAACGGAGCTAGATTGCAGCCTCATACCCACAATGGCATTGGCGCCGCCGTTTCGTGCTTCCTCTGACATTCGTTCAATCGCCTTTTCCCTGGCCTCATTCAGCATATCCGTATATTCCTTAATTTCACCGCCAACAATCGTTTTTAAGCCTGCCATAAAATCCTTGCCGATATGCTTAGACTGAACCGTACTGCCCTTCACCATCCCAATTACATCCCTGATTTCCCTTCCTGGTATTGCATCAGTTGTCACGATAATCATCTAGAACACCTCTTTTTCCGTGTTTGATACTATTTTACTAGTGTTCCGGATGGTTTAATATCTATTTTTTTGTAAACGTAACAAAATTTTCATTTATTGTGTACGCAGATACAGGCGGTATTTTATAAAATGTTTTTAGGATTTTAATATTGTTCTAAGGATGGTGACATGGTATGCATAAACATCGAAAGTCGCGCCAAATATCAAAAGAATTAGTTGTTTTGCGGTACTTAAATGCCAGAATGACGCTGTTGGACCAAGATTGGAAAAATTATTTTAGCTTAGCGAAAGGATTTGAAGGTGAAGTCAAGTTTGATCAGTTGACAGAAAAGCTTGAGAGTGAATGTATCGTCATAAATGGTTTACTTCTAAAAGTAGACAACAGCTTTTTTCAAATTGACACCGTGCTTATTTTTCAAAACACCATTTACCTTATCGATGTAAAAAATTATGAAGGTGATTATGAATTTCAATCTAAAAACCTCAAACATATAAAAACCGACAAAATTATTAAAGACCCGTATATTCAGTTGCAACGTTGTGAAACCATGTTCCGCCAATTACTTCAAGAATTAGGATTTCAGTTTAACGTGGAATCGCATCTCATTTACATAAACCCCGAGTTTACTATGTACCAAGCTCCACAAAACCCGTCGGTTATTTTTCCAACACAAATTAATCGATTTATGCAAACCCTAAATAAGGTTCCGTCCAAATTAAACAGTGGACACGAGAAACTTGCTGATTTATTAATTTCAATGGATGTAGGGGAGTATCCATTCGCAGCGAAACCTGATTATGACTACGAATCGCTAAAAAAGGGAATTGTTGATCCGTCTGGTCATGGATTTATGGTGGCTGTTAACGATATGAAATTGAAGTGTTGTAAGTGTAGATTTGAGGAAACCGTTGAGTCCGCGGTAAAACGTAGTGTTGAAGAGTTTAAAATTTTGTTTCCGGAGAGGAGGGTTACAACTACGGAAATCTATAATTGGTGTAAAGTGGTAAGGTCACGTAGAGCAATTACTAGAATTCTTAAGAAACACTTTCGTCTTTGTGGTAAAGGCCGCTTTAGCTATTTTGTTTAATTGAGAATAAGATTCCTTGGAATCTTAATAATTCCGAAAAAAGGTAAGCCGCTCATTGAGTATGTTCAAAGTGAGCGGCTTTTTATTTTTTAAATTCCTTATATGCACTTTCTTGGCTATTTTCCATTATTTTTGTTCATTGACACCCTCTATGCGCACTTCAAATGCTTTTCCACACGGGTTCGTGTTCATTGACACCCTCTATGCGCACTTCAAATGCTTTTCCGCACGGGTTCGTGTTTATTGACACCCTCTATGCGCAC
>NZ_BNDS01000007.1:194411-229702 GCF_014656545.1 Neobacillus kokaensis
TTTTCCGCACGGGGGCGTGTTTAATAAACCTTTCTATATGAACTTTTTTGGCACTTTTAGGAATAACCTGTTCATTGACTAGAATTATAAGGTAGGAACAAATATTTTCAGCCAGCACCATCATTAAAACACCCTAATTAATGACCATGCCCATGATCTTTACCTTTCCCCTTATTCTTCTCCTGCTTCTTTTTCCATTTATCTTTTTGCTTATTCCATTTCTCTTCCCATTTATGAACTTCATTATTGAAATTATTCTGGAAGTTCTCTAAGATTTTTTCCCGCTCCCTTTTTTCCATTAAAGGGGCAATGTGTGGCACATTAAAGCTTTCAACCGAAGAATTCCGTAAGGCCTCTGTCATGGCTTCACGAAACACAACTGCGGCTCCTGTACCAGTAACAGGGGTAACATAATGCTTGGCATCTGTTTGATCATAGCCTACCCAGATGGCACCGACAAGCTCTGGTGTATAGCCGACAAACCATTGATCCTTCAAACCGTTAATCCCTTGTATAGGCACCTGAGTAGACCCTGTTTTACCCGCCGTTTCGCGTCCAGGGATTTGGGCAGCTTTCCCTGTTCCTTCTTCTACTACACCCAGGAGCATCGTAGTCATGTCATCGGCAACTGCCTTCGTGGTCACCCGCACCGGACTCTCTTTCCACTCGGCAACAACCTTTCCATCAGCATTCACTATTTTCCTAATAACATGGGCATTCACCCGCATCCCCTTATTAGGAAAAACCGAAAACGCCTCCGCCATATCAATGGGCGCAATACCTTTATGCAAGCCTCCAAGAGCAACCGCTAAATTTCGATCTTCCTGATCAAGTGAAATCCCAAAGCGTTTCACCGCATCTAAGCCCTTATCAAGACCGATTTCATTTAAAAGCCAGACGGCTGAAACATTTTTCGACTCTTTGACGGCTTCATACATCGGTACCTCACCAGCGTATTGATGATCATAATTGCTAGGCTGATATGTGCCAAAACTCATTTGCTCATCCTTTAGCATATCCGTAATTTTCCAGCCTTCTTCAAGCGCTGGCGTATAAACAGCTAATGGCTTAAAAGAAGATCCAGGCTGTGCCTTCAATTGTGTGGCACGGTTATAGCCTCTAAAAGTATGTTCCCCGCGACCGCCAACAAGGGCTCTTACACCGCCTGTTTGTGGATCTAATAATACCCCGCCGCTTTGAATAAGCTTATCACCACTGCTGCTTGGAAATAGCTCATCACGCTGATAAGTATCTTCCATTGCGGTCTGCATAGACGGGTCCAGCTCTGTATAAATTTGATAACCGCCTGTCAGCAATTCATCTTGAGAAAGACCATATTGATTAATCGCTTCTGCTAATACCTGGTCAACATAGTAAGGAAACTTCCCTCGGAATGGGTCACTCCCCTTATCATTCAAAACTACCTTTTCCTGCGATGCCTTCTCGTATTGCCCCTCCGAGATAAACCCTTGATTCTTCATTTGCATCAGTACAATATTCCGTCTGTCTATTGCTTTTTCCATATGATCATAAGGGTTTAGGGCCGACGGTGCCTTAATTAACCCAGCGAGCAGGGCAGATTCACTTAGGGAAAGATCCTTTACATCCTTGGCAAAATATTTGCCGGCAGCCTGTTTGATTCCCCATGCACCTTCTCCGAAGTAAATTTGATTTAAATACATCTGCAGGATTTCCGATTTGGTATACTCCCGTTCAACTGCTAACGCCAAAAAGACCTCTTCGAATTTTCGACGCAGTGTTTTTTGCGGTGTCAGCAATGTATTCTTAATCAATTGCTGGGTAATCGTACTGCCTCCCTCTGCCATTGAACCTGCTTTTAAGTCACGGACCAGGGCTCGTGACATACCAATAAAATCAACACCGTTATGCCGATAAAAACGATGATCCTCAATCGCCACAACCGCATTTTTCATAGTATCCGGAACTTGTTGAATTGGAACGCCTTCATTTTTATTAGCAGAGACTTTACTTGCCACCTCGCCATTCAGGTCATAAAAGACAGTTGGCTGGGGAAGTTCATTTTTAAGACCGGATATATCAACATCCTTTGAAAAATAATATAATAAACCGAAAAAACTTAAAATAACAATTAAGGTAGACAGCAGTATAACTTGAATGAAATGACTCTTTCGTAAATAATTCAACATACTGCCAATCTTCTGCTTATTCATAGTGCCTCCTAGATGTAACAAAATTCTTAATGATAGCACGTATAATTTTCGATAATTTCCTTGGTTTTATGACGGTTAGCCACTTAAAACAAAAAGACAGGCTTAAATAGACCCATCTTTTCCCTGTGTTAGTTCCTTAAAACGTAACTGTGATTGTTCCTCATCCAGGCTGCTAAAAATCCGATAGTGCTTATCATCCAATATCCGAAAATGTTTACTTAAAATATTTTGCTGTAAAATGAAACCATTTTCCTTCTGCAGGACCTTCCACCATACCCGCCCGCCTAATGTTTTAGATTTACGAAAATCAACCCCATCCCGGGCAACCGTTTCAATGACTTCAAGAGGTTCATTTCCGAAAAGAAATTGAACCGTCTCTGTTTCGCGGAAAAGAGCACAAATGGCTACAACGGTGGACCAGTTGGCAAGCACTCTTCCCTTTTCAATTTGAACAAGAGTTTTCTTGGAAACACCAATAATTTCAGCCATTTTATCTTGGGTATAGCCTGCTTCTGTCCGAATTAACCGAAGTTTTTCAGAAACCAGCTGGATAATATCATCCCTGTTCATTTGAAACCCTTCCTTCAATAGCATCTAGTGTAATTTTACACAACCTTTGCAAATTTTAAAAGTAAAAGGCTGCTATCACAATAAAGACAGCAGCCTTTTTTCGATATTTATTTCACTTCCGGCGGGAGACCACAGTTACTGGAGCATGAATTCTTCAAATCACATGCAGCACATTTTCCTTTTTTCGATTTATTGATAAATTTCACCATGGCATAGGCCGCGTAACCAAAAATCGCTGTGCCGATCAAGATGCTAGCTATCATAAAATCATCTCCTCAAAAATTTAAACCAGCCCAAACAACTTACCGCCCTGGTAAATAATCAGCGATAACACGTAAGCAATGACCAAAGCATACACGACGGAAAAAACAGTCCATTTCTTCGATCCGGTTTCTTTATATATGGTTGCTGTCGTTGCTAAACATGGAATGTACAACAAAATAAAGACCATAAAACTAAAAGCGGCAAGCGGCGAATAGTAATTGGCCAATAGCCCTTGAAGACTGGAATCATTCGGAACAAAATAAATGATATTCATTGTAGCAATTATCGATTCTTTAGCAAGGAAACCGGTAATTAAGGATGCTGCTGCCTGCCATGTGCCAAAGCCGATTGGCACAAGAACCGGAGCAATCACTCCGCCGATTAATGCTAGAAAACTACGATCCATATCGACATTTATGCCGCCCGGTCCGGCATATGATAACAGCCAAATAAACACCGACCCAGCAAAAATAAATGTCCCTGCTTTTCTGATAAATCCTTTCCCCTTATCCCAAGTGCTTCGCCATAACGACTGAAATTGGGGCAGCCGATATGGCGGCAATTCGATAACAAAAAGAGAAGTTTCCGATTTTAATATTGTAGAAGAGAAGACTTTTGCTAAAATTAACGCCACAATAATTCCAAGAACATATAGACATAAAACAATTAATGCACGCTGTCCGGCAAAAAATGCTCCGACAAATAAGGCATATACCGGCAGGCGTGCTGAACATGACATTAGCGGTGTCAGTAAAATGGTCAGCAGACGTTCCCTTGGGGTTTCAATCGTTCGTGCCGCCATAATTCCTGGGACGTTACAGCCAAAACCAATGATCATCGGTATAAACGCCTTACCGTTCAAGCCCACCGATTCCATGATGCGGTCCATTACTAATGCCACGCGGGCCATATAACCGGAATCTTCTAATAATGAAATAAATAGGAACAAAATGAAAATTTGCGGCACAAACACAAGCACCCCGCCGACTCCGGCAACTAAACCTTGGATGATTAGTGCATGGATAAAATCGGATGCATGGATTGCCGTTAAGACATTCTCTAAGAGATTAGTAATCGGGCCGGTTAAAATGGCATCCAAGGCGTCTGACAATGGAGTACCGATCCAATCAAACGTCAGCATGAACATTAAATACATTAATATTAAGAAAATCGGGATTCCAAAAAATTTATTCGTAACAATCCGGTCGATTTTTTCAGACAACGGAATTACACTGCTGCTCTTAACAGCAGTCTCAGCCATAATTTTTACAATCGTTTCCTTCCTTTTCAGATAAATAAAGCTCGGTAATGTTTTACTTGCATATTGTTTTTTAAGCTCAGATTCCAAGTTGACTAGAATCAAATTCAGCTTCTCTGAATCAGCAATCTCGTAGAAGTAATTTTTGACGTATTCATTACCTTCGAAGTATTGAATTGCTAAAAAACGATGAGAATGCTCTGTTTTACCATCTATTTCTTTAGACAACGCCGATATCGCAGCTTCGACTTCTTTCCCATAATAAACAAGCTTCTTGTTGACCGGTTCCGGTGATTTCGTAGAGATGGCATCGACTAGTCTGTCACAGCCTTTCCCGCTTCTTGCTATAACCGGGACAACCGGCACCCCCAAGGATTTTGACAGCTTCACAGCATCTATTTGAATCCCTCGTTTGTTTGCCACATCGACCATATTAAGACCAATAAGGACGGGTCTTTCAAATTCCAGTAACTGCAGTGTCAAATGCAAATTACGTTCTAGTTGAGAAGCATCTAATATATTTAATAACTGGTTAACTGATTCATGTAAAAAGAAATTTGTGACAACACCTTCATCCCTTGAGAGAGGATTAAGAGTATAAACACCTGGCAAATCAATTAAATGACCTTGTATTTTTTTAAAAATACCAACTTTCTTTTCAACAGTAACACCGCTCCAGTTACCAACATACTCATAAGAACCCGTTAGATTATTAAACAATGATGTTTTTCCTGTATTTGGATTACCAATAAGAGCGATTTCCATTATACTTTCACCACTTCAATTTGAACTGCTTCCTTACGGCGAATGCCGATACATTGACCGCATGATTCAATCATGATCGGTCCCCCAAATGGCATAACACATTTCACACATACTTCAGAACCTTCTGTAATACCTAAGTCAAGCAGCCTTCTTTGTACAAGGTGACTTACATGAGAAAGGTCAACAATTTTTCCTCTTTCTCCCGGTTTAAACGAACTAAACATATACGATCACCCTATCTATGATAAATGAGAATGATTCTCTTTCTATATTGTCATTTTATCACTTTTTTTGATATTAAAATAATAAATTTTTGACAATTATACGAAAAAAAAATTGGAAAGTCAGATGACTTCCAATTTTCTTCTTGGTTATTTCGCCTGCACAAGCATTTTCTTCGGCATCGCACTTATGACGAGGACAACAATAATCGCACTAATGATAAAGCTTGGCAGCATATATGTTCCATTATATAGAAGTGAATAAATCATTACAGGCTGACCTTTTGGAGCATATTCACCGAAAAACACAGCGCCAGAAATGACATGGCAGAAATAACGAAGAAGACTGCCGATAAATGCACCAAAAACGACATATGTAATCCATGTTCCTCTTTTACCTTTTTCATAGGACTGTTTGATTTGACGAGCAAAAACCCCTGCTATGCCAACGACAGTAAAGGCAACAAAATAATCAATGATTCCCTGAACAATTGTATAAATCTGTGCGAATCCCATAATAAATTGCAATAATCCAAGAATAAAGCCAGTTAATAAGCCGCCTTTAATCCCCCAGCGGTAAGCCATAATAAAAATCGGAACCATTGCAATGGAAATGGAACCGCCCTGCGGCCAAATTCTTAATGAAAGAATTCCGGCAAGGAAATCCAATAAATACGCCAGTGCAGAAAATACTGCGACCTCGGAAATAAATAATGTATTGCTTCTTGTCTTGTTCACTTCAAACTCCCCCTTTTGTTTATCTCCAAACACAAAAAAGCAATGCAAACATAGGGGTGTCTGCATTGCTTATACCTTCAGCAACATACCACATCCCTACGCTAGCGTTAACTAACAGGTTCAAAGGGTTAGAACTTACTTGTTCACTCTCAGCCGCATACGTGCAGCTCCCCTTGTGGAACAGCTATCAAATTTAACTCAACTATACAACGGTTACAAAGCTAACACAAGAAAAATCTCCTATTTGCTTTAGAAAAAGCACCCATATCTTCCTTCCTCATATCATATAGTAAAAATTTTAGGAGTTTAGCCCATGTTTACATTAAAGGTCGATCATGAAATAGAGCTGCTGTTATTGCAGCGGCATCATGCCATGAAAATGTTTCAGCTTGTGGAAGATAACCGTGCCCATTTACGTGAATGGCTTCCTTGGGTGGATAATATGAGGACTCCCTATGATTTTGAGAATTTAATCCCTATCTGGCTTAATCAATTTGCTGAGAATAGTGCCTACAATTTAGGGATTCTTTATAGGGGAGAGTTAGTCGGGGCGATTGGGATTCATCAAATCGACTGGTATAATAAAATCGCAAGTGTAGGCTACTATCTAACAAAAGATGCAGAAGGAAAAGGGATCATTTCACGTTCCGTTAAAGCCCTGCTGAACTATGCTTATTTCGAGTTGGGATTAAACAGAATCGAAATACGCTGTGGTGTAAAAAACAAGAAAAGTCGTGCTATTCCGGAGCGATTAGCCTTTATTCGCGAAGGTACGATCAGGGATGGTGAACTTTTAAATGGATATTACCATGATATAATAATTTATAGCATGCTTGCTCGTGAATGGAATGGCATGCATCGAGCGATTAAATGATTAAACTACCGTTTAGCTGCTTCTAAGGCAGCTTTTTTATATTGTAAAATTCGTTGGATTTGCTAATCAAATTATTTTTTGAAATAATATAGTAAGCTTAAAACGAACTGTACATATAAATTGCATGTAAAACTAAAGATTCAGTAATCTTGTAAGTGAGGTGGCATGCCTTCCCTTTGTAAGGCGACCGATGATTTGGATAAATGTCATAATTATTGCACTCCTTATTGCCTTTACAGCTTTTTTTGTAGCCTCAGAATTTGCCATTGTAAGGGTACGGACAACAAGAATAGATCAACTAATAATAGAAGGAAATACGAAAGCAGAAGCGGCAAAAAAAGTTATTTCCAATATGGATGGTTATCTTTCTGCCACCCAGATTGGAATTACTGTGACATCGCTCATTTTAGGATGGCGGGGCGAGTCGACAGTCCGGGAACTCTTAAAACCGATTTTTGATTTGATCCCTATGCCCTTTTCAGTAAATCAAATTATTTCCTTTATCTTGGCATTCGCCATTATTACTTTTTTTAACGTTGTCATTGGTGAATTAGCACCAAAAACATTTGCTATTCAAAAAGCTGAAGAAATTATACTGCAAATTGCAAAACCGCTTATCTTGTTCTACCGAATTATGTATCCGTTTATTTGGATTCTTAATCATTCGGCGCGCTTTGTCACAGGATTATTCGGAATTAAGCCGGCTTCAGAAAATGATATTGTAATGTCTGAAGAGGAATTAAGAATGATTCTATCCCAAAGCTATGAAAGCGGAGAAATTAACCAATCTGAATACAGCTACATGAATAACATCTTTGAATTTGATGATCGCATAGCCAAAGAAATCATGGTACCAAGAACTGAAGTTATTACGATTTCAAAGGATGCTTCATTAACTGAAATTATTGAAACCGTTAAAGAAGAAAAATATACTCGTTACCCAGTTATTGATGGTGACAAAGATAATATTTTAGGTATAGTGAATATTAAGGAAGTATTAACAGATTGTATTCAGCAAAAATGCTTAGGGAAAGAACCGCTTAACGAATACATTAAGCCAGTCATTCATGTAATCGAAACCATTCCCATTAAAGAATTACTGATCAAGCTTCAGAAAAACCGCTCTCACTTAGCCATATTATCCGACGAGTACGGCGGTACAGCAGGTATTGTTACTGTAGAGGATATTCTAGAAGAGATTGTCGGAGAAATAAGGGATGAATTTGATCTCGATGAACTTCCTCTTATTCAAAAGGTCGGGGAACAGCACTTTATTTTAGATGGTAAAGTCTTAATTGGTGAGGTCAACGACCTGTTAGGTACAACCTTGGAAGAAGAAGATGTAGATACAATCGGCGGCTGGTTTTTAACACAAAAGTTTGATGTCCATAAAGGCGATACACTTGAAAGCGATGGTTTCGTTTTTCAAATAACAGAAATCGAAGGTCATCATATATTATATATAGAGGTAAAAAAATTAGCTAAGTCCCCTGAATAAGGGGACTTTTTATTTACTAAAATATTTTCATATTTATGACATTCGCTCCATAAGATGTAGAAATACACGTATACTCTAACCAGAACGTTTGACTGTATGGTTTATTTATTTTATAATAGTTGTTAATTTATATTTGTTGAGGTGGTATGATGGGGCTGTCTATCGAATTGGTGAACTAGCAGAACGAGCAATGGTTTCGAAACGAACCATTGACTATTACACGTCTATCGGCTTGCTAAAGGCGGAGCGCTCAAAGTCCAATTACCGCATCTATTCCGATGAATCCTTGCATGATTTAAAATTTATCGAAGAATGTAAGAATCTGCATTTTCCATTAGATGAGATTAAGAGAAAGCTAGAAATGCGGAAGGCTGGGAATATCCGCGCTTCAGAAGTTGATAAACATGTTATCGCTGTTACACAGCAAATGAAACAACTGCACAGTGATTTATTTGATTTAATTCCTATTTTGGAAAATTTAGATGACGAGCAAAAGGAAAAGTTAATAAATAATTTAAGCTTGCTTAGGGCTGCATTAAAGAAATCATTAGTAAAGGTTTCAATTTAATTTTTTAAATTACCGGGAGGTGACACCTTACCCGTCTTAACAAACGGGCTAAGGGAACTTATTTGGACATATTTAACTTGGTTTTAATAGCCATTTTAATTGCATTAACTGCTTTTTTCGTAGCTTCGGAATTTGCAATTGTAAAAATCAGAAGCTCAAGAATCGATCAGTTAATCGAAGAAGGAAATTCGAAGGCTGTTTCCGCAAAAAGGGTAATTTCTAATCTGGATGAATACTTGTCGGCTTGTCAGCTTGGTATTACTATTACCGCTTTAGGTTTAGGTTGGATTGGGGAGGCCACAATTGAGCATCTGCTTGGACCAGTTTTCCGTGAGTTGAATATTCCCGACAATGCTGTGAAGATTTTATCGATTTCGATTGCCTTTGCAACGATTACCTTTTTACACGTTGTTGTTGGAGAGCTCGCACCGAAAACCCTGGCCATTCAAAAGGCAGAATGGATCTCGCTTAATTTATCTCGTCCGCTGATTCTCTTTTATAAAATCATGTATCCAGCTATTTGGGTATTAAATGGATCAGCTCGGGTTGTTTCCCGCCTGTTTGGATTGAAGCCGGTTTCAGAAAATGAAATTGCACATACCGAAGAAGAGCTTCGAATCATCCTTTCGGAAAGCTATAAAAGTGGTGAAATTAACCAGTCTGAGTTTAAGTATGTAAATAAAATTTTTGATTTTGATGATCGAATAGCCAAAGAAATTATGGTCCCGCGAACAGAGATTGTTTCATTATCGAAGGATGACACAATAGAAACTCTTCTTGAGGTGATTCGTGAAGAGAAATTTACCCGCTATCCCATCATTGATGGAGATAAGGACCATATTATCGGGCTGATTAATATTAAGGAAGTCATGACTGATCTTATTGGAAATGGTAATTTAACGGCTATAACGCTGGAAAATTACACCCGGCCGATCATTAGGGTAATTGAAACAATTCCCATTCATGACCTACTCGTTAAAATGCAAAAAGACCGCATGCATATGGCAGTTTTAATGGATGAATACGGCGGTACTTCAGGTCTTGTAACAGTTGAAGATATCTTAGAGGAAATCGTCGGTGAAATTCGCGATGAGTTTGATATGGATGAAATTCCTGAAATCCGCAAAGTAAAAGAACACCATTATATTATTGATTCCAAAGTTTTGGTATCTGAAGTAAATGATTTATTAGGTGTCGAAATTAATGATGAAGATGTTGATACAATTGGTGGCTGGATTTTAACGGAAAATTATGAAGCCAAAGAAGGCGACATCATTCTTCATGACTCTTATGAATTTAAAATCATTGAAATGGAAGAACACCATATTAAATATATTGAAGTTTCAAAGAGAGCAAATGATGACGAAGTCGGTGTACAACAAATAGCTATCCCAAAATCAGAAGTCCTTTATTAATATTATCTAAAAAGCCAAACCATTTCGGTTTGGTTTTTTTGGGTTTAAAAATAGGATAATTATCCTATTCCCTCTCTCCTGCTCCTGCATATCCTACTAGCAAGGAGGGATGAAAATGAATCAAGCAGCTTATCTGTTTTTAGCATGTATTTTGGCAGGGTTCGCCTTAGTCAAAATGCCTACGATTTCTTTTCTAGCTAGTTTGTCATCATTATTTAATGTTGTAGGAGCACTTGCCATTCTTGTCTTTTCTGCCGCAACACTATATCTAGGCGTCAAAGGACTATTTAAGAAACTTTGATATATAAAGAGACCAGGTGGAACATTTGCCTGGTCTCTTGCTATTATCTATTCTTTAAAATTAATATTTCTTCCTCTGCTTTTGCAATTTTGACCAGATGGGAATCAAGGCGGCGATTTATATGCTGAATATCGTGCTTCTGTGTTTCTTCCATACGCTGTAAGGAATCTTTAATATCTGATAAATCAATCTGATTGACAGTTACTCGATGCTCAATGCTATCCACCTTTTCTAATCTCGAAAGCCTTTTTTCGATATTCTCCAATGTCTCATTAAACATATTAATAAGTGTTTTTATATCATTAACATTTTCAGAAAGCCTTGTGAATTCACGCTCCATAGGTCAAAAACTCCTTTTCTAATTTCTTTCATCATATCATCATTCTTACCATTTTAATGTTACAAAAAGAGTAACAATTAAGAATCACAATTATCCATAGGTCGCTTACAGCTTCCAAACCCTTAGAACATACCCGCCGCATCCACACTGATCAATAAATTTGACTCTTATCTTATTTGGATAAAGCTCTTCGATTAAAGGCTGCAAATAATCCTCCGGGCTGCCAAAAGCTGATGAAGTGACTAAATTTACATAGCACCCTGCGGCTGTTTCTTCCACCGCTCTCAAAGCATCCTTAATGATAAGATCGATATCCTGCTCATATTCGTCATGCTCTAAATCCTTCGTCCAATCTTTATTCATATATTCCCCACCAGCCTATTTATTAACTACCTTTATTTAAACTCATTTTGCAAAATAGCATATTGATTTAGTTCACACTTTAACATCCTTAAATTTGAACATTTTATTACAACAACAGTACATGAATCAGTTTGTGAGTTATATCATAGGCAATTCCAGAAAAAAATTATACCCTTTTATTAAAGTCTTATAATCTTTTATGCAAACAAACACTCCTTTAAAAAGGTTGGTGCATACAATATGTTCTTATCAATCGATGAAAAAGCAGCAGCATGGTTTACTCAAGAATTTGATTACCACAAGCCTTTCACTGTAAGAATGTTCCCGCAATATGCAGGCTTAGGGGCAAAGCATAAAGGCTACAGCTTAGCATTTTCGCTTGAAACACCAGAAAATAAAGCATTTTCTAAAGAAATTAATGGGATCACATTCTTTGTCGAAAGTAATGATTTATGGTTCTTCGAAGATACAGAAACATATTTATCAGTTGATGAACATCTAGAGGAACTGACGATTAAATACAGAAACGAAAATCATGTACATTAACAAAAAAGGTATCTGCCTTTATGCAGCAGATACCTTTTTTGTTAATATTTATATATAATAGAGAGTAAGAATATAATTTAAAGGAGAAGGTTGTTATGTCCCCCCTTTCCTTCAGTTGGATCTTCGGTGTTATTATTGTCGGCTTTGTTGTTTACTTCATCATTAAATTCTTTATATCACCTAGTCAAAAAGGATTAAAAGACGAACTGGCTTCGGCGAAAAATTATCCAACTATTGATGTTACTTTAGACGATGTCCGCATGTCCATTAGGAAATTTTCCGAGAAGCTCCCGAAAGGAGTCTATCGAACCATCCTAGTCCAAGATGACCACAGCATTGACTTCCATCAGTTAGCTCATATACTTGGCGGAATTCCTACAAGAAAATTCTATATGTCAAAGGAAACCTACGATTTATTTGAAGAAGATGAACGGCATATTCCACCGGCAATGGATATGGTGCAAAAAGCGGTCGACCGCTATGTAGAAGAACGTAAAGAATTTCCTTTGTTAAGCTATGACCCGCTGAGAAGGGTAAATTATTATCAATTATTACAGGAAAACTATCTCAAAGCGGCCCCGGAGATCGAATTTTACATTACCGAGCTCGATGGACTAATTACACATAATCAGCCTGAAAAAAAAGGCACTTCTCAATTGTGAGAAGTGTTTTATCTTTATACCCTGCTTCTTCAGTCATTTCTGTTTGTGTAATCCACTGTTTTTCGTTATATTAGTTCTTGACCTGATATTCGAAAAAATGATTATACAAAACGAGGAGCTTTTAAGATGGAAAAAACGAAAAAAAACACCCGGCATTTAGCGACTATTTCTCTCGCTGTAATGGCTGCCGGTTTTCTGATTACCATTCCATTAGAGCCATCCCTTTGGAAAACAATCCTACAGGGTGGCTTTGAGGCAGGATTGGTTGGTGGCCTAGCTGATTGGTTTGCCGTAACCGCCTTATTTCGACACCCGCTTGGTGTTCCAATACCACATACGGCACTATTACCAAAAAATCGCGACAAAATTACCGCGAAAATTATTTCAATGATAGAAAATGATTGGCTGACCAAGGAAAGTATTCGGTCAAAGATCCATTCGTTCCAAATTAGTGAAAATTTATTTACTTTAGCCGAAAAGGAAATTCAGTCTCAAGCAGCAAAGAAAAATATTATTTCTTTACTGCAGCATTTTATCAAACTAATTGATGTTAATAAAATAGCCCCAATACTAGAAAAAGAAATTAAGGTACGGCTAAAAGAGGTCGACATTAAAAATTATCTGCCTTTATTAATCGACCAAATTTCCCATCGAAAATACGATGAAAAAACACTGGATTTTGTTTTAAAAGAAGTAGATGAATGGGCAAAGAGAGACAGTACAAAGTATCGTCTTGGGGGTATGGCTGTTGAGATGATTGAAAATATTAAAGCGGATGGTTTCATGCAGTTTGCCTTACGATCCTTTAGCAGCCTCGTAAACGAGGAGAAATTAGGAAATATTATTCAGAATCTTATTGTAAAAGGGGTCGACAGCTTCCGTGACCCGTACAATCAAAATCGGCAGACATTACTGCATCACATTCAGCAAAAACTAGAAAGTCTCAAATCAGATGAAAAGGTTTATGAAGAACTTGAACACTTTAGGACACAAATAATAGACCGTTGGCAGCCGGAAGAAAAAATTATCAAGCTGCTAACAGAGCTCCAGCAAAAAGCATTAGATTTTATAGCAGATCCTAACTTTTACGACCAATATGCCCTTCCGTTTATTACTGCTAATCTTAAGAAGCTAAAAGCTGACGAAGAGAAAGTTCATCAGTTTGAGGCCTGGATAAAGGGGCAAATTTCTAACTTTATAGACCATAACCACTCAAAAATTGGTACACTTGTAAAAGAGAATTTAGATAAATTAGATACGATGACGTTGACCAATATGATTGAATCAAATGTCGGTAAAGACCTTCAGTGGATCCGCGTAAACGGTGCAGTATGCGGGTTTTTAATCGGGCTTGTTCTTGTAGGGATAAAGGCCCTATTTTAAGATTTTGTTTTAAAAGACCTTCTAAAGATGGAGGTCTTTTTTCATTTATTATTCTGCAATATTCTCCAAAAAAAAACTTTTCTCGTCCCATTAAATCAAAGTTCTATCTTTTTATCCCCCTTCATATTTAGTACTGTAGTCATATTTATTAATTTAAAAAGGAGGCTTGCAGATGGGAGTTAAGTTTATTAAAGTGTCCGTATGTTACTTTGTCATTGGAGTTTGTTTAGGGATGTACATGTCCATGACTGAAAAATTTACTTTTACCCCTGTACATGTTCACGTTAATTTATTAGGCTGGACAGCAATGACCCTTGCCGGTCTGATTTATGTAGCTTTTCCTAGTGCATCAGAGACCAGACTCGCTAAAATTCATTTTTGGGGGCATAATCTTGCACTGCCAGTGATGATGATTGGGCTTGCATTTTTAATTTCCGGTGTTTCAGCTGCTGGGACTGCTGTTGCTATCGGCGGCACAGTTATGGTTTTAAGCATCATTATTTTTGCAATAAATATTCTCCTTCATGTAAAGAACTAGGAAAAACAGAACTATTAAATGTTATTTTTATCATTCATCTTATTTTTACAAAAACGCTGCAGCCATTACCGCAGCGTTTTTGTTTCCTTTATGGCTCACTGATTTGGAGGTGATCTTTTCTGAGTCTCTCAATTTCTTCCCATGATTTTTTTTTGTCAAAATCATAGATGGCCCCCTCCCAATCACCATACATCGGGTTAGGGAACACAATCAGTTTTTTACCGAACTCTTCCCTCATTTTATCAACAGCTTCAATTCTGCCGTTATCACTTAAACCATCAAACCCACTAAAATCACCAAGATTATCGCCAAATAACAGCAAAATGTCATGGGTTTTTGCTACGTGGCGGCGGCGGGTTTCCTTCCCATTTTCATTCTTCTGCTGCAGCAGAACATGTTCTTCATCGGCTTGCGGTGCCCCGACATTTTGTAAATTTTTAATGGTTGCTTGTTTTTGGGCTTCTTGACGATTTGAAATATAAAAAATTTTAATTCCCTTTGAATCAGCGTATTGCAGGAAATCTAGTGCTCCGGGAAGTAATTTTGCTTCAGCCCGATTAAACCATTTACTCCAATCAAACGTGTTTCCCTTTCCATTTACCACAAATGTGGCCTGATACGGACTATTATCCAAAACTGTTTCATCAATATCAAGGACGATTGCTGGTTTTAACGCTCGATTATACTGCTTTTTCTTAAGAATTTCGTTTAATCTTAATTTCCCAATATTATATCCTTGATAATACAACGCTTTCGCTTCGCCGGCGTTTTGAAACCATAGTATGGACATTGTATTCTGTTCATAAAGATGGGCTGGCGGATTTCTTGAAGGTTCAGCATGAGCAATCATACTGGTTTGTATAAACGTTAATGCAGCAGCTGTTAACATCAATAATTTTTTCATTATTATCTTCTCCTATTTTTCTTTTTCTTGTTAGTATGTGGAAAAACAAAAAAAAAATGAGACCTGCTTCCAGGTCCCACTTTTTCTATTAACTCACTTTTGGTTGATGAGATATTTTTTTATTATCCCGCTTATTGAACCCTTTTCCATAGTAAAAAGCTACCAAGAGAAGCAGCCAGAGCGGCCCAATGATCAAAGCAATTCTTGTATCCTCACTAAATACCATCAAGACTATTACAAATGCCAAGAAAGCTAATGAAATATAAGATGTGTACGGAAAAAACGGCATTTTATATTTCATCCGTTTCACTTCATCTGGCTTAAGGGACTTTCGATAACGAATTTGTGATATTAAAATAATCCCCCATGTCCAAATTGCACCGAAAGTAGCAATACTTGTTACCCAGGTAAAAACCTTGGCCGGAACTATATAGTTTAACAGGACACCGATCAATAAAGCAACAGCAGATGCCAAAACAGCAAATCCCGGTACTCCAGTTTTAGTTACTTTTCCAAAGCTTTTTGGAGCTTCGCCATGCGCTGCCAAATCAAATAGCATTCTCGCTGTGCTAAAAATACCACTGTTACAGGAAGACAAAGCAGCAGTTAAGACTACAAAGTTAATAATACCGGCTGCACCCTTAATTCCAATTTGTTCAAAGGTAAGAACAAATGGACTCCCTTTTGTTCCAATTTCTTCCCATGGATAAATGGACATAATAACAAATAAAGCACCTACATAAAATAATAGAATTCGCCAAAATACAGTATCAATAGCCCGTGACAGCGACTTTTCCGGATTTTTCACTTCCCCTGCTGTTACCCCGATCATTTCAATTCCAAGGTAGGCAAACATTACCATTTGCAGGGATAATAACACACCTTTTATGCCATGCGGGAACATTCCGCCATGATTCCATAAGTTGCTGATTCCTGTAGCAATACCGCCATTACCGAAGCCGAAGAAAATCATTCCGGCGCCGACAATGATCATTGCAACAATGGTCACTATTTTTATAAGCGCAAACCAAAATTCCAATTCTCCATAAACTTTTACTGCAATAACATTAACACTCGCCATAATGATTAAAGACGCCAAGGCCCATATCCAGCGCGGAACCGTTGGAAACCAATATTCCATATAGATACCGACAGCAGTAATTTCCGCCATACATGTTACTACCCATAAAAACCAATAGTTCCAGCCTGTAATATATCCGGCAAGCGGTCCTAAGTACTCTCTAGCATAGGTGCTAAACGATCCCGCGACAGGTCTTTGAATAGCCATTTCCCCCAGTGCTCTCATGATAAAAAACATGATCAATCCACTGAATGCATAGCCTAGCAAAATCCCTGGTCCTGCCATTTTAATTGCTGTGGCTGAACCCAGGAATAACCCCACCCCGATAGCTGCCCCTAGGGACATTAAGGTAATGTGTCTTTCTTCCAAACCACGCTGCAATTCTTTTCCTTGATGTTCTGGACTCATTTTTCCATCCCCCAATTGGAACTCGAATTTATTGAATTTTTATTTTAAAATAATAAGCTGAATATTATTTTAACATTGTTTTACTATTTTTTTGAATGTATTTTGTAAAAAAACATGAAATATACCTACGTTTTTTGTAAAATTAAACAAAGAGATTAGAATAATGAATTGTTTTTGTTTTTTTATGATGGAGGTTACTTATGTATAACGGTTTATATGATCCTTTTAAAATTGATTTCGACAGTTTAGATGAATTAGCTGACAGAATTAGCCAAGTGCTTGAATGCCCCGTCACCATTGAAGACTCTAATCATCGCCTGCTTGCCTATAGTACACATGATGAACGAACGGATCCGGCGAGGATCGCAACAATTATCGGTCGCAGAGTGCCCGAAAAGGTAATTAATCAACTGTGGAAAGAAGGAACGATTCCTGCCCTGCTTTCAACGAAAGATCCGATACGGGTAAATAATATGAATGAAATCGGGCTCGGCCACCGGGTAGCCATCTCTATTTGGAAACAGGAAGAAGTTTTGGGGTTTATTTGGGCCTTAGAGATAAATAAAACATTAACTGAGGAAGATTATTTATTATTAAAAAAGGCTGCTGATTCGGCTAAAAATAAACTTTTACAGCTGCAGACACGGAAAAATAAAAAGGAAGAGCGGTTTCAGGAATTTTTTTGGAAGCTGTTAACAGGACATTTACACAATCGTGAAGAAATAATCAAGCATTTTCATTCGTTGCAAATTCCTGCTGCTTCCTCATATTCATTACTTGTTTTTCAGTTCCAGCAAAACTTGACAAGTAAAGAGGAACAAAACATTTCGTACTTATTAAAAACAAACCAGCGCTTGAAAATTTTACTGCATACTATTGATTGTAATCAGCTTATTCTGCTTGTTTCGGCAGATAACATTCAAAACACTTTTGATGAACTTACCAAATTTGTAGATTTATTTATCTACAAAATGAATATACGGTACGGAGTAACTAAAATCACACCCGTATTTAGCAGAATCTATCACGACTACTCCAACATAACAAAAGCATACAACGAGACACTTGAAGTCCTTTCGATTAAAAATCAGTTTCCTGATGAAACTAAAAATATTTATACGTATCAAAAGTTAGGGATTTATCAATTCTTCCATGTGCTTCTGCAAAAGAGAAAAAATGACAGCTATGAAAGTTACACGTTAAAAATGCTCGGAGAATACGACGAAAAACATAACAGTAATCTACTCGAAACTCTTGATGTATTCTTAACTAAAGATACGAATATCAATGATGCTGCGAAGGAACTAAATGTCCATGCGAATACGTTAAATTACCGCTTAAAAAGAATTGCAGAAATAGGGGATGTTGATTTTAAAGATCCTAATCAAAAAATGACCCTATATATTGATTTAAAGCTGCAAAAATATCAAGGAATATAAGTGTTTGTGAAAATTCCCAAAAGTCACGAATATCTTTCTCCATTCTAAACAAAGAAATTCACCGGTAAACATTTTATACTTTATCCATAGTAATAAATTTTTTTGAATAATGGGGAGGAAAGAAAATGTTTATCGGTGTACCTAAAGAGATTAAAAACAATGAAAATCGTGTTGCGTTGACTCCAGCAGGTGTTCTATCGTTCAAAAATGCCGGACATGGTGTTCTGGTTGAAAAAGGGGCCGGAATTGGAAGCGGTTTCGCGGATGAAGATTATGCCAAGGCTGGTGCTGAGATTATTGACGGCGCAGAAAACGTATGGGCAAAAGCAGATATGATCATGAAGGTCAAAGAACCTCTTGCAAGTGAATATCAATATTTTCGCTCTGGCTTAATCTTATTTACCTATTTACACCTTGCGGCTGAACCGGAACTGGCTGATGCGCTTAAAGAAAAAGGCGTTATTGCTATTGCATACGAAACAGTATCAGTAAACAGAACTCTTCCTTTATTAACACCTATGAGTGAAGTGGCGGGCCGTATGGCGGCACAAATCGGCGCTCAATTTTTACAAAAAAACAATGGCGGACAAGGCATTCTGCTTGCCGGCGTACCAGGTGTTAGCCGTGGCAAGGTAACGATTATTGGCGGCGGGATCGTTGGCACAAATGCTGCGAAAATGGCAATCGGTTTAGGTGCTGATGTAACAATTATCGATTTAAGTGCAGACCGCCTTCGTCAGCTGGATGATATTTTTGGTAATCAAGTAAAAACATTAATGTCTAACCCATATAATATTGCTGAAGCAGTTAAGGATGCGGACCTTTTAATTGGTGCTGTCTTAATTCCTGGCGCTAAAGCTCCTAAACTTGTAACAGAAGAAATGGTGAAAACCATGAAACCAGGTTCTGTTATTGTCGATGTTGCGATTGACCAAGGCGGGGTTGTTGAAACTAGCGATCATGTAACAACACATGATAATCCGACATTTGAAAAACATGGTGTTATTCATTATTCTGTTGCGAATATGCCTGGCGCTGTTCCAAGAACATCTACAATCGCCTTAACAAATGTAACGGTACCATTTGCTCTTCAAATTGCCAATAAAGGGGTATTCAAAGCAATTTCTGAAAACGCACCTTTGAAGCTCGGTGTCAATGTTGCTGCTGGTGAAGTCACATATGAAGCTGTAGCGAAGGATCTTGGCTATAACTATGTATCGGTTGAAGATGCACTTGGAAAGGAACTTTCTAAAGTTAAATAATTATATGTATTATAAAAAAGGCGGCTTTATTTTAGCTGCCTTTTCACATTGCTATTACCAATGACAATCGGTCGTCCAATGGAATGGTATTCTAAAGGGCATTTTTTAACTTTATCAAGCTGAAAACAATTTCTTCCATCAAATATAATCGGCTCCCTCATCCATTCATAAAAGAGATTTAATCGAATATTTCTTATCTCTTCCCATTCAGTTACAATAAATGCAAGATCGGCATTTTTCAATGCTTGTTCGATTGAATCAGCATAGTAAATTAAATCTCCTAAAACTTTTTTTGCATTTTCAACAGCCGCAGGGTCATAGGCTGTTACTTTAGCTCCTTCCATCACCAGCTGCCTTGCTAATGTGAGTGAAGCAGCATCACGCACATCATCTGTCTCAGGTTTAAACGATAACCCTAACATGGCGACATTTTTTCCCTTTAAGCTTTTAAAACGATGGATTGCCTTTTTCAGTAAAGATAATTCTTGCCGTTTATTCACTTCAAGAATGTCATGAATGAGCTGCGCAGGCTCTCCGACTTCATTAGCTAGCCCTGCCAGAGCTGCTGTATCTTTAGGAAGACATGAACCCCCAAATCCAATACCAGCTTTCAAAAAAGAGGTTCCGATCCTTGAATCCATACCAATTCCTAAAGACACATCTTCAATATTTGCGCCAATTTGTTCACATATGCCTGCAATCGTATTGGCATAGCTGATCTTTAAAGCTAGGAAAGCATTGGAGGCTGTTTTAATTAATTCAGCACTTTTTAAGTCAGTTTTCATTATGGGTATTCCAAATGGCTGATATAGCGCTTCTAAGCTGTCAAGTGCTTCTTCACTCTCCGCTCCAATAATTATCCGATCCCCATGAAATGTATCGTAAAGCGCTGACCCTTGTCGAAGAAATTCCGGGTTTGCCGCAATAAAAAACTTTATATTTCCTTTTAATTCAGTTTGGATCCATTCTTTAATTTTCCTATTTGCTCCAACTGGAACGGTACTCTTTGTAACAATCATCGCATTATTTTTTGTAATATTCCGGCCTATTTCTTTCGCAGCCTGTTCGATATATTGCAAATCAAGTGTCCCGTTTTCATCTTTCGGTGTTCCAACAGCAATGATAATCATATCGGCATCCTTAAACCCAACAAAAGAGCTGGTTGTAAAGAAAAGTTTTCCCTTCTGCATGTTTTTCCTCATCATCTCTTCTAAGCCAGGCTCATAAATGGGCGTCTTTCCACTCCTAAGTGACTCAATCTTCCTTTTGTCTTTGTCAACACAAATCACGTCATGACCAATTTCTGCTAAACTAACTCCTGTGACCAAGCCAACGTAACCGGTCCCTGCAATTGCTATTTTCTTCAAAAGCCTATTTCCTTTCTTTTAAGGAGATCATCTATTTTACTTGTCGATCCATTGATATAAAATAATTTCATTATAAACCGGATCAAAGAGTTCATTTGATTGAAATGCTGCAACTTTCTTTATCTTCCCGTCCAATAATACACCTTGTGATTTAAATCCTTGAACTACTTTATCAGTCAAATAAACAGTACTGCTGCCAAAATACTTGGTTTCGGACTGAAAAAACTCAAACGTATTGATTCTTTTATGCGTATATGGTGCGTTTAAATATTGCAGTACCCTTGTTTCTTCCCAAGTATAAAGAAGGATAGGCTGATTGACTTTTTCTAAATAAGTATTCATTTGATAAATAGCAGGCGCTTCAGCTGCTTCTTCCTTTAATAAAGAAACATCTTTTATTACTTGGCTTCCTAGAAGAAAAATAGACAGCCATAGGATTAGTATGGGCACCTTCCTAAAATAAAGTTGAATGCAAAGGAAAAATACGATAAGGATTATTAGCGGCAGTGAGTGTCTAGCTTTTTCGATATTTTGAGCAAGTAATGCCCAGACAAAATAACTGAAAAATAATATATAAAATAAATATAAAGTAAGTTTCGCCCGTATTTTTCCATGCTTATTAAAACTTCTAATGAAAATAAAAGCAATGAAAAACATAAATATAAAAGAAGTTATAATCGATTGGGTGAAAATGCCTGTCCAAAAAATATTATCCCACACCAACAATTTAAAGCGCTCGAAAAGACTCATATCTAATGCCTCGGCCGTACCGCCCCAATCGGTAAAATGGCCGCTGGTAAAGGCTAAAGAGAGTTTGATAAATCCGAGTAAACTTCCTTCAGAAATGATAAGTGCTGTGACCCAGCATGCTTGAAAGACAATTCCAAAGAGTAAATAAATAAATATTTCTCTTATCTTCATACCCTCATGCTTTACTTTCCAGAAAAAAAGAAAGATTACCCCAGTGGCAAAGGGAATATATGATAGGCGGATACCTAGCATGATACTTAAAAACGCTAATGGCAGCAAGATGGCGGTTGTATTTCTTCTATTTAGTGAAAAAACAAGACTCCATACATACCACCAAAAAGCAGCCAGTGCGGCCCCTTCTGACATTGGCTGATTAACCATAATTATAGTGTAGCTTGTTGAATAGATGACCGCTGTGGCAAGAGCAGCAAATGAACGGTTAATAAATGTCCGGTTCAGCTTGTAGATCGGAATCAAGGCCGTAAAGTAAAAAAGAATATTAAATAACGTTAACGCTTTTGAAGGGTCATTTACAAATAAAGATAGAAATTTCCCACCTAAAATAAAAAAAGGATACCCCGGAAAGTGGGGCTGCATCGCCATGATATCAAAACGTTTTACCGCCAGTGAAAAATCAACTTGATCCCACGAAGACGTATAAGGGTTTAAGAAATATAACTGAGAGATAAACACAACTAATAAGGATATACAGCTGACTGCAATCAGCAGGCCGTTTTTTACTCTTTCTGCTTTCAATTTAATACCACCCGCGTATGTAGAGAAAAAGTACAAGGCAGCTGCCTTGTACTTTCTGCTTACTTATTTAGCCTGAGGCTTTAAAACCTTTGCTGTATTTCCTTTTTCATCCTTTTTTTGCTTACTGGCAGCAGGTTTAGAGGATGTCAATAAAAGGATGACGACAAAGTATCCGATATAAGCTAACACTTCTTCAATTGACGGCATCGATGAGTATCCAAATAACGCCTTAAGGAAGATGCCTATATCTCCTGAAAGAAGAGGGGCAGTTCCAGTATCACGAAGGTAATGGGCATAATCAATCGGGTGCTCCGGTAAAAACCATGTCAAATCGTAAACATGTGGAATAACACTGCCAATTAAATTTATGTCCTGCATCATAGAAATCGCTTGGACCAGCAGTCCAGCTGAAATAAGAATAATAAAAGCACCGGTTAATTTAAAGAATGTACTTAATGGCACCCTCATGGTTCCTTTAAAGAAGAAATAAGAAACAACAGCAGCTATGATGGCACCAGTAATAGCACCCCATCCCTGCATAGCAGCTCCGATATTTCCGCCGGTAATCGCCGCAAAGAAGAAAACAGTTTCAATACCTTCGCGAAGGACAACAAGAAAGGAGTGGATTACCATTCCTACAACATTACCTGTTGTAATGAATTTGCTCATTTTTCCTTCCATATTCCCTTTAATATCACGGGCGTGGCTTGCCATCCAAAACACCATTTGGGTCAGGAGAACTGTTGAAACAAGCATAATCCCAATTTTGAGATACATTTCACTTCCCATTGCTGCAAATCCAGTAAAGACGACTTGAAATAATAAGGCTACTCCAAAACTTGCCAAAACAGCAAGACCTGCACCTAACCAAACATATTTCGTATACTGCTTATGATTCACTCTTTTTAAATAGGTCGTAATAATCCCAACAATTAATAAAGCTTCTAAAACTTCGCGAAATGTAATTAACAGGGCTTGTATTTCCATAGCAGTCTCTCCTCTCCCAAGGTGTCAATTATTATATTTATTTCCTTCTTTTACGAACAACAAAAACAATTACTGCAATGATAACCCCTGCAATTAAAACAAGTGGAATCCAATTGCGAATATTTGAAAGATCCGTCCAATCCTTTTTAGCGCTTGCTTCGGATTCTACGGCACTTTCGGAAAAGTGTCCGACCTCTAGACTTTTAATGTTAAATTCTTGTTTTAAATCATCTAAGATTTCATCTTTATTTTCTTTAAAAGCCTCAATATTCGATTCCTTTTTTCCAACTCCAAACAATCCCGGATTTCCTAACGCCTCGAGTGACTTCTCAAAATCAGCTCTGATTTTTTTATCTATTTCAGGGTGCTTAGCCTGCACTTTTGGAGACAAAGCATCATATGTAGCAAAACCTTTTGCCAGGAGTCTTTTTGTAGTCTCATATTGTGAAAAATTCTTTTCCACATTTTCTAAACGTCTTGCCACATTTAAAACAAGAAGTTTTTCCATATTTGTAATTGTTGCCTCTTTATCCTTAGCTTCTAAATTGTCTAATATTAGCTTAGAGGGCTCAGGCCCCATATGCATATCAATTTCTTCTTTAACGGTTTCATAAACCTTCTTGGCGGCAGTGAAATTTGGAGGGTTCTCATCAAGTTTGACGACCATTTCCTTATATACTTCAGCAAGCTTCTCTTCATTCGGGTCACCATATGAATAAGCCTGCACCCCATTTATATAGATATTCGAAAAAATTACGCTAATCAACAAAAACATCGTTAAAAACTTTTTCATCTAAAATTTTCCCTCCTACACTGATAATGATAATGATTATCATCCTCGCTGTCAATGGCAGAAATACGAATTATTTGTATAATTATTTATCTTCTCTAAGATTTTGCTTATTATTTGTAAATGAGAGCATTTTCGCGTGATTTTGTGATCTATTTAGATTATGCTTGTCTCTTGATACCGGTGTTCTAAGTTCCTTCAGAATAGCTGGTAATACCTTTGTCATATATGCCCTGAACTTAATAAAGGATTCCCCTGTTTTTCTTACTTGATAGCGAATAGGAATTTCTTTCATTCGAAAGCCTTTTCTTATTAAATTTAATGTAAGCACTTGAGCATAATTATAATCGTGAATAATTTCTGCCTCTTTCATGGCCTGACGGGAAAAAGCCCTCATCCCTGACTGTCCATCATAAATCCATTTTCTAAGGATGATTGCTTGCAACAGGGTAAAGCAATAATTTCCAAGCCTTCTGTTCCACTTCATGCCGTTTATCGTACCGAGAAAGCGTGAGCCCATGACATAATCAGCCGAACCTGATATGATTGGCTCAATTAACTCGGGGATTTGGTCTGCAGGATACTCATTATCAGCATCGATCATGACACCGATATCCGCACCTCGTAAAACGCATAACTCCAGACCCTTACGGACAGCAGCACCTAGTCCTTGGTTATTTACAAATGTGTAGACATAATCTGCTCCAGCTTGTTTAGACCGCGCTACAGTCTCATCAATAGATCCATCATTTACGACAATTACTTCTACACATACATTTGGATCGAAATCCCTCGGAATTCGCTGAATAACCTCTGCTATTGATTCTTCCTCATTGTGGGCAGGAAGAAACACTACCACTTTGTTTTGCTTCATTGATTGATGACCTCCTTCCTAATTGCTTCCACTAATACCGGCCCACGGGCTTTATCTGGATAAGGTGCCCCTAAAAGATAAGAAATCGTAGAAGCTAGTGATACTAAACTATGTTTTCCCTCAACACTTTTTCCTTTCTCAATGGCAGGACCATACATAAAAAATGGAACGTACCGTTCCCCCTCATCAAGATGTCCATGACCGCCAATTCCGTCAGCCTGTCCATGGTCAGCACAAACAATAAAGGTATAATTGTTTAATTTTCCTTTTTCTTTCAGCCAATTAAAATATTCCTCTACTAACAAATCGGCTTCTTCAATTTTCTGAATGTATTCATCATACAGAACTCCTCGGCTATGACCTGTTTGATCTGTACTAATCAATTGAACAATTTGCAAATCTGGATTCTGTTCATCCATTATTAGCTTTGCCCTTTCAATGATATTGCGGTCAGCAACATCATTATGCATAACTGCCGTCACCGTCTCGCAATCATCACCAAATGAGTCAACTAAATGGGCAATCCCCAATAAAGAACCCTTCTTGCCAACTTTTCTTAAGCTGTCAAATACACTTTCAACCTTCAGCCCTAGTTTCCAAACCATATTTGATGTTATTCCATGCTCAAACGGATACGTCCCCGTAAACATGGATGAAAAACAAACAACCGTTCTTGCAGGATAAACAGTTTCCATACGAGTATATTCTGTACCATTTTTTCTTAAAGAATCAAGAAACGGTGTATTGGCTTCTTCAAACCGTTCTTTTCTCATACCATCAATAACCATAACAATAACTTTTTCATTTATAGCGGAAGTTCGTTCCTTAATATTTTCTGTATAAGTGGGAATAATTTTTGGTTTCCAATCAAATAGATTCTTATGCAGGATCCAGGAAAAAATTAAAATCCCCAAATAAAAGAAAGCTAAATAACTTAATTCACTAACTGTTCCAAGTTGTTTACTAGCTGCTAAATTCCATAGTGATAATAATAGAAGAAACTTCGGCAGCTGCTCTTGGGCATTTCCGCTTGTGGAATCACTATTCTTCAACACTAACTTCCAAAAGCGGGTAAAATTCAGCCATGAAGTCCCAATACGCAAATGGTAATAAAGTGTTCCCCAAAAAAAGACAGTGAAGAAGAAATATAATCCTACCCCTGTAAGCAGAAGCCCTAGATTAACATGATTCCATATCATTAAATAAGCGACAAAGGGCAGCCACAAATAATTTCTTAAAAATAATGGATAATCATAAACAAAATAAATGATAAGCAAAGGAACAATTGCTAAAATTCCTATAGCTAAATCAACAAAAAATCCGGAATTACCAAGCTTAGAAAATGAGTAAATCAAAATGGTTCCAATCGTAAAAATAGGTGTAAACGGTTTTCCCTCGTTTAACAGGTTCCAGCACCTTGCTGCGACTTTTTCAAAAGCTGATGCCTTTTTCATTTCTGTCTTCCTCTCAATAATATTTCTTTTAATAATTTTACTTTTCTAATAGGTGAATGGATGATAATTAACAAGCCTACAAGGTAGGAAAAAAGAAATTTATAGCTATGGCTGATGAGAGCAACCAAGTACCCTGTTTCAATTGGATATTGAAAGCTCGTTAATGCCGCCGTCATGACTGATTCATATGTAGAAATTCCACCTGGAGTTATTTGAAAGATTTGCCCCCCAACAGTGATGGAATTTACCCAAATTGCCTTGTAAAATGGCAAGCTGTTGTGTAATGATGCAGTTACTCCCCAGACAACCACACCTTCCAGTACCCAGCTGACCGCCACAAAAAGTATAATGAAAAAGGCATTTTTGTGAGTTAAGCCCTCTTTTAATAAATGAAAATGTTTTTTCAAAAAGGATGGCCGGTATTTTTTAATCAATACAACTCCAATAACACCAATTATTCCAAAAAAAATAACAAGGCCTAGTGAATAACGCACTGTAAATGTTCTTGAAAACGCTGTAAGGCCAATGAACGAGAATATCATAAGGAAAAACATATCCATTGCACGAAGTACAATAACCGAATGAGCTGAGACACCTGGCTCTATTTGTTTTTCCTTCCATGTTAAAATGCCAATTCTTACTGCATCACCAAGTTTAATAGGGGTAATATGATTAACAAACAGACTCAACAGGACTCCTTCTAAACAACTGAAGAATTTAACTTTTTTTCCTAAATAAAGTCTCCACGCCTCTGCTCGAAGAATAAAAGATAACAAATAAAAAAAAGTAATGCCTAAGACCATTAAAGGGTTTCCACCAAAGAAAAATCGCTTTGCCTCTTTTAAAAAATTTGGAGCATGGAAGTATTTTATCGTTAAAAAGATAAATACGCCTAGAAGAAGGACTCCTGTTATTCTTACTAGGTATTTATTAGATTTCCGTTTCATGGTTTTTAGCCCATTCTACTGTTTTGGCAAGACCTTCTGAAAATGACACTTTAGGATTATAGCCAAGCTGCTGCTGAGCCTTGGTAATATCTGCCCACGTGGAATGAACATCACCTTGACGGAATTTGCCTTGTTTGACATTTACATCTGAAAAATGCACCTTTAATTGGTCAATTAATTCTTCTATAAAAATCGGGCTTCCAGATCCAATATTAAAAATCCCTACCCGCTGTTCTTGACGGAACGAACGAACAATACCGTTTACACAATCATCAATGTATGTATAATCCCTTGCCGTTTTGCTCCCAAATATGGTTATTTCCTGCTTAGCCGATAACTGTTTAATAAATTTCGTAATCGCCATATCAGGTCTTCCCCATGGTCCATATACCGTAAAGAAGCGGAGGATGGATACCTTATAATTATATAAAGAGGCATAGGCATGACAAAATGACTCTGCTCCATACTTAGCAGCTGCATAAGGTGAAACAACCTTCCCTTGTGCCATTTCTTCCCTGAGCGGAATATTTTGCTGTTCCCCGTAAACAGAGGAAGAAGAGGCAAAGATAACATGCTTTGTATTACATTCTCCTGCAAAACGAAGGGCGTTAATCGTTCCTTTAATATCATAATCGACATATTCATTCGGTACAGAGATCGAATGTGGAACTCCTGGAATAGCTGCCAAGTGTATAACAATCTCTGGATTAAATGACATAAATAGCGACTTCACTTCATCTGCATCATGAATTAAGCTTTTTCGGTAAAAAGCAAAAGCTCCAGCTTCTTCAATCCATTCAAGGTGGCGTTTTTTTCTCTCTATTGCATAATAATCGTGTAATTCATCTATGATCAGTACATCATGCCCTTCTTGAATCAGCCTTCGTGAAAGATGGGAACCAATAAACCCAGCTCCTCCGGTTACAGCAATCTTCAATTAAATCACCTCTATCCTAAAACAATGGTCTACTTATTCTCTCATAATCAGTAAAAAAGGAAAAACCTTGAGATTAAACCCCAGGTTTTTCCCCATTAATTATTTTGCTTTTTCAACGATTGTAGTTAGTGTTGAAATTAATTCGTCCACTTGTGCTTCCGCTGCAGCTTTATCTTTCGCTTTAGCTGTATCCACATATTTTTGGGCCTTTTCATTTAATGTCTTATATTCAGCTTCCCCAATTAAAGACTTAATGTCTTCTCCAATAATATCAATAAATAGTGCACCCTCTATACCAGTGATAACGCCTTTATCTTCACCAATCGTTTCTTTACTTTCTTTATACTCATCAATTGCAATCTTCGCAAAACCGCGTACAAATGCTTGATTTACCGCTATAGGGTCAATAGTCTTAACATCCGTCTCAAGATTAAATGATTTTTCGATAAGGGCTGCTTCATCTGCGGCATGTCCATTTAGATAGCTATAGATGGATTGGAAGAATGCCCATCCTTCAGCCTGCTCTACTTTTGCAAGGGCTGCGTCTTTGCCAGCTTCAGCTGCCGCTTTAGAGGCATATCCGTTTGGCAGTGCACCAGTTGCAAGATAGAATGTCTTCATTAACGTTTTATCCACCACTTGCTTACCAAGATTAAATGCAAGCTGGTCATTATTTTTAATAGCTGTTTCGATTTCATTAAATCCGCCATCAATGGCACTTACCATTGAAGTACCGTATGCGGCATCACGCTTTTCAACAGTAGATTTTAAAATTGCATAGAATTCTTTAGTCTCTGCTAGTTCTTCGTTCACTTTCTCAGTGTTACCCCAATTTTCCGTAATTTCAGTGAACTCATGCTTCATTGTTGTATAGAATACCTTTTGCATTAATTTATCAAAAATTTGCTTTACCACAACTTTATCCATGGAGCCGTCTTTACCTGCTGCTAAAGCTGCTGTAATCTTTTCATCGATCGTATCTTCGAATTCAGCATCACGCTTTTTTACAAGCTCTTGTAAATTTGATTGATAAATTTGCGAAACTTTATCAAAATCTACTTCTTTGCCTTCCTTTGCTTTTTCCAGCTCCGTAACGGCCTCCTTAAAAACATCCGCATATTTAACTTCGGCCTTTTCTTCAACCTCTTTTTTCTCTGCTGTTTGCTCTTTCTTTTCTTCCTTTGGCTTATTGGTATTTTCTTCTGTTTTTCCACAAGCTCCAAGAACTAGCGAAAGGGCAGCTAAAGATGCAATAAATTTTAACTTGATAGACATTGTGTATCCCCCATATGTAAATTATTTATATTTGATAATGATTATCATTCACAGTTTTCATTATAAAAGAGAATGATTCTCAATGTCAACAGATTTTTTATCAATACACAAAAATGACACAATATAAAAAAACAACCTCGTACTAATAGGTTGCTTTTTTAAGATATCTATAGACGTTGATCTTCCATTTTCTTTTTATTTAACCTATCTTCTAATACATGAATCATATATAGAAAATGGTCAGCTTCCCTTACTACATGGTCTGCTAATAAAGGATTGATGACGTTTCGAATCTGGCATGATTTTATTAATTCCAGCCCTGCTTTCTTAAAAGTACGAATTTCCTGAGCCGCATTTTCACTATCTTTATTCATTTTTCCTATTATTGGGTATGTCGGCTGTTTTTGATATAACATTGACTCAACATCTCTTGCTTGATTCAATAGCACCTCGAAATCATCTCCAAATTTTCGCGCCGTATTAATTAAATTTCTTTCCGATTGGTCAAGTAATGACGCAATAAAGCGTGAGTGTTCCATCATAATCCGCAGCCAAAAAACATTCTCGTTAATAATAGCATCCTGGATCGGTTCTAAAATACCCTGATTAAACTTTGTAAGCGTGCGTATGAAATACTCTGCTTCCCTTGCAATATGGTCAACAAGCAAAGGAAAATTAAAACCGCTTATTTTACAATTAACAATTAATATCAGAAGATTTCGTTTGAAATTACGAAAACCATGCACCAGCTCAATACTTTCTTCATTTAGTTTCCTTACCAAGGAAACATTATTTAGTACTTGATAAGCCTTTTTTTCCTGCTGCTCAAAGTAATAATGAAATCGGTCCGTTTGCTGAATTAAATGAGTATCCTTACGATTAAAGCCTTCACCTAAAAATAATGCATGTTCTTTCATGATCCTTAGCCAAAACCTATTTTCTGTTAAGGAACGTTCAACAAACATTTGTTCAGTTAACGATTCGGGTTTAGCAGCAAATGACTCTGGAGCAACTAACATCTGATTAAACTGATCTAAGCTCACATGTCCAGGTAATTGAGGCTGACTTTGATGCATGCCTTTCCTCCTTTTAGCCTTCTTTCTAAAAGGTATTTAACCTTTAAAAGGAATATTCCTCAGAAAAACATCGTTTTTTCCCATGTAAAAACCGGCACCAATTAAAATCAGTACCGGATTTCTATAGTTATATATTAAGCTGCTGAATCTTCAGTAACAGAATTATTTTGGACTTTACTCCGATCCATGGCATATTTGACCATAAATAAAGCTGTTACCATAAGGTATGCATAGACAAACTGCATCGATGCAGGCTGGGCAAATCCTACTGTTCCAGCATGAATAATGCCAAACAATGAAAGAATAGCTGCAATGGTACTAGCAATTGCTGCACGAATTGGTTGATTTTTAATAGCAAAGATGGCAATACAGCCCCACATCAAACTACTGATTGGTGCCCCATTTCCTAAATGGACTAATCCGTTATAATAGACACCTTTTGCAGCTAGAACCTTTGCCCCTACTGCCTGTCCAGTAGTGCCTGCAGCGGTCAATACATTATTTGCAAGAGATAACGCCCAGTTTGCAATCCATGGGAATAAGCAGACAAAGATAACTGGGACTTCTAGTTTTGGCGTCTCACGAACAACTTGGTTCGCGGTAACAATTCCCACATATACAAGAATTGGTACGATGGCTACAACCGGTATTATCGATAGTAACAGAGCTCCAATTCCGAAGAATGAAATAATTAACATCGAAGTTCCCGTTGCAATTGAATAACCTAATCCTGCACCCATGGACTTCCAGCCCGCATGTCCAATATAAACAGTTACCGGATATGGGTTTCCACAGAAAGCTCCAATACAGGAAGAAATACCATTAGCCAGCATGACTCTGCGGGTTTTGTATGCATCGCCTGCAGCATGCGCACTTTCAATATTCTCCAAGTCAAAAATATAATTTGCAAGTCCTAATGGCACTGCTGATGCCAAATATGGAAGGGCATGCGGAATTCCTGAAATCAGACTCGTTACATGCACTTCAGGCGGGTTAAATCCTAATGTATGTAATGCCGCAGAAATAGCTTCCGGACTTTGTAATCCGAAGCCCCAAGCTAGTATTGTACCAGCCGCTAATAAGAGAAAGCCGGTTGGTATTTTAGCGAAAATTGGTGATTTACCAAACCAGTTAAGGAAGATGATAACAAGTACTACAAAAGCCACAACAGGTGTTTCAAATGCTTGAAGCATTGGATTCATTGCAAGTAATAATAAACCCAATCCAGATAAACAGGATAATAGGACCGTTCTTGGAACGATTTTTCTAATCGTATCTCCTAAAAAGGCACCAACAATAAGAATCATTGCTTCAAATAAACACCAAACCAAGGCGATTGAGAAGGCGAATTCCGCATTATTTGTTGTTTTAAAAACCGGAAGAATAACCAAGAAGGTAACTGTAAATATTGACGGCGCACTAGGGCCTGAAGGCAATGCCGTTACATCCAGCCTTCCTGTCTCTTTTACAAGCATTCTTCCAAAAACAAAGTAGCAGCAGCTTGCTAAAAAGATGCCTAAACCAAAGCCAGGAACTATTCTTCCGTAAACAATTTCTTCTGGGAAACCTACTACGAAAAGTAATAATGAAATCATTGTTAAAAGGTTTGTTAGATTGTTTGCTAGGAGACCAAAATAAGCTGCCCAGTCACCCTTTTTCCATAATTTTAATGTTTGATCCATTCTAATACACCCCGCTCATTGTTTTTGTTTATATTTTTTGATAATTTCGTTAGCTTTTACCTCCCGTTCTATATAATACCAAAGATGTAAATGTAGTGCTTTACATAGAATATTTTAGAAGGATAAGGTTATTTCGTCATTGTTTATCCAAACCAAAAAACAAAGCCATCCCTTAGGCATGTTATACAAGAGATTGTGTGTATTTTTTGTCCAAAAAAGATGGTTGCTAATCCTCATTATTCCACTAGGATCCCGGAGAATTTCCAATAAAAAAAGCTGCCCGGACTATGCCTTGGCAGCTTTGAAATCTTTATGAACCAATGGAATCTCCAGCTGTTTTCTCTTTCCAAAACTGTTCTAAAATAATTGCGACAAACGTACCTACTAGCAGTCCATTTTTCCCGATATTTTGGATAATATAGGGCAGACCGCTAAAAGTGTCATTGGATAAAAACATCGTTCCCACGCCTAGGAGTAATGATACTCCAATGATGGTAATATTTCTGTCGCTTAAAGTCTGTTTAGTTAGCGAACGAATAGCAATTCCAAGCATTTCAATTAACGTTGCAAGAAGTGCTGCACTTGCTACAGGCAATGGTAAGGACGCTAACAATCCTACAATCCCCGGAAACAAAGAGATGAGGATCATGATTACACAAGCTATAAAAAATGGAAACACCCGATATTGTTTTGTTAATTTTACAAACCCCGCTGTTGCTGGCAGCGGCACAACTGCAATAGTGGTGAAAACACTTGAAAGGAGATGTGATAGTCCCCCAGCCGCAACCCCTTTACTCAAGCGATCCTGCATGGATCGATTATCCTTTGGAATGACCCCTTCTGCAGCTGAAATAGCCGCAATAGTATTGGAAATGAGTAAAAAAGTAAACAAAATGGCCGTAAACATTATGCTCCCATTAAAATGAGGCAGGCCCCAAGGAAAAATTTCAGGCAGCTTAAGTACCTCTGAAGAAATCGTCATGTCTTTATTTCCTTTTCCTAATAAAACAAACAGGATCCAGCCTGCTAAAATTCCAATTAAAATTGCATAGTTTTTCCAAACTCCTCTGCCCTTTGCAGAAAGAAGAATAATTAGGAAAAAGATAAACAAAGCAATTAGCAGACTAATAGAATCCAATTTCCCCACCTGTTTTGTAATCATACCGTTTACAAAAACGCCGCTTAATTGAATCGCCAGAATGAATAAAAACGTCCCTGTTACTAATGGGGTAAAGAGAAAAAGCAAGCGACGAACCCATTTTGTCATCCCCAAAAACAGCAATAGCAATCCTGCAATAAATAATCCAGCCTCTAGAGTTTGTAATGTCTCTCGAATAGAAAGACCTTGCTCTACACTAATACTGGCAAATATTACGAAAATACTCACCCATGATCCTGCAGGACCGTCCGCGATCGGATAGCGATGACCAAATCTGGCTTGAAGAAACGAACTAAGGCCAACCATAAAGAATGTTCTTTGCATAAGAGCTGCTATTTCTGTCCCGTTAAGATGAAATACATTTCCAATAACAATCGGCAGGGCAATAGAATTTGCCAGCAGATAAACAAACCATTGAAATGTACTCAAATACTTATTTTCTGTATTCATAGATATATTGGTCACCTTTCAATTTAGTAAATACTCTATTAAATTACAGATTGTGATTGTTTTATTGTAAATAAAATGTGTAAATTCGTCATTGTATATCTAATCCAAAAAAGACTTCTGCAATTTATGCATTCTACACAATGCAAGGGAAGTATTTTTTTGATAAACTTTGTAATATACAGCTAGGCAATACTATCTTTGAAATGGAAGTGGAAATAATGAAAAAGACAGTTATTTACAAACAGAACGATTCCTTCTCCATTAAAGCAGATTTCTATGAAACCAACCATGAACAAGCACCGGTTATCCTTTATATTCATGGCGGCGGTTTAGTTTGGGGAACAAGAGAAGAAATTCAGGAAGAAATGATAAATTTATATACAAATAATGGATTTGCTTTATTTTCCATCGATTATCGTCTGGCTCCGGAAACAAAACTACCAGACATTCTTGAAGATGTAAAGGATGCGATAGATTGGCTAACCGTTGAAGGACCGAAACACTTTTCTATAAATCCGAAAAAAATTGCAGTTGTAGGCAGTTCAGCAGGAGGTTTTCTTGCCCTTAGTACGGGGACATTTAAAAATAAACCCCAAGCAATTGTCTCCTTCTATGGATACGGAGATCTGCTTGGCAGCTGGGCTCAAACCCCCAGTAAATATTATCTTGAAAAGGATCTTGTTCCAAAAGAACTCGCCAAATCACTTATTTCCAATCAGCCAATAACAGAAGCTTCTGTAGAACAGCGATTCCTTCTCTATGTTTATGCAAGACAACACGGTGCTTGGATTGAAGAAATTACCGGTGTTAATCCTATTATCAATCAAGAAGAATTGCGTCGCTTTTGTCCTATTCACAATGTTACGAAAGACTACCCGCCAACTTTACTGTTACATGGAACAAAAGACACCGATGTTCCTTATGTCCAATCAGTTTTTATGCGGGCAGCTATTCTGAAAGAGTCTGTCGAAGCCAAATTAATTACAATTCCTAACGGAGAACATGTATTTGATAAAGACTTCGATAACCCTGTTGTCCACAATGCCTTGCAGCAAGTTATTGATTTTCTTCATACTCAACTTGCTGAATAAATAAAATTTATACCTTAACCCAAAAAAGAGGGTGTCCCAAAAGTAGATAACTTTTAGGGACATTCCCTCTTTTGTTTATGTACTCTGAAATTGGTCTGTTGATTTC
>NZ_BNDS01000008.1:0-109109 GCF_014656545.1 Neobacillus kokaensis
TCCTTTTTGGGCAATGCAACAACTCTCCATTGACCAAAAGACAGGAAAAATCTCTCGGGCGGGCAATGCAACACGACAAAACTCTTAAGGTTCCCCACCAAACAAACGTTTATTTGAAAATGCTATATGACGCACTTCTAAAAGGTATTGTACATTTAGCAATATCAATTTTTGTCACTCATACAAACGTTTATTTAGTTTGTGCCAAATCCTATATATATCAACGTTTCTCCTCTTCAGTTACAAAGAATAGCGACGAAATTTGGCGGCCATTATATTTTCATTTCAGCATCTTTACTTCCACCATCTGCTATTGACTTATTCCCTATACCAGTCCTTGTCGAGAGAATAAACTCGGGCGGTGACAGGCAGCAGTAGTTTGATTCAAAAGCAAAAAGGGTATAAATTATATACTCTTAAAACGAAAGGAAGATGAACATGTATAATCATATCCTTATAGGTTTTAATAGTTCCGAAGACAGTATGAAAGCATTGCAAAGAGCCGCACAATTCTATGCACTGAACCGTGACTGCAAAATTACGGTTGCTCATGTTATTCAAAAGCAAACATCTAATATGGCTTATACTTATTCTGTTGTACCGAGTGTAACAAGTGTAACAAGTATAAATGGAGGAGTTCCCCCATCCCCCGTTCCACTGCCTAAGACCGAGCTTCCTCCGGAAACACAAGAAACCAGCCCGAACAGTAAGATTTTGGATCAGGCGAAGTCATTTTTAATGAGCCAAGGGGTACCTGCCGAATTTGAGGCATTAGACGGACAGCCTGTTAATGATGACTTATGTGATTTTGCCTCGGAGCAAGGTGTGGATTTAATTATTGTGGGGAATAGCGGAAAAGGAGCGCTCCAAAAACTGCTAGAGGGCAGTGTCAGTGAAAAGGTAATGAAAAAAGCGGAGATGGATGTCCTTATTGTTAAATAACAGAAACTACCATTGGGGTCAGACCCCCATTTCGGTAAAACTTTACTAGGACGGGGGATTGGCCCTATTATTAAAACAACAAAAAAATCAATACCTATCTGGAATTATTTTTGAACATTCTGTGACAAAGTGTTATAATAAAAATAACAAAAGGAGTGGTATCTATGAACAAATGGTCAAAACAAGGATTGATTTTCGCCGCGATTCATACTTTATTTTTCCTTAACTTAGCGTTTGACTTTATTGAATTTTATTAGACTTGCAGATTTGCAATACTCTTCTGAGTGACTGGTATGTTTATATTCTTCTACTATCTTCTCTGCTAATGTTTTGATCTCTCTTCATCTTAGATTCAGATTTCCATTTTAAAAAAGGGCATTCGCTGTCTTTAGGCACGAATGTTTTTTTCTGGACGTTTTACTGCAACATTAGATGCTACTAAATGGTAATTAGATAATAAACAGGAGCAACCTAAATGTTTTTATTGAGGAATTAGGCTTGTGATCTTCCATAAACGTGCCCTTTAATGGAATAAAAATATTATCAATAGCAGCTTTACGCTTTTCTGCTATTGTCACTTGTTGATCGTAACACTTCAGTCAAGAAATTAAAGCTTGATTACAACTCCTCTGATGCTATCCATATCAATATTCTTTCAGTTCAATCCCGTTGGCAGCTTTCGCTATCATTTTCGAAATCATCTTAAACTGTACGTCCATTCGAGATAAGTCCCCGGCCAATAAAGTTTGCAGACACAGGCTTTTTCCCTGCTTCTCTTGCCCAAATTGATAATTGTCCTATATGGTGAATTTCGTGTGCAATAACATGTCGTATTACCTCACCCCAAGTGTCGGTTACAATTCTTCCATCTGGCAGGGTATCGTAAAATAGTTGATTTTCCATACGATCATCCCAGTTATTCGCAAAATTCTCCACTTCCGCACGAAATTCAGCATCCAATTTCCGAACCTGATTCAAGCTTTTATAATCATCAAAATTCCCCATAAAGTCTGGTTTACCTTGTAAAAGGCGTATCCAGCTCCATTCCACATCAACAATATGGAAGAGTGTATGTAGTATACTGCCTACTCCGCCAGTTCTAGTTTGTAAAAGCTCCTCTTCACTTAACTCTTCACACCACTGATACCATTCTTCTCTGACCATCCAGTTATATAGAAAAAATGTTTTCAATGAAAGCCCTCCAGTATTTAGAAAATAAGTTAATTGATTTTGAGAATGAAAGTATTACTTATTCAATTTTCTCCTTAAAGCTGCTATCGTTGGTTAAAATAAAATCACTCAAGAACTCCACACTGACTATTTTTATTGAAATATTGTTTTTCGATTAAACGCTCTATCATGAAAAAAGGACGCAAATCTATATTCCAGAAATGCGTCCTTTCGGGGAATGAATCAATGGTGTTTAATTGGTCACGTAATCAAGAAAAGCATCGGTTGTCTTAATTGTTGCATATAAGCTTTCAAGCGCTGCCATGTATGCATAATGGACACTTTCTGCATCAATGGTTTTATTGTTAAAGGTGAGATCAGGACATGTACATGCATCCTCTATAACCGTACACTTGAACCCAAGGTCAACCGCCGCACGACTTGTTGCATCGATGCACATATGGCTCATCATGCCCACGATTATCACATGTTTAATACCTATTCTTTTTAATTCAGCTTCTAAAGACGTATGTAGAAAACTATTCGGAAAATGCTTGACGATCACCGGTTCGTTTTCCAATGGGGCAACACTTTGATGAATATGAACCCCTTCTGTGTCTGCTGCAAAAAATGGTGCTTGGCTATCTTCGAAAATGTGTTGAATGTGAAAAAGGGGAAGATTGTTATCACGAAAATAATCTAAGATTACCCGTGCATTATTCGCAGCTTTCTCTGTTTCATGGAGTGCCATTTTACCGCCTGGAAAATAATCATTTTGAATATCAACCAATATTAGTGCCGTTTTATCCATCTTGTTAGCTCCTTCCTCTTGAAAAGAATTGAATCTTTTGTAAGTATATTCGCCATCAATATAAAATTGCCTCCTTGAAAAAGGCCCAATTCATTAAAAAAGCGAACTTCTTGCTCTAGAAATACGCAAGATTGCTGAGGAGCGGTAGAATCCTTTTAACGAGATATCTATAAAAATGGAGTACTTCCTTTTTTTTAACGAAGTACTCCTTATTCCCCTTTTTTTAATATAAAAAATATCCTAGATCAGAAAGCAGTTGTTTTAATCTTCTTGCTTCATTAGCAAAGGGAGAACTGCCAAGAAGAATGCTAACCGTTGCCTGTGATGACAGTGTGCATCGTCAGAGATTTTGCACAATCTGAATTGGATTATCGTCCGGATCTGCAATCCAGGCAATGAGCAGCCGACCGAGCCATTCGTGCGGTGAGACCAGGGCTTTGGCACCATTCGAGATGACGGTTTTAAAGGCTGCAGCTGTCCATAAAATCACTGCAACGCGCTGTCCATGAGACACTGGGTCGAGGCCATGATCATCGCGTGCAAGGAAACAGATGCGATGCCTATTCTATAGTCATCGAGAACCAAATCAATATGAATTGGTTCGCCATCGTTTGGCACTCGGAAGGTCTCGGTAAATCCCAGACTCTCGTAGAACGTAGCTGCTCTCACTACATCCGAGCTGAACAGAATAACTTGGGGATTACGGAAGATCGACAATTTGTAACACCTCCTATTGTTCAAGTTGGAGCGAGAACCATTAATTATTAGTTCAATTGTTTCGTGAAAAATCCTTTTTTTTATTCAATTAAACGCCCCGATTTTGGAAGACTGCTCTATGGAAATTAATTAACCTTATATAACACCTAATACATTTTTGATTATTTCAAATGTATTAAGCGGTACAACAGTCTGTCATTCAGTGTTAAAAACTATTTCAAGGATGGTACATTTCATTGGCCGTAATCACTGACATTTGAAAATGGAATTCCATCGAACCTTTTGATGATTTCAATGGCAAAATCGTATTCCTGCAACTGGTTCATTTTCTGACGAATTAACCAACTAATATAATCTTGATCCTCGATGACGACCCAAGAAACTAGTTTTCCTTTATACCTACCAAAACTAAAATCCATGACACTCCCTCCATTCCATCGGCATTTAAACCTCTCTATTTCTATATAGGTTCATGGACCTTAGGAAGGCGCCTATTTAACCAAACCGACATGAAATTTACTATTTTTGCATTCTCTTCCCTACTAACCTAGTTTATGAACCAAAAAAGGACGGTTCTTATGTCTCATTAAAACAAATGAAAGGCGAGAACCGTCTCATGTATCATCTAAGGGATGCTGCACTTGAATAGTAAAAAATTTTAAAACGTGACACCATACTAACTAACCACTTATATTTTTCTGAACCCCTTTATTATCAACCAATTCTAGAATTTTTTTAAAAGCCAACAGGGATTTTTGAAAAACTGGGCTTAATATGAATGTGTATAAAAACGTGACGATAAACACAGGTCCACCTAAAAAATAACCTAAAATAAGGACTAAAGTTTCTACAATGATTCGTGCGTAGCTGACTGATAAACCTGTCATATCGGAGATAGAAAGCATAAATCCATCTCTTGGGCCTGCTCCGAAACCTGCTGCTACATACATACCTGCTCCTATTCCTGTAATAACGATTCCTGATAGGAGGATAATATAGTCTAGCCAAGTATTAGTTGCCGCAGGCAGGATATCTGTCCATAGGAAAAAGTCAGTGATCGGTCCAATTAGCAATGCATTTGGGATTGTGCCTACATGTATATAGCGGCGATTGACAAAAAATGAAAACAGTAAAAGCACTAAACCACATAGCACACCCCATGTTCCTATTGATAGCCCGAACCTTTGATACAGCGCTACGTTTAAAACATCCCATGGATGTAACCCAAGATGTTTTACCTTTATTGCTATTGCAATACCTAGACCATAAAGAACTAATCCTATTAGTAAATATAGATAACGAAGGAAAGCAATAATTATCCACCCCTTTCAAAATATTCACTCTGCAATAAGTGCAGAAAGAAGCAAGAGAACCGTCCCCTTGCTTCTTTTGTTTCATATTTGAAAGGCATTTTTATCAAATAAGGATAGTGATTGGTTGGCTTCTTTTATTGAGTTTTCCACTAAATCTTCAGTGTTGGTTCCTTCTAGCCTAGATAAACTTAACTGTAATAACAGGGGTAAGTTGGTACCGCTTATAACTCTGATATTTTCATTATTAAGAGATAATAACACAGCTGCTTTGTAAGGTGTTCCTCCAGGTATATCGGTTAAGATGATGAAAGATTGGCAACCAGTTAATTGATTAATAGCGTGATTGAGCTCCTCTGTTAAGTTCTCTTGGGACATTCCTTCCAGAAAATCAATAGATACATAATTTTCAGCTTCCCCTGCTATTAATTTTAAGGAACTCGTCAAACCAGAGGCGAAGTTTGCATGCCCAGTTAAAATTAATCCAATCATATATTCTCCTTTACTTTATCAATGTCTAATTTTCTTTGCTTTTTCCACTTCTGCTATAAAAATTTTAGCTTTTTCTTCATCAATAGGATTTTTCATATTCCCATTTTTAACCCATGAACCTACACTAACACCATCATAATATTCTAGTAATCTAGCAATATTATTACCCGTAGCTCCACCACCGAGAAAAACTGGTACATTACCTCCAATTTTCTTTCGGATTTTTTGAATGATTTCAATGCTTTCATCTGCGTTTTTGCCCCCAAGGAATAATCCATCAGCAAAAGCATTTTGAATGGTATCCCATGCAGCAGCTGAAATCTCCTTTCTGCCGATCTGCTCATAATGAATTTCTTGAACGTCAGCAAACACGGGAACTTTTGATCCGAGTTTCTTTTTAAGATTACAAATATCTACACATTGGGCCTCTAATAAACCGGCATAGCCAACCTCCACACCTGTATATAAATGTTCAACTCGAATAAAATCTGCTCCTATTGCATCAGCAACTGCCAAACTAGCTACACCATCCCAATTGACTAGTATCCCTTGAATCATATTTGGGAACTTTTCTTTCAAAACATATCCTAGGACACTCATATAGGCTATTGTTTCGGGGTTAGCAATTTGTTTAACTGGAGCATCATTTCTATTTTGAATAATATATCCATCGAACCCATTTCGTTGTAACATGGCAACTTCTTCAACCGAAATTTGAATAATTTCTTCAAACGGCATACCACTATGCCTAAAGCTACCAGGCATTGGTTCGGGTTGAAGCATTGCTAAGGCATATGGTGCTCTCTTATCCTTAAACATAAGAATCTCCTTCTAAATTTTTTGCATATTCCAGAGCGATAGTAAACATGGCATATGGTGGGATGACACCTTTCTCAGTTATAATTGCCCTTAAATATTTGGGTTCGATTTCTAATAACTTGATACCATCAAAATTTACTTTCTTCTTTATTTCTTCCTCCCAATGTAAGGCAATTTTTTGACTGAAGTCATACGGCATTGGTGATAATCTAGTATGCCCCTGGATATTTCTTGTATCTACCTTGATCATTGGGGTTAGTGCATATAAAGGTTTATTTAAATGCTCGCATAGTACAGCGAGGATATCCGATCCGATTGTATTAAATACAGTTCCATTCGGATAAAATGTTTCAGCACCAATAAAGGCTGCTTGGCACTTCTTCAGTACCTCAAACATAGTTGAATCCGGAAAAAAATAAGTGTTATGCTCAGCCTTAAGGCTGCCTTCAACAAATGGTCTACCACCATCTAAAGCCCTGCTTTCAGCAATATATACGTTCATTTTTTTATTAGCATTTAATATAAATTTATTTAGTGTACTTGAATAATCAAACACCATAATCGAGTCATATTGCTCACAAACATTATTTGCATATTCTATAATTTTCGCTATGTCTTCTTCGGCTTTATGAAAATAACTATTCAACCGCTCTATTAAAAAACTTTTTACTTGGTTGTATTCCTGTAATCTCATTTGATCCAAACCATTTATCATATAATTTATCGCGTTATAAACAGCTCTGCTTTGTGAACCTCTAACCGCTTTAAAGTATTTCGCTAATTCTAATGTCTTATCAATTATTTGCGCAGTGCTATCTTCATGGATTGCAATGGAAGCTATCATATCTCCAATCATTTCGATATGACGATTAGCACCTAAAACCCTGCTATACCTAATATCATCAAAGTATTGGCAGGACGATTCAGGTAATAAATTTCTAACTTCCTCCACATTCATTTGCTACACGCCCTTAAAAGTTATTTCCCTCTTTTGCTATAAATCTAATAGTCTTGCTGAATTCTGAAAGTACATTTTATCTAATGTTGTTTCCGACAAGTTTAATAAGTCGAAGGTATCAATTGAACATTTTGTTATTTTATGAGGGTAGTGAGAGCCAAAAAGAAATTTATCATGATTAATTTTGGAAAATGCCTTTCTTAATATAGGCAGTTCATACATACATGAAGTCTCTACATAAACATTTTCAAGCTTTGGAACTAACTCGACACAGCCATAGCCAAAATCCGTTGTTCCCATATGCAAGAACACCATCTTCACATTTAGATGTCTCTCTGCATAATACGCCCATTGGGCAGGCATTGTTCGGCATCCCCATCCTGTAAAGACATTAACTACCAGATTATGCTTTCCAGCAAGTTCAAAGACCTCATCAAGAGCATCACATTCTTCAGGAAAATAATTATGTTCCAATGAGTCTAACTCAATAGCTTTAAAACAATCCATAGAACAGATTCGTCTCATCTCATCAACACAATCATATTCTTTCGGATTAATAACGGCACAGCCAATTAACTTTTCAGGGAATTCTTCTACTAAGTTTGCAATAAAATTGTTTTGTTTAGAAATACCTTTTCCATGTAAGGCAGAGACAACCCTTCTAGCAATCTTATTTTTTTCCATATCTTCCATTAACTCATTAACAAAATAATGATTATTTCTTCTATCCCATTTAATATGTGAATGATAATCAATGATCATAGTATCGCTTCTTTCAAATTGATTTACTTAAGAATTCCTAATAAAACACCCACAATCCCGACGGCCATCGTAATGACTATTAGAGTAACCGCTCCCACTTTCTTTTTACTCAAAAGATAATACATAAGAAGCGTATATATGACTGGTAATAATCCTGGGATTAACCCATCCAAAGTTTTCTGCAAACTAACAACAGTTTCACCGGCCTTATAGCTCCATGCGAGGTTCATATTTACAAACTTATACACGAACCCTCCAATAACTACATATGCTGCAATCCCAGCATAATGAGTAAGCTTTCCAAGAATTCCAGAACTTTGTACCTTTGCAACAAAATCAACTCCAAATTTATACCCTTTGAATATCCCTAATCCTCTTAACAGCTGACCTACCAATGCCATCACAAAGACAAATAGAATAGGTCCTATTACACTAGTATGATTACTCGCAACAACCAAGGATATGGCTAGGCCAGCCATAATCGGCCGTAATGTACCGTGATACAATGAATCTCCAATACCCGCTAACGGCCCCATTAATGCCGACTTAATTGCGCCAATACTGCGTGGGTCAATATCTTTTTCATTAGCATTTCTTTCTTCCATAGCTGCAGTCATACCTATAACGAAGTGAGATAATCTTGCCTCTGTTAAAAAAAGTTCAGAATGTCTTAGGTACGCTTCACGTTTTTCATCTTCATCTTTATATATTTTTTCTAACACTGGAATCATTGAAAACATAAAACCTGGTGCTTCCTGTTTTGAATAGTTAAATCCTGTAACAAAGCCCTGTGAGTATAAATACGTTTTCCAAAGATCTTTTTTATTTAAATGGGTATCAGAATTATCTTTACCTTCTATATCTTTATTGTTTTCTACCATATCATTGCCTGAAGTCATATTTATGCCACCTCTTTCTCATGTCTTTTATCAGTAAAGTAAGCCATGGCAACACAGATTACAGCAATTAGGGTAATTCCAATAGGATTAATATTTAAATAACTAGAGAAAAATAACCCAATTAAGAAGTAATGCCAAATCCCCTTAGTATTTATTGATTTTAGTAATAATGCTAACCCGACAGCACCAATCATCTGTCCACCAACAGTTAGTCCATCAACAATTACCTTAGGTACCGCATCTATTATCGCCTGAACAGTTTCGGCACCGAAGTAGATTGCTAAAAAGGTAGGAACAGCAAATAGTACTAAGTTAAACAAATTGGGCATGATTTGACCATAAAACCACATCCCTTTAAGACTTAAACGTTTGGCAGCATCCTCAACCTTTTTACCAGTCCATACCGTTAGAACCATATTTCTAAAATACATGGCCATCTGTCCTAGTACGGCCAAAGGTAATGCTGTCGCCAAAGCAACAACGGTGCTGCCTGAGATAACAGCGAAAGCGGTTGCGATACCTGTGCTAAAAGTCTCTTCCGGCGGCAGAGCAGTTCCTACAAATACCTGCCCTAAGAACATTAATTCAATAATGACCCCAACTTGTAGTCCTATCCCAACATCACCCATAATAAATCCAACAAGTGGACCAACTACAATTGGACGATAGGTAAAAAACTGTGTTACATACTTATCAAGGAATATTAACCACATGACCAAGGCAACCAATATTGAAGAAAGCAGCAGGTTATCCATTCTATCTCCCCGTTCTTTAATAGGTTTTAGTTATTAATTCAACCCCATCAATAGTCCTGTCACTCGGAACAGAACGAACGTCAAGCTTAATACCTTTTTCTGCAATTTGTTTTAGGTTTTCTACATCCTCTTTCTCCAAATATAAATATGGCAACAACCGTTTTCTTCCTGTTACAGATTTAGAATTACTTATATTGCCTACATTAATCACATCCATTTTAAACCCAGTCTCAAATAATTGATTAGCTGTTTTTGGGTTCCTTACGATTAAGAAAATTGATTCTGTTATTGTATTGGAATTTAATAATTTTGAGGCTTCATCAATTGTTTCAACGTACAACTTTACATGCTGTGGAGTAGTTAGTTGAAGTAACATTTTCTGAGTTGGATCATTAGCTGCAATGTCATCTGCAACAAGTATTGCAGCAGCTCTAGAATCAGCCAGCCATGCTGTTACAATTTGACCATGTATTAGTCGATCATCGATTCTCATAAGTGTTACTGACATTTTTTTATCCCGCTCCTCTAATTAACTTTCGTCCATAATTGTTCTGCATTTTTATAAAAAACACATTCTAACTCTTCTTCTGACATCCCCAAATGATATAATTTATCAATTTCAATGTTAGTTGGTTTATATGGCCAATCTGTTCCAAATAATATTTTCCTAGGGCCAAGGAGTTTAACTGCTTTTAATAAAATGTCATACTCCATATTTGCTGAGGTTTCTACCCAGAAGTTATCTATATCCTTAATCTTTTCAATAATACTAGACCCAAATTCCCTTCCACATATATGTGTAAATACAAATCTCATCTTAGGCCTTTCTATTGCATAATTCACCCAAACATAGGGTGTACACAGTGGACTAGCACCGCCATGGATTTGGACGTGAACTCCGTATTTTCCAATTTCATCCAAGACAGGACCGATTTGGGGACAGTTTTCTGCACTATAGCCATGTTTCCATGGCATGAATTTTACTCCATTCATTTGGAGATCACCCAAACACCTATTTACCTCATCAATGGCATCTGGTGCTTTCGGGTCAATATAAGCCATGCCTTCGATAAACTCCGGGAATTCCTTCATAGCTTCAGCAATAATATTATTATTATCTTGCATACTGTATTGGGAAAGACTACAAATCCCAACCTTTGAAATGCCAAACGCCGATAATTGGCTTACTAATTGTGAAGCACTATTTTCTTCTCCTGACCTCGTCTTTCCTAAATGTGAATGGAAATCGTACATCTTCATTATGAGCCTCTCACTTTCATGATAAAGAGATTATATTTATATTCCGCCCCGATGTATGAATTTTCGGAATATTCAACAGGGATACCTTGCTCATTATAGGTAACTCGTTCTTTATAAATAATAGGTACATGATCATCAATATATAATTCCCGTTTTAATTCCTTCGTCGGCATAATGGCCTCTATTGTCTCATCTGCACTTCCCAAACCTATTCCATACTTTTCAATAAATTCATACAAGGAACTATTCGAATCAAAATTATCCTTGGTTATTCTAAATCCAAATTTTAAACTTACATATGTTTCATTGATTCCGATCAGTTTATCATTTAATAGTCTTAATCTTTTCAAATAGCAAACCTTTTCCTCGAGGCCAATCTTTAGTTTTTCACTTACCTTAACACTGGGTTGTATTTCTTTACATACAAGAATGATGGAACTCGGCTTATCCCCTTTGGCTTTTGCGTCCCCACTAAAGCTTTGAAGTTCCGAAAGGTTTCGGTATTTTTTTCTAGGTAACACAATGGTGCCAATACCTCTTTTTTTCTTTACATATCCATCGTGTTCTAGATCTGAAATTGCTCGTCTGACTGTGATACGGCTAATATCAAATTGTTCTTGGATTTCGGCCTCGGAGGGAATAATACTATTCTCTTTAAATTCACCGTTTTCAATTTTATGTTTTATTAATTGATACAATTGATGGTATATCGGTATTTTGGAATTCTTATCAATCACTTCCCCTAACATGTTTACCTCCCTTCATTTTGTCAAATTGGCCAAAATGGATTTCTAAGTTGTTATATCATTAATACTAGTTGTTATATCGTTATTGTATGAGGAATTTTAGGTAATATGACTGTAGTAAAATACAAAACTTAAGATTCTTTAAAATAAGTTCTTATTTCTGCATTTTGATGAATTTAGCTCCGCTTCCTTTATCTACTTCTTGCAGCGAATAAAAAGTCGTTCCTCACTCAGAGCCCCTGTCCTATCGGCATAGACTCAAACGTCTTCAAATATGCTTTTGGGTTTTCCGCATTTATCATCCCCGCAGGGTATTACTTTTCAATTTAATCCCTTTATTAAAAGTCTCCCAAAATCCATATATAAAATGAAAGAAATTACAAAAAAACCCTTCCAAAAAACCAATTTGAAGCCAAAAATCACATTTTCCTTTCAAAAATGGCTCCAAACTAGACTTTTGTTCATTCGATAACTCCAGCCAAACCCGATATCTTAAAAGTGCAACGGAGCATAATGATGCTTCGATAAACAAACAAATCGTCCCCTTGTTTCAGCAGGGAACGCACTTCCGAAAGGGTGGCTCACAATGAATGTAAATTCAGGCAACATTGAAAATTTTGCAGAGTTTTCACAGTTTGAGAGTATTCAGCAGTTTAACCATCATATGGAGCAGTGGATGTTGGGGCATAAGGATGATTTTACTAAAGGGGAATTGGTTGGGTTAAAGCGTTTAGTTCGCTTTGCCGCAAAAATTCCTGGTGTTTGCAATGCCAAAATCGGAACTGTAGTAGCGGCGATTCATAAAGAATACAACGACAACGGCATCTCCCGCTCTACCTTTAAAAGAATGCTCAGCAAGGCTAAAACTTTAGGCATTTTCACGGTCCATGAAACGGAGCGAAAAAACGGCTCACAGTCCAGTAATTTGTACGTATTCAATCGTTTTCCTTCTAGTGAACCACCTAAAGAAGAAATAATGGACCAGCCAAAAGAAACTAATAATCTTTTAAAAACTGAAAAAGATCAAATGAATAATAAACGTAAAGAAGAACCGTTAGCAGCAGAATTAGACCATACATATGTCCGGAGTCGTGTTCCAAAACCTTTTGTTGAGCTCGTTAAATACTTCTATTCCGAAGCGAAAACGATCGAGGAGTATTGGCATATGACCCAAATCGCTGCCTATTACAACAGCAGCCAAAACAGAAAAGAAGTCGTATTGGAACTTGCCATAGAATCCTTTAAGCAGCTGATTCGAAAGATTAAGTTCACTAATGCTGTCAGAAACCCATTTGCCTATTTTTATGGAGTCTTGGATAGAAAATTACACCATCGCTATCAAAGAGATGTATTTGAGAAATATGGTCATACATATTGAAAAAAAATCCATTTTCGGCACAAATAAGTAGTTAACTACATGGTGCTATATCAAAATTACAGGTGTGGACTCGGTATGTATTTGCTAGGCAAAAGGGTGCACAAAAAACGGTAAGTATACATCTAGAAGTGGTAATAAAAAAGGGGGATAGCGAAATAAATGGGGAATCCGGCGAAATCCTGGGTAAAGTCCGCGAAATAAAAAGAAAAGTCGGCGAAATAAATTGGAAAACCCGCGAAATTCCGTTACCGAACCCAACGGAACCCAGCCTGAGCGCTAATCTCTGCCTCAACCTGGATGGAGGAAAAGAACCGCCTCCCCACGTTTCAAAAAGCAAAAAACCCCGTATCAGCAATTGTCAAAAAATTGTCACGAAATGGGCGGATTTTGTCGGTTTTTGTATACTGTAGTGCGTGGTTGGATGGGGTTTTCTGTTATTTAATAGGTCTAAAGGAGGATGCCCCAGTTTTTAAAGTTTTTTCCAAGATTAATGGTGAAGGTGGTGGTGGTGTTCCTACGTCCGAATGAAAGCGCAATCCTTCTACTTTGTACTAAGAAGCAGTTCCTATCAGCAGCAATTCAGGCAAGTCTTTTAGCAAGTCAATCCTATTCTAAGGAGATAGTTATGATGCCTAATCAAACAAATTACATGATCGATAAGACGATGATTTTAATGACTGGTGAATATGACAGATATGGAAAACTGTGTGCACGTGTGATGGATGGGACTGCTGCTTTTCTTGTAGACCGAACACCATTACAGCTTCTGGATGATTCGTTAATAGCGATTGGTTTTGATCTAAGAGGAGCCATGAACAGTTCGAAAAGGATTCTTGGAAAGAAAATCAAATGCCCTGTAATTGTGAATCCTTATCTGGGAATTTGTCTGTTCCCTTTAAAGTCGCCTCATAAAGCAGATTGCATTTGGTTTAATCCGAAACATATTATGAAAACCACCGCGGCAGGCAGCAAGACCAAGGTAGAATTGAGCAATGGTTATTACATAATGGTTGATCTTAAACTATATTACTTTAATGACAAAATTCAAACGGCCCGTCAATTAATGCAGATTTCAAAGGAAAGAGGCACTCATCCTAATGGTTCAACCTTTCTCCTCCAGCCGAAAAAAGAGCAGCAGCTGGCTAAGGAAAAGACCGGAAAATACGATTTTCATTCCTTAGAAAAAAAGCAAGATTAAAATCCCAATCTTTTTAACATTTGAAAGGAGCCATACATGAAAATCCAGATCGAACTACATATCGCAGAGGTCATCAAAGCATTAAGAAAGACACTTAAACTTACCCAAGAGGAACTGGCAGAACGCAGTGGTCTCAATCGTACCTATATCAGTTTGTTAGAAAGAGAAGGAAGAAGACCCAGCTTTGAAACCATTGTCTCGCTGGCATACGGATTTCAAATGGAACTATCCGAATTCATCAAAGCAATAGAAGAACACCCGAAAAATTGGTGGCTAAAAGGATTTCCGGAAACAGAAAGTCCTGAGTATTAGTATTTGGGCAAGCAAAGGGATGCTTCATTTCGTTGGTGTTAAAACAGAAGAACCATCCCTTTTCTTTCTTTGTTTTTGTGACAAATACTGCAAAAACATCAATCATTTCAACCAAACAAACGTTTATTTGAAAACATTAAATTGCGCTCTGCTAAAGTATTTAAGTTGTTTGACAGGTGAAATTTTTGTCAGTCATACAAACGTTTATTTGAAAATGACTCCAACCCGCATCAGGATCATACTTTTATGTTCATATAGGAATAAAAAATGTCGATTCCAAGGATAAAACGCAGGACTGCAATTTTCATACTATTTTTCCAAAATACACAGTTTTGTAGGCTGTAGCCCGTGGAGCAATCTTGCTTCTAATTATGTAATGGTCTTAAAAAGGAGAATAATCCTTGAAGAAAGAAAAGACCTTTTACACAGGAGAAGCAATTCGGCGTTTACGTGAAGCAAAAGGAATGGTTCAAGAAGAGCTGGCTCATTATAGCAATTTGGATCGGTCCTATATCAGTGATTTGGAAAGAAACATTAAAACACCATCCATTTATACCATCTTTAAGCTTGCAAAAGGATTAGAAATGGAGCCCGAGGAAGTTGTAAAAGAAATCAAAAAAGACAATGATGATTTTGATAGCAAATTTGAGAAGGAAGAAAACCGTTCGCCGTAGATCTGGCGGCGGTTTTCTTGTTAAATAAACACTGGTCGATATTCCATGTGACAATTGTGATCAATTCCACCCATACCACATATGTCTTTCCAACAAAGATATCCTTGTGACAAATTTAGAGGCAACACGACAAAATTTTTAAGTCACTCCACCAAACAAACGTTTATTTAAAATATGCTAAATCACGCACTGTTAAAGGGTTTTATTAGTTTTACTGCTAAAATTTTTGTCAGTCATACAAACGTTTATTTGGTTTGGGGGTTATTCTTTATATATCAACGTTTCTCTCTTTTAATTACAAAGAATCATGGCGAATAATGGCGTCCCCATCATTTCTCTTTGTGGTGGTGACAGGCACCCATAAGGCACCAACTTCGGGCGGTGCCACATTAAAAACCAGGCAAGCAGAACGCAAGCCCGGTTATTAAATAGAATATATTAAACAGCACTTATTAATGGCAATTCTTCTTGTTTACGAATAAATCGACTCATACTACGATCAATATACTCTATCGTATCAAAAACAAGTAGTTCCTCCATAATATTTAATTTTATCGCTTGCTTACGGTTATCTTCATATTCTGTAATGGGTATAAGAAGCTCCGTTTCTAAATCATATCGGTAAATATTTCCACCTATTGCTATAGTGCCATCTATTCCACCGATAATCATGGCAAGATGTGAATCATCTATCCACACCGCATCTTTAACTTTATATTTTGTTTCGTCTATATCTAATCTGATTTCTTCTTTAGTTCCCAACTCTAAATCAAATTTATATAAATTGCTCGCTACTTCCCATTCTAAAGGGGTTATATAAACAGCATATGTTCCGTCAGGAGAAATGGCAGGTTTACTTGAAAAGTGGCTTTCAAGTAAACGTTCAACCCTATTTTCATTTACAATATAAATAAACCCTGAAGAATCATCATATCTTAATTTATACATTTTAAACTTCTCCTCCTTCAGTAGGTTCTTTCTCATCTAAAATCTCAATTTTTTTAACACCTAAAGGTTCGGCTGATGTATCTGGAAACTTTCCATTTAATAAAACGTATTTTAATTCAGGGTACTTATATAATAATTCCTGAATTTGAGATAAGGGGATAACAACCATTTTAAAATTTGCATTTTCTTCAATTACAGAAAAATAATCAATTTTATCAGGGCTTGGATCAACTGGAATAACTAATACCCAATAGTCTGGTTTATGTTCCATTACAGTAAATGCTTCATTCATTATAGCACCTTTATCAGGCATCGTTGCCCACTTCTTACATTGGAATATCCACTTTCTTTCATATGCTAAACCAAAAGGGAGTTTTTCAAATGTTTTTGCTACAACATCCCTGCCTTTGTCTCCTCCCCCTTTCCCGAACCACATTCTATTATAAAAATGCCCTTCGAATGCAAGAAGGTAATATATAAACTTCTCAAAATGCTGATGATTAACCTCCGACCAATTAATTCCATCTACCTCTATCATTTAACTTTAGCCCCCTTTTATACACATCACGTTCTCTTACTTGCTTCTAATGGCGGGAATATAAATCAGTATGATAGACAGCCATATCACTGCCCTCTCCCAATAAACTCCTACAATACCTCTCTCGCTTCTGTTCCCTTGTCCCCTCATAATAACCGAGCAAGCTGCCCAAATTCATAAAATTCGGCGAAATAGCAGTTGGGTATTTGTATAAATAGAAGCTGCTCCATGGATAATGTTCGGGTTTCCTTGTCATTTTGGCTTCTACAGGGTTTAAGTGAATATAACGGCTGACCGCCAGCATCCCTTCTTTATCTTGGATCACTTTGTCATAATACCGCTTCTCAAACACATGACCCGTTAAACGGTATTTTGTATTATAGTAATTGGCATACCGTTTATTAATCAGCGACATAAGCTTGGATAATGAATATTCCTCTGTTTTCATTTGCAGGTGGTAATGATTATTCATTAAGCAATAGGAGGACATTTCAAAAGGGAACTTTTCATGGAGTTGATGGAGGATATGCAGGAAAGCTTGAAAATCACTGGCATTTCGAAAAAGCGGATCACGGCGATTCCCTCTACAAACAATATGATAATAACAGTTTGGGATCCATACTCTTTTTGGACGTGACATCAAGTTTCCCTCGCCATCGTTTGTTGCTTATGTAATCCCCGGCGTCTTAGGCTCATTGCTTCCCAAATCGCGTTATCTGTTATCACTTTTTCACCAACAAGATCCGAGATGGTTCTGGCCAACCAAATGATTTTTATTTGAACGCGGTTACTCCAGTTTTGCTTTGCTGCAACACTCATAAGCATTTTCCTCTGATCGCTCGTTAAAGGACTGACTTCCGTTAAAATTTGAAATGGAACTAAACAGATACTAGATACCTTCCTTGTCATAAAACAACCTCCAAAACAGCCATAATAAAAATAGCATTGATTCGACTTCATCTAGGTTGCATTCATCAAAAATAGGAAAATAAATTAGTGGCAATTTGGAAAGAAAAAATGCGGAATAAGAGAAATGGTATAAAACTCAACAAAAACTATTTAGAACTTACTACACCCCCATTCTACCACTTTCTATCAAAGCGAAAAACCATCAACCTTCGACAAAATTCGGGGCGTGACAGGCACGCGATTTACAGAAAAAGAGCATAAGAATTCCTATGCTCTTTTTACTTTTATTTACTTTGTTTTTTCTCTTTTTCTTTCAAGATAAATCCCATAAAGTTCAACATAGTCATTGCAGCTATACGCGTTGTAGCTCCAGTAGGGTCATATTGTGGAGCCACTTCTACTAAATCAAAGCAGATGATTTCTCCTTTTTTAGTCATTCCTTCAAGAATTTCATTCAGGAAATCAAACGAAAATCCGCCTGGTGATGGGGAACCTGTTCCTGTAGCTAGTGAGATATCAAAACAATCAATATCAACCGTTACATAATATTTATCCGCCTTTGGAATTTTTGCTAAAATTCCCTCTACACCAATTGCTTGTGATTCTTTTGCTGAAATTAATACGCTGTTATATGCCTTTGCCGCATTAAAATCTTCTTTTCTACTACTACCTAATCCTCTCAATCCAATTTGGACCATATCTTTAATATGTTCCATTTCAGACATGCGGCGCATCGGGCTTCCATTTCCCCATCTTTGCCCGCCTGGAGCATCAGACCAGTCAAGGTGGGCATCTAACTGGACAACTGTAACCGAACCTTCTGGCTCAAGCGCACGAGCAATTGGAATTGAAATGGAGTGATCACCGCCCATAATGGCTGGGATTGCTCCTTTTTCACGTATTTTTCGTACAGCCCATTCGATGGCGTCAAAAGACCCTTGAATATCACCGTGTACAACATCAGCATCACCACAGTCTACAATTTTATTTGGTGCCGCTAGAAACACTTCATCTCGCTCCGGATCATAAAAACCAGCATCACCACGACTATAGTGAGTAGAAACTTCTCGAATCCTCCGGGGACCAAAACGACATCCTGATAGGAACCCAACACCTGTATCATAAGGGACACCCAAAACAGCTATATCGGCATTCAATTTTTCTAAATTATCACATATCGGATACTTCGCAAAAGAAGCAATTCCTGTAATTGGCATGTTTACTTTTTTCATTTTAACTTCCTCCATTTTTTATTAATCTATTAAAAATAAATCTTTTAATCCTTCTTTTCTATTCCCCAAAATCATTAACCATTTAGTGAGCAAATAGATTTGTAAATATCACAATTGATGGAACACCGACTAAATCAATAAGCATTGATCCGCTTACAGGTATTATAAAGAAAGCTTTTTTTGAAATGACACCGTATTTAGTTGTGATTGAATCCATAACAGCTAAACCATTTGCTGTTGCACCTAAACCATGACCAATAAACCCAGCGGCTAGAAGTGCAGCATCATAGTTTTTACCTGTGATCCTAAACACAATGAACCAAGCGATGAACAAAATGGCAATTGTTTGCACAACTAAAATGATAATTAGTGGGATGGCTAAGTCATAAAGCTCCCAAATTTTCAAATTCATCATAGCCATTGTTAAAAATAATTCTAAGGAGATAATCGAAATAATTTCGAGACCTTTAGAGTTCATTTCAACGTAATTCTTGCTGCTATTAATAGAGCTAAAAATCAAACCTAAAAATAAACTAAAGACGTGTCCCGGGACGGTAAACCCCGTTGCATTAGTAATCCATTTAGCAACATTGGTTCCAATACCAAGTACAATCAAAATAACCGCAATCAGAGTGAAAATATTTTTTGCTGTCAAGTGATTTTTCACATCTTTTTTACCTGCTGTATCGTCTAATGAGCGGCTCCAGCCTTCATCCGTTTCTATCTTTAAATTCTTTTTCTTAATTAACCAGTTCCCTAATGGACCCCCGAGCAGACTGCCAGCAACAAGGCCGTATGTGGCCGCAGCCATACCGACTGTTAGGGCTCCGGTTCCCCCAGATTCTTCAATAAATGGCGCCATTGCCGCCGCCATTCCATGCCCGCCTTCCAAAGCAGCTGAACCTGAAACAACACCAAGGAGAGGATCAATTCCTAAAACAGAAGCTAAAGCTACACCCAAACCATTTTGAAAAATAGCTAATCCCCAACATACGAGCAAATAGAAGAATAAAATCTTTCCCCCTTTTTTTATAAGGGCAAAGCTTCCTCCTAACCCAATCGTGACAAAGAAAACAAACATAAATAAATCGCCTAATGTTTTATCAATGGAAATGGACACATTGGATCCATGCAAAATCCACGCTGCAATCGCGAATCCAAAGCCTCCAATAACAGGAGCCGGGATGCAATAATCCCTAAAAAACCGAACCTTTTTACTCAACAACGTTCCTAAAATTAGTAAAATAGCCCCCAATGCAGTTGATGTGATCAAATCCAATTCAAGAACCCCATCCTGAAAAATCAAAACGTTCACTCCTTTCAATATTATGTTTAAATAAATAAGTCCAAAGTATCCTGATAATTCAGAATACCCTTAATAGAAAGATAGCATAGTTTTTTTACAAAAAGTTATCAGACTAATTTATCGAATAATAGATAATTTCTATGGGTTAAATTTGGAAATTAAAAAAGCTGTTCTCTATGGACCAAATAGCTCCATTGAGAATAGCTTTACATTTTGAATATCCACTAATTTGGAGACAGTCTATAAGAAAAGGGTCTTAATAAAATCAATAATAGGTGATGGTTCCTTTTCAGCTAGATGAATCAGTGAAATTCTTGTACTCACTTCAATATTTAACTGTAATAAGACTTGGGCTAATGTACCCTTAGTTAGCTCATCCTGAACGGCATGCTCCGGTAAAAAACATATACCCAGGTTTTTTTTTACAAGTCTTTTAGCTGCCTCCATATTATCGATAACAACAACTATTTTCTTTTGTAACTTAACGGGCTCAAGTAATCTACTTACAAAAATCCAATCTGGGGAATTATGATCGTAGAATATGATTTGATGGTTTGTTAATTCTTCAATTGAAATACGTTCATTTCTTTTAATAATTGGGTGATCCGGACTTGCATAGAGTCCGACATGACTATCTAATATAATATTTGATTTAATTTTCGGATGTGTAATTTCCCTAATAATCCCAAGGTCCACCTCATTATTAAGTACCTTTGAAAAAACTTCCTCTGAATGATTAGACATAATTTTTACATTTAAAGTTGGAAATTTCCTTCTTAACTGTGGTAATATTTCGGGTACTAAATAACTTGATACAGAATTCGCACAACCAATTCTAATTTGGTCAGGAATATAAAGCTGCTGATTTAGTTTGTATAAAGCTTCTTGATATTGTTTTATTATTTTTTCAGCATGGGGGAAAAAATTTTGCCCATCCTCCGTTAAAGAAGATTTTCTTCCCTCTCTCTTTAACAAAATCGTATTTAATTCACTTTCCAACGAGCGAATTCGCGCGGAAATGGATGGTTGTGAAAGGAACAATGCTTTTGCTGCTTTGTTAAAACTACCAAAATGGACAACATATACAAATGCCTCTAAATTATGAATGTTCATCTTTGTCCACTCCCTTAAAATTACTATCACAATTATAACAATATTCAGAGCAGTAATTAATTAAAAATTGACGAAGCTGGTAAAAAACAAAGGCAGTTGGACTGCCAACACTGAAACTCCGACTAGATTGGCACTTCTAAAGAGTTTTATTTGTTTAGCAGGTGAATTTTTTGTCACTGAAACAAACGTTTATTTGAAAATGCCTCTATCCCGCAACAATGCTGGACTTTTGTGTTCAAATAGGGTTAAAAAATGTCGAAAATGATAAACGCACGGCTTTTAAGCAGCAAATACTAAACAAATGGAACGTGAGTGGGGGTCTGACCCCAATATCCGACAAAATTCGGGTGGTGACAGGCACAATATATGACATTTGTCATACCCCATACATGACATCTACTCCTTACCAAGACAATTCTCTTCCTCTATACTTAGAGTAACAACAAAAGAAGAAGGGAATTTAAATACATGACCTTGCAAAATACAAAAGATTTAAGAAAACAAGTAGCGCCCTTTGAGAAAGCATCGACAAAGGAAAGTGTATGGCAAATCATCAATACGGTAGGGCCCTTTATTATTCTTTGGTACCTTGGGTATGTAAGCCTTTCCGTTTCTTATTGGTTAGCATTCGTACCGATTATATTCGCAGCAGGCTTTTTAGTAAGGATTTTCATTATATTTCACGATTGCACCCATCATTCCTTTTTCAAAAGCCGTCGCCTCAATCGAATAGTTGGAACTTTTACAGGTGTTTTAACGTTATTTCCATTTGACCAATGGGGACACGATCATGCTGTTCATCATGCGACAAGCGGGAACTTGGATAAGCGGGGAACAGGCGACATTTGGACGCTTACAGTGGATGAATATTTGGCGGCACCGCTGAAACTTCGTTTAGCTTACCGTTTTTACCGTAATCCTTTCGTGATGTTTGTATTAGGACCGATTTACGTGTTTCTTTTAAAAAATAGATTTAACAGAAAAGGCGCCAGACAAAAGGAGCGTAATAACACTTATTTAACGAATATTCTCATCCTTGTTCTAGCGGCATTGCTCTCTTGGGCAATCGGATGGCAGTCTTTCCTATTTGTTCAAGGTACCATATTCATGATTTCAGGTGCAGCAGGTATTTGGTTGTTTTACGTCCAGCACACATTTGAAGATTCTTACTTTGAAGAAGATAAGGATTGGGAATATGTGAAAGCGGCAGTTGAAGGGAGTTCCTTCTATAAGCTTCCGAAAGTTTTACAATGGGTCACAGGAAATATCGGCTTTCACCATGTGCACCACTTAAGTCCAAGGGTACCAAACTATAAACTCGAAGAAGCACACAATAATACGCTTCCTTTAAAAAATGTACCGACGATTACGCTTGCAACAAGCCTAAAGTCACTCCGTTTCCGTTTATGGGATGAGAAGAACAAGAATTTTGTCACCTTCAAAGATGTGAAACATTTAATGAAAAACAGTGTTCCTGCCCGAGTGAAGACCGAACTATAACTTTACGGCAGCTGTCAGATAAGGAGCGAACATAAATGATTCGAATTGTCATTGCCGAGGATCAGGAATTGCTGTTAGGGACAATTGGCAACTTGCTCAATTTGGAAGAGGATATGGAAGTGGTCGGGCTGGCAAACAACGGAAAAGAAGCACTTTCCCTTGTGCACCGATTAAAACCGGATGTATGTATCATGGATATCGAGATGCCAGAAATGAACGGACTTGAGGCAGCTGAGGAGTTAGTGTCATCTGGATGCAAAGTAATCATTTTAACAACCTTTGCACGGACAGGTTATTTCAAAAGAGCATTAAAAGCGAATGTAAAAGGATATTTATTAAAGGATAACCCAAGTGAAGAGTTAACCCGTTCGATTCGCTGTATTATGAACGGAAAGCGGATCTATGCCTCCGAACTAATGGATGATGAAGGGGAATTGATCGATTCGCTCGCTGATGATCACATAATAAATACCCCTGATCAGCAAACAAAAACAGTTGGTACGGTCAAAAATTACTTTTCCACCATCTTGGATAAAATGAAGCTGCCAACTGGATAATAACTTTACATTCGAATAGTTGGTACCTGTCCCCTAGTGGGGAGGGTACACTAGATTTGGGACAGACTCCTCTTAAAGGCGGTCTGTCCCTTCTTCATTTTAGGGGGACACTGGATCATTGGTTTTGAACATACGAAATTGATAAACTCAGGAATTGAAGGTGATAATGGAATGTCTACCACTTCCTATTAATCCAACAAGCCATCCATCTTCGAAAAAGTTCGGGGAGTGACAAGCACCTGTTTTAAATACCCTCTTCCTGCTCCTTCTCCATATACTCCCCACGTATCTGAGAAAGCGTCTTTCCAGTTTCTTTATGAACAGCAAACACATAAGTCTGAATGCTAGACCAACCAAATAGCTCCTTTAACCATTTCTGCATAGAGATTTCTTCCCCATTTACTTCAACATTTCCATTAGGCAGCAGTTTCCCCTCGTCTTCCCGTCCTTTTGCAACTATCGTGTCACCGGCTTTAACCACACCCCATTCGAGCATTTCATTAATTTTAGGCAGCGCTCTCCGTGTAAAGCCTTTTTTCTGGACACTACTTTTTACAGGACTTTCCAAGAAATTAACATAATAGTCTCTATATGTATTAATGGGCAAAACCTTTTCAATATTTATGTAGACTTCTTCTTTTATTTTGTAAGGAATCATTTTAAAACAAGTTATATCAACATTATTACTATTTAACCAAGCAACTGCAGACAGAGTTTGCTCGTCAAAATCAGAAGCAACAAGAATGATTTTTTGACTTTTATTAAAATTGCTCTCGGCACTGTTTTCCCGCAAAAACTCCATTAACTTTCGAGTCCCGAGTTCCACACTGGTTAAAGGGCCGTTTTCAAATTCGTTCCGGTATTTCTCGATGTAGGGAGCATATATTTTATTCACTAAATCCTCCGGATCTTCAATAGTTGCATAGCTTGCTGCATACCGAATAGCCTGAAATTCAAAGGCTTCTTTTCGCCCTTCAATATCTTTCCGATCCCTTTTGATTTCAATTAATACAATATTTCCTCTATTATCCACTGCAGTAAGATCACTAATTCCATGCTGAGCGTTTCGTACTTGCTTTCCCACAATCAGCATCGATTCTTCTTCATCGCATATCATATCGATATTCTTTCGTAATAATTCTTCGATATCACTTTCCTTATAATTAAGCTCTGAAAAAGTCGTAGCACTTATTTTTAGCGCCTTATCATTGGATACATTGTACATACGAATTGCCTCCCATTCCGGACAAGTTGTTTAGATAATTTTACCATACCTGATTTTTGGAAAATAGCTAAGGTCAGATACAATACAAATAATCCGCCCCTTGTTCTCCTACCGCCAAGCCATTAGGTCATTTTTGATCAAAAGTGATTTGCATTCCAAACTTTAAATTGTTCCTTTCTCAACTATCTTTCTAGAAATATCTGTGTAAATCTCTATGACCGTAATATCAGACACCAGTATTAGATAAATCGAGGCTTGCTTCTAATTCTGTTTCATTAAAGAGTATAAGCTCTAGCTAATCCAGATTCGTTTGTTCGCTTGACGTGCCGAATTGTTTTAACTGCTGGTGATGAAGCTGTACTTCAAGCCTGTGAAATTAATAGTTAATATTAAAATGTTACAAGAAAATGGTATTTTCGACAATGTTGTATGCTATTATTGTGATGGCAAAAAATTTTATTTATAGAGACATAGGGGGAATTATAATGGCGGTGAATTTTTGTCCAAACTGTGGAAAGCAAACTTCACAAGGTGAAAAGTTTTGTAGTAATTGTGGTAAAAAATTAGGTGACATTGAAGGCGAAAAAACTATCAACCTTGTAAACTCTGTTGAAAGTGTAACATCTAAGTTATCAGACATCAGGTCTAAAATTCCTAACCCGATTTTAAATGCTTTTAAGGGTAGAAAAGGATTAGTTACAATTGGAATTGGGGTTGTAGCTTTTATTATTATTTTATCTTTCAATCTAGGAAGGCAATCTCCATCGGATGTAGCGAAGGAATTTATTAAAGAGACACAGGAAGAAAATTATGATAAAGCAGAAGAATTATGGTCGAAATCAGGAATTGAGTATATGCTTTCACAACTAGGTGATGAGCGTTGGGTTTACCAAACTATGAGAAATTTTACTCATAGGACAAATGGGGACCTAGATGAATTTGAAATTACAAAGGAAGAAAAGTACGATAATGAATCAACAATGGTTTATGCTAAATTTATTTTTGATAATGGTAAACGAAGTGATGCTCGTCTTCAAATGGTTAAGGAAGATGGGGAATGGAAAGTTTATGCTTTTGAGTCTGAATGATACTAATTATTTTTAAAATTGAATACATCTATAGAATAAAGAGAAAAATACCATTTCGATTAAAAATTGAAGACTAAAAGGCTTCAATTTTTAATCTTTTGTTTTTTAAACTGACATAGTATTATTGATTTATATATGTTTTAGGGGGGCCATTTTCCCGGTTGGGGCACTAGCAGTCTTGTTTGTATTACTAATAGTGTTACAAATGCTTTTGAAAGCTAAAAAACATCTGGAGGTGGCTGATATGACAAATAACGGATGTATAACTTTTGAGTGTTTAGCTGATTTATCAGGTCATTTGGCCGCAATTACTGGGTCTGCATTAGTGACAGCTGCTATGTCCCCCTAAGATATATAGCTAATATATTCCCCCTACACCATCTCCTAAATTCAAATAATGGTAATTGTTCAAATATAGTAATTTTCGGTTCACAACCATCAGAATCAAAATTAAAACAATCGGTTTGAGAATCCTCTTCCTTCGGTTCAACCTCCCCATTCCATCACTCCCTATTCAAATATGAACCCATCAATCTTCGACAAAATTCGGGTGGTGTCTGTGGCACCGTAATTACGCGCCCATTCTTTATGCAGTTCCTGCAGCTTAATAATTCTAAAAGACAATTATGGAATTAACTCATTTAATAACGGAATCCTTGATTTTAGTAGAAAAAATATTTGATAAAAGATTGGGAAATAATTGGGGAATGCACTTTATAAAAGGGGAGGATAGCACTATAATAGAAATAGGAATATAGTATTATAAACAGGGAGGAATGTACGTGTCTAACGTTTCGATTTTCAGAAATTATTTACAGAAACAAAATGTTTACATGGAAGAAGTACAGGAAGATAACGGTGGTGTTTTTTTCAGAACTAGACAAGGTTTTGATAATGGGGGCTCTGTAATATTAGTAGTTGCTTTTAATGATAGAGAGGATTTAATTGATTTACAAATCTTTGGTGTTGCTAGTATAAATAACCCTTTAAAGAAGGAAGCCGTACATAACCTAATTAATGATTTAAACGTAAGTTATAGATTTACAAAGTTTATGGAAGCAGATGGAAATGTATCCGCGCAATATTCTTATAATGTAGGACAAGGTGAGTTGGACCCAGTGTTTTTGATGGATACTCTAATAATGTTATTACGTACTACAGAAGAAAGTTATCCTAAGTTTATGAAATTACAATGGGCTTAAAAGAAGGTGGTTAACGTTAATTTAATGTTAGCCACCTTCTTTATTGTGCGCCGTGCATGGCGATTAACTTGACTGTGAAAGTAAATTATGGGGGGGGGAAATCTCCTTTTCAAGAGTGCCATCATGAGAAACACCTCTTGATTCGACAAAATCCAAGTGATGACACCCGAATTTATCGCTGTTTTCTCATACTCTACATTCAAAATCGGAAAGACCGATAGCGCATAATCCCTTTCAGAACTTCTTTGAGCAATTCAAGAAATGTTTCCATGATTATCACCCCCTTCCCGAAATGGAAAGAAGAGCGACAACTAACCACCCTAACAATATTCAGTTGCAAATCCATTTTATCATTTTCTAATTATCTAAAAACACATACCAATCTTCGACAAAATTCGGGGCGTGACACAGGCACCCAGATCATGCTTTCCGATTGGCGGCCAAAGCCGGTTTCTGCACCTTAGTTTTTACCAGGATGAAATAGCATATAAAAGCCAAGAAGCTTGCAACGAAGATGACGGCAGCCATTGGAACTCCTGTATACGCTCCTCCAATCCCTACAAGCGGCGCTGACAGGGAACCCATAATGAACGGCAATACCCCCAATAACGCAGAGGCACTGCCTGCCATATGTCCCTGTGATTCAATTGCCAATGTGAAAGACGTTGTTCCAATCATACTAATGGAAGTTAAAAAGGTGAAAACCGGGATCACTACCCCGATCAGCGGCGCTTCTAAAAGAATTGCAATTAACAAGGCTAAACCTGATATATTCGCAAGACCAAGGCCTATTTTCAGGAAAGTCCGTTCTGAAATGATATCGGTTAATCTGCCCACCGACTGGCTTCCAATGATGAGAGCCAATCCATTGACCCCAAACAGAAGACTAAATTGTTGCGGGCTCACCCCGTATATATTTTGATAAACAAACGGGATACCGGAAACATAGGCAAAAATGCCGGCGGTGATGAACCCCTGCGTCAAAGCATAACCCATGAACACTTTGTTTTTAAACAATGTGCCGAAATTCCCTATGACTTGAGGCAGATTGCTGGGTACCCGTCTTTCAGGTGGAAGCGTCTCCTTTAACTTAAATGAAACGGTAATGGTTAGGATGATTCCAATACATGCAAGTGCAATGAAAACCCCGTTCCACACCGTAAAGTTAAGGATCACTCCTCCGGCGATTGGAGCAATAATTGGCCCAAGGTTCCCCACCAACACCATTAGTGTGAAAAACTTTGTCAGTTCCTTCCCGCTATAAAGATCCCTTACGATTGCCCTTGATAAGACGATTCCACCGGATGCTGCGAACCCTTGGACAAATCGGGATGCAATCAAGAAATAAATATTGGGTGCGATTGAGCATATCAGCGATGCCAATATGTATATGCAAAGGAAGATCAACAATGGCTTCCGGCGTCCCTTCACATCACTTAATGGGCCAATCACCAATTGCCCCAAACCAAGGCCCAATAAGGCTGTAGTCAAACTAATCTGTACAAGAGATGCCGTCGTATTGTAATCACTGACAATGGTAGGAAACGACGGTAAATAAGTATCGATTGTAAAAGGCCCCAAAATGCCCAGTGATCCTAATAGGACAGCTAACTGGAGCCGTTTCTTTCTACTTGAGTCGGTCAAGTCGGTCTCCCCTTTCTGTGTTATTGTTAGCAGAAAAATTTCGAGATGCGAAATTTAAAATTTAATATCATTCATTATAACCTGAGCCACGCCTATTGGTAAACAATGAAACAACGTACAAAAAATGGCATTGCTCCTTAGTAAAATTGATTCATTAATTCCTAAAAATCGGCTTATTAGTCAAAGCAAAGGAGATAGCCATTGCACCTGATATGCATCCTTATGAATTAGTTAAGAAAATTGAGGAACATTTAGGAATTGGTAAAAAGGGGGATGACTTGGAGGAATAAACATTAAACCTTAGAATAAAAGAGGGCTCCCCAATGAATCATCGGGAAGCTTATTGGTCATTAAAACTAAACGTTTGTTTAATTTTGTTAAAGTCCCCATCAATAAAAGATTGCAACCCTCCATTACCAGCAAATTATGTCAAACAAAACGTTTATTTTAAAATAGCTTATTTATATCACCAACTGCTATAATCCAGATTCTAAATTCGAACGGTGATAGGCGTCAGATCTTTGACAAAATTCGGGCGGTGCCTGTCTCGCGAATAACTATTTTTGTGAGATAAATCACATTTTGCTGTCTTTATTAATGCTATCATAATTAATGTAGTTAGAGGTAATAATCACCTAAAAGTAACGGGTTTTTTCTCACTAATGTTTGTACTATTATATTCTTCTCATAATGGAGATTGTATAAAGGGGAGTTATCAATGTCTAAAGATAAATTGTCAGATTTAATTAGTCCTGAAGCAGTCATTAATTTTGAAACTGGTGCAATTAAAGCAAGCACTTTGGATTCAATCATCAAGCTTTTGCCATTTGAAATGGGCTTTTGCGATGCCAACGATATTTTTCGCTGGTATTCAAATAATCCAGATCGCGTGCATGGTCGCCGTAAAGAAGCGATTGGTCGCCATGTACTTGAGCTTCACCCAAAAGTGGCTCACCATGTTGAAAAATTGTTGAATGATTTCCGTTCAGGAGCACGTGACGAATGGGAATTTTGGTTCCCAAAACGTTCTGGTGAGGAATCTGGTCAAATCTACCAAAAATTCATGGCCGTACGTGATGAAAATGGAAAATACCTTGGCTGTATGGATGTGACCGTTAATATTGACCTTTTCCAAGGAAAAGAAGGTAAACATACCCCTGATACTATTGACGAATTTATGACTGTTAAGCCTGAATAATAAAAAACCTTTCAAATTTGATAAGCTACTGAAATCACATTGAGTTCCCCTATTCAATGTGTTTTTCTTTATAAGAGGCTAATCCCACTAATCCGACATACCCTGTTCCCGCAACTTCAAGCATTTGCCCTACGCGCTTGGCGGTCTTCAATCTGTCCAATCCTAGTGGAATTAGTCCATACTTAAGAGCGATTTCTTTATAGGTCAGCCCTTGTAAAACAATTTAACATTTGCCCTATTCTTCCTACTTCCCTTTAAGAGACCGTATTAATTCCAAAAAGTGCAGCCAGTTTTTTTCACCCTTGTTCATAATACTTCCTTTCAGTTCATTTTTTTGCGTGTCAGAAGTCTCAATTTTTCATTTCACATCTTCTATCTAATTAACCTCTTATAAAAGTGAGGTAGTATGATGAGTGATTTTGATAAAAAACTGGACATAATCTTACACACCCTAGTCGAATTTAAAGAAGAATTCTCTTCTTATAAAAGTGAAACAAACGAAAGGTTAGAACCCATCCATTCTTCTTTGTCAAAAATAGAAAAGGACCAACCAGAGGATATCACATCGATACTCGAGCAAATCAATTATAATCTCGATGAACGTGATTCTGAATTAGAGGCATTTAATAAGCGTGTATTCAAGGTTGAATCAGGCATGAGCGTCTTACTCGTCAATAATTACCCAGCCTTTATAAATTGCCAAAGCATCTGCTATCTTGCAGATGCTCGTTTTATTTATTGCCAAATAAAAGTGCATTGCTTTGCAAACAAAAATTGTAGAAGTTTGTACTTAATCTCTTTATGTATTTAAAGTCATCATTAATTATTGATGAAAGAAAATACTAAAGGAAACGTACAATCCTATTTATTTGACATTGCTATGCATTTGCTGTGAAACATATCTGTGAAACAAGATTATTCGGGTGGTGCCTGGCACCTGAACTAATCAACAAATGCTACTGCCCTTATCGGAGAACCGGTTGCACCTCTTAGTCGGAGGGGTAATCCGATAAAGTCAAATCTTGGCTGTTGGATTTTTTCTAAGTTTATTAAATTTTCTACAATAGGTATATTGGCTTTCAACAAGGAGCAATGGGCATACCTGGACATATCCTGAAGATCTACGGTTGCTAGATCGGTAGCAAATAATTTAATTTTCTTTTCTAACAGCCAATTGACTGCATCTGGAGTCAGGCCTGGGCTGGTATTAAAGCCATTGTGGGATCTGCTGTGCGGCCAGGCACTTACAATTAAAATATCATCCTCTTCAATCGTCTCATTGGCAATCTCAAGTGCTTTTTCTAAATCCTTGGCCGAAATAGGCTGATCAATGCTTCGGAAACTTACATCAAGCAAAACAGCCGTTCCCATCATTTTATCGACAGGGTACTTTTCGATTGTATCGCCTTCTGGATAAAAATGCCGCTGGGCATCCACATGTGTACCTGTATGATCTGTCATGGCAAAAAGCTTTGTTGAGAAACCCTGGCAATCCCCTTCGTACCTGTCTTTGTTCATCCACCAAACGTGGTAATCCATTAATACTACCTTTGGGTGAATATCCCACGACTGCAATCCCTCATATAACTCTAAAGTTAAGTCAATCATCTTCTTGTCTTTAAACAAGCTAATCCCTCCATTACATTTTTCATGCTGCCAATCGATCCCTTGTTTTATTTCACTATTTATTCATTTGGGGCATTTCATTTAGATCCTTTTTGTCCTTCCTAGTAAGGTTACTGACAATAACTACAGTAATGCCAGAACAAATTACACCTAAAATAGAATTGGGTATTGGTAATACTTGATATATATAGAAAAAGAGACTAACAGTTAAACCGACAATCATACCCGCAATTCCGCCTGCAGGCGTAAGCTTCTTTTTCCATAATAGCGCTGCCCAGAACGGTGCCGTTATCGCTGCTCCATAAAGGTTATAGCCTAGATTTTGAACTTCGATTATTTTGGGTATATAAATCCCTAAAATAACAGGAAAGATTCCAACAATAGGGGTTGTGATTCGTGCAAATTTGAGCGCTTGTTCCTGAGTGGCATTACGCTTAAATGTCTTAGCGTAGAGGTCATGGGTAATGTTCATTACGGCATGTAGTAGAGAAGTGTTCGTTGTGGACAAGATATTAGCTAATAGCGCTGCCAGTATTAACCCGACAATGATAACGGGAAAACCATCTATAATCGTCGATAATAAAAAGCTATCTGGGTTACCGGGGATAGTAGGATAAATTGCTTTCATCGCAAATGTAATATACACCATCATAAAACCCCAAACGATCCCGATCGATGACCCGATCAGATTGGCTTTGACTGCTGTCTTTCCATCCTTCGCTGATACAGTTCTTGACCATATCGTTTGGCTGGCAAGAGAAGATGTAAACCAAGCGGCTGCCGTGCTCATAATCGCCATATTTGTCGGTTTAAAGCTATAAAATTCAGGTGCCGCGGAATTAAATAATGTTCCCGGGGCTAATTGGCTGCCAAGGATAAACGGTAACAACACCCCCAAACCGATTAACATAATGATCATTTGAAGAACATCTGCCCAGATGACAGCTGAATTCCCGCCAAAGGAAACATTGATAATGATAATGACCCCCGCTATTAATGTAGCCGTCAATAAATTGATTTCCCATTGATTTAAGATAGTGGCGATCAGTAATCCAGCAGCCACTAATTGTCCGCTCGTTACCGCTATTCGCTCCCAAGTAGCTACACCGCCAAAGATAAACCGGCCTTTTCTTCCCATGTGGTCTTCGATTAAATCCCCTGCGGTCACTCCCCAGCCTGGTTGATCGGCTTTTTTACGTATACGTTTCACGAGAACTAATGTATAAATCATTGTCCCGATAAAATACCAAAGTGCAATCCACACGGCCTGCAGGCCATTCATATACATCATGCCAATTAAACCGAGTGTAAGACCGGAGCCTATATGTGTGGCTGCTACCGAACATATCAGTGGGAACGTTTTCATATTTTTTGAAGAAACTGCAAACTCTTCAAGCCCCTTTTGCTTTACTTTCTTTCCTAAAAAAATACTCATTAAGATGATTGAGCCATAGAACGCAGCTATGATAAAAATGTCAAGAAAATGAACACCACCCAACTCGTTTCCCCCCTAAAAGTCCTTTTTTGTTAACCTATGGCTACCATGAACAACATGAGGCTTTAGACAGAAGAATTGGTATGAAAGCCCGAAATCATAAGGTAACAATAATTCCCATTCAAAGCTACCTGCGCGCCGAAATCGAATAAACAAGTTTTTAAATGGAAAATCAGCCCTTTCTTCTCACCTCCTAATACCAACACCTTTTGTATACAAAAACTGTATACAATTATTGTGTGGTTTCATTATATGAAGAGGTTGACAATGTTACGACATTTCTATTTATTTAAAAACTTCATGAATGAATTTTTTGAGTGAAATAGAATTGTGGAAATGTAATTTCATATAAAAAAAGACTGTTGGCAAATCCAATTTTTTTCGGATTTGTCGACAGTCTAAGTCTTACTGTTTTATTATACGAAATAATCACACCGGATTCGTTAACCTTTCATAATACTTCTTAACAATTCCCTCTACTGACCCTTGCGGCTGCTTAATTAAATTGAAATCAAGCAGAGCTAGAACAGTTGAAATATGTTCTCTCATTAATCTTGAAGCTGTTTCCTGATCGCGGCTGTGAATGGCCCTTAAAATTGCAAGATGTTCTTTAGGTGAACATGAACTATCCATTCTCATATGGCTGTAAAAAGTCTGATAAATCGTTGTTAACGAAATTAACTCCTTTAGCTGATTGATAAGCATCAAATTCCCGGAGAATTTGGCGATTTCTATATGAATATTTTCTATTAATTCAAAGATAGAAGCAATGTCTCGTTCTTGAAAGGCTTTGAACTCCTGTTCAATCAGCCATTCAATTTTTTGAATAAAGGCCTCGGATGATGTAATCACTTCACATGCTTTTCTCACCGAATAGTCTTCTAAAAGCATACGCATTTCAAAGGTATCTTCTACCTCTTTCGGGCTTGGCCGGGCAACAAAAGCTCCCTTTCTTGGGATGACTTGAACTAGCTTTTCATATGAAAGCCTGCGTAAAGCGGAACGAATTGGAGTCCTGCTGACATTTAATGTACTGGCAAGGGCTTCTTCGGGCAATTTAATTCCTGGAGCTAACTCACGGTTAATAATAGCCTGTTTAATAATTCTATAGATGCAAGTCTCTAAGTCATCTTTAGTAAGCTCATTCACCATATACGATCATCCTTTTATCATACTTGAGAAGAAGCAGAACCTAGTTTTTTAAACATTGTATTCAACAACTTCCCCAAAAATTCCAGAAGCATAGGGATAGGACTCTTCATTCAAATAATGCAGTAGAAGAGCACACCATCTTGTTATGGTAGAGAGAGTTAATCCAAGAGCATATATAGCATATTTTCTCCTTCACAGCATGAGAACGTAATCCTAGATTGGCTGGAAGGCTGCCAATTGCTTTCTCAGATAGCCTTCTATCAATCCGGAACTTGAGGCATTAAGCATGACTCCTTCCGGAATGAAAAGCGAAGTTTCCTCTTTTTCCTTCACCCTAATCGGGTCATAGCAAATTGCTTTTAAAAAGAATTAAAATCTGTGATATTACCCCAGCTAAACTGGATCGCTTACTAAATAAAGTAGAGGATTCCAACCAAAGAAAAAAATTACAATTTGATTTTATCATTCTTTATCCACCTAAAAGACTATCAATCTTCAACAAAATTCGAGCCGTGCCTGTACCACCCATTTACGAGAGTATATTTTTTACCAAAACTATGCTAGGACCTGCCCACCAAGTTGTAAAGTCTTTTTACAGCTATCCTCCTCCTCTTCCCCAGCCGTAAGATCGAATTCAAACCCATCTGGAATAGATCTTCCGGCAAGAATCGATTCAGATGAATGCCTTTGCTTTAGTACAGGCTTCTCCTGCCCTTGGTGCGAATCGATTTCTTCTACGGTCAGTAACGATTCATTTTGCCAGTTTTTCAGAATCCTACCACATAACTCAGACTCCGCTTGTTATTGGCACAGGCAATAGACATCGCCTTTAAAATCACCTCTTTAGGGTGTAGAAAGCTAGAATCATCTAACCAGGATAACAGCTGCTGTTTCCCATTCACGTTCGTAACACCAAATCCATTAGAGTCCCAAAAAGCAATTACCTCGTTAACATCATCTGTTTTTTTGGATGATGATGAAAGTTTCTAATTGTAGATGGATATGATTTTCCATGAGGCAATATGAGTGGAGTAGAAAAGGAAAACCGCTGTGAGCTTCCTGAAGTAATTCTAAATAAGCAACACAAGCAAAATCGTTTTAAAAAAATCTAAATCTTTTATTTCCAAGACTAATAATATGATACTTATCACTCGGAAACCAGAAAATAGGCTGTATGGACAACTTCAAATTCACTCCTTTCCCCCATAACATTTTTCCTATTACAATAATTCGAAACCTGCGCTCAAACTCCTTCTAACTTCGATATAAGTTTATTATTGTACTTTATAAATTTCATAATTGGGAAGCACCATACCTCCGTTGTAATCGTAACTGTACTACGTTAAAACTTTATCTTAGTTGAGGTCTGACACAAATCGCCCCCTATTAATATGCATTGTTTGAATCCGGGCTTACAAAATACCTATTAAAATGGCTCAAATTTTATTTATCAAAACAGTTTTAACAATTCATGCAGATATACCATAGCAGACGCGATTTGTGAGGTGTGAAAATAGATATAGGTAATCTAAAAAACTAATGACAAACATAGTGATAAGGTGTAATAATGTGAAGGTGAGATTTATTAAGGAGGATATTGGTTTGGTTAAGCAAAAAAATCGCATTGAATCTTTGGATTCACTTCGAGGAATAGCAGCAATGATTGTAGTAATTTTCCATTCTGTACTTGCGTTTCCTGCATTTTATAATGCAAATTATCATTTTCAATTTGAGAACAATTTTCTAAAACTTCTTATTACTTCTCCACTCCATACTTTTGTTGCGGGAGGGGAAGCAGTTTTATTGTTTTTTATTTTAAGCGGTTTTGTTTTATCTCTACCTTATTTTAATAATAGAGCCAATTTATATGTTATCTATATAATTAAACGGTTTTGCAGGATATACATACCATACATTCTAATAATGATTTTCTCAGTGTTGTTAATGGTTTTTTTTGCAAACTATAAAGGGATTGATTCACTGAGTCCTGCATTCAATAATCGCTGGGAACACCCATTAACATTTAAGTCTATTATTTCTTATGTGTTAATGATTGGATATGATCAACCGAATGTGAACGGTGTTATTTGGAGTTTAGACCACGAAATGAGAATATCTATCATATTTCCTCTTATTATGTTATTTTTAACAAAGGGCAATTGGAAAAAAACAGGTATTTGTTTTATCAGTATTTGCTTGCTTTTGAGATTTTTCTTAATAGGAGTGTCTCTATACATCAAAAATGATTTTTTATCCACCTTTATCCTTTCATTATCTAATACTTGTTACTATTCAATTCTATTCTTAATAGGTGCTGTTATGGCAAATAAAATAGATGTTATCTATCAGTTTGTTTACTTATTAAAGCCTATAGTAAAAGTCTTAGTGTTTGGTATTGCCTTATGCTTAATAAATTTCAAATGGATATTTTATAGTTTATCAGAATTTAAAACAAACTTCATTTTGGTCCACAGTATAGATTTATTAAGTGATTTTATAGCTATATTAGGGATTATTATGGTTATGAGTCTTGTTTTAAGTTCAGATCAAATTGATAAATTCCTTAATAAAAAACCCCTCTTATGGTTAGGGAAAATTTCTTACAGCCTTTATTTGGTTCACACACCTATAATTATGGTAACAGTATACTATTTAGGTAAAATACTTCCTATAGAGATTACAATTATAATTGCTCCAATAATTGCTTTAATAGTGGCCTATTATTCATATAAATATATTGAACTATCTACAATCAAATTAGGGAAAAAAATTGTGTCGAGAGTTAGTTTTCCTTTAACGTATAAAAAAACATCATAATGTCGAATTTGATAGTTTCCCAATACAAGCTACCCTCTGGTTGATATAAATTAACTAATAATCTAATAAAATTAACATAAGTTGTTAATTTTATGACGCTTCCAGTATAATTTTCCTTATATTTATACATTAAGGGAGGCGTCTATTTCCTTTTAACCAGAACTTTACTTAGGGGATATTACGTTCGATAAATTCAGAACAGGCAATAACATCAACATCTGCCATTTCTGATTAGAAAAACAAAATTATAAAGTGAGGCTGCAGAATAAGTGTCTGCCATCATTACATTCATCATTTTGATAACAGTACGCTAACTCACAAGAGAATCTTAGTTATAAACGATATCTTCTAGAGTTATAGGACGCTGAATTAGAATCAAGGGAAGAAATCAAAAACATACAAAGGATGCTTAAAGGAGATATTGTTGAGAAAAAGAAAAATATCATATTTTTAGGGAACAGCAGGTCAGGGATAACTCATCTGACAACTGGTCTAAACAATGAAATGCTCAAAAATGGTTATAAAGTTATATTTATTACCGTTGCCAAGTTGGTTGATGAACTTTTGATGGGAAACGAGGGGCATAAGGCATAAGCTTGGATATATTCAAGAAAAGATGGCTTAAATACATTCTGATCATTATCGATGAGTTAGGGTATGTCCTCTTCACAAAAATTTGTTCTAATTCTTTTCTAGTCCTTATGGACGAGCAAGCGTAATAATAACTATTAATTCGAAGATAAAGAATAGACCTTTATTTAGGGGATGAGAAATGACAGCATCTTCCCTTGGTAGATTTACTCACAAGTCACACATCCTCCTTCTAACGGAGAATCCTCGATTCAGACAAAGTATGAAACGAAGGGAAGAAATTGGAGGATAGCTTGGGGACTGCGAGTTGTTTTTTTGGGGGTGCCCTTTCCCAGGCCCCCCAAACGCCATTACCCCCATATATGATCAATCACAATGGCTCAAATTAATATTGACAAATACAACATAATTAAAAATAAAAATTTAGTTAGAATCACTGCTAACGTAAATTCTTCTAATTTTATTTACTAGCATTTTAAATCCAATGGTTTTACGATAAATTAATACCACTGCTATTAAAGTTACAATTCCTACTAAAGTAGCTTTAATAATCAGTTTATACCAACAATCAATCAAATAGTATTTTGATACTTGCATAATAATTGTTATCAAAATAATAGTAAACAGCATATTAAAAAATAAAGGAATATAATACTTTCTAACTTTCTCCTCAAAATAATTCTTAAATAGCAGTTTTGTCTCGTACCAAAAGTACGTTGTTAATCTAGAAATTGCTGATGCGTATAATATCCCAGCCATCCCTAAATATTGGCCCATTATAACTGATAGAAAAATATTTTCAATTGCAGCAATTAGCATTATATATTTTGTTTGTACAAATAATCCAGTAGCCTCACGATAAGACCAAATAGGATGAAGAACACTTCCTAAATAAAAATTTAAAACGATTGAAACCAGAATAAATGTATCCAATATATACTTTGTTCCCAACCATACATATATTAAATCATTAAATAAAACAAATAAACACACAGTAACAAAAGAGCTTATAACAAGACTAATTGTCTGCATAGATTGGAAAATTTCATACCGTTTTTTGGGCTTCTCTGTAATCACTACATTCCCAATACTAGATGTTGCTGAGGAATAAAGGATATGAATAAAGTTGCTTATAGCAACAATAATTAAATTATAATTTGAATAAAGGCCCACCCAAACTGTCCCAATCATTGTTGAAATCAATATATTATCTGTACTATTAAGTAATACTCCAGATATTTTATATATAAAAACAGATTTAATATTCTCAAAAATATTCTTTCTTTCTGTCTTACTAAGTTCAAAGGCTGATTCTTTAATATAAGGATATAATTTATCTGCTTTATTCGATGCTATGAGATTATTGATAAAAGTAGCCAATAATTGTATTACTAAGTATACAAAATAATTCTTAGTAATTAATAAGAATAACACTTGAAAAAGGATTCTACCACAATTAACCCACATCTGGTATTTAGAAATAAGATAATTCTTCTGGTCAGCATTAATAATTGATGTCTTATAAACAAATAAATAAGATACTACTGTATTTCCTAAAAATATTAAATAATAAATCTTTAAGTATGGTATTGGCACATCTAATTTAACTATATAATCCAAGAATGGAAATATAGCCAAACCTATTGAAGCAACAGCCAAGGCAATATAACTATACATTTTTTTATAGAATCTAATTAGTGAACCGACTTTGTTATGGTCATTATCTGAAAGGGGTTTATAAAAGCTATAAACCATGGCTGTACCGAAACCTAGATCTGCCAGGGAAAGCATCATTAATAGATCTGTAAATAGCCCGCTGATACCTAGATATTCTACACCAAGGACTTTAATGAAAATAGTCCTATTAAAAAAATTTAGTAATAGTGTTGTTATTTGATTGAATACCCCAAATGTTAGGTTGCGTAAAGTATTTCTTATTCTACTATCTTTCATACTATCCCCTATTTACATACCGATTAATATCTGTTTTAATTCTTACGCCATTATAAATAATTTTATAATTGATTCTAAGTGCTCTTTTATTCATTATTTTCACATTAAGAATTAATATATTCAACAATTTCATTATAATACTTATTTGCAAAACTATTATCATACTTATCTGTATTAAAATTTAATAATTCTTTAACCTGTCCATTAATTTCATCAGGGCCTTTTGCAAATTTAATATAATTTAAGTGCTTTATCCATTCATATGTGCCCTTTACCTTATAATTATAATTACTTAAAACTACGCATGGAGTTTCAGTAATAGCAGCAAATATCATTCCATGTATTCTATCAGTAATAATTACCTTAGCAGTTTTAAAAGTATTAAATAACTTATTCAATTCTATCTCTCTATGGTCACAATCAACATCATATTTATTAACCGTATCAGTTACAATAATATTTCCATACGTATTTTTTAAATTATTTATTATTTCCCTTCTTTCACTTATAGAAAATGTACTTTCAACATCATCCCTTAAACAGGTTACTATATTTATTCTTTCCTCATTTACTTTTGTTTCGTTTAAATAAAATACAATATCAGGGGCAAGTAATATTTTATTTTTAACAAATCTTTCTTTCATAAGATTATAACTTTTCATTTCCCTTGCAACTAATAATAAGTTAGGGTGTTTAGAGTAAGAGTCTACAGTTTTATTTAGTTCCTTATTTCCTACCTCTGTATTACTAAAGAAAATTGTTTGAGGGAAAAAAATACATTTATTTTCACTGAAAATGCCTAATAAATATCTTATTGCTTTTTCTGCATGAAGATATTCATCACCTATATACCCCCCCCCATTAAACGCAATAATATCATTCTTCTTTATTAATTTTTTTATCACTTTAGCAGCTATATAAGTATCATCTAAATATATGTCTACTACATTAAAGTTTGGGCAGTAATCACTTATCAACTTTTTCTCAGCTACAACAATTGCATGGTCTCCCATATTACGATATTTTGGACATGCAAATAGATATATGATAGGGTTTTGATTATTCCCTACCCTTTTTAAAATAGATTCTGATACACTTTTAAAATTTTTGAAATAATATTCTTTACGTTTTAATAAAATAATACTCTCTTGCGAATTAGGTAACATTTTTAGAACCTTTTTAACATTATCTTTAATAGTTGACATACTTAATTCTTTCTCCTAACATTCCTTTTTTTTAAAATAAAGATAATAAACTTTCTCGACAATATAAATATATCCGGATGTAATTTAAAGAGAAAAAACCTTACTTTTAAGCTATTTTTCATTTTAGTGATATTTTTATAGTTTAAAACAATTTCCTCTTTTATTTTAGCCTGTAATTTATAATTATTTGGCGTATAAGTTTTAGCATTAATATAAAACATTAAAAGAGTTCCTAAATATTCTTCAAAAGATTTCTTTGCTAAACTATTATAGCCCTTATCTTCCAAAAAACTGGTCCTCTCTTTAAACGCTTCAAGAATCACTAGCCTGTTTTCACCAAAATTTTCAGTCATAATACTTCCATCTCTACCCTGTAAATAATTATATTTTGTTAATCCTATATATAATATTTTTCTTGCGGAAAATAATGCTTGATAGGTAAAAAAGCCATCTTCGTGAATATATCCTTCTTTAAAATTTAGATTATTAAATATTTTCCTTTTGTATAACTTATTAACAACAACAGGTTTAAAAAACCTATAATTGCTTAAAAAGTAATTTAGAGCAGTTATATTATCGCATTCTATAAGTTCCAAAGTATCATGCCCTTCAGAATGGTCCTTAAAGATGTATCTTATTTTGCATTCAACTATATCGGCATCTGTATGGATTGCCTTTGAAATTAAAATTTCATACATGTCTTTATCTACCCAATCATCACTATCAACAAATCCAATAAATTCTCCTTTAGCTATTTTTAATCCTGCATTTCGTGCAGAAGATAGACCACCGTTTTCCTTATGAATCACACGTATTCTATCATCCAATTTGGCGTAATTTTCACAAATTTCCGCACAACTATCTTTAGAACCATCATTTACTAATATAATTTCTAAATTTTTGTATGTCTGATTTAATATACTATCAATACATTTAGATAGATATTTTTCCACATTAAAAACAGGTACAATTACTGATATTAGTTGATTGTACATTTTATGACCCCCTTGTATGAGTCTCTCGGATTACTTTCTTTTTGAATACAGTTGCAGCAAGTAAAATTAAAAACACTACAAATACTTTTTGTTCATCAATTAAACTATTTATAGAAAAAGCTACAAAACCAGGTATAAGGAAAAAATGATGATGAAAGGCTATTCCTTTTCTTTTCCTAAATAAAAATAAAATAATGCTTAAATATGCTATCCATCCGTATCCATAAATTATTCTTAAATGATCAGAATGAGGCCTTTTTATTGCATTATCTACTATTAATGTATAACCATTTCCAATAAATAAACTTTTTAACATGTTTTTATTCGTTATTATATATTGATAAATAGTTTTTCTAGATTCCGAACTATTTCCAAATATCCGATCTAAGCCGTAGTTAAATACCTTTAGATTGGACATAGTTTCAATATTTAAACCAACTATTAATAATATACAGATTGAAATTAATAAAGAAAAAATCTCCTTTTTCTTTATTTTTATAGAAAAGTTTATACATAACCTTTTTAAGTAAATCCCTACTAACAGAACAAAAACAATAGAAACAGCTAATAAAGCTCCTGAACTCATACATGTAATTAATATTAATAACATTGATATTATTACAAACAATATCTGGATAGAACTTAACTTTTCATTGATCATTAAATAAAAGCCTACAACACCAATTATATATCCTATACTATTTGGATCTACCCATAAATAACTATATCTAAAAAAGTAATCATCAGTTGTTATAAAAAAATTATCTATAAATGGATCTCTAACTGAGAACATTTCCTTAATATCAAAGTAAAGGCCGATATTTAAAATACTTATTAGGGCTAAGATATCGGCAAAAAGGATAAACAATAATAATATTTTTTTTAAAGAAAATGAATTAGATTTTAGATATGTTTTAAGGTAAAAATAATACAAAAATGAGGACAATAGTTGAAATGGCCTTTTTATATTATCGCCCCAAATATTGCTGTATCCATTTAATGTATGGGGTGTAAAAAAATAAGAAACAAATGAGCTTAGCAGAACAAAATAAAATAAAATTATAAATACTTTAAAATCAAAGTCAGTTTTAATTTTTTTTATATTTATTACTGTCCATATAACTACAAATATTAATGAATTTGGCATTACAAAGTATTTAAAATATGGTAAAAATAAAACATCAATAATAACAAAATAGAAGAATACTTTTCCCAAAGTTATTTTACCATGGTTAATTTTTAATTCGGTGCTTTTCATAATTACTCCTACTCAATTGTTGTTCTGATGTGTCTGCTTCAAAAAATTATAAATCTTTTGGCATTGTGTTTCCCAAGATTTATTTTCTAGTACAAATTCTAAACCACTTTCTGCCCTTTTCATTAACTTATCATAAGAAATTTTTAAAGCATTATTTATACTTTGTCCCATTGCTGCGCTGTCAGTGTCATTGATGATGTTAATAAATTTTAGATAATCCTCAGTAAAACCATTAAGTTTTGTTGAAAGTATTGGAGTACCGCTTAACATATATTCTAATATTTTTGAAGGAAAAGTAACTAAGCTTATAGGATCATTAACTGGTCGTGGATTAACCAAAAAATATACTTGCTTTTGTAATAAGAGCATTTCTGAGTTTGTAATATTACCCATATATCTAATATTAGAATTTATATCTGCTTTTTGTTTAACAAAATTTAATAGGGGACCAGTTCCATAAATATGCAGGACAACATTTTTATCACTAACATATCTCATTGCTTCAATTAACATTTTAATTCCGTTATAATCAACAAGTGTACCGGCAAAAAGTAATATCTTTTCTCCTGTACTCTCATAAAGTCGTTCAAACTTATTTAAATTGATACTTTCTAAAGGAAACCCCCCATCAATAATAATATTAGGCTTATTTGGCGCAAATTCTTTTATAGCATTCCTATTTAGTGCAATAATCTTATCAAAAGCCTTAATAGAAATAATGGTAACTTTATCCATAAACAATCTAAATAACCTGTTTATTGGGTTCCGTTTAATTGTATCTATTGGTAAATCTGCTAATATGCTAATAGTTTCACAATTATAAAGTTTTGAAATCAATAATATTGGTACACCAATTGCAGGGAAAGCATTAAAGGTTAATATTTTACATCCTTGGTTATTTTTTACATAAATTCTAGCACTCAAAAAAACCGTTACAATTTGCCATAATTGTTTTATAATGGGTAAATTAACAAAATTTATAGTTTGCGCCTTTATATTTGGTGAAATATTAATTTTCCTCTTCCTTATCCAAAAATTATTTACTTTTGGATAAGGAGCAGTTGGAAATATTGTTATAATATCTAAATTTCCATCAAGTAACTTATATAGTTCTTCTATAACACCTATTTGCATGTTATTTCCTGCAACTGAGGCCCCTAACTGCTTATTACATAAATCTTTATCAATCGCATATCCAATATAAAGAACTTTCATTCTAATCTCCTTAAAAATTTTAATTTTCATAGACACAATGGCTGTATATTAAAAATTTGATCTTATCTCCTTAAAAATATCTATATGTTTATACGCCATATTTTCAATTGTATATGGTCTTATTTTTTCAAGATTGTTTTTGGATATATTTAATAACAATGAATCGTTGGATAACAAGAGATTTATTTTATCAACGAGAATACTAACATTATTTGTAGGAACAATAAAACCATTCTGGCTATCTTCTATCAATTCTAATCCCGCAATACATTTATCCGTGGTAATAACAGGTAAGGCATTAGCAAATGCCTCATTAATTACGAGACCCCATATATCCTCCCTTGTAGGTAAAACCATAAAATCTGATATTTTATAGTACTTTAATAACTCGTTTTGAACTTGAAAATCAATAATCCTAATATTTAAACATTTCTTTTCCTCTACCATCTGTTGATATTGGTTTTTTAATTCCCCACCACCAACAATTATTAGCTCACTTTTGTTATGGTAATTAATTTTTCCCCATGCATTAATTAAAACATCGATACCTTTTCTATAAATAAATTGGCTCACAGTGAGAACAACCTTTTCTGCTGATACTCCTAGCTCTTTTTTTAGTCTTTGCTTTTCATTTATAGATATGGGCGATTCAACAATGTTATCCATAATGATAGATGAAAATGGATACTTAAATATTCGATTTTCATCAGCACCATAATATTTTAAATATTCACTCGTCTCTTTTCCCGTACTTAACCAAAAGGTTGCACTAGAAATAAAATACTTTTTAATTGCCCTTTTTAATTTGTTTTCAGTTGGATTTATAAATCCTCCATCTGCATTTAATAAAAATGACTTCTTTTTAACTTTAAGATAGTTAATTGCTAACATTGAAGTTGGTGTGGAATATCCACCAATAACAATAATATCGTAAGTTTTTTTAAGATATTTTAAAATTTCGAAACTTAATGCCCCATCCGATTGTAATTCTTTACTCTTTAAAAAAATTGCTTTATAGTTTTGACACTTTTTTTCAAACCATTGTTCATTTCTACCCTGAGCATTATTTCTTTCAAATAAGACAGTTAAATCACATAGTTTTCCAAGTTCATTAAAGAAATCTACTCTGTAGGGTGAAGGTATATTAGTTAAATACAAAACTTTCATCTAATATCTCCTTTATTGAATCAGCCCATGCTTGTTCATCGTCAAGAGGGCAATATATTACTTTGCTAGAATATTCACCAATAACTTCTTTATATAAGTTTAAATCCCCCGCTATTATTGGTAATCCAAACTGTTGGACTTCAAGGAGAGGTAATCCAAAGGTTTCCACTTTACTCGGAAAAACAAGTAAATCAATCTTTTTATATAAGCCCAGTACTTGTTGATAATTTAAAACTCCTGTAAGAATTATGTTCTCTTCCAAATTATACCTGCTAATCATGGTATTAATACGATAGTCATTTTTATTTATTGTTAGATAAAGTAAAACATCCCTTTTACCAAGTATATTTACAATTATGTTCATTGCTTTAATTAATACTTCATGATTTTTATATAAATCCGATGATGCTGGATAAAATAACGATTTAAAGCCTTCTCTAAAGAAAATTTGATCGTTATTATCTGGGAGAACTTTGGGTATATCTGGTCTCTCTATTACAAACTTTTCTTTACTAATATTAAATTTATTCATTATTTGGTTTCTAAACCATTTAGTTTGAACTATTATTTTATCGGCATTTTTAACACTCTTTTTGATGAGATAAATATATATATATTTATAAAACCATAATTTCCTCTCATCTTTTCTACAAAAACTCCATTTGTAAGGAAAAAAAGGAATTGATTGATGAATATAAACACTTTTAAAAATATTATCCTTTTTAAATCCAAATGGGAAATAGTTTTGCATTGAAAACATCTCATCTGGTTTTATTTTGTTATTTATTGACCATCTTTTCATTCCCAAGGAGTTCCAATAATGTTTATTTTTATAATATTCATTTTCAGAATTTTTTATATATATTATATTACTATTTTTATTTACTTTTATTACGTTATCTGGAATAAAAAAATAGTATAATTCATTACTATTTTTTTTACTATTTACTTGGTTTATATAATTATTAAGTATTGTTAGTCCCCCACCAGTCGAAAGGGAGGTAGCATTGACGAATATTATTTTTTTCATTTCATACCTTCCAATTTTTTAATTCATTATCTAAACCCTATACAGTAATAAAAAAACCTAAATATTTTTTTATTAAAAGATGCAATTTTATTAACAATATAAAGAAGTAATACTATTATGATCAAGACAAACGATGCCTTAATAATTGGATTATACCAATTTAATATTTGATCAAATATTGTATTAGAGAGACCCGCTAATGGCATATGCAATAAATAAATTGAAAACGACTGTTTTCCTATAAATTTTAATAATTTGTTTGATAATGTATAGTGTGCCAGAATTAGTACTAAAGATCCCCCTGATATCTCAAGTGGAATAGAAAGAGATGTCCAATAATATGCTTTATTAGATAGTACTGAAAGTATTAAACACAACATAAAGATACAGAATATAAAAATAATATATTTTTTCGCCAAGAAGAATAAATGGTAAATACTCCAATTCTTCCTGATTATTACTCCAAAAGTAAAAAATCCAATCCAGTTAAGAGGATTCACATACGGAGAAATAAATGTTATTTTGTTATAGGCGGTTAAATAGATTGAAAATATAGTGATTATAATTGATATAATCAGTATAAAATTATTCTTGCTCCTAAAGAATAGAAAATAACAGATTATTAACATCGTTAAATAATACAAATACGAGTTTACGCCTAAAAGATAAAGTAAAAATTTATAACCTCCAATTGATTCAACTTCCGAACCCCAAAATTGAGTTAAAAGATATAATGCAAATCCGCTTATTAACCATGGTAAAATAATTGACTTTTTTTTAGATAAAAAGACTTTAAATGAATCATTGCTCTTTCCAAATAAATAACCTGATAATATAAAGAACTGAACTACACCGAGTGTACCTAGATTAGCAAAAAATAAATTTAAATTATTTATTGTGCTTGATACATGAGCAATAATTACACTAATAATAGCAAAAGCTTTAATAATGTATATTAATTGTCTTTCATCGTACTTTATTTTTAGATTATAACCTGTCAACTAAATCATTCTCCTTATCCTATTTCCGCCAAACTACTCGATTTACGTAATCTGTATAGGATAGAATTATTCTTAATACTTTATCAGAAACATTTGGCATACTATAATCTTCTACAAGTCTTAAATTACCTTGTTCTTGTGTTTCTAATATCTCCACTCCCTGTAGTATCCTTTCTTTCTTTAAACCGACCATCATTACTGACGCCTCTTCCATTGCTTCTGGTCTTTCGTGAGCTTGTCTAATATTAAGTGCTCTAAACCCTAGAATAGAAGATTCTTCGCTTATTGTCCCGCTATCACTAAGAACTGTTTTTGCCTTGATTTGCAGTTTTACATAATCATTAAAGCCTAAAGGTTTTAATGTTTTTACCAATGGATTGAATTCAATACCTCTTCCCTCAATCACTTTTCTTGTTCTCGGATGCGCACTAACAATAATCGGTATATTATACTTCTCTGCAATCGAATTTAAGCTATCAACCAAATCCATAAAATTGGTTTCTGAATTAACGTTTTCTTCCCTATGCGCAGATACTACAAAATATTTACCTTCCTCAAGTCCTAATCTTTCTAATACATCTGAATTATCAATATCGTCTTTTCTTGAATTGAGAACCTCAAACATTGGACTTCCTGTTTTAATAATCCTATCTGATGGGAATCCCTCTCTTAGAAGATATTCTCTTGCAATATCACTATAAGTCAAATTAATATCCGCAGTATGATCGACAATTTTTCTATTTGTTTCCTCCGGTACCCGTTGATCAAAGCATCTATTTCCCGCTTCCATGTGGAATATCGGAATGTGTCTTCTTTTTGCTGCTATAGCACATAGACAGCTATTAGTATCACCAAGTACTAAAATCGCATCAGGCTTCACTTCTTCCATAATAGGATCTATTTTAACGAGAATATTTCCTATTGTTTCTACTGCTGTACCTGTAGCAGCATTTAAGAAGTAATCTGGCTTCTTTAAATTAAAATCCTTGAAAAATACTTCATTTAATTCATAATCATAATTTTGGCCTGTGTGCACCAGGATATGTTCAATTGCTTTAGATTCTTCTAATTTATTAATAACAGCTGACAATCTTATAATTTCGGGTCTAGTACCAACGACAGTCATGACTTTTAACTTCTTCATTAACTTATACCTCCAAAAAATAGGTGTCGGGCTTTTCGGGGTCAAAACATTCATTAGCCCACATTACCGTTACAAGATCACTTTCTCCTACATTAACAATGGAGTGTGTATATCCAGTAGGGATGTCTACAACCTGTAACTTTTCTCCGCTAACCCTATACTCGATGATTTCATAAGAATCTATTTTTCTAAACCGAATTAGTCCTTCACCACTTACAACTAAGAACTTTTCATTTTTAGTATGGTGCCAATGCTTCCCTTTGGTAATACCGGGTTTTGATACATTTATAGAAACCTGTCCTCTTTCAGGTGTTCGCATAAATTCTGTAAAAGATCCTCTATGATCACAATTCATTTTTAGATCATAAGAAAACTGATCTTCCGGCAGAAAACTTAAATAGGTACTGTATAATTTTTTTGTTAAGGCATCTTCCATATTTGGAATGCTTAAATCTAATCTGCTTTCTTTGAAGCTTCTTATTAAATTTGCTAAATCACCAAGTTTAATCTGATGAGTTACTGGTACAAAGCAATAGTTTTCCCTGAGAGTAGGGTCCCCCCCTAGAGCTCTTAAGAATTCATCTAAAACATCATCAATATAACAAAAAGTAAGTTCTGCATCAGGATTGTTTACCTGAATGTCTAAGCCTCTTGCAATATTATGACAATAAGTAGCAACTACTGTATTATAATTGGGCTTACTCCACTTACCAAACAAGTTTGGCAATCTATAGACATAAACTTTTACATCATTATCACTGGAGTAACTAAATAATAAATCTTCTCCAGCCTTTTTACTTTTTCCATAAGGATTATCCTTTTCTGCCTGAATAGAGGAAGTAATAAGCACTGGGGCATTATTACTATGTTTTTTTAGTAACTCTAACAATTGGGAAGTAAAGCCAAAATTACCTTCCAAGAATTCATTTTCATCCTTTGGTCGATTAACCCCAGCCAGATGAAAAACAAAATCGCACTCTTTTGTATACTTTTCTAGTAAAGTAGAATCACTTTCTCTAGTAATTTCCAATATATCGTTATATCCCCTATTTTTGAGTTCTGCCACAAGGTTTTTCCCTAAAAAACCTTTAGAGCCAGTAACAAGAATTTTCATTTTTAGTTCCACCCTTAGTTCATAACAGAAGTCTTTTTATTCCATTCCTTCAATTCATTCTGTACATATTCTAATTTCAATAATTTTTCTTTAATTTGTTCTACAGTGAGGATTTGTGTATTATCCGAATTATATTCTTCTACAGTAGTAAGCTTTTTATTCCCTTCATCGAAATACTTATCATAGTTAAGATCCCTTTGATCGGCAGGAACTCTGTAGAATCCACCTAAATCCTCTGCTGCCACATACTCCTCTTTCGTAAGCAATGTTTCATAGCGCTTTTCCCCATGTCGTGTTCCGATGATTTTAATATCATTATCAACATTAAACAATTCCTTTACTGCTTGAGCAAGATCACCAATTGTACTTGCCGGTGACTTTTGGACCATAATGTCTCCTGTTTCTGCATTTTGGAAGGCAAATACAACTAGCTCAACTGCTTCCTCTAAGCTCATCAGGAATCTTGTCATATTTGGATCTGTAACTGTTAAAGGCTGACCACCTTTAATTTGTTCAATAAATAATGGAATTACTGAACCACGTGAAGCCATTACATTACCATACCTTGTTCCGCAGATAAGCGTTCTGTCTGGAGATACTGTTTTTGATTTTGCAACAAAAACCTTTTCCATCATTGCCTTTGAGATTCCCATTGCATTAATAGGGTAAGCAGCTTTATCAGTTGAAAGACAGATAACTTTTTTTACTCCATACTCTATTGCGGCAGTTAAAACATTATCTGTTCCAATAATATTGGTTTTTACAGCTTCTAAAGGAAAGAATTCACATGATGGTACTTGTTTTAAGGCTGCTGCATGAAAAATATAATCTACTCCGTGCATTGCATTTTTAACACTTGCTAAATCCCTAACATCACCTATATAAAACTTTAATTTTTCATTTTTATAAAGCTTTCTCATATCATCTTGTTTTTTCTCATCCCTTGAAAATATTCGAACTTCCTTTATGTCAGTATCCAAGAATCTTTTCATTACTGCATTACCAAAGGATCCTGTTCCACCGGTTATTAATAAGGTCTTATTATTGAACATTTCGTTTTTCCCCCAAGTTTGGATTTAATCCAAAATAATTATCCATTCTATTTAATAAGTCAACTTTATTAAAGTTTTTATCGTAATATAGGCGTGCATTTAGTCCTAATTTATTTAATTCCTGTTTCGATTTAAGTAATAATTCTATTATTATTTCACAAAGTTTTTCGTCATCTCCAGCCTGGCTGCTTACACCCGCATTAGATTCCTTGATTATTCTGCTTGTTTCCCCACCTGCAGAAGCAATTATCGGGACACCACATGCCAAATAGGATTGTAGCTTTGCAGGAATTGTCATTTCAAATAATGGACTTTCTGTTAAACAAAGGAAAGCCGCATCGCTGGCTGCCATAAACTCTGGTATTCTATCAGCAGGCTGCTTTGGAATAAAATTAAACATCTCAGAAACGTTAGCTATATTAACTTGATTAATTAGTGTTTCCTTATACCTTCCATCCCCAACAATATTAAAACGAATTTTCTTATTTAGGTTACTCTTTTTAAGAAGGGAAGCAGCTTTCGGCAAAATATCCAAACCTTGAGCATTACCAATATTCCCCGCAAAAATTATATTAAAAGCATCATCACTTGGAATTTCTGGAATAATAGTTTTCTCAATTGGTCTATAAAAGTCTTCTGCGTATTGTGGCCAATTCTCTATCTTTTCTGATGTAACACCACGTTTTTTAATCGATTCCACAAAACTAGTTGATGTTGTAAATATTTTTGTACACCGGGCATAGATATAATCTACCATTTTACCAATAGCACCAATAATAGTCTTATTAGTAATCCCGGTAATGATTTCTACATTTTCAGGCCAAAGATCTTGAACATATAAATAACATGGTATCTCCCTCTTTTTAGCATACCAAACACCAGGCAAAGCTTGAGTCATGGGAGATACTTCAAAAATAAACACATAATCGGCTTTTATTCGCGTAAAAAGTTGCCACAAGAAACCCGTGATTACAAATGACAAATAATTTAAAGCTAGCATTATTGAACTGTTACCTCTAGGTATAAGAGGAATTCGAATAATCTCAATGCCGTTATATAATTCTTTTCTTTTCTTTAACAATCCGTACCCGTCGTAATACTTTCCTTGAGGATAATTAGGAATTCCCGTTAAAACTGTTACTTTATAACCCCTCTTGACCCACTCAGTACAAATATCATTTATACGAAATTGTTCAGGGTAGAAGTACTGTGAAATGACTAATATATGCTTTTTCAACCCTTCACCCACTTTTTCTATTTTTCTGTTACCGTAATAGATTCTTTTAAATTTCTTACTCTATAATTCTGTTTATACACTGATAAACTCTGATCATAGACTAAATTTCCAAATACCTTATTTATAATTCCAACCTTTAATCCTAATAGTTTTAACAAAGGATTAAAGATTTTCGTCAACTTTATCTCCCTACCATGGGTATTTGCAATTAGCCTAACCATCTCGGAGGTTTTAACATATTCATTGTTTTGTGGGAAGAATAATCCACTTTCTTCATTTTCAATCATAAGCCTTATAAATTCGCACAAATTATCAATATGAAGCATACTTCGTTGATTATCTATGTCCGGGAATATTGGCAACTTCTGTGCCGCCTTTGCTAATTTAGGATAATTCCCTTTAGAACCTTTACCATAAATCATCGGCGGCCTAAGAATTGCAATTTTAAAATGCTCACTTGCTAATGGCTTAATTCCTTTTTCTGCTTGAAGCTTACTATTACCATAGAAATTACTTGGCTCTGGGATAGTATCCTTTTTAATAATTCTTTCTGCGCTACTACTTTCACCATAAACAATAATGCTGCTCAAAAAGATAAACTGTCTAACTCCATCTTGTTTTGCTTTTGCAGCTAAATCTATTGTTAAGTCCCTGTTGACCCTATAATATTCATTTTCCATATTGGGATCTGTGGATACGTGAGCAATTCCTGCTACATGTAATATGACATCGTAGTTAGAAAGGTCCATTTTCTTCCACTCGTCATTACGGCAGGTGATAAACTCCATTTGATATTTGTTAGCAGTCCATGCAGCAAATGCATTTCCTACATAACTATTTTTAGCGGTAATAAGTACTCTCTTCATTATTTACCTTTTCACCTATCTTCTTTGTTAGCTGTTGCGGCTGTTGATTCAGAAGCTTTCATTCTTTCAAGTGCTCCGGTACCGCCCTCAACAACACCATCGTGCTTCAGAATGCTAACTATAGTACCGAAAAAACACTTTACATCGAAAGCAAAACTCAAGTTTTTCACATAATCTCCATCAAGGCTTGCCTTAATATCGATAGGTAATTCATCGCGTCCATTTATCTGAGCCCATCCTGTTAAACCTGGGTATACATTATTTGCTTTATACTTATCCCTTTCTTCGATTAAATCAAACTGGTTCCAGAGACAAGGACGTGGACCTATTATGCTCATTTCTCCTTTAAGAATATTCAAGATTTGTGGTAATTCATCTAAGCTAGTCTTCCTCATAAATTTACCGACACTTGTAATATAAGTTTCCGGATCTTTCAATAAGTGTGTTGGCATATCTTTAGGAGTGTCTATTTTCATTGTTCTAAACTTAAAAATATAAAACTCTGATTTATCTTTCCCAATCCTACGCTGCTTAAATAATATTGGGCCCTTTGAATCAAGCTTAATACATATTATTAATAGAAGGAAAACCGGAGAAAGCACTACAATACCTATAAAGGCAAGAATAAAATCTAATATTCTTTTTATATATTTTCTATATATCACTCTAATACCCACCCCGATCAGAAGAGGCTAAACATCCACTTAACCTCTCATGTACTACTTGCTTCAACAAAAGCTAAAGTGCTTTCGAATTTATTGTTAGCCACCGCAATCAAAGTATCATGCATATCCTGTTCTGACATCTCAAGCAAACTACCAATCAATTTACACAACACATCAGCATGAATAACCTTCGCTTTACCAATATGAATCTTCTCAAAAACCTGCTTCGAATGTACCTCATTCTCATTTAGAAGCTCTTCATACATCTTCTCCCCAGGACGCAGCCCGGTAAAATGTATCCCGATTTCTTCTATATTATATCCCGATAGTTTAATAAGATTTTTTGCAAGATCGACAATCTTAACTGGCTCACCCATATCAAGCACGAACACCTCACCGCCACGTGCTAACGACCCAGCCTGAATCACAAGTCTTGAGGCTTCAGGAATCGTCATGAAATACCTCGTCATTTCCGGATGAGTAACTGTAACCGGCCCACCCGCTTGAATCTGCTTCTTAAACAATGGAATAACACTACCACGGCTCCCAAGTACATTCCCAAACCGAACCGCCACAAACTTTGTCTTGCTGGTAGTTGCTAGAGTTTGAATAACCATCTCCGCAAATCGCTTTGTCGCTCCCATTACATTCGGTGGATTTACCGCTTTATCCGAAGAAATCATTACAAAGGTATTAGCACCGAAGGTGTCCGCCGCCTCGGCAACATTCTTCGTACCAAAGATATTATTTTTCACCGCTTCACGAGGGTTATATTCCATTAACGGCACATGCTTATGTGCTGCCGCATGATAAACTACATACGGACGGTGTTCTTCCATAATTTCAAAGATTCGTTCCCGGTCTTGAATATCCCCAATCATAGGGACAACTTCAATCTGCCCTTGATATTTATTGCGCAGTTCCATATCAATCTGATAAATACTGTTCTCCCCATGCCCAACCAACACGATTTTACTAGGGTAAAACTTGCAGATTTGCCGGCATATTTCCGAACCAATCGAACCGCCTGCACCAGTAACTAATATTGTTTTATCACTAACCTTTTCAGAAATACTGCCGATATCTAATACGACAGGTTCTCTTCCCAGAAGATCCTCCACCTGGACATCGCGGAATTGATTAACAGAAACTTTCCCGGTCATAATGTCTTCAATTCTAGGAATGATTTGCGTTTTTGCTTTTGTTTTTGCACATTCATCAAAGATACGGTTTAGCTCTTCCTTTTTTAAGGAAGGGATGGCAATGATGATATTTTCGATATTGAACTTTTCAACCGCTTCAACAATTTTTCCCGAACCGCCGACTACTGGGAGACCAAGAAAATCTAATTTCAACTTCTTTGGGTTATCATCTATAAACGCTATCGGCTTTAAATCAACGTCATGGTTATGTAGCAATTGCCGTGCTACCATCGTTCCCCCGGCACCTGCCCCAATAATCAGCGTCCTCTTGGTGTCCTTCTGTTTAGTCATGACGTTATCGCGGAACATCCGCCACGAAAACCGCGAGCCTCCAATGAACAGCACATGCAGCATCCATGTAATCGCAAGTGCCCGGACATAAATATTACCGAAGCCCAGCTCTTGCATAATTCCTGTCACAATAATCGTAAACGTCACCGCTTTGACGATAGCCAGCAACTCACCGATGCTCGCATATTGCCATGCCTTGTTATATAACTTATACATCGATGCAAATACATGATGGCTGATAAGCAACGTAATCGACGTAGCCAGCAGCATTTTATTTTCAAAAATCGAAAGCTTTGGAACCAAAATAAAATAGCTTATGTAAACCGCTGTTAGTACAATAGCTGAATCCAGTATTGCCAGCGCAGCCAATCGCTTTCCATATGTCACCAGACATTCCCCCATTTTTTCTCTAATCTAATACGCCTTTCCCCAATCAAAAAAGGCGGTGTTAGCGAAGCTTTGACACAATAAATGGACAAACTCAATCATATAATCCAAACGAATCGAGCTAATCTTTGTAATTGTGCAGCTCCGCCCTTTTTCACAGCAAAAAAATAAATACCTAATGAAATTGCAAGTGGCAATACACTTAACCTTTCATTAAGTATTTATTATTGGTTTGTGTATGTTTTTTATTGGGCATCTAACCCATCCTCACACCATGCTCTTGACGACGCAGCGTCTAAGGTCTATCTCTATCCTCCAAAAGACCCACAGCACGGCCGAGTGCTCCCATGTATAACGGACAGGAAGCTTCGCCGTTCAGGCTTTATTGCCTGATAAGATGTTATATTTTGGTTATATCTCTCTAATTTCCTAATTTTATACCCGAAAAAGCGGCCCATATAACATCTGCTAAAAAATCTTAAAAAACTTCTTCTTTTTAATTCGTTCTGGTATTTCTTTATAGACATGAAGTCCATCCACAATAAGCGCTGCATTTTCTAGCAGCAAATACACCATTTCACTCCCGTACTTTGCTTCGATTACATCGTAGGCATCACGCAGTTTAAAGCCGCGGTTTGTGGTGTTATGGGCATCCGAAGCAACCAAATGCGTTAAATTCGCTTCGATTAACTTCAATGTAAACTGCCTTATTTTTTTTCCAAAATCGCCTGTGATGCTGGCAGCGGTGACTTGGGATATTGCGCCTTTTTTCACAAACTGATAGAGGATGTCCGGACGTTCGATGATTTCTTGGTTCCGCTCCGGATGCACGATGATGGGAATCAAGCCATTTACCTGCAGGTCGTAAAACAACCTTTCTGCGTATCTCGGCACATGAGAAGAGGAGAATTCCACCAATACATATTGGCTGCCATTGATCGGCAGGATTTCTTCCTTTGCAAAGCCCTCTACCATTTCACCATGAATCCGGACTTCCTGCCCAGGAACAATCTTTACATCTATTTTTTCTGCTTTTAGTAGTTGGTTTAACCCATCAACTTTATTTAAGATCACTTGTTTCGGATTTTCATATTGGTTGTTTAAGTGATGAGGTGTCGCAACAATTGTGTCGATTCCTTGTTCGACAGCCTGTTTCGCCATGCGAAGGCTGTCCGACAAATCCTGCGCACCATCATCTAAACCTGGCAATATGTGACAATGTACATCAATCATTAACGACAACTCTTTCCGATTAATTATGACAATTTCGTGACGATTTCATCGTAACACCGTCTATAGTCCTAGTAAAGAGGCGTAATTTGTCGAATCTTGTCACTTGCTACCATAATAGTAGTAATAATCGCCCTTTTTAGCCTCCTTGGCATTTAATACCACTCCAAGCAATTTGCTTTGGGCAGTTTCCAGCAATTCTTTCCCCTTCTTTGCCAACTCAATTTCCGTCTTCTCACTGAAGACAACGAGAATGGTCCCGTCACATTTATTCGCAAGAATTTGCGGGTCGGCTACTGCTAATAATGGCGGCGTATCAAATAAAATGTAATCGAATAGGTCTTTCGCCTCATCCATAAATTGATCCATTGATTTCGAGCTTAATAGTTCCGCAGGATTTGGCGGAATCGGACCGCTTGGTAAAATAAACAGATTCTGCTCATCGGATTCGACAACTGCTTTTACAAGCGGCCGCTGTCTTGTTAAAACGGAGGTAAAGCCGAATAAATTCTCTGTTGCAAACGTGTGATGAACTGTCGGCTTGCGCAGGTCGGCATCGACAAGCAGCACTTTCTTGCCTAGCTGAGCAAATGTCACCGCTAAGTTTGCCACCGTTGTTGATTTCCCTTCTGCTGGGCCTGATGAGGTCACCATGATGGTTCTGATTTCATTATCAATCGAAGAAAATTGGATATTGGTTCGAACCGTACGATATTGTTCCGCAATCGGCGACTTTGGCGCAATCGCAGTAATTAATTTACGTCGTGCATCTTTACTTACTAGTTTTTTCTTTTTTCTAAGAGCCAAGGGTCTCACCTCTCACTGTTGTATTTCTAGCATCACTGCGCCGTTTCAATTCCTCTAGCTTTTGGTCCTCAATCGTCGCAATCACACCTAAGATTGGCAGACCAAGTTCCTTTTCGATATCTTGCTCGTTTTTAATCGTGTTATCAAAGTACTCGAGTAAGAAGGCAATTCCGACACCCGCCATTAAGCCAACTACCATCGCAATGGCGATATTTAATAATGGCTGCGGTTTGATTGGGGATGGATTGTCTGCCACTACTGCCTTCGATAAAATTTTGACGTTATCGACGTGCATAATATCCACGATTTCTTTTTGGAATACTTCAGCTGTTTTGTTGGCAATGAGCGCCGCTGTTTGTGGATTTGGATCTTGTACTGAAAGATTCACCAATTGGGATCCGTTTTCGCTGGCAACAGTAATTTTTGAGTTTAATTGCCCAGCCGTCATGTTTAGATCTAGTTCTTTAGCGACAATGTCTAAAATGGCTGGACTCTTGATGATCCCGTTATAGGTGTTGATTAACGCTAGGTTGGTTTGCACTTCACCTGAGTTATATAAGGCTTGTTCACTTTTTGTTTGGTTTACGAGAATAAGTGTTGAAGCTTGGTAAATCGGGGTTAACACAAAGAAACTGACGACTCCGCTGATGATTGCAGCAAGTAATGTAATAGAAACGATTAACATCAACCGTTTTTTCAACGTTTCAAACAACTCTTTTAAACTTATAGTCTCTTCCATTTTGGGTTTAGCCCTCCTACGTATTCAATACAAAAGCATACGATATTATACCATGAATTTGTCACTTTTTTAGTTAATTTGTCATATTTTACTCTACTGTATTAATTAAACAACTTTTTGTCATAAATTAGAAGGATAATTTACATTTTGGCAGGAATTTCTTATAAAATAGGAAAAATTACATAGACGTTGTCGAATTCAGGGGAAATTGGAAATGTTTATCTGCTATAATAGACTTGGATTTTAATATGGGGGTATATATAAATGAAGAAAATTCTTACGCTGTTACTAGGCATCGCCTTTCTGACCGTCCTGTATCTTGGGCAGCAGCATTGGAATGAGCAGCGGCAGGCTGCGGCGAAGGGTGACAAAGCTGTGGTGAATGGGACCAATGCGGATGCTGGTTCAGAGAAGACTGCTGCTACGGCTCAGTCGGAAGAGCCGGCTAAGAGTGTGGACGCTGAGAAGCTGCTGGCTTTAACGGAGAACTGGCCTAAGGATGCAGTTGAGCGGTTTAAGGTAACACTGGAGGAAAAAAAGCCGTTTAAGGTACTGTTTGTGGGGTCTCCGGCTATCGGATCAGAGTCTGATGGACCTTTCGCCGATGTGAAGGCTCGGTTGGTTGGGGCATTTGGTGAGGAGCATATGGAAGTTAGTGTCTATACCTATGAATCTACTACCACACAATTTTTGAAAGACGCTAAAGAAGACGAAATCGCTAAGGAAGCTGCTGATTTGATTGTGTTTGAGCCATTCATCTTAACAAACAATGAATTTGGCACAACAGATAAAACCTTAACGGATGTAACGAAAATTCTGGATGCAGTGAAAAAGGCGGTGCCTGACACCAGCTTTCTCATTCAACCTTCCTATCCGCTTTACAAGGCAAAGCATTACCCTCGTCAAGTAGCCGATCTGAAGGAGTATGCTGAAGAGCAGCAGGTTGCTTACCTTGATCATTGGACATCCTGGCCTGATGGTAACTCAGAAGAAATTAAGGCATATTTGACATCGGATCTAAGTGCTCCAAATAGTAAAGGAAACAAGCTTTGGAGTGACTATTTGGCTGGATTTTTGATTAGTGAGGGTGAAAGCGAATCTGAGTGATTCGCTTTTTTTGTGTTGTTTATGAAGGCGCCTTAGGCGGTGGGTTGTACGCTCTACTTACTCTCCGGAGCATCAGTTTGCCTTTCAGAGGGTAAGTAGAACCTTTTTACTTGCTCCCTAAATTTAATTTTCCTATTTAGACGGCAGCTAGAACTGCTCTACTTGCTCTCTAAATCTGATTTTCCTGTTTAGACAGCAGCTAGAACTGCTCTACTTGCTCTCTAAATCTGATTTTCCCGTTTAGACGGCAGATAGAACTACTCTACTTGCTCTCTAAATCTAATTTTCCTGTTTAGACAGAAGCTAGAACTGCTCTACTTGCTCTCTAAATCTGATTTTCCTGTTTAAACAGCAGCTAGAACTGCTCTACTTGCTCTTTGGAGCACCGCTTTAAGGACCGTAAAGACTCAGGTTATGTTATTTTTATCATTAAAAAACAGCTTAAATCTTAATATCAATCTTTCCATTTTTCTTTAGCTCTTCCACCCGCTGAGCGAGTTTTTCCTGTTGCTTTTGCTGTTTAAGGGATGTTTCGATTTGCGGTTTTACTTCTTCCATTTTTGGGACCTCTTGTCCAGCGCTCTTTGCTTGTTCCGCATATTGATCATATGTTTTTTGAATTTCTTCATCGGTTATTTTACCAATCGCTACTTCTTTCTCGACGTATTGTGCAAATTTAATATCGTCCGCTATTTGGGCTTCAAGTGTTTTCATATCCATGCCGGATTTTTTAAGAGCAGCCTCAAATTCCTTTTCTGTTTTAAATTGTTTTTTCGTTTCATCCAGCCGCTTTTTAATATCTGCCTCCGTAGCTTTGTAGCCTTTTTTATCTGCCTCTTGAAGAAGAAGGGCTTGTCCGACTAAGCTGTCAATTGTTTGATTTTTCACTTGCGCTGCAGCTTCTGTAGAAGTTGGATCTTGTCCCACTTGCTGCATTTGTCCTTGTGTATAGGCTAAGGCATTGTTATAGTCGCTTCCTAAAATTTCTTTATCATTCACGATGGCAACAATTTTCTTTTCATCTACTTGCTGCGCTTCTAATTTCTTTTGCATATCTTCCATTTGCTTTTGCTGTTCCTTCTGCTGCTCGGTTTCCGCTGTTTTTGCTTTATTATCATTTTTAGCTTCTTTGCTTTCTTCATTTCCTCCGCATGCTGCTAAAACCACGGACATTAGACCGGTTATTACGATAAACATTATTTTTTTCATAATCGCTCTCCTTCAGCTAGAAGTGTAATTTTTCCAAAAAAAATCATCTATTGCGCATTATAAAGTAAATCTTACGAAAAAAGAACCTTACGTGATCAATCTTAAGATTTGTAACAGGATTGAAATGCTTTATCATACAGGAAAACCGTTAGCGTTATGTTTTTCTTACGTTTCATCGTGCACATCTACTTCTTCTTTCCTTTTTGCCTTTCTTTTAACCTTGTATTGTTCAAAATCCCACTTTGATAAAAATTCTTTGGCAGAAGTATAGCCTGACTTATAAAGAAAATCAATCTCATCGTCATTCAATTCAAAATCAGTTGCGTTGATGTCTCCAGTCGGAATTTGAATCGTACGTCCAATCGTTTCTTCATTCATATGCCGTAAATCATGGGCTTGAAGCATTGTTTTAAAAATATTTTTGAACAGGTGGAGCGGCGTTGGTATAACTGGATCTATGTCAACTTTATCCTTCACAAAACGGAACCCAAACGTTGGGAATCGAGGGTTTTCCGCATCAAATAACCATATTGGGAAGTTACTAAGCAAACCGCCATCTAAAATGTAGGATTTGTTAAGGCCTTTTGATTTCCAAATAACCGGACGGTAGAAAAATGGCAGTGAGGCACTCATCATAACGGCAGTTGAAATGTTTAAATCAGCAGGTGTCATCCTATAGCGATTCAAATCATCCGGAAAGATAAGCATTTGGCCATTCGAAACATCAGAAGCAATAATTTTCAACTTTCCATCTGGAAGATCGGCAAATGTCTTAATGCCTTTTTTGGCAAGAAGGGAATCCACCCATGTTTCCAAATAATCGTTTTTATATATACCTAGATGAATCATAAGTTCTAAGAGCATGCCGAAAATGGGAATTCGATTGATGAACGTCCTGCCTCGAAGCTTTGAAAAATCGAGTTCCCTCAGACACTCTCTAATTTCATAGCTTTTGTAGCCGCTTGCCAAAAGAGCTGCAATTACCGCTCCCGCTGATGTTCCAGCCAGCCTTACCCACTCTACATTTTCCTCTTCCATTGCTTGAATCGCTCCAACAAAAGCAATTCCCCTAGCTCCACCACCTTCAAAAACAGCATCTGCCTTCAAGTATTTACCACCTCACGATAAGAGTTATGGTATTGCGTAGTCATAAGATAGTTAATAATATCGGTAATTTTCTGACTCTTATAGTCTATGTAAAATAAATCGTGATGTAAATCCGACGATGTATTTATTTTCCATATTATTCATGCACGGGTTACAATTCCCTACAATTTCTCCAAGGTGTAGAAATTGTCACTTCCCCATTTAACCCCAATATTATCGCTGCAAATATACTTAATTCGACACGTTTACCAAATGTTAATAATATCCGAATCGATTCTTAATAATTGTTTCCTATAATTTAAGGAGATTTGTAGTGTAAAGTTGTACATAATTTTTAAAGAATGGGAAGTGTGGAAAATGAAGAAGAAAAGAATCTTATCAATTGCTGCTCCATTTGTATTAGCGACAACTCTATTTGGACATGCTGCAAGTGCAGCGCCGAATGATAACTGGTTAAACAGCAGCAAAATGGAGTTAAGTGCTCACCGTGGCGCTCAAGTGGCAGCGCCTGAAAACACATTAGAGGCGATCACTCAGGCTGGAATATTAGGATATGGCTTTGTTGAAATTGATGTTCAACAAACGAAGGACGGTCATTATATCTTAATGCACGATAAAACAATCGATCGCACCACTACTGGCACTGGGAATGTTAAAGATTTGACATTAAAAGATATTCAAAGCTTTAAGATAGAAGACAAAGCAGGAAATGTAACAGAATATAAAGTACCAACATTGGAAGAAGTACTTGACGAAGCTCATAAATACAATATTGGTATCAATTTTGATGGTTCAAAAGGTAATTGGGATGACAAGGAATTCGTAGACGGTCTTATGGAAGAAGCTGAAGAAGCTCAAGTATTACATCATTCATTTTTTGTCTTAAGTAATGATGACATTAGAGATCAATTTAACGAATGGTACCCAGAAGCAACTGTAACATTCCTTGGAAATGCATTAACCAATCTAGAAAGCGATATCGAAGAGTTACAGCAATATGAAAATGCCATTTACACAACATCGATTAAAAATGTTGATGAAGAAACGGCTAAAGAAATAAGAAAAGCGGGCCTAAAATTACATGTATACTCCGTTAACACAGCTGAAACCTATGAAAAGGCGAAAAGAATTCATCCACGTTTGATTGAAACAGATGTCATTGTACCTTAATTCATTGATGGAATAATTGTAAATTATAAAGATGCCCAAATATAAAATCTCCTGACACTCCCCCCATCCATAAATGGATGGGGTTTCACCTTTAAATAAACCAGGTTCTTCCAATCTCTAGAATGAATCTAGCAAATGAACATCACTTCGGTCTAAAAGGCCTCAACAGCCGAAATCGTTCTAATGGCCCCTGCTAGCCTCTAGGTAATTTTCCTTACAAAATTTCACATTATTTTTACATCACCCCTCTATAAAATTAATATTCTATTGTTATTTTTAAAAAGTAATCTATTCAAATAAATGAAATGATGGGAGATGTTCAGATTGAGAAGAAAATGGTTACCTGCTCTTGGTGCTCTTGCTTTAGGAATCGGTGTTTTGTCTGGCGGAGGGAATGCCTTTGCGACAGAAAAACATAAGGATATTTTAAATGTTTCACACCGTGGTGCTTCAGGTCATGCTCCGGAACACACTCTCATATCCTATGACATGGGAGAAAAAATGCACGGGGACTATATTGAAATTGACCTGCAAATGACAAAGGATGGACAATTAATCGCCATGCACGATGAGAAAGTTGATCGGACGACAGATGGGACAGGCTTTGTTAAGGATTACACATTAGCAGAAATCAAGCAATTAGACGCAGGAAGCTGGTTTAACGAAAAATACCCACAATACGCTGATCCAGATTATGCAGGGTTAAAAGTACCAACGCTTGAAGAGGTCTTCAAAAAATTCGGCAAAAACAACGAATATTATATTGAAACAAAGTCGCCGGAAATCTATCCAGGTATGGAAAAGGAACTTTTACGCCTCATCGATAAGTATGATATCGATAAAGAGACACTTCTTGTTCAATCTTTTAGCCCACAAAGCTTAGAAATTATGCATAAACTTGATCCATCTGTTAAGCTAGTTCAATTACTATCTTATAAAACAAAAGCGGTAATAACAGATGAAGAAATTGCAGCCATTAAAGAGTATGCCATGGGAGTAGGTCCTAACCACACCTATTTAAACGAAGAATACGTACAAAAGGTCGTTAACAACGGGCTTGAAATCCATCCATATACAGTAAATGATAAAGAAAGAATGAAGCAGTTAATTGACTGGGGTGTGACAGGAATGTTCACCAACTTCCCAGACTTGCTTCATGAAGTGAAGAAAGGTAGATAAGTTCTTTAGTATAATCGAATGGGAGAGGAGTAATTTTCTCCCCTTTGTTGTTTGTTCAGCAAGCCAAGAAAAAAATGTTTCTTGGCTTTTTTATTACTTCTAAGCAGTTATTCAGCCCCATACAATTAAATGAACTAAATCCACTTTTCATTTCTTCTTTTACTAAATTCAAAGGAGTCTTTTCAAATGACAAATCCATTTCAAGTACTTGTGCATGATTCTGCAAACGGCGAGCATCCGATTGAACAATTTTTGAATACTATTGATATTCCCCTTGTCCAATACAAGAAAGAAGATGAAACATTAAAACTTGAAGACTTCCATTTATTACTTACTTACGTAAAAGATGTGAACGATGTGATGAATGTAAGTTCTGTTTTTAACAGATTTGTAGAGATGAATCGAGGAGTGATGATCCTTAATGTTACAAAAGAGGTAAGTGATACACTTTTACACTACTTTGGATTTAGTCCGGGCGGCGAATGTAAAGCCTATTTCCTATTAAAAAAGGTAGATGGTACTTTCATCACTGAAACATTTTCAGAAACTAGTGTTACCGGAGATAGTAAAGGAGCAATGGATAATGATAAGGCGATCTTTAAAACAGAGGATGAAATGGCTGCAAAAGTCTTCGTAGAGAGTGCGCTTGAGGTTATTCTAAGACAAATGACTCCAATTTTAATGCAGGTCAATCAAGCAAATGAAACAGACGATTCGATAAAGGGTTTCGTTAAAAAATTTACTTTTAATCGCCACTTTAAGTCCAGCGCTGCCGTTGACTATTATGATAAAAAAAATACATTCATCAATGAATTTGAAATTAAAGTTACCGTTGCCCTTAACAATCCAAAAGAAGGCGAACAGTATCAATTTATCATAGTAGAAGCCGATGGTTTTTTAAATCCTGGAACTCCTTTTAAGGATTATATATTAAGCAGGGGCTGGATGATGTATAAATCCCAGCTTTCTCTTAAACTGACCGATTCTAATCATAATCCGATTGATCATCAATTAGTGCTGGTCGCTTCTGCGCCTGATAACGAAAATAAAGAGCATGAGACAGAGGATACCATTGGTTTCGAAATATCGTCCGATGGAGCAAAGGCCTCCTATCAGAAAACGATAAAAAATACGATTAAAGATTGGGAAGTTCGCGCAACAAAAATGACCTCTCATTACACCGAGTGGAACTTTGGCTGCCAGTGGCCGATTAATGGAATTGACGGATGGGTTCTTGGCCCCTTTCATTGGCCATTATCACTTGTATGCGAATTCCCACAGTTGTGTAAGAATACCTTTAAGCCACAGGTTGTTGCTGTTTGGCGTACCAAATCGATTATGAAGGAAAAAGTTATCTTACACGTTGGAAATGAAACCAATTATATGTGGCCCTATATATTTGTAAGTGCACCTAACATGGATTTAAAGACGGTTTATGGAGGAGAAAGAATCGAAATCGATCTTTCCAAGGTGTTGGAATGAGTTTTAAGATATTAAGCTCAACATTAATAATCTATTTAATTTAGTGCTATATAATAATTCGTCGGTTTAAATATGTACAAAAGGCCAGTTAGATATTAACCGGCCTTTTTTTTGTTAATATTCCTTTGGCTTTTCCGATTTTTCCTGATGGTCATTAATCAAACGGCTTCCAAAACTCGGGAGTGACCTCTCTTCTTTCCGTTCTCTCCTCTTTCTTAGCCATTCTCGAACACGTCTACGCAACCTTGACAGCTTCTTCATCTTCTTCACCCCAATCACCTTCAGCTTTTCTCCATCGGCAATCCTACGGGTTTCTATGATGTGTTTCATTAGCAGTGTATTGTATTTATTTTAACAGGTATGGGCAAGTCTAACAAATCCTGTTTCTTTTCACCGCGACGGGACCTTAAATAGGGGCAACGGGGAATAGAACCGGCTTCTTTTTACTGCGAAGGATTCAAAAGTGGGGATAACGACAAAAGAACTGGCTTCTCATAGCCCCCGCCTATGGGACAAAATGATCGTTCCAATCAAAGAAACAGTCTCATAGACCCCGCCTATGGGACAAACCGATCGTTCAAATCGAAGAAACAGTCCCATAAACCTCGTCTATGGGACAAAATGAACGCTCCAATCAAAGAAACAGTCTCATAGACCCCGCCTATGGGACAAACCGATCGTTCAAATCGAAGAAACAGTCCCATAGACCTCGTCTATGGGACAAAATGAACGCTCCAATCAAAGAAACAGTCCCATAGACCCGCCTATGGGACAAACCGATCGCTCCAATCAAAGAAACAGTCCCATAGACGCTCTCTTTTTACCGCGAATGGCCTTAAATGGAGGCAACGGGTAATAGAACTGACTTCTTTTGACCGCGAAGAGTCCTTAAGCGGGGACCGCAGGCAAAAGAACTAGCTTCTTTTGACCGCGATGGGGCCTTAAGTGGGGACAGCAGTCAATAGAACTGGCTTCTTTTTACCGCGAGAGTCCTTAAGCGGGGACCGCAGTCAATAGAACTGGCTTCTTTTTACCGCGGAGCGGCCTTTAGAGGGACCAACAGCAAAAAAAACTGGCTTCCTTTGACAGCGGAAGCCAGCCCCATCTCTGTTTCATATGTTAGGTGTATCACTCAACAAGCTGATCGCCAATAAAATGCATTTGCTTCATGACCCTTCCTTCCTTACTTTTGTCATAAACAGTGTATTCTTTTTGCGGTTCAGCATCTGACCAAACGATATAGGCAATGAGATCATTCTTATGATGCTCCAGCCTGTCTGTGCTCATGTACCCTTCATCAGGCTGCCAGTCTCTTGGCAAATCCTCACTTTCCCGATAAAAGGACAGATCAAAGATCCTGCTTTTGCCTTCTATTGCTTTTATTTCACCTGCAGCTGGATGATTCTTGCTGTATGCTTCAACTAATTTTTTTAACTCTGTTAGATCTTTTGGCGGGTTTAGAATCATATAATGCTTTCTAAGCGTCACCACTTCTTCATCCTTTTTACCAACGACCTCTTCTGTATTGGCGATTTCAAAAATCTTTGTTTCCCCGCTTGATTCCTCATTCTTTGTACAGCCAATTAAGAGTATACAAATCATCAAAACGATTATTTTTAGATTAACTTTAATCACAATTCTCCCTCAAATGGTTCATCTATTTCCATTACAGTCACAAATGGCTTATATTTCCCATTATATTCATCAAAATGCTGCAGGACAAACCAGGAACGGAATCCTGCTAAGTTCTTATACACCTTCTCTACATCTGGCTGATCGAGCCCAAAATGATCATATAAACGAACACGCATGACTCCTTTAAAGTGATTATTCTCTACTGAAAAATCTTTTACGGATACCGTATTCCCCCAAGTATCATTTACTGTAATAGTCAGTCCGCCTATCCGATCATTCCAAGTGCTAAACGTCGGGTAGCTAGCATTTCTCTGGATATAATTATAAAATTCATTTGTATTCTTTGTACTCTGATCAAACTTAAGTGCTGCCAAATTACCTCCATTTTTCTTTAGCTCATCCACTAAGGCCTTTTTGACAAATTCAACATAGGCTTTCGTTGTTTCATGCTCTTTTGCTTCTTTCGTTAACGTCTGGTTTCTATACTCTTTACCAGTTCCCTCTCTAAAATGATCAATCATATCTAAAATCACATCTTCCATATCTCCCGTGGCAAACAAGCTTGTTGACATATCCTCAAACTCATAAAAGAGAATACTTGGGAAAGAAGATTCAAGTAATTGGAGTCTGAACATCCAGCTAAGGTCTTTTATTTCATCTTCTGTATAATCATTTGTTTTCATATCATTCGCGACATTTCCATTTTCATCATAGCCTGCTGGCCGATCTGATTGAAAAATGACTGTATCGGAAAAATTAGCGTCCAACGGTCTTGAATCCACATTATCAAGTTTTCCATCTCCGTCACTATCTTTTCGGTCAGGAAAACTCGTTGGAAAGAAACCTTCAAAATGAATCGTAACGCCAAAAATGGTTGCCGTGAATGATTGGAACGGACCCATTTCTTCCCCATCGGTTAATCCATCTCCGTCCGTATCTTTCTTGTTAGGATCTGAGTAGATGATACCGTATGGTGTTTTCATTCCTTCCGTTTCATAGATATCGTATAAGCCATCGCCATCTGTATCTGTTGTATCAACGGCCGCTTGATTGTACTCCCCGCCTGTTTTCGTTGCCTTTACACTCTTCGTCACTGGGTAGTCTATTTTCTTATTCCAAAGCTCGAGCCATTTTGTCTTATCCACCACTACATATTCACCAAAGTGAGTCGTTTCCACACTTATTGTATTCTTACTTGCATCTAAAACAGCGTCGGGGCTTTTATACATTTCCTCCTTTTCATCATACCAAATGATGGCTAGATTATTTTCCGACGTGTTTCCTAGCTTCGCTTCATCATACGTAAACGTAATGCTTGCTTTCTCAAATTCTGATTTTGTTGTGATGTTTACTGGAGCACCAATAATACCGTGTAACTTCGTTGTTTTCATATTGTTTGTGCTGCTGATTCTAGTCGTTTGCGCAATATTACCCTTTGCACTAAACTCAACTTCTACACTTTTAATTTCCGATTGACCAGGCCGAATCAATGATTTACGAATCGATTGTTTATAGGCTTTCTGTGAATCCTCTATTCCGTCCTTGTCGCTGTCTGCAGCATTGGGATTTGTCTTTAAAGCATATTCATCTCCATCACTTAACCCATCGCCATCTGTATCGTACTTATTAGGTGATGATTTAAACTCATGTACTTCAAATCCGTCCGTTAAACCATCCTGGTCTGAATCTCCCTTCATCAAATTGGTTTTATAAGCTTGCTCGTCTTTATTACTCAGGCCGTCTTTATCGATATCTTCATCTGCATCACTTATGCGGTTACCATCTGTATCATATTTTGTTGGGGAAATAGTTGAGTTAACTGCATATTCAATATTGTCCTTTAATCCATCACCATCTGTATCCTTTTTATATGGATTCATCCCATTTAGGAATTCTTTTCCATCCTTTATCGTGTCACCATCCGTGTCAGAGGCAGATTCAAAGAATTCCTTATTAAAGGAGTAGCCGGCTTTTTCAAGTCCGAATAACACTTGTTTATAGGCATTTTGATAGGACTTTGATGCAGGGACGGCTAGATTTTTTTCTAGAAATTCATTCCCTTTTTCAGACATTTTCACCGCGTTATTCACATGAGCTTTTATTTTATTTCCTTTGTGATCTGCATGATCGGAGATATCCGTTAAGATGCCGATTGCATTTTTATTGACAATTTTATCCGATAAATAAAAATTAAACAGGATATCGGCAAGTAATACTTCGGTTGGTTCATTAAAGTCGTTTTTGGATGCATATCCCCATAGATAACCTGTTAATCTATGTTTGATGTCCAGGAGCCGGTCGCTTTTTAGAACTACGCCTTTTATGTACTCCTCTTGAACTGCTTGTTCATATTCGTTAATCAATTGTTCAAACGTATCCAGGTCATTCATACCTTTTTGCTTCAAGCCACCGTTTTTCTTAAATTCCCCTTCTAGTCCCGTGGCATCAAACTTAGCATTCGTATCTTTTAGGACTTTGGCGAAACGCTTTAGTTCATTTACTGCAACCTTATCGTAGATTTTTCCATCTCTGGTATCTTCATAGAATTCATATTCACTTAACCACTGTTTTACATTTTGCTCACTAGCATTCTTGTTTTTCCCTTGATTACCATTATTATTACCCTTAGCGGCCGCCCCTTGCCCGGATGCGCCGAAAACAATTGCAGAGGCTAGTAAAACATTCAACATACGTTTTCCTTTATTTTTCATCATGAAAACCTCCTATAAACTATTCACTAAACCTATCAAAATATCACTATATGGCGAGAAGCGGCATGCAGTTACTCTGGTAGAGTTATATAATTTTTTCATGATTGAAGGATTTGATATCGTGGTTCCCCCCAGAGAAATATTGTCAAACTCTTGAGATTATGTCATGAAATCCACTCCCTCTATAAAGATAAATATTTTAACGGTTTTACCCGTTATTAATGGTAACGGAGGACGAAGTGTGTCGAATTCATCCGGGTCATCTCACGACCTTCTGTTACGCCGATGGTTTGCAACGACTTCAATGGGATGCACTATTTTGGTCTTTGAGGAGATTTGAGCCTTTGTGATAAAAAGATAAAACTTCATCGGGCTGTTTCTAGTGAAGATTATTCGGAAAATGGGGTACATTCAAGTTCAGTCATCGTCATACTTACTTATTGGTGGAAACAATTTCCATACTTAATAATTGAACCAGTTTTTAGTTTAGATTATTTATCTTCGGTTTTTAAGGGGATAATTTACCATATTTGGATTTTTATATATAGTCCTTCCGTTCCGTAGTATCTTACGATTAAGGCTACAGATCAAGATTGTACAAAGAAGAATGTCTTGAGATTGGATTAAAATTTGCAATCTCTTGTTCCCTTTTACTTAACGAAAAAGACGCGTTCCTAAATAAACGCGTCTTTTGCTACAAGTCATTTTTACCATCTTATCCAAGATAAAAAAAGCTTACCTGATAAGTTTGGATAACGCACCCGTTCGTAGAATTGGCGCCACTATCTATCTTAACCATGCTTATCTTTCTTTTCCTTTTTTCTATGTTTCTCTTCTTCTTTTCTACGCTTCTCTTCCTCTTTTTTACGTTTCTTTTCCTCTTTTTTTAGATTGTTTTCTTCCTTTTTTCGATGTTTTTCTTCTTCTTTTTTAATAGGATGTTTTATTACTTTCTCGATTTTTTTCTTTGGTGGAACTTCTGCAGAAGGAATACCTTTTATATAAAGTTCATTATTCACTTTGTAAACACTGTCTGGCTGTTTAAAATTGGATGTGTCCGTTCCGAATGTTTGCATCATTACTTTAAACATTAACTGCGAGATTTTCGTCGTATCTCCGCTCAAATAGTTACCCTGGCCGTTTTGAGCATAACCAGTCCAGACAGCCATGGTGTATTGTGGTGTATACCCTGCGAACCAGCTATCATTTGTCGCAGTGTCTGGATATCCATATTTAGCACTCGTCTTTGAATCAAAGTTGGTTGTACCTGTTTTCCCGGCAACATCCAAACCAGGGACATTAGCCGTTTTTCCTGTCCCAGCATTGACGACTGTGCGCAGCATATCCGTTACCATATAAGAAGTATAATCATGCATCACACGTTTTGATTTCCCCGCAAAATTAACGACTTTGCCATCCGGAAAAACAACCTTTTTGACAAAATGAGGTTTATTGTACATGCCATTATTGGCAAAAGCACTGTAGGCGCCTGCCATATCTAAAGGACTAACGGTATTACTTCCGATTGAGTAAGATTCATATACTTGGTCATTGGCAAACTTAATGCCGAGTTGTTCGGCAAATTGCTTTGCCTTATCCATCCCAACTTCACGCATGGTGAGAAGCGCCGGGATGTTATAAGAGTTTTGCAGTGCCGTCCTTATTGTCATCATTCCATGATATTGATGATCCCAGTTGGAAATCGACTGGCCGGTTGAATAGGTCGTCGCCTGGTCATTAATCAAATGGCCTGTAGACCATTTTAAATGTTCAATCGCAGGACCGTAATCAAATATCGGCTTAAAGGATGATCCTGGTTGCCGTTTGATATCGACGGCAAAGTTGTGGCCTAAGAATTGGGACTTAAATTCATTTCGCCCGCTCCCTATCGCCCTGACTTCACCTGTCTTTGTATCTAAGAAAACGAATGCCCCCTGAAAATCCGCATCTGGATAAGCAATAATTTCATTGGTATTCATCATTCTGTCTGCAAAATTCTGTGCTTTTGGGTCAAGGGTCGTATAAATCGATAATCCATCCTCACCGATGTCGACATCCTTCATCTTTCCCTTTACCTCTTTCACAGCGGCATCCAAAAATGCTTCATAAGGCATACTTTGCTCGGTGTTCTTTGCAACAAGTCCCTCTGTTACAGGAACTTTTTCCGCTTCCTTCATTTGCTTTTCCGTTATATAGCCATCTCGAAGCATCGAAAGTAAAACAATGTGACGGCGATTCGTCGCTGATTCTACATTTTCCGGTTTGGTCGGATCGTAATTATTCGGACTCTGCGGCAGTCCGGCTATCATGGCTGCCTGAGCGAGCGTCATTTTTTTCAAATCATCGGCTTCAATCCCATAGTAATTCATTGCTGCCGCCGCAACTCCATAAGAGCGGTGTCCAAGGTAGATTTTGTTCAAATACATCATTAAAATGTCTTGTTTGGAATACTTTTGTTCCAGCTGATATGCCAATTTCCATTCTTGTACTTTTCTCTTTAACGTCTTCTCTCGCGTCAAAAAGGAGTTTTTAATGACTTGCTGCGTAATTGTACTTCCACCTTGAGATCCGAAATTTCCGGTTATGTTTACGAAAATGGCTTTGGCCGTCCTTTTCAGGTCAATTCCCTTATGATCATAAAAATGGGAATCCTCGGTGGCGATAAACGCTTGCTCCAGCACTTTCGGCACTTGATCATAGGTGATTTTCGTCCGCTTTTCCTTCCCGTATTCATATAGGAAGTTTCCGTCTTTATCGTAAAATTTTGTGGAAAGTGGATCCACCAGCTTAGAAGGGTCTAATGCAGGTGTCCCCTTCATCATGGATGCGAACGTAATGGCTCCTGCTCCTGCTGAAACAAGACCCAGCACCAAGCAGACAATCATCACCTTTTTTACGATCGATCCTTTTTTCAACAATGGTCCTTTATTCGGTTTCACGTTACTTCTTTCTTTATTTTGTACTGCCTTTTCGGCCCTTTTTCGTTCCTCACGAGATTGATAGGTTTCTTCTGACATTCTTTTTCACTCCTTGTCGTGCCTGTCACCACCCGAATTATGTCGAACACAATTCGGATATGTTGAGATCAATATTCCGTCTATCGTTTTCATGCACTTGGATATAACGTATTAAAGAAGGATTGATGCAATAATCACCATGGTCGCCTTTCACAAGAAAGTATTTGCGTCGGTCGATCTTTTCTATTATTTCTTGGATAACTTCTTCCTTACCCATATGGGGCGCTGTTATGATTTTTTCTCGTATTATATTATTCTCTAAAGTATAACAAACCACAAATTTCTTCAAATAATCCCTCCATTCATAACACATCAAATGGATCACAACCTTACAAGAGTACCAGATGAACGTTAATATGGCATGAGTCTAAATTATGGTTTCGTTGAATAAACTACCGACTTTTTAGCTATATTAAATCAATAAATGGCTCTCCTTTTTGAATAGCCTGCCTACGGTTTTTAAAATAACTTTATTATCATGATTATTTGTTTTTATGTAGTTTTGATTCCATATCAATAGATTAGAAGCTTATGAATAAAACGAAGAAGCTTGTTTTGAAAAAAGATTGATCAAAACTCGCTCTTCCTATATCCCGGTGAGAAAACAAACGTTTATTTGAAAATGCTCATTTACGCTCTACCAAAGGGTTTTGTTTGGTTAGCAGCTGAAATTTTTGTCAATCATACAAACGATTATGTAAAAATGGCTCTATCCCGCTATAATGCTAGCTTTTGATGTTCAGATATAGAAAAATAATGTCGAAAACTGGAGATAGCAAAGGGATTTTACAAGGGGAAAATATTGGGGGCTTGTGTTCAAAAAAAGAAGACACCACTTACGGAGTATAGTAAGATGTCTCCTTTTTAATAATTTTTTATTATATTTAACGACTATTGTTACCAGCATCAACGTGCATAGCTGTATAGAAGTATCTATCGCTCTAGTGCTTTTACGGACTCCTGCAGAATTGGATTCAAAATGACTTCAAAGAAACCCAAGAGACGTTTATCCAAGAAGTCAATGATCTAACGAAAACACACATTTACTCACTTAATTATATTGGAAATAATAAGGAATAAGTGTGTGCTCTAATAGTTTTAAATTTCAGGAAAAATTATCTTAGAGCCTTTAGGATTTCTTCCGATGATTGATTCATCCTGCTTATATCGATATGGTCCAACAGACTATCTGATACGTTATATTTCTTTTTTAAGTGTAAAATTCTTTCAACGCTTTCATCTATTCTCTGTTCGCTTATCGTCCCGTCTTGTACTGCCCTAGTCAAACTGGTGACAGCATTGATTTTATTTTCATAGCCATGGGCTACCAAGACAATGTCGTTTCCTGATTGAACGGCTCTTATGGAAGCTTCCCCAATATCATAATTTTCCGTAATAGCCCCCATTGTCATGTCGTCCGTGATCACTACCCCATCAAAGTTCAATTCTTCTCTTAAAATGTTCGTGATTACATTCTTGGATAAAGAGGCAGGATAGTCGCGGTCAATTTCAGGCAACAATATATGTGCCACCATCGTCATATCTGCTTGCTGATCAAAAGCACGCTGAAACGGCACCAATTCGAATTGTCGGAGCCTCTCCTTACCATGATTCACAATCGGTAAACCTAAATGTGAATCCACATCTGTATCGCCATGACCTGGAAAATGCTTTACGACCGGAATGATGTTTTTGGATTGGATGCCCTTCATTTCTTCGATCCCCATTTTTGAAACAATTTCCTTATTATCTCCAAACGCCCTCTCCCCAATTACTTGGTTAGCTGGATTGCTGTTAATATCTAGAACAGGTGCCATCGTCATATTAAAGCCAAAGGCACTTACCCTTTCACCAATGGCTTTCCCGACTTGGTGGGCAAGCGCTGCATTATTCGCATCTCCTATATCTTTACTGTCTGGAAGGTTGATGATTTCAGGCGGCATTCTTGATACTAAACCTCCTTCTTCATCTACAGCAATAAAGATTGGAGTATCGTTCAGGCCGGAATTGATTTCTTTTATTTTATTATTCAGATCCAATAATTGTTGAGCACCTGATATATTTTTCTTAAATAATATGACTCCTCCAACATGATAATCTTCTATTAATTTTCTAGTTTCATCATTGACTTGGGTATCTTCCAATCCAAACATAAGCATTTGGCCAACTTTTTCTTTTATCGACATAGAATCTATTATTTCTTTTATCGGATCCGTCACTTTATCAGGCCGGGGTTTTTCAGAATTATTTACTTCCATGTGATGGTCGGAAGCTCGGTTACATCCGATGAGAGCTAGTATCATAATAAAAGTAAAAATAAAAAATAACCGGTGCCAATTTTTTATATTATTCATAGTTGCCTCCCTTGATTCCAAATAACCGGCCGGAAGAAAAATACAATTCCCCTAGCTCCACCATCTTCAAAAACAGCATCCGCCTTCAGTTTTTCACCACCTCAGGATATGAGTTACTAATTAGTGAAGTAAATAATGCAGGCTGGCAATTTATAAATATTTCCATACTATATGTATCTATGATTTATTTTATTAGAGACTAAATTTTATGTAAATGGTTCTTTAGTGACATGGTTCATATGATAAACCTATGTTCTGGTTAAGACAGTAACAGTACATATTTATAGTAAGTAAATATAGCCGATAGTAAACCAGCTAGTTTCTCACTCCTGAATGCGCCCGATTCTGGAAGATCGACAATAAAAACGGACAGGCATTGATTTTATTTCCTGTCCACGTATTGTTTATTATTTTTCTACAGATCTTCTATATTGATATTGTTTCCATTGATACCTTATAAAGCAGCCGACGCAAAATCCTAATATGGCAATAAATGCTGCTGCCGCAACCATAATAGTGAAAACATACCCTGCTATGGTCCAATTCATTAGAAAACTTATGAAACCTCCTGCGAGACAAATGACGGCAATGGTTTGATTGAATTGTTGCTGGCCCCAATCTTCTGCCATATATTGTGATGGGTGCTTTCTTAAAAATAGCTTCGCTACACGCATGATGGGATTAAATCCGAAAAATAAGCCCATTAACCCCGCCAATAAGGGGATTAAAAGGAGCCATTCCTGCTTAGTTATCCAGGTTAACAATACAGACAAAACAATAAACCACTGATTTATTCGAACAAGGGGACGAGGAACTGAACGTAATTGATTTTCCATTAAACCCAACCTATCCTATTTGTTTTATGAGATTTACTCTTATTTTACTCGAATTTTTTTATAATGTGAAGAGATGATTTATCCGTTAGTTTTTTCCAACAAAAAACAGCTTGGAGACCTTACCAAGCTGAAGTTATTCCTTATTTAGTTGTTTTTAAATTTATTCGATTTCCTGGTGCAAACCAGCCTATTAGGGCAATACCGACTAATACCCCATAAAAAATCAAGGTCCAGGTTGTACTGTGCGGAAAATCGTGATCTATGACACCCACATCCTCATGGGCCAGGGTAATGACAGCCAGTTTAACGCCAACCCATGCAACAATACCATAGGCTGTGGTTTCCAATGCTGGACGTTTTTCAAGAAGCTGGACAAACCAGGTAGCTGCAAACTTAATTAAAACAAGTCCCGCAATCCCTCCAATAAGGACAACTATGAACTGTCCTCCATCCATCCCGCCGAAATCGCCTAGAGGGGAATCGGGAAGACCCAGGGCTAGAGCAACAGCAGCAAGAATCGAATCAATCGCAAAAGCGAGGTCAGCTAAGGCAATCTTTCCTACAGTCGGCCAGAAACCTTTACCTGCCGATTCCTTTGCATCGTCCTTATGAATATTCTTATTATCTTTTCCGAACCGCGCCTGAATGATGTGCTTTAACCCTAAGTAAAGAAGATAAGCCGCTCCTATCGCCTGTATCTGCCAGACATTTGCAATAAATGAAATCACAAAAAGCGCCACAAATCGAAAAGCGAAGGCCATTAAGATTCCGTAATTGATCGCTCTTTTTTTCTGATCCACGGGTAAATGCTTAGCTATAACCGCTAGTACAAGGGCATTGTCTGCCGATAACAATCCCTCTAATCCGATTAATATTAACAATGCCCAAGCATATTCCAGCCATATTGATTCCATCAACTCTCCTCCTTTTTAAACATAACCGTTTCGATAGCAATAGAATTCCCCCATAAGCTAACCATCAACCATAAAAAACTATTTTTAGAACTGGAGAAATTTGTACAGCAGCTTGATTCCCCTGCGTCAAGTGGACGAATCTGAAGGATTATGCAAAAGAGAGCAGCAGGAAGCTGATCAATGGGCAGTCTAATTAAAAAAACTTCAAGTCAGCCGCAAAAAACATTCGTTTTTCGGGCTAACTTGAAGCCTATGGAAGGTTCAAATCTTAATTCTTATATTTTTCCTTCATTTCTTCTTCCTTTTCCTTAATGGACTGTTTTAATTTTTCGCCTTCCGTTTTCAAGGTGTCCCTCAATTCCTCAAAATGGTCCTCCGCGTAATCCTTTAAAATGTTATAGCGCTGGTCTATCAGGCTGTCAACTTCTTGACGAACCTCACTGTCGTATTGCTCTTTTTGCTGCAGGTAATAGGCTGCTTCTTGGAGCCTGGTTTTTTCATCATAAATGAGGTTCGTAAAGTCAGCTTTGACATCATATAACTCATTTGTTTTCTTATTTTGTTCGTCCCAGACTTTATTCCAATTCTTATTGCCCCAATCCCACCATTCATTCCAAAGGCGTCTTCGTTCATCTTCCCAAAGCTTGTTGAAATCCTCCGCGGTTTTCACCGTTTCAAATTGTCCTCCGCCTGCTTGTGCCACCTGAAGTAATTGCTTTTGACCGTTGCTGTCTACATCGAAACCGATAATATTCACAACCGCTTCAATATTGGAATCATGAAGCTCTTTCGCCGCTTTCACCGGATTGCCGTTACATGTTTCGACCCCATCACTCACCACATAAATAATATTTTGCCCCGGCTTATTGGCTTTTTCAAAATCAGCCTTTGTTTCCGAAATGGCTTTTGCAATCGGTGTCCAGCCGGTCGGCTCAAACTTTCCTAAAGAAGATTTAAATTCTTTTTCATTATAAGGCTTTAAATCATACACCACTTCTGTGCTGCCGCATGAAACCTTTTTATCACTGTCACTGTTGCTTCCTTTATGTCCATATACCCTTAACGACACATTTGCCCCTTCCGGCATGGAGGCCACAAACTGATTAACAGCTTCTTTCGCCAGATCCATTTTTGTCTTGCCGCCAATTTTTTGCGCCATACTGCCACTAGCATCTAACAAAATGGCGATATTCGCACTTAGGCCTAAATCCCCGTTATCGTCGAGCTTCATGCCCCCGGGCATTTCACTGATGACGGTTTCGATACTTGGATTAAACGCTTCATAATAGTCGTAGAAGGAACGATAATTCTCTCCTTCCCGCATTAACTTAAGCAAGGCATCGTAGATTTGAAAGCTGTCTTTGTCCTGAAAGGAACTTTTATCTAATGTCCTGTGAACAATGGCTTTATTATAGGCATTGCCTGAATATGTACCAGGCTTCTCTTTTAAAATCTCTTCGACACTTGTGGCAACATTCATTTCATCCTCTTGTTCCTCAACCGCCGCAGCTGTTTCTTCCTTTACTTTCTCGCTTTTCGTTTTGTCGCCTGCTGTCTGCTCTTTGCTGCCGCAAGCAGATAAGGCAAATAGCAGCATGATCGCTAAAAGCGTAAACAGAAATAACTTTTTCTTCTTCATGGTTCCCCTACACCCCTAGTTAGATTGTTCTGCCCATTTGGGACTACTTTTTACACATACGTCATATTATGCAAATTTTTCCACATAATTGGAATAGGTCGAAAGTTCCAATCCCCTGACATTCCTTTTGATTCTGTCGAAAACAAATGGCGGTTCGTCAACAGGATTCAACTAATTTCCCGCGAGGTTTTTGCTAGAGTAAAACTAGCAATTATTTAGGAGGGATCCTTATGTATTTCGAATTTTTACTAGACGCATTGCTAGGTCCAAGAGAGGTCCTGCATTCGATGGAATGCCCAGTTTGCGGCTTTGATGAAGTCTATTACCGCGATCCCGCATCCATGGAACAGCTCGGACGGGCCTGCCAGGGCTGCAACTTTGTCCAGAAGTTTGATTTTAAGAGCGCCTCCGATATCCAAGAAAAGCTTTAACCATCCAGCGATTCACGGGCCCGATTCTTATTCCGGAATTTCGTACTTGTTTCTGCCTTCGACGATTTTCTGCTTATCGGGCTTTTTGCCGTTCATTCATTTGCTCTAGTATAATCCCCCTGCCCCCTTTACAAGATGCTGCATTTCATGAGCGTGTTTTTCGGTCACCGCAAATAATCATAAGAAAAATATAGTATTTTGCTTTTAAAAGGGCATTTTAAAAATATATACTGCCTGGAGGTTAATTACTTATGAATTCTGAACAACATATTCGTCTTACTTCTTCTGAAATCGCTCAGCTTTGGACTGGATATATGAATAATAGTATGTCTATGTGTGTATTGAAGTATTTTAAGGAAAAGACCGAGGATGAGGAAATTCGAAACGTATTAGATTTTGCTATTTCGATATCAGATAAGATGCTGCAGGACATTACAGAGATATATGTGAGAGAAAATCATCCCATTCCTGTTGCTTTCAATGAAAGCGAGGATGTTAATTTGAATGCACCTGCTATATACTCCGATGTGTTCATGTTAAATTTTGTTCACTATATGTCTAGATATGGAATGACGGCATACGGTTCTGCGTTTGCTAGTTCTGCACGTTCGGATATTGTTGAACTTTTTACAATGGCAGTAGAATCGTGCATGGAGCTTTATAAAAAATCGTTAACCACGTTATTAGAAAAAGGCCTCTACCATAGGGTAGCTGCCATTCCCATTCCTGAAAAAGTGGATTTCGTTCAAAAGCAAAGCTACCTAACTGGATGGTTCGGTGAACGCCGCCCTTTAAATGCGGCAGAAATCATGAACCTTTATAATGACATTCAAAGAAATGCCCTCGGAAAAGCTTTATTACTCGGATTTGGTCAAAGCGCTGGTTTACAACAGGTTCGAAATTATATGGTGAAGGGCGCTCAAATTGCCGGCAAGGTCGTTGACGTACTTACACACATCCTAATGGAAGAAAATATTACAGAGCCCCCAACTTGGGATTCTGAGGTCTTGAACTCTACTACACCTGCTTTTTCCGATAAGCTGATGATGTTCCACTCCGCTTTGTTGATCAGTGCCTCTTCTGGATACTACGGAACCGCTTTAGGGACATCAGGGCGAAGGGATATCGGCGCGAAATATTCACGGCTTTTGATTGAAGCCCTTCAATATGCAGAAGACGGTGCCCATATCCTTATTGAACAAGGCTGGATGGAGCAGCTGCCTCAATCAAGCGATGAAATTGAAATTGCCAAAATCAAAAAGAAATAGGAGAATTGGCCATGTTTACTCGATTTCCAGTCAAGTAAATTCACATTAGTCCAAGCACGAACTCATTTCCTCCCATATACATATCATTGAACCAAAAGATTTCATTGATATTTATTTTAAAAGGGGAATGATTGTATGGGGATAGGAAAACAAAATTGTACGATTCTCAGGCATCAGGCGACAATAGCAATTTCACAACCCTCAGGGGCATCATTTGCCTATTTCACAGATTTGACTGAAAATCACTATAAGGCAATGATTGACGTTTCTATTCAAAGTCCGACCGGTGCACCTCTAAATGCCCAACTAGTTGTAACACCGCGAATCGGATCTGATATTACTATCGATTTCACTGATACAGTTGTTGTTCAGATAGAAGATGCGCGAGCTGTCACTCTAAATTCTACTAGTGGTGGAATTGAAGGAGTTATGAACATTGTTAAAGATTTTTGCATTTGCTGCCCGGGTTTTGAGGAGGTTCATAGACATGAAGGTACTTTTACCTTTAGGGGATCCCGTTTTCTTTTTACAGATTTGACTTCCAACCACTATAAGGCAATGGCTGTCGTCAATGGAAGATTTGGGGGAGAGGTTGTAGTGACACCACGGATTGGAGAGGCTGCAACCATCACTCTCCCGCCGCTTGGGCAAAGTGTCATTCAATTTGAAGATGCTCAAACTCTATCAGTTACAACAACAGGGGCCCCAGAAGGAACTCCAAATAATGTCCAAATTATAAAAGACTTCTGCATGAGCTGCCCATAAAGAATAAAGGCTATTTCGTACTTAAAGTCCAAAAGGCAGCACAGCCTTTTGGACTTTTTCATGTGCTCGTGGACCGTTCTCCAGTTTCTAGTGGGAAGGGTGCCCTTCAAGAGCCTCCTGTAGTTTTTCCGTCTGAACGAACATATTCGATGCTGGCATTTGCACTTGTTCCTTATGGCATGCAGACATTAGTTCAAACCTGACCTGCCTGGAGGTTTCAAAATACTCTTCAGGCCGCACCAGTCCTGTTATACAAAATTCGTACCCAACATATTTAAGATTAGGATTTAGGTCTGTAATCCCAACATATTGAAATGGTTCCACAGCCTCATCCTCTTGCCTAAACAGGCTTTGTGCCCATTTTTCATTGCAGGTCACACAGACTTGCAGTAGCAATTCCTTTATTTTTTCCGGATCTTCTTGATAACTGACGGTAATCCGTTCAATTACCCGCATCCAGCCTTTATTAAAATTTTGGATTGTTCGAATCTCCCCATGCGGGATGGTAAGAAGTTTTCCCGACCATTCGCGAATTTGCATATAGCGGATACTGATTTCCTCAATGGTACCGGAGCTTGTTCCGTTGAACGTCACAAAATCGCCGACACGAAATTCCTTATCCGTTAATCTCGCAAACCCTAATATAACGTCCTTCAGCATTTGTTGTGCGGCAAAACCGACGACGACTCCGGCAATCCCTGCCCCAGCAAGAATTCCTTTAATATCTATAAATTGGCTAATTAGAAAGATAATAAGGCTGGTCACAATCCCATACCTTAAAATCGAACGAATAACTCCTTGCATCGTCTGTTCCGATTCTTCATCAAAAAAGTTTGACTTCCTAAAGAACCATTCGATCATACGGTTTATAATAAAAGAAACAGTCATGAGAATCAAAGCAAACAGAATAAATCGCAGGAGTAAAAACTCCCTTATAATCTTAAAAAAATCCTCGGTCAACGTTAATAAATCCATCCATCCACGTCCTTAAATACTGGGTTCATTACATTTTCTTTTTCGGATTCGGGCTATTTCCGCTGTCTGAAGAAATTCCATCTCTTAGAAAAATTACCCAGCATGAAACTGGCTAAGTTTATCCGGAAATACCACTGTTTTATTGTTTCCAAAATCCATACAGGTACTGGGGTGCCAGAAATGAAGGGATAAAAGTTTTTATATGCCCAGAGAAGATGTTCCCAACGGTAATCGTTTCCCTTTTGGACATATTCCGAGACGTCAAGAACTTTTCCTCTTCCATTTTGCAAAAGGATGTTTTTGAGGTGAATATCCCGCGGATTCAACCCTTGACGACGGATATACTCCCGTGCCTCCTCTACATCCAAAATCGCTTGTTCCGGGACCGGAATGCCTTGCACCAAACATTCATACAAAGTGACCCCCTGTTCGAAACTCATCACGATGTAGTTCGTTCCACTCCCGTAAAATGTCGGGAAATAACGAGCCCCTTTTAAATGTTCGTAAACATATTCTTCCACTTCTTTTTTCTTTAATGCTTGAGAAGAATATACCTTAAATACAACGTCAGGGGTTTTATGATAATGGAAAACGGCAGCATCCGTTCCAATTCCGATGCATGTCAGACCCTCTGCAGCCCCCATAATAGTAACAGACTGATTATTTTCACTCCCAATCACTTGAATGTTCCTCAGTGCTTCATCTGCCAGTTTCCAATCTGATATCATAAACATCTCCTTTTTGTTTTGCTTTTTACGCTGCTAAAAAAACTTCAACTTTTATTTATTTATATTTAGACTCGGAACAACCGGTGTATGTTTAATCCATTCCTTAAAGTTATACGATTAGTTAAAAGGGAGGTTTCAGAAAAAATTTGCAAAAACAGAATCACCTTAATGACTTTTTCAAGTGAATAGCCAGCCGCCGCCAAACCCTCAGGGGGCGGTCCTAGTAATTTACCACCATGTTTTTGATGCGAAAACTAGTATTTAATTTTAGAAGTGGGCGGTGGTTCCTTGCGGCGGTATTCCGTTTGCAGCAAACGTCATTTCGAATATCCTCAACGGGCCGATTTTTTTAAAAAAGTTGGATACTATAAAATTAGTATTGAAAAATGTCGGAGGTTTTGCTGATGATTAAAAAAAGGCACTTAGCATTTAATATATCGATGATTGTCATTCCATGGTTAACATTGTTGTTTATCGGAAAGCGGGAGTTTAAACGGTATTCACTGGCGGGCGTATTTATTGTCATTTTTGAGATTCTTAATCATTGGTACGGCCACAAACGGAAATGGTGGAAATTTTACGACAAACGCAGATCATTTTTCAAAGACGAGCTGCCTTGGAGTGTCGGACCTTATATGCCCATTTCGATGTGGCTGCTGAAATTTTCGTACGGCAATTTTAAAAAGTTTGTCCTGCTTAACGCTATTTTCGATGGCCTTTTTGCCTTTCTTTTCATCAATATAACAAAAAAACTCAAGCTGGTCGCCCTGAACCGCATCAACCACATCCAATTCTTCATCTACCTTCACTACAAAGCCTACCTGTTATACGGTGTGCAATATCTGTATGAGAAGGCGCGGAGCAGGATGGTGTGATGCTTGGACTGGGGATTCATAGAGGCGTCCATGCACCTTCTTAGTTTTTCCATGAGTTCCTGTTCGCCGCATGTATGATGGTATGATGCCCGTGCGTGTGTCTCACTCATATCGCATCCAAAATTGGGAATATTACTTACAAGTAGATTCGTTTTTAAAGGAGATTGCACATATGGATGATAAGACAAAGATCCCTTTGACTGCAGCAGAGATGTCTGGTTTGTGGGCACAGTATATTAATGATACGTTGGCGGTTTGTGTGAGTCGTTATTTTTTGGAGATGGTGAAGGATGAGGAGGTTCGGCCGATTGCAGAATGGGCGTTGAAGACGGCCAACGAGAATCTTGGCATCATACGGGAGTTATTTGAAAAGGATGATTTCCCCATTCCACTTGGATTTACGGAACAAGATGTGAATCCCCAAGCCCCGAAATTGTTCTCGGACACTTTTGTCTTGGTTTATTATCGGCATATGTCGGTGATTGCCCTTGCGGCAAATTGCGGTGGACTCAGTGTGGCAACGAGGCCGGATGTGGTCGCGTTTCATAAGCGGATCATTGATAAAGGGATTGACTTACAGGACCTGACCCGCGATCTAATGCTAAAGCAAGGGACGTATGTGAAGCCCCCTTATATCTCCGTTCCGGACAAAGTTGATTTTATCGAAAAGCAAAGTTTTCTCACCGGGTTTTTTGGCAAAAAGCGGTCGTTTACGTCTATTGAAATCACGCATTTATTCTTGAACGTCCAGTCCAACGCGATCGGAAAGGCATTAATTACGGGATTTGCCCAAACGGCGCAGGACAAAGAAGTGAAATCATTTTTGGTGCGCGGAATGCAGCTTTCGCAAAAGTTTGTCGATATCTTTAGCGACATTTTAATCAAGGACGACCTGCCTGCGCCGATGAGCTGGGATTCGGCGGTTACCGATTCAACCGCGACCGTGTTTTCAGATAAATTAATCATGTTCCATGTTTCCGCCATGATTGCAGCCGGCATCGGCAATTTCGGCATGGCGATGGCCGCCAGCCCAAGAAGGGACCTAGGCGCACAATATGCAGCCCTTCTCCCGGAAATCGCGCTATATGCCGAGGACGGCGCCAATCTCATGATCAAGCACGGCTGGCTAGAAGAGCCCCCGCTGGCCGATGACCGAGATCAGTTGATAAAACGTGAATGATGGTTAGGGATAGTTCTCGCAGCCGCAGCTTTAGTGATTTCGGAGTTTGATTGGACTATTTATGTTTGTAAATAAACCATTTCAGGCAGCTAGATTGCTTCTAGCTGTCTGAAATGTTGTAGACCTGTCTTTTTCGAGCAGTTAAAATTCCTATCCTAACTAACATTCCTATCGCTGAATAACAAAGCATCAGGTTTCATGAAATTAATCCATAGCCCCAGAGATAGAATCTCAAATTTCTCACCACCAGCTAATTTTCTAACTATCTCGTACAAGTTTCGCTTGGACAAATATTATGCTGTTAAAAAGTTCCCTCAAAACATAAAGAAACGTCTGCAATAAATGCAAACGTTCCAAAGTGAGAAATATAAATGTTTCGTGGAGTAGCCTTTGTGTTATAACATATGCATTCAAAATAAAACTGGGTAGACAAACGTTGCCTAATAGGAGATTATGTTGACGATCTTAAAAAAATCCACGTCTTCTTCTTTCAATTTCAAAACGCCTTCTTCTTTCAATTTCAAATCTACGTCTTCTTTCTATTTCAATTTCGATTTCAATTTCAATTCTTCTTCTCCGTTCAATTTCAATTTCAATTTCGATTTGGAAGGGTCTTCTTGGAATGAAAAACATGCTTATAACCTCCTTTCATTTCAGAAGATTATTGAAAAGGGACAGATTTGCCGAACTAATCTGCCCTTCTACTGAAAATCAGTTCCTTCAGCGGCTTAGTAACCATAACCGCCGGAAACACTAGCACCTACAATGATCAGCAATACAAATAGTACAACGATCAGTGCAGCCATATTTCTGAGTCCATCCATATATCGTTCACCTCATTTTCTAAAAATTTCACAATTACAATCTCTGAGGAATATTTTTAAACTTTTAATATGTTGAAACAGATGTTAGTACGATAATTAATAAAATAAACAATACTACGATTAAAGTGAAGTTAAAAGAGGAGCCATATCCGCTTGAGTATCCATACATAAACTATCACCACCTGTTATTTTTTGAGGATAATATTTACATCCCACTATTAAGATATTTTTTTTATAAAAAAATGTTTGGACAAGTCACTAATTATTAAGAAAATCCGCAGCCTCACTATAAAACTCCTATATAGCATTGAAAATTTCAAGGTTTCAATTCATGCTTTCACCCTTACTAATTGTCTTATGGGATGTAAAGAAGCGTATCAAACGGACGATACGCTTCTCTGGGGGTATCCCAATGTACAGCTGCTGGTAAACGGCGGTGCATGTTACGGTGTGAGAGATTCCTATCTCTCAATGATAAAATATGCACATAGCATAAAGATGATTGGACAAGCATTGATTATTTTAAAAATTATTTCTAAAAAATATATTAAATCTTCTTTCATCTATTCAAGAATAAATATATACACACTTTTTTCTCTTCTTCATAATTTACTTGAAATACGATAAAAAAAAGGCATTTACCAAACCGATTAGGAAATGATTTCAGAACATTATGGCTTCGTGAAGACATAGTGAAAATAAAGGAGTTTTAACGAAAAAGGACAGATTCGAATTCTGTCCTTTTACTGAAAATCAGTAACATGGCCCCTCTACGACTTAGTAACCGTAACCGCCGGAAACACTAGCTCCTACAATGATCAGCAATACAAATAGTACAACGATCAGTGCAGCCATATTTCTAAGTCCATCCATATATCGTTCACCTCATTTTTCTAATAATTTCACAATGACAATCTCAGAGAAATATTTTTAAACTTTTAATAAGTTGAAACAGATGTTAGTACGATAATTAATAAAATGAACAATACTACGATTAAAGTGAAGTTAAAAGCTGAGCCATACCCGCTTGAGTATCCATACATAAACTATCACCACCCGTTATTTTTTTGGAATAATATTTACATCCCACTATTAAGATATTTTTTTATAAAAAAAATGATTGGACAAGTTCATAATTATTAAGATAAATCCGCAATTCCACTATGAAATTCCATTAAATACCCATCTAATGTTGGGAATTTCAAGGCTTTGAATCAATCCTTCTTCCCTTACTAAGGTGTCTGATGAAATGAAAAGAAGCGTATCAAACGAACGATACGCTTCTCCGGAGGTAATCTAATGTGCAATAAGCGGTCTACGATGGTGGAGGCTACGGCGCGGGAGATTCCTGTCTCCCTATGATAAAATATGCATAGTGAATAAAAAAGATTGGACAAGCGTGGAAAATAAAAAAATTATTTTAAAAAATCATTCTCCTCTAGGCAAGTCACTATAAATACTTATCTTTCGATTATCCCCCATCCCTCTATCCTGGTTTTTTAAAAAAATATGGTTACCCTAAAACATAAAGAAACGTCAGCAATAAATGCAAACGCTCCACAGTGAGGAAGTAAATGATTCAATCTCGAAGGGTCTTCCTTGAAAGAAATACATGCTTACAACCTGCTTTCATTTCAGAAGCTTATCGAAAAAGGACAGATTCGCCGAAATCTGTCCTTCTACTGAAAATCAGTAACATGTTCCTTCTGCAAACTAGTAACCGCTTGAAACAGAAGTTAGTACGATAATTAATAAAATGAACAATACTACAATTAAAGTGAAGTTAAAGGAAGAACCATATCCGCCTGAATATCCATACATAAACTATCACCACCTGTCATTATTTCGGGATATTAAATTACATCCCACTATTAAGATATTTTTTTGTAAAAAACTTGATTGGACAAATTCATAATTATTATGATAAATCAGCAATTCCACTATAAAACTCCATTAAATATCTATCTGGGGTTGGAAATTTCAAGGTTTGTATCAGGCCTTCTTCCCTTATTATGTGACTGGTGAAATGAAAAGAAGCGTATCAAACGAACGATACGCTTCTCCGGAGGTGCAATACGGCTGCAGGCTATGGTGAGAGAAATCTCTGTCTCTCAATGATAAAATATGCATAAAGAATAAAGATGATTGGACAAGCGTTGATTTCCAAAAAAAATATTTTAATAAAACATTAGACCTTTATACTGCAGGATCGCTTAACCAGATGTCCAGAACAGTCTTCCGCCATCAAGTGTTTTAATGAAACAACAAAAAAGCCAATTTCTCTCCAGAGAAAAGTTTTTTCAACAGGCTAAACATTTTTTAATAGTTAGTCGATAATACTAGCGGAACTTGTTTTTCTCCAAAGTAAGTCTAGTATTATTTCACCTGAGCTGTCCTTTTACCGGCAGCTCATTTTATGAAGTAAATGAACCATAAAAAAATGCGTGAATCCTTTCTGGATTAACGCATCGTTTGTGAAAGAAACTATCTCATTAAAAATGAATTGTCCTTTTTACCCATTCGCAGCATGTGGATCCATGTACATAACTTCCCAATAATGCCCATCCAAATCCTGATAGCTCCTGTAACACATGAAGCCATGATCGCTAGGGTCGCTTGTTTCTTTACCACCTGCTGCTATCGCCTTATCTACTATTTCGTTTACTTGTTCCCTGCTTTCAGCGGATAGAGCGATAATAACTCCTGTCGTTTCGTGGGTATCAGGTAACTCCTTTTTCGTAAACGTTTTAAAAAAGGACTGGACCAACAGCATCGCAAAGATATTCTCGCCTATTATCATACAGGCTGCCTTTTCATCAGTGAATTGAGGGTTGAATTCATATCCAATTTGCTTATAAAACTCCATTGACTTTTGTAAGTCTTTCACCGGCAAGTTAACAAATATTTGATTTGATTGTACTCCCACTGATCATTCCTCCATTTTTTAAAAGTTCTCATGAAACAACTGTTTATTGACCTTTCTCCATCACGGCAAAATAATTATTTTCATCATCCGCAAAGTTGAACACCTCTGCCAGAAGGCATGTTTACGATCTCCCCAACGGTGACGTTCTTATTTGATAGGTTTTGATAAAGATTATCGAGATTGTCAGTAAAGAACATTAAGGAAGGTGTGCCAAGATTCAATTCAGGGCTCATCTTAGCGATTAGGGCTTTGTCGTGAAGAACAATACTCGTCTCAACATCATTTGCCGGTGCGATTTCAATCCATCTCATTCCCTGACCGTTATTTTCGTCCGCTTTCATGACAAATCCGGCTTTTTCTGTCCAGAATGTAACCGCCTCATCCTGATTATTGACATACAGCATAATCTGACTAACTACATTAATCATTTTTTACCCTCCCTTATTCCATTTTTTCCCTTATAGGATTTCACTATCTGCGGTAATCATCCAGGATACACCATATTGATCTTGGACTTCTCCGTAATAGCCAAAAGGCTGCAGTTCCAGAGGGAATCTCACATTTCCTCCTAATGCAAGCTTTTGAAATGCTTCCCTGGCCTCTGCTTCGGTTTTGTAGGATATATTCAGCAATACATCGCTTCCATCGGGGGTGGATTTCATGGTATCCGCCATGAAAATGGCATTACCATCGGCTATAGACAAACATAAATGGATCACTTTGTCCTTAGGGTCTCCCTGTTCACCCATTACTTCGCCATGTGTGATAATCGATACAATTTCCCCGCCCAGCGAGCGGGTATAAAACTCTGCCTGAGACCTTGCATCCGTCGATAATAAAAATGGCGTTAATGTTCCCATAATAACCTCCTTTCATTTTTGATTTGCATCACCTTATATATCAATATTAACATTTTCAGAATGTTTTAATTTCTTATGGATTGCTATCTTTTATGCGTTGAAGGAAATTATCCATTAATCTCGGAATGGAAATGAGAATTGGCGGGTCATCGAGTTGAGCTGCACGGAGATGTAGTTCTTGGTGTGGGACTTGTACATTCCCAGTAACCAGGATGGGACCAGTCGGCTTATACCTTAATGTTGTATGGGGAACCAGGAAGTTTTGGGCTTTCATTCCCCATGGAACAGAGGTTGCAAACAAATAATAAAGTCCAGGTTTAACATTATGAAACTGAAATTCTCCAAGGAAAAAAAGGAGTGTCCCATAAAGGGGAAGGCCTTCCGGAATGGGTTTTGGAAATAAGCCGACTAAGATTACCCCTTCAAACTCTTCTTCCGTAAAGACGGTTCCATTAACGGATAGGAAGCTATTCACACTATGTTGAAGTTTTGTTTCTCTTTCCAGCCCATGCAGAGAGTTCAGTAAGTTTTCAGCCTGCTCCTGGGTATTGCGGAAATAGGCAGGCGTCACGCCGTCACTTTTGCTAAACCGGGTAGTAAACGTTCCTAAACTTTGTTGTCCGATCTCTAAACTAATATCCCGGACACTCATATTTGTGTTTAGCAATAACTCCTTTGCACGCTGCAGCCGCATGGAGGAAACAAAATATAAAGGCGAAAGGCCCGTTTCTTCTTTAAAAATCCTGCTAAAATGATAGGGACTATACGATACATGGCTGGCCAATATGTCGAGTGTGATATGGTCATAAAGGTGTGTTTGAATATAATGAATGGCCTCTTTCATTTCAATTTGTCTACTCATTGCTACTCTCACCTCTGCATCCATCATTAAATAGGAGCTCACTAATTTGATCAAGTTTGACTACTAATATCTAATCCTTATGGTCTTGTCGTGGGAATTGTTTATATATCGCATATAAACCATACATTAATACTAATATATTTAAAGGAAGTGTAGCTAAAGAATATGACCAATCAGTAGTATACACCCACCAGCCAAAAAAAGTAGAATCAAGAAAATAACAGATAATGCAAACAGCCTTTGGAATGGATATCTTTTTTCAATTAAGAACGTACCAGCCACCAGTAAGCCGTAAATAATGGCCATACCTAAAAGTAACAACCACCCGTTCCATTTAAAAAATGCAGCTGCACCTAGTGCCAATAAAGAAACCATAATAATAAAAAGCAGCACATTTTCTTTTTTCAACCAACCTACCTCCCCCACCTCCATACATAAATCAACATATTATTCTAAATTTTAGAAACATTTACTGTAAAGAAAAAATCCCTTCTCGTTCGAAAGGGCAATCTCGGGTTTACTTAAAAGATACAGCAGCTAGTGCTGCCTCATTAGGTTCACCTATACTACTTGCATAAGTCATTACATAAATATTCCACAAAGATTCCCTTTAGCCAATCGATAAAGGAGACCTTTGTGGGATTTTATGGTAAATTCGTTTTGTTCTAATGAATATTACGCTTTCTGAAATTACCACCCTTCACTTCTGCTACATCATATACCGTTACAAAAGCTTCTTCGTCAATTTCATTAATGATTTCTTTTATTTTGCTATCTTCTAAGCGGTTAATGACACATGTAATTTCCTTAAATTTTTCTTTGGAATATCCGCCAAAAACTTCATTGTACGTTGCACTTCGACCTAAGCGCTCGCGTATAGTCTCCACCATTAATTCCGGCTGAGTGGTGATAATTTTAAAGGTTTTGGAGCCGCTTAACCCTTCTTCCACGATGTGAATCACTTTAGAAGCAATATAGTAAGCGATCGCCGACAGTATCGCCCCTTGAAGGCCGAATACGATAGAAACAAAAATAAAGACAAACAGGTTTAAAAAAAGAATGAAATCACTTGTCCCAAACGGTAATTTTCTGGCTAGCAGCACAGCGAGCATATCAATACCATCTAATGCACCGCCATTACGTAAGGCTACCCCCATTCCAATACCGAGGATAATACCGCCAACAACCGTTATTAACAGGGTGTCCCCTTCAATAATCGCCGGCATATCGTGCATGAGACTTGTACCAACAGCTAGTGAAGCGATGCCGATCATCGAATACATAGCAAAGCTTTTGCCAATTTGTTGATATCCTAACCAAATAAAAGGAATATTAATAATTCCAATAAGAACTCCTAATGGTAAGCCAAATAATTCGGAACTAACGATACTAAGACCCGTCACGCCCCCATCAGATACATTGTTTGGGATTAACACCGTTTCTAGTCCGTAGGCTGCTATAAATCCCCCAATAATGATGGCCAATCCTCGTAGTATCATTTTCAGTGTTTTGCGCTTTTGCTTATTGATGCTCCCCATATCATTCCTCATTTCATACGTTTTCGCTTATTTAAGATTATCATAAAAGCATTCGATTCCTTAGAATAACAGCTCGTCTCCTTCTATTGTTTTTTCAAGATAGTAATAAAATCCCGTTATTTTTATGATGACCATGTACATAATTATTAATAGAAACTGCAATAAAATTCCATTAATCCTCTAGTGTTAGAAATTTTAAGGTATCATATTTATTTATGCTCTAAAGGTCTGATCAAATAAAAAGAAGCGTATCAAACGAACGATACGCTTCTCTGGAGGTATCCCAATGTGCAGGAGGTGCCATACGGCGGTGCAGGCTTATGGTGTGAGAGATCTCTGTCTCTCTATGATAAAATATGCATAGAGAATAAAGATGATTGGACAAGCGTGGAATATCAAAAAAATTATTTTAATAAAATATTATTTCAACAATTTATGCTCAATCGTTCGGTTTTCCTGTTTAATCCAAATCGGTAAATAATACATTCTTATTAGCCCAACTCTTTAAAACATCTTTACACCTATTCACTGTAATTTTTAAAATCCAGGTTTTATAAGCCGATTCATTTCGAAAGGTATCCATTTTTTCATAACACTTAAAAAATACATCTTGTGCCACATCTTCTGCTAATCGCCTTTTTTTAGATAAGAATAAGCCACCCTGATTACATCATTTCCATATGTTCTCATTAGCCATTTTAAAAATAAATTGCATACAATTCCCCATCAAAGCCATTATATTTTCCACTTCGTTCTTTACCACCAGAAGAAAAACCAACGATTTCGCCTTCATTATTTCCGCTGCATATACGACATAATACCATTTAATAAACCCTTCTTTTTGAACTGCCTGCTTCCCGTTGGTGGGATAAGAATACGTGCTGCCAGTAACAACGCATTATTAAACGAAAGCTACCCGTTTGTACAATAAGTACATACCTTATTCGGAAAAGGTAACAATACAATTCATTAGATAAAGACGTAGAGAGGTGTATTTAAAATGAAGAAGATACCAATCGCTTTTATCCTATCTCTTTTTCTTATTTCTTGTTTTCAAGCAACAACTGCTTTATCAGATCAACCTACCCAAGACTCTAAAGAGCTTAGGTTACAGGATATGCTTATGAACTTGCTTTCTCCTTATATTGATAAAGATTTACATAACTATTATTATCCAAAGATTTTTAGTGATTTCTCACCTTCTGTTGCTCCCTGGAAAATTGAAGTGATTGAAACAAAAAGAGTAAATGGTTTCCGTGGTTTTATTTTGGATATCACCTTTGAAATTGAGCCAACCGATGGTGGACACTGGGTTTCAATAGGGAAGGACCGAATGACTTATAGAATTTCTTATGGTCCAGAGGTGAAATTGATTAATCATACTCACTTAGCTACATATAAATATCCTCCAGAATAATGGCATAATTATATCTCCTTATAGAACTATTTTGACATTTAGCTCAATAACAAAAGGCTGCCGTTTGTGGCAGCCTTCTTTTCTTTAAGAAATGCACCCTCTAGTGTAAGTACATTATTTCACAATCTTGACTTTAAAATGGAGCTGCTGAAAATCAGCAAACTCATTTTGGTGAAAATTTCCTATTTTTAATAAAGGGAAGATTAATATTCCCTCATCCCCACCCCCATAATTCCTTAGAAACTCCAATATTTTAGGTTTCATCTAGGGAATATGATTAAAATGAAATCAGGGAATTATACAATGCAATTTATTCTGTTCAAATCGCAAAGTTTTGTGTGGCCCTTAAACTTTCACTAATAAAAAATTATAGAAATTAATAGACACTTCAGATGAATTTAATCTCTCCTTAATAAAAACTAAAAGTCATTATATTATAGTTGATTTTGGTGATGAAAATAGGGCTTTGATAATAATGGTTACCAAAAAGGAGATGAGTTTTTGTCAAAAAATTTATCAGCTACTGAAAATACCGTACTGCAAGAACCAGTTGTAAAACAATTGTTTAGCAAGGTGCCAGAAGTAACTATTTTCTTCTGGATCATTAAGATTTTATGTACAACTGTTGGTGAAACGTTTGCCGATTTCCTTAACTTCAACCTTGGATTTGGATTAACTAACACTACAATCATTATGGGAATAGCATTTTTCATTGTGTTGTTTCTTCAATTTAGAGCAAAGAAATACGTTTCAGGCATTTATTGGACAACGGTTGTGCTTATAAGCGTGTTTGGAACGTTGGTAACAGATAATTTGACTGACGGTATAGGTGTACCTCTCGAGATAAGCACAGCCGTTTTTTCCGTACTTCTAGGATTAACTTTTCTATTTTGGTATCTAAGTGAAAAAACACTCTCGATACACTCAATCTTTACAACAAAAAGAGAAGTATCCTATTGGCTTACCATACTTTTCACATTTGCACTCGGAACTGCAGTCGGTGACTTATATTCCGAACAACTAGGGCTTGGTTATCTTAATACTGGATTAACTGTAATTATTATCCTATCCTGTATATTCTTAGCGTGGAAAATGAAACTTGATGGTGTACTAGCATTTTGGATTGCGTATATTTTGACTCGTCCTCTAGGAGCATCATTAGGAGATTTCCTTTCCCAACCAAAAGTTAATGGCGGGTTAGGGTTGGGTACAACTGTGACTAGTGTCATTTTTCTTGTAGCTATCTTAGCAATTATAGTTTTTCTTGCTGTTACAAAAATTGATATACATGCAAAAAGCAAAACAACAAAAACAGGACGACCTAATGGAAGCAAAAAAAATGTTATGAATCAAACCATTGCGGCACTGTGTATTTTCTTAATTGTTGGTATAGGCGGTTATATGTGGAGAAGTAATTCTATAGCATCGCAAACAGTTTCTTCACAAGCTTCATTAGGTAGACAATTAACAGGATTTATTAAAATTGAAAATGATATGCTAACGGAAGTAAACTCAAATAACTTTAGTTCAGCTAAAACAAGTGCGGATGATTTAGAACATCAATGGGACACATCAGAAGCTAAACTTAGAAAGATCGATGGCACCACATGGACTAAATTAGATGGTACGATTGACGTTGTATTAGCAGCTGCTCGTTCGGCCAATCCAGATGCCAGCAAGTGTAAAGTTGCACTAAACAATTCACTCAGCGTCCTAAACACCGCAAATAAATTATCAGTAAATGCTTCTTCAACAACATTAGTTGGACAATTAACTGCTTTCGCTACAATTGAAAATACTATGCTAAAAGATGTTAACTCCAAAAACTTTTCTTTAGCGAAGAAAAGTGCGGACGATTTGGAACATCAATGGGATTCAGAAGAGCCTAAACTTAGGAAAATAGATGGTACCACTTGGACAAAAATTGATGGAACCATTGACGTAGTGTTGGCTACAGTTCGTTCATCAAGCCCTGATGTCAGCAAGTCCAAATCTGCACTTACCAATTCGCTCAGTATCATAAATATTGCAAATGAATAGAAAATTCTCAGGAATCGCAAAAGCGGTTCCTTTTTTTATGAGACAACCCCATTTTAATTGTCAAAAGCGAAAAAGCCATAGTTTAAGGCTTTTAAAGAATGTAACAGATTATACTTAAACAAACCTGCCAGTTTGTTTAAGTGTAATACTATAGTGGCTCCTCATGTTTCCAAATGGTCTGCTATAAACAGCTTACTTCCCGCATTACGAATAAGTCCAAAAGAAGTCGCAGCCATTGGAGACGGACCCAATGATATAGAGATGCTTCGTCACGTCGGAACTGGTGTCGCAATGGGAAACGCTGCCGAAGAGATTAAAGTAGCAGCTGATTTCGTTACAGGACACCACGAAAATGATGGATTAGAATTTATAGAACGTTATCTGCTTAAATCATACGAATCAATTGTGGTTTAGGGTTATTTTAAAATAAAAAAAATGACAGTTGTGGTCTATTTTGTTAGATTCATACCTGTCATTTTTTACATTATTGGAAGAAGCCTTTGTTTTTTATTAAATTAATTTATAATATCCACAAACAACCTGTCCTACGGCTTTTGCGGCTACTAACAGGGCGTCCTCGTCGATATCGAATTTTGGATGGTGGTTAAAGTATGGTTTTTCGACCCCTTTTGGTGTGCAGCAAATGTAGAAATAGCACGCTGGGAATTTTTTTGCATAGTGTGCAAAGTCTTCTGATGGAGATAATTTAGGGAATTCCTTTACCTCTCTAATGTCTTGATCCTTTGCATTTTTTAAAAATCCAGCTACCCTCTCGGTCAATTCCGGATTGTTATATAATGGTGGATAATCCGGTGTATAGGTGAGTTCGCAGGTTACATTAAATTCTTGTTCAATGCCCTTGGCGATGCGGCGGATTTCTTGTTCAATTAATTCCCGTGATTCATCTGTGATGGCACGAACGTCGCCTTCTAGTTCTACGCTGTCTTTTATCACATTGAATGTCCCTTTTCCGTCGAACGATCCGATGGTAATAACCCCCATATCAAATGGGTTTAAGCGGCGGCTGACGACCGTTTGAACAGCTGTGACAAAATGGGCACCTGCGACGATGGCATCATTTGCTAAGTGCGGCGATGAACCATGTCCGCCCACACCTTGAACCTTTAACTTAAAGTAGGCACGGCCGGGAAATACGTAGCCGCTGTTATAGCCGACAACACCCGCTGGTCCCATTGGCAGTAAATGAATCCCGAAAATATTGTCTAAATCGTCCAGTAATCCAGATTGAATCATGCCGATCGCCCCACCAGGCGGCACCTCTTCTGCTGGTTGATGGATGATTTTTATTTTTCCAGGAATTTGATCCTTTAGTTGAATCAAGCAGTCAGCCAGAATCATTAGGTAGGCGGTATGTCCGTCATGTGCACAGGCATGCATGACGCCTGGGTTTTTCGATTTGAATGGCACATCTGTTTCTTCAAAAATCGGAAGCGCATCGAAATCTGCCCGCAGCCCGATCGTTTTTCCAGGCTTGCCGCCTGTAATGGTCACGATCAAGCCATGCCCGCCGCCAACATTTTTATCCACTTCGACATCTTTACCTTTATAAAACTCTTCAATATACTTGCTTGTATTTTCCTCTTGAAAGGATAATTCAGGGTGTTCATGAAGATATCGACGAATTTGAATCATTTCTTCTTTCCGTTCTTCTAGCATTTTCATTAATTGCTCTTTCATATCGATTCCCTCCATTTACTGCGTTCACTTTGTTTATTATGGCTAATTCAACCATTAACTAGCCTTTTTAGCGAGTACTTGCTGATGCTCTTTTCCTGCATTTTTCGGAACCATGACCACGATGGAAAGGAGGGCCACTATTCCGAAGATCACGTTGACGATAATGCCGGCTGTTGCGGCCACTTCCACACCGCTGACAGCTGTGATGGCACCATAGACAGCAGCTGAGATCGCCACACCGAATGCCCCGCCAAGTGAACTTGCCATTTTGTAAACCCCTGCCGCTGCCCCAACCTTATCGGAAGGCGCATTTGATACGGACGTATCTGTCGATGGAGTGGCATAGATGCCAAGTCCTAGACCGAATAAAGCAAAACCGATGAACACCATAACTGTATAAGCAATGCCTGGTAAGAAGGTAAGACCCATAAGTGCTACACCAATCGTCGTGATGACGGTTCCCCAAATCATTGGCGATTTAGCCCCTGCTTTTTGAAGAATTTTCTCGCCGACACGAATCATCGCTAAAACGGCAACCAGGTAACCAAGTGAAAGCATTCCTGATTGGAAAGCGGTAAATCCGCGGCCCACTTGGACATACGTATTGGCCACAACTAATGTACCGGCAACGGCATTTAATAAAAAGTTAGAATACGTTGCACCGGCATATGGTTTATTTTTAAATAAAGAGAAGTCGATTAAAGCAATTGCATTGTTTTTTTCCACTTTCACGAATACAATAACGCCGATTATGGATGCAGCCAAACAAACGAGCGTAAGAGCGCTTGTCCAGCCCCAATCTGCGCCGCGCGTAATGAACAGGTTCAAAGCTAGCATCGTGATAATCAATATAACTAAGCCTGCCACGTCAAATTTAAATGCGCCTTTTGATTGTGCTTTACTTTCTGGCGTATCTTTAATAAGCAGCATCCCAATAACAGCAAAGATAATAGAGAAGATGAAGATCCATCTCCAGCCCATATAGGTGGCAATTGCACCGCCAGCGAACGAACACACGCCTGAGCCGCCCCAAGAACCGATCGACCAGAAGCTTAGTGCGCGCTGACGTTCCGCTCCTTCAAAATACTCCTTCATTAAAGCAATCGTTGCCGGCATAATACATGCCGCTGAAATCCCTTGAATAATACGGCCGATAATGAGAAGCAGTGCTCCCTGAGTTATAACAAGGAGAAGGGAACCAATAATACTCAATATGAAACCAATATAGGTAATCTTTTTTCGTCCAATTTTATCCGCTAAACCACCGGCACCTACGATAAACATGCCTGAGAATAATGAAGATAAACTAATTGCAATATTTATTGTCCCAAGTGAAATCCCTAAATCAGATTGTACAGCCGGCACCACGTTCACCATGGCTTGGGCAAACAACCAAAAGGTAATAACACCGAACACAATTCCGGTAATCAATTTATTTGTACCTTTATAAGTCTCCATATAGTTACCTCCTAGAATCTTTCTTAAACAACACCGGCGCTTAAGCATCTTTATTATAAAAAATGACCCCTTAAAAAAGGAGTCATTTTTTATCCGATATAGGTCATTTAGCAGGTGTAATTCTATACTTGTAAATTATCTAAGCAAAAATGAACGGTAAATTTTTTACACAATGACTTTTCTTAGTTCAAAAAAGTGAACGGCATTAATGGTTAAGTACGAATAAAACGACCATTCCCCTTCAATCATTTCATCAAATACTTCTAAAGACGGCTGACTGGAATGGGTAATGTAATCAATAATCTCAGCGTCCATTCCAAATTTACTGTTATTTTCCCGCCAGCTCTTGTAAAGGGCACCATGGTCCTTATCAAACACATATTTCCGGATTTGATATTCCCCGCTTGGAATCCCTTTGACTGTCACGCGCACTTCTTTCATTAATTTTTGTGAAAAGGTTTCTTCGATAGAAAAATAGGGATTCACAATCTTGTTGTTCATTAACACAATCTGATAGCCTGTTTCATTTTCCGTCATCACATGATCTGCACCCTTTGAGATGACGTTTCCTTGCAGCCTGTTGAAAAAGGACATCGCGTAATAGGCCGGCCGCTTCCCTTTAAAATAATGAAACAGCTCCATTCCTTCGAGTGGAATATTCCTTCCCCCCACCATTCTTTCATGTACCTCGGTATTAATCCAGAAACCAAGTGATTCCACATCATCTGCGATTGTAATCGCATCATTCAATATGAGCGCCCCTCTGAAAAAAATCCCATTCGTATACCGCGTATTACCCGAAAAGGAACTCCACGTAATCAAATGGAGCGGTTTTTCGATTGCATGGCTTTTTAAAAAGTGCTTTAATTTCTCGGTTTTATTTTTAATAAAATCTTTCGCTGCTAGATACTGATCATCGATGATATCTTTAAAATCGACCATTTCATTGGAGCTAGCCTGAAATGCGATAAAATCAAGTTGCTCTTGCTTGCGCAGCATCCATTTATGTTCATCATCTGTTGTTCCTGTTTGAAAGGAAAATGGTAATAGCACGCCAACTTGAATCGAAGGAACCATTGTTTTTAATAGCTTGTACAACGTTGCATAGAAACACTGTACCTGTTCGCTATCCTCATCATTTGCGGAATACATAAAACACCAGGAGCTGACATACCTCTCCCCAAACACCTGCAAGCAATGCCTTAAAAAATGTTCTAATTTTTCAAGAAACGCCTGTTCATCTGCGGCTATTTCTTTGTACGCTATGTACGTAAATAAGGATAAATCATGGGTCTTCATAAACTCGATGATTTCATCCGCATTATAGTAAGGTGATGTTGTCGGGATTAATTCATCCGTTTCGACTGCCGTTGGGATCGTCCTGCCGCTTAATAACTGATGAATCCCGATATATTTGATGTTCAACGCCCTTTTCGCTAATAACACCTGTGTCCGAACGTTTACCTTTTGCAGCTCTCGGAGTTCACCTATCGCTAAAATTTTGTATGGATGGTTCAATTTTTTCCTGCCTGAAGAAGTTACGTCAATCTTCAATTCCTCGAAGTGGGTTTCTGTATTACTAAAGGCTGCGGTATCATCCCCATCAGATAGATACACACCTAATTTCATGATAATGTCAGGGGATTCCAGCAATGTCTCCGAGCCATCCAATTGATAACTTTTTACGACATCCACTTGTTCCTGGGCGTTCTTTTCGCGAAACGCATGCGGTGTCTCGCCGTATACCTCTTTAAATAAATTGGTAAACGACTTTGTATTAGGAAAGCCATTTTTCATAGAAATAAAGGTGATGGAATCCTTGGTATACAGTAAGTCCTTTACGCTGTGTTCCAGGCGAAGATTCATTAAATAACGGCTGAACCCAATCCCTGCATGCTGTTTAAAATAACGCGAAAAATAACTGGGTGACAGATAAAAATGGGCCGCTACATCCTCTAATGTAATCGGTTCGTCAACATGCTGCTTGATATAGGAAATCATCTCTTTTAAGCGCTGATCCTTGACATCCATTTCTTCCACATGGCTGCGTTCCCCTTTAAATCTCAAAATGAGCGTCAGCAAAATTTTGCAGATTAAAATATGCACCTCAAGCTGGGAGTCCTTTTCATGCCGGCAATAGGTAATCAGCAGCTCCGCAAGAGATTTACGCAGCTCCGCCATAATATTTTCTTTCCCGCGATCAATCTGCTGCGAAAATAAATGAAAATGATACTGCCGGTACTCCTCATAATATTTGGAGATAAAGGTATCCGGAATGCGTACGATTAAAACCGTGTTATTCTTTACAGCCCGCACTTGATACAATTGATTTCGGTTAATCACCAGCAAGTCATTTTCCCTCAGATAATAAATGCCGCTATCCATTTCCACTACTAATTCACCATCAAGAACAAGAAGAATCTCAACCCCCGGGTAGATTCTTGACGATAAAAATTCAATGTTCTGCAATGACAATTGATAGTCTTCTGTGTGATCCAATGGTGTACCCTCTTTTCTGGTTTTGATTATCGGTCCCGGCTTTCTTGTTGGTTACTTCATATATTAATGGAAGTGCTTGGCAAAGTGCAAAAATTGGCTGGGGGCGGCGGGGCTGGATTGCGTTGCTAGACTACTTAGATGAAGGCTACTTCCCTTTTTGACAGTAACTAGACGGACTCTACTTGATGTCTGCGATGCATTTTTCCTTTTTGACGGTAACTAGACGGGCTCTACTTGATGGCTGCGATGCATTTTTCCTTTTTGACAGTAACTAGACGGAGGCTACTTGATGTCTGCGATGCATTTTTCCTTTTTGACAGTAACTAGACTGGCTCTACTTGGTGGCTGCGATGCATTTTTCCTTTTTGACGGTAACTAGACGGCTTCTACTTGGTGTCTGGGATGCATTTTTCCTTTTTGACGGTAACTAGACGGGGGCTACTTTATGGCTGCGATGGATTTTTCTTTTTGACGGTAACTAGACGCCAGCTAATTGGTGTCTAAGATGGATTTTTCCTTTTTTATGGTAACTAGACGCCCGCTACTTTATGGCTGCGATGGATTTTTCCTTTTTGACGGTAACTAGACGGCCGCTACTTAATGTCTGGGATCGATTTTTCCCTTTAGACAGTAACTAGACGCCCGCTACTTTATGCCTGGGATGAATTTTTCCTTTTTGACAGTAACTAGACGGGGGCTACTTGGTGGCTGGGATGGATTTTTCCTTTTTGACAGTAACTAGACGGGCTCTACTTGATGGCTGCGATGGATTTTTCCTTTTTGACAGTAACTAGACTGGCTCTACTTGGTGGCTGGAATGCATTTTTCCTTTTTGACGGTAACTAGACCGTCTCTACTTGGTGTCTGAGATGCATTTTTCCTTTTTGACGGTAACTAGACGGCTTCTACTTGATGGCTGGGTTGGATTTTCCCTTTTTGACGGTAACTAGACGGGCTCTACTTGATGGCTGCGATGGATTTTTCCTTTTTAACAGTAACTAGACGGCCGCAAACTTGATGTCTGCGATGGATTTTTCCTTTCGCACGGTAAGTAGATGCCGTTCTGGACCGAACTTCGCTTCAAAAAATCTATTTTCCTTTTTCTAACACCAATCCCGCCAGTTTTAAGATGATTATTTTTGCACCCGCATCAAACAATTCATTGTACAATGAAAATAAACATTAGGCCGAATAAGGTAGGGATATGCGATGAAGGATTACCATTGCTGCGCGACATGCCGGCATTTTAAAGTGGAGAAAACTGCTGACGGTGCGAAATATTTCTGCAGCCGGTTAGGCTATGAAACCAAGACGCATTATAAATTTAACTGCTGGAGCCCTAAGGAGAATGTCGTGAAGTTAATGAATAAGGGGAAAACGACCGATCATAATTGAAAGCAGCTAACGGGACGGTATCATCCGAAAAGCGCGCCAAAATCGATATGAGAGTTAATCGAATTGAACAGTTATTGAAATCTTAAAAGGACGGATCCTTTAAAAATTTTTAAAAAGTATCAGACAGCCGAACAGCTGGCTGTCTGATACTTTTTATACATTAAACAATTCTTCCTTTACCCGTGCGAATCGGCGCAACGGAGATTCCGGTTGTCTCTTCAAAATCATACAAACTGGTGGGTATGTCTGTGAAACGCTCTAGTTCGTTATAGGCAGGAATTCCGTGGTAGGACATATCCAAACCTTCTTCTTCCTCCCGTTCACTTGCCCGGAAGCCTACCGTCATTTCACAAACCTTCGCGATCACCGCGCCGCCAACAATTCCCCAAACAACGACTACTACGGCCCCTAGTACTTGAATTTTTAAAAGAGAAAAATCGCCCGTTGTCAAAAGACCTTGTGACGTATCGAACAATCCAACTGCGATTGTGCCAAATACTCCGTTGAAGCCATGAACCGCCACCGCTCCCACTGGGTCATCTACCTTTAAATTATCGACCAATAAAGTTGCGTAAATCACGATCACGCCGCTGATAACCCCAATTACAATGGCACTCCATTGAGAAACAAAGGCACAGCCAGCTGTGATGGCAACAAGTCCGGCCAAAACTCCATTAATCGTCATACTCGGATCTGCTTTCCCGAACTTTTTCATTGTTAGGAACAGGGCAGCTGTACCGCCGCTTGCCCCGGCTAGCATCGTATTCAGGGCGATCGATGCCAGGTTTGAATTTGACGCATCTAATGTACTTCCGGCATTAAACCCAAACCAGCCAAACCATAATATAAAAGCACCGGCTGAAGCCAACGGGATATTACTTGGCGCAAACACATTGGCACTTCCGTCTGAATTAAACCGGCCTTTTCTCGGGCCTAACCGTTTGGCCATCGCGAAAGCCGCAAAGCCGCCTACCGCATGGATGGCACCGGAACCGGCAAAATCCTTCATCCCCAATTTCGCCAGCCAGCCGTCATTGTTCCAAATCCAGTGGCCTGAAAGCGGAAAAATAACGGCACAAATCAGGGCGACTGTGACGATATATGCCTTAAAATTCATTCTTTCCGCAACCGCACCAGATACAATTGAAACACAAGCTACGGCGAATCCCATTTGGAACAGGACAAAGGCGGCACTCGGCAATTCAATGGACATCGCCATTTTTTCCGGGCTTCCAAAAAGAGTAGTGCCAATGATTCCAAAGGCATCTTTGCCGAACATAATCCCGAAGCCCGCTATCCAAAATGCTAAAGCTCCGACTGTTAAATCAACAAAAATCTTCATCGTGACATTGACGGCATTTTTCGTTCTCACAAAACCAGCTTCCAGTAAGCTGAAGCCGCCTTCCATAAAAAGCACCATGGCCGCAGCCAGCACAATCCACACGGTATTTATATACATTAGCTCCATGATTGTTCGTCCTCCCTATTTATCAAGTCATCAATATCCTCGTCGGCTTTTCCTGTTCGAATGTTATAGGCTTCTAAGATCGGATAAACGTATATTTTACCGTCGCCGTCTTCTCCCGTTTGGGCAGAAGCGACGATTTTCTGAATCGTCGGCTCCACCATATAATCCGAAAGGACAATCTCCAATTTTATCTTTGGATGGAGCGTGACTTTATAATTTTTCCCGCGATAGACACCCTGGCTGTCTTTCTGTTTTCCGCGCCCCACCACCTGGGATACAGTAAAGCCTGTAATCCCAATACTTTTAAGCCCCTTAATCGTCTCCGTTAGCTTTTGAGGTCTGATAATCGCTTCTATTTTCTTCATGTCAAACTCCCTTCTGACGCTATATGGTGATTCTTGGTTTTTATGCTCACCTGTGAACAAACCCTTTAAAGGGGGATTTCAGCTAATTGGTAAAGCAGCGGATTCTAAGTTGGAAAGCGTCCTGTGTTGAATTAAAAAAATCTATGAATGTATTTTATTCCTTTATAATTAATCTTAACAATATCAATTTTTCATAAAATTAATCTATTTTTGAGATTAATTAAGGTTAAGCGCTTTCCTTTTTAAAAATAAAATTCAAAAAGGCTGCCGATTTGCATTCTTCGGCAGCCTTTTTCTCTTATTTATATTTTAGCCAATCACTAAATTTTTAAGGTCAGTCTTTAAGTCTTCCATTAGTTGTTCGAGGGTGAGTTCTCTTTCGTTTCGGCCTTTGTCATATGCCTTTTTCACGATCGCTGTGAAAGCGGCAATCTCAGGGCTTTGTTTTGTTTCCTCCTTCTCCAATTCAAAATCCTCCTAAAGTTATAATGTCATATTTTACTATAAGGAAAGATGCTTGTAAATCTATTTCCAGTTAGAAAATTGTTGAAATTTTATGAACAGCGTCGAAATGCCATTTAAAATTGGTTTTTTCCGGACATTTCCCTGTCGGCTTTCTGCAAAATTTCCCGGAAAATTACACATTTTTGCAAAACCTTCCCCAAAACGCTAGCAATCTATGATAAAATATTGGAAAAGTAAAGGAATTTGAGGTGATTTGTCAAGTGAAGAAAACTATTGTTCGGACGTTGTCGACTGCCGCGCTGCTTTCAATTGCATACGCCGGCTCCGCACACGCCGCTACATACAAAGTTCAAGAAGGCGATTCTTTATCGAAGATTGCCAGCAAATATCATACGAGCGTTGCTCAAATAAAGAAACTCAACGGCTTAAACTCAGATCTCATCCACATCAACCAAACTCTTCAGGTTTCCGCCGCTGTTAAACATACCCAAGCATCCAAGTCAGCTACCTATACAGTTGTCAAAGGCGATGCCCTAGTTAAGATTGCCAATCGTTTTGATGTGACCATTGGCGAACTCAAGCAGTGGAACAAGCTTAACAGTGATATGATTTATATCGGACAGGTGCTGAAGGTATCTAATAGTTCAGGTTCAGCCATTACGACAGCGTCTAAGAAACCAGCTGTGGCAAAGCCGGTGGTAAAACCAGCTGCAGCCAAGCCTAGTGCCAAACCTGCTGCATCTAAGCCGGCTGCAAGACCAGCAGCCACTGCTGTATATACCGTGAAGAGCGGCGATTACCTCGGAAAAATTGCCGCGAAGTATGACACGTCTGTAGCGAGCTTAATGTCACTGAACGGTCTCAAATCTGATTTTATCCGGGTCGGGGATAAATTGAAGGTGCCTGCAAAAACGGCTCCACAAGCAGCAGCGAAACCCGCGGTAAAGCCTGTGACGAAGCCAGCGCCGCAAGCTCCAGCGAGACCAGCAGCACCTGCTGAAAATCCGGGGAAAACAGCCAATTATCGTGTTGTGAGCGGTGACACCCTCGGCAAAATTGCCGTACAATTTGATACAACCATTCAGAACGTGAAGTCGCTGAATAATCTTACTTCCGATATAATTTATGTCGGACAAACATTGAAGGTGCCTAGTCAAGCTGGCACGTCCAAGCCGACTGAAGCTGTAGCGAAGCCAGAGAGCGTTGAACAGCCGTCTAATGCTGCTCTCTCTCAAAAGGCAATTTCCATTGCGAAGGATTTAATCGGAGTCCCATATGTGTGGGGCGGTAATACTCCTGATGGCTTTGACTGCAGCGGATTTATCTATTACGTGTACAAAAATTCCGGCAAGTCCCTGCTGCGTACTTCCGCTGCAGGCTACTATGCCCGCGCCTATTACGTTGACAAGCCACAGCCAGGCGACCTCGTCTTTTTTGAAAATACATATAAAAAAGGCATTTCGCATCTTGGCATTTATCTTGGCAACAATCAATTCATCCACGCCAGCGACATTGGCGTAGCGATTTCCAATTTGGATAATCCATACTACAAAGCACACTTTGAAGGTTTTAAGAGGTTTTATTAAGGATACCGAGCCAGTCCCTGCGACTGGCTTTTTTATGTTGCGTGGAAAAATTTAGCTATGTGAAAGTCATTGTGTGGGGAATTTAAGCTGCAGATATATTTATTAAATTGGAGATATCTAGCTTCAATTGGAAGATATATTATTGATTTTTTTAAAAAAAGGAAGTTAACTAACATGTGCCTGCCCTGACATCTGGATTGCAACTGAGTTTTTGGAGTGAATTCTACATAATCCAGGCATTTTTCTACATAATCTAGCTGTAATTCTACAATAATTGGAACAAATTAACTAACTTGTGCCAGCCCTGACATCTGGATTGCAGCTGAGTTTTTGGAGTAAATTCTACATAATCCGGGCCTTTTTCTACATAATCCGGCTGTAATTCTACATAATTCACTCCTTTTTCTACAAAATCCAGCTGTTATTCTACAATAATTGGAACAAAATGGATTACCCAACGACAAAAAGAGCTGGTGAACACGTTCGCCAGCTCCTTCTACTCTTATTTTTCCGCAAGTCCTTTAAACACTTCTACCGCTGTTTCGATGAGATCGTCCTTGAAATCATACTCGTAGCTGTGGAGGTGTGGATAGGTTTCTCCGTTTCCTATAAAACAGTAAGAGCCTTTTGTCAGCTTCGTGTAGTGTCCGAAGTCTTCGGAACCGCGGAAGGCTTCTTCCAGCTCGGCCATCGGAAGTCCTTTTTCTTGGCAGACCTGACGAATCTTGTCGCTGCTTTCCTTGTCGTTTGCCGTTTCCGGGAATTCGTCCTGGTATTCGAAGCGTACTTTCAAACCAAACTTCTCGGCTTCGGAACGGGCTAGATCCTCTAAATTTTGCTGCAGACGATCCAGCTCTTCCTCATAAAGGGCTCGGATTGTCATGCTGATGGACCCCTTGCTGGCATTGACCCCGAAAGCCTTGGCGCCGATGTCCACTTGAACAATTGTACAAAGCACAAGACCCTTATTTGCACTTGGATCGATCAATTCAGGAATCGCTTCGATAATTTTTGCAATCGCAAAGGATGGATTGATGCCCTTTTCCGGTTCACTTGCGTGCGAAGGAATACCTTCCATCGAAATCGTCATCCCCTTGGATGCACAGAGCGCCGTACCGTCTTTCACATACACAACACCGTGAGGGAAACCGCTCATATTATGCCAAGCGAAGATTTCGTCGATGTTATTTTCCTTGATGAACACCGCACATTCAGCTGCTCCGTCCCCTGTTTCCTCAGCATGCTGGAACAGGAAGAAGATGTTGTTGTCAGATCCCGTCTGTTCGATTTCCAACGCAAAACCTGCAAGTGTAGCTGTGTGGCCGTCGTGGCCGCATTTATGCGAAACGCCCGGGAACTGGGAACCGTATGGCAGCTCAATCGTTTCTTCGATCGGCAGGGCATCAAAATCAGCTCGGAAGGCAATATTTCTTTTTCCTACAGGGGAGTGATAAATGGCATAGAACCAGCGGCCCCTGTCGACAATTTCAAAGTTTGTGTTCGCTTTCAAAAATTCGATGACATGCTGCTTTGTCCACACTTCCTGGTTGGATAATTCCGGATGGGCATGAAGCTCATGACGCAGTTGGATGGCCAAATCAAGATTTTTCTTTTCCATTATGAGATCTCCTTTTGACTCTAAGCTGTCTTTAGATTTAGAACGGAATTCGGAATTCGGAATTTGGAATTAGGAATTTTTTTAATATACACAATAATCATTTTACCATAAAAGCTTGGGTTTATTAAAGTACTCTATGATTCTATTACTGGCGCTTTTTGCCAGATTCTGATAGGGATAGCCGCCCCCGCCATTGCTGTGTTGACATTAATAGGCAGCGATATTTTTAAAAAAAGACAGAGCGGCCGTTTTCCTGTATTTCTTTTCTCATTTACATTATAATTATTAAGAAAATTCGAATGATTTAACTGTAAGGAGAATAGATATGTTAAGTTCAGATTTAGATATTCGCTTAGAGCCCCGCATTAAAGAATTATATGAATTACATAAAGAACGTTCTGCCAATATTGACTGGAGCTATCACGAATTTATTCCATGGGACAAGGCCATGTCCTTTAAACGAGTCCCTTGGGATGAGAGCCAGGTCACGCTTCCAGAAGGTGTGATCACCGCGATTGAAACCGCCTTGCTGACAGAGGTCAATTTACCTTGGTACACGTCGCATTTGGATTATACATTTAAAAATTCGATGAAGGTCATCAATGATTTCGTCCATACTTGGACGGCTGAAGAGGACCAGCACTCTAACCTGCTTGAAACCTATTTATTGGTGACACGAAACGTCAATCCCGCAAGATTGCATGAATTACGAAAAAGTGTAGTAGAAAACGGCTGGTCGCCTGACTTCACTAACCCGCTGGCAACCATGGCCTATACTTCCTTGCAGGAATTAGCTACTCTCGTTTTTTATAATAATGTAGCGAAAATTGCGGCTCCATACGACAAGGATTTAGCCACCCTGCTTCGGCGTTTGGCGAAGGATGAAGCCCTTCATTATGCCTTTTATCGCGACACCGTGAAAGCGCATCTTGAACTAGATCCGAATTTCATTGTCTTTTTTGAAAATGTGATTATTAACTTCTCGATGCCGGGTGCCGTTATGCCAGACTTTGAAGATCGAATGAAGGTCATTGCAACAGATGCAAATTATGGCCCGCTGCAATACTTTGACCAAGTATTGGATGCCGTTGTGACGTATTGGGATATTGCGAACCTGCAGCCTACGAGTGAAGAGGCCAAACAAGCACAGGCAAATATATTGAAATATCATGGGCGTTTAAAAAGAATTCACGAGCGCTATCAAGCAAAAAACTAAAAGGCAGAGGTTACGAATCATGAAAACAAACTGCGAGCTATGCGGAAAAGAAACGAATGAGAAAGTCAGCTATCTAGAAATTGAAACGTGGGAATTTGATTTTTTAAAAAAAGAGAAAAAAGATTACTACTCTATTTGCTTCGAGTGTTTTGACAAACATACCAATCATTTTATTGATCAAGATACCCAACATGAATCGCGAAAAAAACGGTCTCAATCGGTGAATAGAGAAATTCAAGAAGAAATCGAGGCTATGCTGGGAAGCGAAGGGTAATGCCTTCTGCGGCAGGAACGGCAATATGTGCAATTCAACATTTCTGGGTATATCCAAAAGGTTATTCTATGGGACAAGACTTGTTGACTTCCACATGAAATTGTCCCATAGACCTT
>NZ_BNDS01000008.1:109245-132821 GCF_014656545.1 Neobacillus kokaensis
ATAGTGCTTTTCTATGGGACAACTCTTCATGACTTCCACTTGAAATTGTCTCATAGAGCTTTTCTATGGGACATGACTTCTTGCATCCCACATGAAATTGTCCCATAGACCTTTTCTATGGGACATGACCTGTTGCATCCCACACGAAATTGTCCCATAGACCTTTTCTATGGGACATGACCTGTTGCATCCCACACGATATTGTCCCATAGACCTTTTCTATGGGACATGACTTCTTGACTTCCACATGATATTGTCCCATAGAGCTTTTCTATGGGACATGGCCTGTTGCATCCCACATGATATTGTCTCATAGAGCTTTTTCTATGGGACATGACTTCTTGACTTCCACATGAAATTGTCCCATAGACCTTTTCTATGGGACATGACTTGTTGCATCCCAAATGAAATTGTCTCATAGAGCTTTTCTATGGGACAACTCTTGATGCCTTCCACATAAAGTTGTCTCATAGACCTTTTCTATGGGACATTACTTCATAACTTCCACTTGAAATTGTCTCATAGACCTTTTCTATGGGACATTACTTTATGACTTCCACATAAAATTGTCTCATAGACCTTTTCTATGGGACATGACTTCATGACTTCCACATGAAATTGTCTCATAGAGCTTTTCTATAAGACAAGACCTGATATTTTCACTTGAGTTTGAACAATTAAATGGCAATCCTTCATATTAAATTACACTTTACCAATGGGACTTCGGATTTATCGGCGAATTTCGAGAGGATATCGGCGGATTCACCCAATTTATCGGCGAATTTTTGAAAATATCGGCGATTCCAGCCATTTTATCGGCGAATCCAAAATCTAATAGAGCAAACCTTCACATAAAAAACCTGCCCTAGGATACCGAATCATGACCAGGGCAGGATGTTTCTAAAAAACGGGCTTACCGCGGCGATTCATCCAATTCCAGCTATATACCCTTTCAGCCTTTCCTTTGTCTGCGGATCAGCAAAGCTTGCTTCGACACTGGTCAAATAAATTTGGTGATAGTCCTCCAAGCTTAAATGAAATTCGTTCGCCACGATGGTGCATTCCTTTTCCATCGTTGTGTCCGATACCGTTCGGTTGTCCGTATTGATGGTGACTTTGATGCCATCTTTGTGAAAATGGTAGATGGGGTGTTCATGAAAAGTGCTCACGGCCTTCGTTTGGACGTTGCTCGTCGGACACATTTCCAGCACCACTTGCTGGTCCTTCACGATTTGATACGCTTCGGGGCAGTCCTTGATAAAAACGCCGTGTCCTATTCGTTCCGCGCCTAAAAGCTGCACGGCCTCGAGGACATTTTTTCCAATACCGGTTTCGCCCGCATGAATAGTGACACGATAGCCGTATTTACGCGCTAGCTTAATCGGCTCCACGAAGGTGTGGCAAAAGCCTTCCTCTTCAGCCGCACACAAATCAATGGCTACGACACCCTTTCCGAGGAATTTCCTCCCCTGCTCCACAACCTCAAAAGCTCGTTCTGCCGACATCGTCCGCATACATGACAGGATGATGTTTCCTTTAATATCATAGCGGCTTTCGGCTTCCCGCATTCCGTCGATCACGCTCTGGACGATTTCATCAATCGTTAGTCCTTTATTCGTGTGAAGCAACGGCGCGAACCGAACCTCCATGTATTTCACCTTTTCCTGGGCTGCGTCTTCAAACAGCTCGAAGGTAATTCTTCTTAGACTTTCCTTTGACTGCATGACTAAATTGGGGATGGCGAATTTCTCCAAGTATTCATCAAGCGACTCGCAATTGATCGGCGCCGTGATTTCTTTCTGGATCTCACCCGCAATAAATGAAGGCAGGCTGATGCCCTCTTTCTGGGCGATGTCAATAATAGTCTCAGGTCTCAAACTGCCATCCAAATGGCAATGCAGTTCAATTTTCGGTAATTCAGCAAAATTCATAGTATCCTCTCCTCTTTTTTTTATAAAAAAAAATTCCTGATTACGAAGAAAATACACGACGTACATGTACCTTCTTCGTAATCAGGAATTATTGGTTCCTGGTAGAGACCTCCAAACCATATTATTGGAGTTATACGAATAATTTTGACTAGAATACTAGATGTTTATTTAGTTGTCAAGTGGCTGGAGCGGTTTTCCATCCTTAAATTTGGTTAAACAGTTTTGGCAGATACAATGTTTTCTTCTGCTCTCCTCCGGTACTAATTTAAAAATTTCATTCGGAAAAACTTCAGCGTCGCACCAGCAGTTCCCGTGTTCGACAGCGCCGGACATACACTTGTTTTTTTCCCCGCATATCGGGCAGTACTTATTTGCCACGGTCATTCCCCCCTCATTTCGTTTACGACTCATGTTACTTTATCTTTGATTCTACAAGATTAGGGATTTTTGTGGAAGGGCATATAATACCTAAGCCAAGCTTGGGGCACTTTAGTGCGCGCGGGCAGAGTGCAGCGAGAATTTTTTCCATAATACGCCTCCTTTCACAATCCAGTGCATAAGATAAAACAAAATCTTTCTTTACTGATTGTGATCCCGCTTAGATGGTTTAAACTTATAGAAAGGAGCGTGACTGAATGAAAAAGGTGATTTATTTTTTACTTGCGTTAATTGCCGCAGTTGGGTTATCAGCCTGCAGTCCACAAAAGGATGTAAAAGAGCCGGATGGGGGAAAGGTCGTAGAGCAGCCTAAGGGCGAGGAACCGGCTAAGGAAGAACCCGCGAAGGAAGAGCCACCTAAAGAAGAGCCGGTGAAAGAAGAACCAGCAGCAGAACCGGATGAGCCGGCTACGTATCAAAATGAGGCCTTCAAAGAGGTTGTTGTCACAGAGTCTGACGATCAAATCGTTGTCACTGGAAAGGCCCAGGTGTTTGAAGGTGTTTTTCAATACAAACTTTCCGAAGGTGACAAAGTGTTATTGGAAGACCACTATCAAACGGCCGGAGCGCCTGCATGGGGAGACTTCACCATTACGTTTGGCAAAAATTTAATCAGCAGCGATAGCGCCCTGTTTGAACTATTTGTTTATTCCGCTAAAGATGGATCGAAAATCAATGTATTGGAGATCCCGATTCAAAAATAAAAATAAATTACCTGAGCCAGGCTATGCGCCTGGCTTTTTGGCTTGGTTTAGATGAGTTGACGGGTAAAGTGGAAAAACTGACGGGTAAATAATCAAAACTGGCGGGTAAAATCCGTAAAATGACGGGTAAACAGGGAAACTGGTCTACTGGGAGGTTAAGATGACAGGTCCCTGTAATTTTACACTACCGATTTTTTAATAAGTCGGCAAGATCAATGTACACAGCTGGTTTTGGCTATTTTCGAAAGGGTTTTGGCTATTTTCTAACTACTTTTGGCTACTTTTTCAGAGGTTTTGGCTATTTAGACAATTTATTCCAACCGTAAATAAAATAAAAATAACCACGAGCCGCCCCAAATTGCATAAAGGATACACATGAACCGCCCTCTTGTTTCATTTTTTGGTTATAATATAGGAATATGGATTTTTCGGTAGAGGGGTCGGTGTTTGGGATGGAGTTTTTGCAGGAGCTGTCGGATGAGCTGCGGGATTTGTTGACTGCGAATTCGAGTGAGGATGCGCGGCTGGTGCAGAAGGGATTGATGTTGTACCGGCAGGGGCTGGTGACGCAGCTGCAGGTGGCCGAAACCGCAATTACTGCGGTGGTGCAGGATGTGATGCCGGCTAAAGTCATGCTCGATCCAGAGTTTTTTGGCTTAAGTGAGTGCTCATGCCCTTCGGATGGGCTTTGCCGCCACCAGATGGCCGTGTTTTTTGCGGCGTATGCTGGCACCTACAGTGTGTCCGATTGGTTGACCGAGTGGCGCGAGCCTGCACGCGAGACGAAGTCGGCAGCGGTTTGGGGGCTGCAGAAGGCAAAGGATTTGGTGAAGGCGAACGGGATACTGAAACCAGATTACCAGCGCTGGGTCGATTCATTTGAGACAAGCTTCGCTGCTTTGCTGGGTGCGAAAAAGCATATGAATCCATTTGTCGTGTCGGAGCTGTTCGGAATTTACCGACGGCGGCTGCAAGCGAGTTCGCCCGTCGAGCAGGAATGGAAGCTGTTGTATGAACTGGTGGCCGTGGTCGTGTCATTCCGGATGCTGGCTGAGCTGAGCGAGCGCATGGACCACGGAGTGGAGGCAGTGCGGCGGTCCTATGGGCATTTGTTTGAAGCGATGGTCGATGAGGCGGATGATTTAGTTGATCGGATTGGGATGCAGACGCTGCCGTTTGATTTTGATGAGTTTGTGGCGGGTTTGAAGGATGACGCGTTTGGCCTGCTTACGGTTGTGAAGGGTTTGGAACAGCCGCGGATCGCACTGTATCGTGTCCTCTGGAGCGGATTGTTTCGTAAGACATCATGGCGCGAGGCCGAGCTTGAGCGGGTTCGTGAACGAATGAAATCGGTTCAAGAGGACGAAAATCCGCTGCCGTTAGTGGTGGCTTCGATTCATTTGTGTGTGCTGCTTGGTGAGGATGAGCATGCCCTCGATTTGATTGATTTAGTCGATGATGAATTGATTGTGCCTTTTATCGTTTATTGGATCGAATTTTTGTCGATTATGAAAGCATGGAAACGTGCTGGGCGGTGGATTGATGTGTTTTTACAAAAATTGAAAGGATACCTGGATTCTGCCGGAATTGGCGGTGGGTTTCACGGGCGTACCGGGTTTATGCGAACTGTCCTAAGGGTGATTACGCCATATGTGACCGAGAATCGCCGGGCCGATGTGTATGAGCGGACGTTGTTGAATGGTTTACCATATAGCTATGCTGAGTATGAGTATATGCTATTTGACCGCGGGATGTACGACCGCTGGGGCGAGCTGCAGGCCTTTGTCGGCATGGAGTTTCAGGATCTGCCGAAGGACCGCGTGAAGATCGTGGAAAAAGAACAGCCTGAGGTGCTGCTCGGGATGTTGCATCAGGCAGTCCAGCGTGAAATTGACCAGAAAAATCGCAGCAGCTACCGGATGGCCGTCCGGCATTTGAAAAAATTGCGGACGCTGTATAAGAAGCTGAAGCGTGTCGATGACTGGGAGTATTTTTTGGAAGGATTGCTCGAGCGGACCAAGCGGCTGCGGGCTTTTCATGAAGAATGCACGCGCGGAAAGCTGATTGGGTAGTTGGGGATTCTGCAAAGGTAACTTTATTGAGTAGTTGGAGTTTCCGGAACGGTAGCTACTCCATGATATAGGATGAAGAACCTAGCTACGTAACCCCACACCCTAGTTTTCCTTCCGGTCGGGCTCGTAGACAGTACACACAGCGAAAAGATTGAAACCGGTATTTATTTTTTCAAGAACATTTAAAGACCAAATACATATTTTTAGAAAAACCCCTTTAAGGGCAAAGGAGAAGGCGTTGCGATGCTGAAGACGAGATTTTTGAAGTTGCTGACAACTACATTAGGCGATGGGCGGTTTTTGATTCAGGCCCAAGATGACAGCGGATTCGACCTCCCTCCTTCCGCCTGGAAAAACCTTGTGTTCTCAAACCACGAGGAGAGTTTTTTTGGGACGGTGCTGGAGGAGAGCGATGACGGTGTGGTGGTGAACGGTTGGCAGCTGGTGTCGCTGTTTGCCAAGGAATCGTTCAACCGCTTTATCGAGTGGGACTGGAATGAGGAATCCGAGATTTGTCTGGCGGCGGCCTTCTCTCTTTATGAGGGGATTATGGAAAAAGACTGGCTGCCCGACTTTTCCGTTTGGGGCCAGCCCGACGGTGATTTTCGCTGGAAGCTGCCAGAGCGGGTCAAAAATGAGTTTGACTCGTCGTTTTGGGAGCAGAACATCGAGAATGTGGACGCTGGCGCTTTGGAATACATTTCCGATTTGTATAACGGGGCACTCGATACCTATTTGACGCGGAATGCAAAAATGAAAGAGCTGTTCGGACCGAAGCTTGAGCTTTTGAAAAAACAAAATATCTCGGGCGGCGAGCTCGCAAGTTATTTTGATGAAGAGTCATGGCTCGAGTGGGTCGGGATTAAGGAGAACAACACGCCGTTTACAATTGGCCTGCGGCTGGATGAACCACTCGAAGGCGAAGGCGACTGGACGCTGGATGTTTTCTTACGAGGGAAAAAGAATACCGATGAAGTGTACGATGCAGAGGATGTGAAGCGGATTCCAGCGAAATGGCGGTCTTTTTTAGACAAGGTCGATCGTGAAATAGCGCGCTGGGTACGGTTGATTCCCTGGCTGGGCGAGGAAGGTGCCGGTGTTTTGAAATCGGGGCTTTCCGAGGAGGAAGCGTGGTTATTTTTAACAGAGGCGAGCGAAACACTGGTGGCACTTGATGTAGAAATCCTCCTACCTTCGTGGTGGCAGGCGATGAAGAATGCCAATTTACGAGTGAAGGCGTCTCTGAAAGGTGGGTCTAGCCACCGGCCTTCGTTTGTCGGGCTGCAGGCAATGCTTGACTTTAATTGGCGGTTCTCGATGAATGGCGTCGATTTGTCGGAGGAGGAGTTTGGACAGCTGGTCGAGGAGAAGCGGCGGCTTGTCTATATTCGCGGGCGCTGGGTGAAGCTTGACCCGCAGTTTATCCGGCAGATTCAGGATTTGATGAAACGTGCCGAAAAAGAGGGCTTGCATGTACGCGATTTGCTGGAGCAGGAGCTGGTCGAGGCCGATGCGGCTGAGGATGAGCTGGAGAATCCGAAGGCGTTTGCGAAGATTCAAATTGAGTTGAACCGACAGTGGAAGCAGATGGTAAAGCAGCTGTCAGAGGTAAACGAGATACCATTGGCTGAGGTGCCAGACAGTCTGCAAGGTGAATTAAGACCATACCAACAGCTAGGCATGAGCTGGTTATGGTTTTTAAGACAATACGGCTTTGGCGCCTGTCTCGCCGACGACATGGGACTCGGCAAAACCGTGCAATTAATCTCTTATTTGCTAAAGGTGAAAGAGGAAGATAGTGGCGGGGCCGCAACTGCTGTGGTGCCTGACACCAAAAAAACACACAATTCCACCCCACGCGGACAGTTGGGGGTTGGGGACTCGGGTGATGATTCGGGTGTTGGCGGAGATCCAAGTGCGGTGCCTGACACCAAGTCTCGAACCACGGCTGCCCGGAAGAAGAAGGATGCCGCGGCGCCTGGCGCTCATGAGAAGATCCCGGTGAAGGCGGCGTTGATTATCTGCCCTACCTCTGTTTTGGGGAACTGGCAGAAGGAGCTGGAGCGGTTTGCGCCGGAGATGGATGTGTATTTGCATTATGGGTCGAACCGGCTGAAGGAAGACGCCTTTCGCGAAAAGGCGCAGGCCGTTGATGTGGTGCTGACCTCCTACGGCTTGAGCCACCTAGATTCCGAGGATTTTGAAACAGTGCTCTGGAGTTCGATTGCCATCGACGAGGCGCAGAACATTAAAAATGCCCAGACGAAGCAGTCGCGGGCGGTCCGCAGGCTGCGCGGGCGTCATCATATCGCTTTAACGGGAACTCCGATGGAAAACCGCCTGTCTGAGCTATGGTCGATTTTTGATTTTAGCAATCACGGCTATCTTGGCAGCCTCGGGCAGTTCCAGAAAAAGTTCATTATCCCGATTGAAAAAGAAGAGAAAAAGGAAAAAATCCAGCAGCTGCAATCGCTGATCCGACCGTTCCTCTTAAGGCGGACGAAAAAGGACGAAGAAGTTGCTTTGAACCTGCCGGATAAGCTCGAGCAAAAGGAATACTGCCCGCTAACGGCAGAGCAGGCGTCACTTTATGAGCAGCTGATTCACGATACGTTTGCCCAGATTGAGCAGCTGTCGGGGTTTGAGCGCAAGGGTTTAATTTTACAAATGCTAAGCCGGTTGAAGCAGCTTTGTAACCACCCTGCCCTTTATTTGAAGGAAAAATCAGCGACACGAGAGCTTCTCGAGCGCTCGAATAAGCTGGAGAAGCTGGTCGAGCTGGTCGAGGCGGTGCTGGAGCAGGGCGAGAGCTGTCTTATTTTCACACAGTACCTCGAAATGGGCGAGATGATTCGCAGTGCATTGAAAAAGAAATTTGCTGTCGAGGTGCCTTTTTTGAATGGAAGTGTCGCCAAGGCGCAGCGGGATGCGATGATTGAGCGGTTTCAGAATGGGGAGTTTCCAGTATTCCTGCTGTCGCTGAAAGCGGGTGGAACCGGTTTGAACCTGACGGCCGCGAATCACGTGATTCATTACGACCGCTGGTGGAATCCGGCGGTTGAGAATCAGGCGACCGACCGTGCTTATCGGATTGGACAGTCACGCTTCGTGCATGTACACAAGCTGATTTGCACAGGCACGCTCGAAGAGAAAATCGACGCCATGCTGGAGAAAAAGCAGTTTCTCAATGACCAAATCATCCAGAGTGAGAACTGGATTACAGAGCTGTCTACGGAAGAGCTAAAGGATTTAGTGTTTTTAGGATAATGGTTAATGGGTGTCAGGCACCATGTGAAATTTTCACATGGTGCCTGACACCCTTTTTATATTTAGGCTTTTGGTTTGGACAATTATACAGTTCATATCCTTTAGCGGTTCATATACTATCATACATGAATTGAAAGAGGTGTTTTTATTGGGAATTCGACTATGTGAGGGTACTTTTAGTAACCCGGAACTGATAACAATTAATGATGCCGCTGCCGCTACCCCCTATCCATCCACTATTACAGTTTCTGGACTTGCTGGTACTATTTTGAAGGTGACTGCAACTGTTCACGGGCTAACGCATACCTACCTAGCTGACCTTCATTTATTGCTTGTTGGTCCTAATGGTCAAAATGTTGTCTTAATGGATGATGTAGGTAATGGCAATCCTGGGGTAGTAAACGCTACGTATACTTTTGACGATGATTCACCGAATGTAATGACAAATACCATCCCTACTCTTGACAACTATAAGCCTAGTAATAATGGACTTTTAGATAACCTCCCTGCTGGCGCTCCACAGCAGCCGCCGCCGTATGGCACAGCTTTAAGTGTTTTTAATGGAACTGACCCAAATGGAACATGGAGCTTGTATGTCTCAGACGACGCTGGCGCGGATGTAGGGACTATCAATAACGGGTGGTCTTTGCATATTATTACAGATTGTGGGTAGACACGGCATCATGTGAATTTTTTACATACCGCCTTCATTTATGGACAGTTCCCACCCAAAAAAACTGACCATTTCCCCACAAAAAATAGTTCCGGGTTTAATGCCCGGAACTATTTTTTAATTTAATACAATTACCTTCACTGTTCTTCTGCCCCATTGGTAGGCTGCATTCTTAGTTGGAAGCAGAATGTCAATTTTGTGTCCTTTGATGGCGCCGCCTGTATCACCGGCAATCGCCACACCGTAGCCTTCAACCCAGACTTTTTTCCCAAGCGGAATAACCCTAGGATCGACAGCAATCAGCTTCATATTCGGGTTCTTTTTAATATTGTAACCAAGCGCTGTAATACTGCCGGAGTCATAAGGAGTGTAGGCTGTTGCCGACACATACATCTCCTTGCCGCCTGCCGTTGCACTTGGTTTGGACTCGTTCGTTGATTTCACCGAAGTGGCCGCCGGCTGTTTAGTTACTGGACGTGGCTTGGCCGCATCTTGCCCCTGCTTGATTTTCGCTTGGATATCCTTTAATTGTGATTGGATGCCTGCTTTTTCCTGCTCGGCAAGCTTCACTTGCTTCGCGATTTGCTCGTATTTTTTTTGCATATTCGCTAAGACAGATTGTCTTTTTTGCATGTTTTTGTTGAGCTCCTGCTGCTGGGCAGCTAGGTTGCTTTGTTCTTGTTCTAATACTTGCTCCTGCGCATCAATTTCTTTTTTATCATTCTCGATTTGCTGCAGGTCCTCTTTTTGCGCGATTAAAATATTTTTGTCCGCATCTATTAATGTGGATGCGGCACTGGCACGTTGGATAAAATCGGCGATGCTGTCAGACTCGAAAAAGAGATTGATGATCATGTCGACGGAATCATTTTGCTGCAAGGCCACTGCCCGCTTTTTCATGATATCCCTGCGGCCGAGGATATTGTCCTCTAGAGCAACAATTTCTTCTTTTTTCTTTTCAATTAATTCTTGTACAGCGGCGATTTTCTTCTCTGTCGCTGCCATTTGTTCTTGGTTTTTCGTGATAAAACTATGTATAGATTGCAGTTCTTGCTGAATTTTTTCTATTTCCTGATTAACAGATTGCTGTTCCTGCTGCTTTTGTTCTACTAATCTTTGTTTTTGTTGCAGCTGTTGTTTCGCGTTTTGCAGCGCTTCATTGTCAGTTTGTGCATAGGCGGCAGTCATCGTCCCCGACATACACAACAAAACTGTAAGTAACGCGAGAATTATACGCTTCATTGAATTTTGCATACACTTCTCCCTCCTTATTAGTCTATTTATAACAGAACAATATGCCAGTTATGTTACAAAAAGATTAAAAGACTATCACAATTAGACATAAAGGTGTAAAAAAATGGTGTTTTTTATGGTGTCAGGCAACATAAAAAGACACGATTCCACCGTACGCGGACAGTTAGGGGAAACGATCAATTTGGTGCCTGACACCAAAGAAATACACGATTCCACCTCGAATGGACGTTTTTGATTTTCTCTATCCCTGATATGAGAAAAGGTTCCTGCCCTTGATTTAGGGTGGAACCTTTTTAGTGATTGTTTATTTTTTGGTTTCGTTTTCTTCTAGTTTTTTTGCTTCTGCTAGTACTCTGATTTTTTCTTTTTTTATCGGGATTGTTATCCACTTTGGCATTTGGACTAGATAACTGACCCTAGTTCCTTCCTTTAGAAGCAAGCTATTGAAAACATCGAAAACTTCCTCTTCCGATAAATCTTCTCTATCCTTTTCAAACTGGATTTTCTGGTTGTTGTATGTGAAATAGATGTTATGATCTCCGAGGTTGAATTTAAAATTTGCTGAAGGTAGTGGAATACTTTGATAGCGGTTCTCCTCCGCTTTCTCTGTTTGTGATGTCTGATGTGTGAGCAGGATTGCATCGTAAAACTCTGGTTTTCTTGTGATCTTCCATTCATGTTCTCTTATTTTTTCGCCGATAAAAACCAATGAGCCCTGCATAAAACTCCCCCAAAAATGACAAAATGTTACACCACCTTAAATAATTCGATTCCATTCCCCATATTCCTTCATATTTCCTCGGCAATTTTTCTACATGTGCATAATTTTTAGATCCAACATCATGCATCATGCGCATATTAAAATGCCATGGCCAACATCGAAGAAGCCGCTGAACACGTGTTCAGCGGCTTCTTTTAAAAAAACAGGGGGGTTTTAATACAAGTGTACCCAGCTGGACAATTTTTAAACATATTTTAAATATTTTTCCAAAAACCCATCCCCAGATTGCAGTGCTTCCTGATCAAAAAAAAATCCCGGCAAAATGCAGCCGGAACGGTTAAGTATGAGGAAACCTTCGGGGACGGAGTTGATTTTCTTTTATGATAGTAATCTGGTTTAATGGGGGACTGGGCCACTTATGAATGATTCGGGACCTTTTCGCGTTGTTTCCGCGGATGCGACGAATAAATTCTGATGGAGTTGCGTCCCCTGAGTTCAATTTGCTGCTCCCTGATCATCCATTCCAGCTGGCTGACACGCTTTTGGAGGCTGTCACAATTTTTGTTGGCCTTTCCAACCATTTTGATTAGGCTCTCCAGCAGCTGCTCCAGGTTCTCGGCATCCTTCTCATTAAAACGCAAGCTCCCTCTCCTCCTTCTTCGGCTCGGCGGCATCGGCATGCCATTCTGTCACCATAACACGCGACTGCTGTTCTGCGGCGATACGCTGATCATTAGCTGAGGATTCAGTTGCATTCCTATACTGGTCTGCACCATGCCCTTGCACCGCAGTATTTGGCAAATGCCCGCCTTGCATACCCGCTGCTGCTCCAACAGGCGATCGATCTGAATGTGCAACAAATGAATCCGCGGTTCCGGCAGGTCGATCCGCATGTGCAATAAATGAGTCTCCAGCAGATCGGTCCCCATGTGCAACAAATGAATCTACGGCTCCAGCGGGTCGGTCTGTACTACCGGCAATCGGTTCGGCTGCACGTGTGTATTGTACAGCCGAACTGGCTGCGGCGGTTGATTCTGAAGCTGCGGCCCGGGGTCTAGTTAAACTTAGAAAACGCACGGATTCGGCAACTACTTCTGTGACATAAATCCTTTTCCCTTCCCTATTGTCGTAATGGCGGGTTTGCAGCCTCCCCGTGATGCCGATCAGCGCTCCCTTTCGACAATAATGACATGTGTTTTCAGCAGCCTTCCGCCACAGGGTGCAATGGACAAAATCAGCATCAACTTCACCATTGTGGTTGCGGTAATTGCGGTTTACGGCTAAAGTGATTTGTGTCACCGCTGTTCCTTCCGGGGTTGCTTTTAATTCCGGATCCTTCGTTAATCTGCCAACAAGCGTCACTTGATTTATCAAGATTTCAACTCCTTTTCCGTTTGATGCTTTCATCATAGTCTTGATGGCAGACAGTTGTAAAACTGAGATAAGGGCTTTTTCTAGGGGCAAACATGCTCGAAAAAGGGCTTATCAAGGGGGTTTTTGAAAAATTTTGTTGAAATTTGTCTGTAAAGATTGATTTTTTCCATATACTGCAAAGATTTTTCGACATTTGCTTTCACGCAACATATGTTATAATTAGGAAAAACAGACTGGAGGGTGTCGATGAAAACTTTTAAATTGTTCTCGTTGGATGTTTTGGAGGATGACAAGTCAATTGAAGTGCCATTGGTCGACGGGCTGGTGCTAAATAAAGAGGACGACAACTATACCTGGCTGCTTGAGGCTTATACCGACCTAAATCTTTATGATTATTTCGATAAAATTTTTACCGAAAAACGCGAAATTATTGTCGAAGTCAAGATTACGAAAAAAGAAAATGCCCCTGCTTATTTTCAAACAAAAATTTGCTCTCTGCTCAAATTCGAAGATCACATCAGCATCCTATTAGAGGGTCATCTTCGCCGCAACAAAAGCGACTACTCCGAGCTGCTGCTCGACAACCTGCTCCAAAAAGGCCTTGAGGGCCAAGCACTGCTCGACGAATTCAAAGATAAAATGAAAAGTAAACCAAGGCTCAAAGTGAAAAACTAACATATGAAACATGGGGGCGGTTCTTACATGAATTGCCCCCATGCTTTTTTTTGTAAAAAAATTGGGCACAATACGCTAGACTGACATTTTTTTAAAAGGATGGATGGTTTCGATGGAATACACTAGTCTCATTATTAGTATTATCATTGCGATTTATTTAGCAATTGATGCCCCGAAGCATAATAAACGCGCCTGGCTTTGGGCGATATTAGGTTTTATTTTCGGCCCGCTGGCACTGGGAATTTATTTAATTAAAACAGGAAGGAAGATCCTCGGCTGGATCATCACCATCGTGGTCGGGATAGGTTATATCATTTTCCTATTCCTCATCGTACTTGGGGCACTGTTTATTGGCGGAATGCAGTAAGAAACAGGGACGGTTCTTCCATGAACCGTCCCGATGTTTTCTTATTATTCGTCTTTGTTATCCCTATCGTTTCTGTCAATGTCATCCTCGATGATGTCTTCTTGCTTGGTGTTGTTGTCTTTTACTGGGTCTTTGTCGGTGTCTGTGTTTTTATCCTCTGATTCCGGATAATAGTCATCACCGTTAATAACGTCGTTCTGGTCGTTTGGTGTCAGATCGTTGTTATTATTGTTCGGTACCATGTCATTGTTGTTGTTGTCCGTCGGGTTATTTACAGCCGGCGGCGGCGGATTTTGGTCATCATTATCATTATTACAGCCCACTAACAAGATACCAGAAAGTACAGAACCAGCAAGCATTAATAACAGTTTCCTTTTCATGAAAAAGCCCCTTTCAAGTGTTTTTTACAATTTTAGCTTCCCCATGGATGGAAAAAATGTTACTGGAACTTTTTTGAAATTTGATGGAACGCGAAATCAATTGGGGGGCCGGCTGGATTTCGCAGGTCGTTTTTATGATTCGCCGATATATGGCATGAAATCGCCGATAACCAGGGGCAATTCGCCGAAAAGTTACTCAAATTCGCTGATAAGATGCTATGAATCGCCGATAAGCTGTTTTCGGACAATAGTAAAGTGTAATTTTATACTTTAAGATACCATTTCCCTAACATGTTCTTCCCATGTTGGCCTTCATACCGCCGATGAAGGACATTTCCACCAAGTTTTATTCCAATTTTGGCCTTCATATCCCCGATCAAGACCATTCCACTAACATATTTTCCTATTTTGGCCTTCATAACGCCGATGAAGACCATTTCCTCTTAGTTTTATACCTATCTTGTCCTTCATCCCGACCCAACCACAAAAAAGCCGAAAATGGTAATCAAATTACCATTTCCGGCTTTCCACAAACCTATCCAAACAAACTTATACCTTATTCGTCCGCTGCAACATCCTTCTTTTTCCGCCGCACAACGGCCAAAGCTCCAGCTCCTGCCAAGGCGAATAGTCCAAAGATGGAACCAGCGACAAGCGGTTTGTTCTCGGAGAACTTTACGAGTGCTGATTTTTCCGCAATTTCGAATGGAATTTCCGTATTGCTCTCGTTCCCGGCTTCATCTACTGCCAAGACCTGAATTCGATACGGCTGGATTTCCGTTAACCTCGTCGATAGCACGGCATATCCGTTTTCATCTTTCGTTGTAACAAAATTCACCAGCTGCCCGTTTACCAAAATCGACTTGATTTTGTCCTGCGGATTATCTAGGCGAATCGAAACACTAACCGGGTCATAGTACGTTTCGTTGCTCTTCACGCCCTCATAGACCACTTTTGGTGCTGACTTATCCAGAATAAATTCGACGCTCAGCTTTTTAATATTGCCGGCTTTGTCCTTCACCTCGAAGAACAAGACGTGCTTGCCCTCAGAGGTAATCGGGTCGCCCAAGCGATATTCCTCGCCGTCGAGTGTCTGCGAAATGATATCGTAAGCGTTCAAATCCTTGATCAGCAGCTCTGGAATCAGATCTTCTTTAAAATACTTACTCGAAATCGCCTCTTTAAATTTGATCACCGGAGCTGTTTTATCAATGGTAAACACGATTGTCCGCGAGCTGACATTTTTCGCCAAGTCTGTCACAACCGCTTTTAAAATATAATCCTGCTCAGCATCAAGCTTGATTCCGTTCTCAAATGGCCTTCCGTTTAGCGTTACCGAAGTTTTGCTTGCATCTAAATGTTTATCAAAATACTTTACCATAGGTGAAATGTTATTTTTGAAAAATCCATCCACTACACCGGAAATGGTTAAGTTTGGCTTTGTCGTATCAAGCGTAAAGCTCACTGCCAGCGTTGTTTCGTTGCCTGCCTTATCCTTCGCCAGCACCTTAAAGTTGTACTTCATTTCCTTCGATGCAGTCGGTGCTGTCCGGCCGATATTTTTTCCATTTAATTCAACCGATACAATGCTGTCTTCCTTCTGGTCTAACGCAAATACCGGTGTGAAAATTTCATTGATAAACTCGCCGTCCTTAATCACACGGGTTGAACCGTTAAATTTCGGCGTAATCACCGGCTTTGTTTTATCAATCGTAAAGCTCATTTCCCTTGAAAAACTATTACCCGCTTTGTCAGTTGCATTCACGACAATATGGTACTTTCCTTCTTTGCTAAAGTTGTGACGCAATGATGCGGTGTCGCCGCTCACGGAATAACCACCTGCCGCATAACGCGCCCCGTCTCGGGTCACGGTGATTTTATTCACATCCAGATTCACATCGCGAATCGTCACGGAAACCGGCTTGTCCACATTGTAATAAGCATCATTGTCAACACCCGTGATTTCAATCGCAGGCTTCGTTTTATCAATCGTAAACGTGCGGTTTACCGCAACCGGACCATTGCCGGCCTTATCTTCAGTAGTCACCGCAATCGTGTACAAACCGTCTTTTGAAAAATTGTAGCTCAGCTTTGACAGCTGTTTTTGATCTGTGACAAATGTCCCCATGTTAAACGGAGCGCCGTCTTTCGTCACCGTCAGCCCCACTTTATTGGTTGCGAAGTTTTTCTCCAAAATGGACACTGTGACATTTTTCGCCGTTGGATTGAAGGAATTGTGTTCTGCACCCTCGACCTTCACGACCGGCTTGGTGGAGTCGATAATAAACGCCACCGGTTCAAGAGCCGTCTTCCGGCCCGCTTTGTCAGTCGAATCAAGCTTCACAACATATTCGCCTTCTTCTTTAAAAAGAAACTGGAGTCCAGCCTTTGTTTTTGACGAAAGCTTCAAATCACCAACGTTATAAGATTGTCCGTTTCGGGTTACCCTAAGATTCGTTCCACCTAAATCAATGTTCGTATCTTTAACCGTGATGACTGCCTGCTTGCTCTTGTAATTTTGGTTATCCTCGACACCGTCAATCGCCAGCGCCGGGTCGGTATGGTCAACCGTGAACGTCACGGTTTGTTCGTCGGCCATGTTGCCCGCCTTGTCAGTGGCGCCAACTGTGATTGTGTACTGGAATTCGTCTTTAAACTCGTAATTCAGCTTCGACGTTTCACCGATATTTTTCCAATTACCGATGTTTATTTTTCGCGTTTCGTTCGTCACGGTATTCGTTTCCGTAACCACTATATTTACATTATTGTTAGCAAAATTATGCTCGTCCACCACAATGGACATGTCTTTGTTCTTGCTGTGGTAGGCGTTGTTTTTCAAAATGGCGCCTGACACGGCATCGGTGATTTTAATCACCGGCTTCATGGTGTCAACCGTGAACGATAATGTTTGGACCGCTGCTTTGTTTCTAGCTTTATCCTCAGCACCGACTTTGATCACATAGTCGCCGTCTTCGGTGAATGGCAGCGTTAATTCCGAGTGCGCGCCATTGTTTTCGAATACCGGCTGCGGCTCTTGCGCCTGGCCGTCCTTCGAAACAGTAACTGAAACTTTGTTGGTTTCGTAATAGGTTTCGTCAACGGTGATTGTCACTTGGCCGTTTTGGATATGATGTCCGTCGGCTCTAGGGTTTTCCGGTCTTGGAGTCGTTTGATCTTCATCGAATTTTACGTCCACTTTCGGTGCTGTCCGGTCCATCGTAAACCCGATTTCTCCTGAGCTCTTCTTGCCAAAGACATCCTCCGCCGTCACCTTGATCTGGTAAACGCCCTCGTCCTGCAGCTCAAGCGTCAATTCCCCTTTTAGCAGCCACTTTGAAATGTCCTTAACCGACCAGTTCGCCGGAAGGTCAACCTTCTCGCCATTCCTTGTTACTTCAAGAGTGGTTTTGTCTTTTCTAAATGTCAGGTCGTCAACCGAAATGGTGACATCCACTTTCTCACTATTGTAATGCTGGCCATTATCTACACCTGAAAAATGGATCTCAGGCGCGCCCTTGTCAATCGTGAATGTTTTTGTAATCTCTTTCTCGTTGCCTGCTTTATCGCTCGACTTCACGTTGATTTCATAAACGCCGTCGTCTTTGAACAGCTGCTGTGCTTTCGCCGTTTGGCCCTCTCGGACAAGCGGTTCTGCTTTTATTTCTTCGCCGTTCTTTTTCACGGTTAGTTGATATTGATCCAAATGCAGGTCGCTGACAGAAATCGCAACGTTTTGCTCCGCGCTGTATTCCTTCCCGTCCTCAACCGGTGAAATCTCAATGGCCGGTGCGGTCGCATCAACCGTAAACTTACGAGATACTACTTCCGTATACCCTACCTTATCCGTTGACTTCAGCTTCAGTTCATAGCTTCCTTCTTCACTAAAGGTATGCTGCGCTAACGCTTTACCGTCCGGATAAGCCGTAAACGGAATTGCCTTCTCATAGACTGCGCCATTTTTCGACACGGTCAATACGGTATCGCTGATATTAAGCGTCAGGTCTTCTACCGTAAAGCTGACGTCCTTTTCCGTATTGTAAAATTGGCCGTCTTCAATGTTATCGGAAATTCCGAGCACCGGCTTCGATTTGTCAATCGTCAGTGCCACTTTTTTATCAGCAGTATTACCGGCTTTGTCCGTCGCCGTCAGTTCAAGGATATAATTTCCTTCTAGCGTTAGATTCATTTTTTCAAAGGCCTTTTTGCCTGTGAAGGTGGCCGTTTGGCCGTTACGAGTGACTTTTAACACCGTTGTACTTTCGTCGGCATTTGTGTCGGTTACGCCAATCATGAAGTTTTGAGAATCTGTGTAAATCTTGCCGTTCCCAACGCCTATAATTGCAAGCGCTGGTTCGCTCGTATCAATCGTGAAATCATTCACACCTAAATTGATGCCGTCAAAATTTTTCCGGTCTTTTACCGTAACGCTGACTTTGTAAGCACCCTCGTCACTTAGCTTCAGCGTGGCTGTTTTTCCTTTTAACGTAAAATTCTTCGTCTCGGCTGGCAATGTTTTTCCGTCTAAGGTCCGCTCAATCACAGCGGTTGCCCCTAAAATCAGAAAGTCATTTTCCACCAACAGTTCAACAGACCCATTATAATACCCATTTTTACCAGTATCAGCAATCGTCACCCTAGGGCCTTGATTGGCAATCCCGAAATTGACATTTTGCTCCTCACTTACGTTGCCAGCTGCATCGGCCGCTTTAATTTTCACTTCATAATAGCCGGTGTTGACGAATGTTACTACCGCCTCATTCCCATCCCACTCAACGTCTGGCTGGTAGGCAACTCCGTCTTTTACAACTGAAATGGTATCTTGTTTAGGCTCAAAATGCTGATCAGTAACTTGAACCGACATCGTTACTGGTTTATTTGTATACTCTTTCCCTTTAAGGGTCGTCGTAACATCAACTACCGGCTTCGTCGTGTCACGCACGATGGTAAATGTACGTGTTTGGGCTGGAATCTTCCAGTCATTGTTTTTTAGAAACTTGACGGATACCTTGATATCTCCGTCAGGTTCTCCGGCATCCACCGGAATGGTGACATTGTATACTCCTTTGAAATCCGCCGCTTTTTGGGGTGTGATTTTTTTCCCGTTGGCTTGAAGTTCGAACGGCGTCGTTAATTCAGCTGGCGGCTGTTCGGTAGTGCCTTCTGCCGGCTGCTCCGTTGTGCTGTCTGCAGGTGCTTCAGTTGTGTCACCGGCTGGTTCTTTCGCTGGCTCCTCCGCCTGCTGTTCAGCATTAATTTTTTCAAAGTCCTCGCTTAAATCCACCTTAAAGCTGATCGTGTTTTTGTTCGTGATCCAGTTCGGCTTTTCGCTTGATTCGAGATTCCAGCGGTCTCCGCCATAAACGATATAGCGTTTCGCGCTGTCCAGCGAAAAAGCGTCAGTGCCAAAAACAAGCGCGGAAATCAGCAGCACAGCCGCCCCCAGCGCCCAAATCGGCGTAATTCTCCTCTTTGTCATTTCTCCTATCTCCCTTTACATAATGGTCGTCGAATGCACAACCATCACATCTATTTCTTTTTTGAAAAAATAATCCTCTTGCTCGGCCGCGAGTAGGGTCGTTTCATCTAGCGGCGTCAGCAATGTGGTTTCGTCCACATCCGTCAGCAGCGTCGTTTCATCCAGCTGGTCGAGCAGCGCAGTCTCGCAGGTCTCGGCGGTCTCCTCTATAGCCACCGCACCTTGCCCCATTTTCGCGGTGCCCCGATGACCCGTTATTTCGGCGGCGCTCATCAGCTCGGTTTCCGCTGCCACCGCGGCTTCCGGCATTTGTTTTTTCAGCATAATTTCGTTTGTAATTGCCTTGTCCCCCGGCTGCTCGCGGGCAATCCGGCGCTTCGTTTTGCGCAGATTCCAGCCGGTGAGATCCTCGATGACCCCGGCGATCCCCATCTTGACGTAGAGGACAATCGAGATCACAAGTGCAATCGCAGCGCCCGCCATTCCGCCGTAAAACATAATTTGGTAGGCCAATGTTTATCCTCCTTTCTGATTTTGATTAGCTCTCCGTTTTCGATTCGCGGATAACAGGGCTAGATTCGCGGATATTGCCCTATAATTCGCGGATAACTATGCCAATTTCGCGGATAACGCATTTGTTTTTTTAAAAATAAAACTTATATTAGCGATTCCGAGCCTTTTATTAGCGAATCTAAAAAAACAAATTTCCCGGTCTGAACTTATCGGCGATTTCCAGCCCGATATCGGCGATTCTCCATCACTTATCGGCGAATCCAGACGATATATCGGCGATTCTCCATCACTTATCGGCGAATCACACATGGCCCTTATTTCGGAGCACCGCCAATTCAAACCAAAACCCGCTACTTAATCTTCAAATTCTCAAATCGCCGCGCCAGTTTTTTAAACGCCTCGTCGTCTTTGGCACCGGCAATCGCGCTCGCTTCGGCGTAGACCTGCTTCGCCTCTTTATAATTGCGCTTGCCTTCAGCCTTAGCCTGTTCGATATCGAGCAGCAGATTGCCTAATTTGATATACGCGTCCATACTCTTCGGATAGCTTTTGATCGTCTGGCGGAGGTGCTCCTTGGCGCGGACCGGGTCGCCCATGTCCTGATAAATCGCCCCGATTTTCACCAGCACTTCCTCTTTGTTGCTGACGTCCAAATCGACCACATTCTGATAATGCTCAATCGCCTGCTCGTAATCGTCGCGGGCCGCCAGTTGATCCTGCGAATTCACGCCGCGGCTGTAATATGCCTGCGCCAGCTTCTGCTCGAAATCGACCTCGTACTTCAACTCGAGTTGCTCATCCTCCATCAGCTGCAGCACCTTATAGGCCTTTCCGACAATCTCAATCGCCTTCGTATTCGCATCCGGAATCTGGCCTTTATAGGAGATATAAATATTCGCAAGTGACTTATAGTTATCAACTTTCTTACGGTCATTCGTCAGGCCGTCATTATATTTTTCAAACTGCAAAAGCTTTTTCGAAAAATCGCCGTAATCAATATTCATGGAAATCATTGTGGTTGCCAAAGACTGATAATACTTCGCGTCCGGAATTTTTTCCTTATCCACACGGCTGAAATGCTTCAACGCCTCGCCGTAGTTCCGCTTCACATCAAAATAAGTCATTCCCATCTTAAAGCGGAGCTCGCTGTTTTTATCGATGTCACCATATTTATCGTTGATATAGGTTTCAATTTTCGTCAGGCCGTCATCGGTTTCATTGCGGCTAATATAAAGATCAATCAGACTGATATACGCTTCCGGCCGCGTCTTATCAACATTCGTGATTGCTTTTTCGAGAATTCCAACCGCCTTGTCATCATTTCCGTTCATCAGCGCAATGCTTGAGCTGTTGACAAGCTTCATGTAATTCTGAAACTGCGTGTTTTTAATCCCCTTATAACCGGCCACCGCCGTCGTTGAAAAAATTAAACACAGCCCGACCGGAATCAAGAACAGCGATAACTTTTTCCGCAGCTTATTTTTATAGCCCTGCGTCAATTTGTTTATGTTCTCCAAATCGTACAGCAGCTCGCTGCAGCTTTGGTACCGCGCTGCCGGCTCCGACTGAGTGCACTTGATGATGATGTGCTCGAGCCCCTCCGGCAGCGACGCGTTCCAGTGGCGAATCGGCTTCAGCTCAAACGGCGGCTCGTTCAGACTTTTTCCCGTCACGAGGTGGTACAGCGTCACGCCGAGGCTGTAAATATCTGTCCGTGCGTCAGTCTGCTTCCCGGAATGCTGCTCCGGCGCGGCATACGATTTCGTTCCAAGATTCGTCGTATCAGTCGAGCTGTCCGCCTTAAACTCACGCGCAATCCCGAAGTCAACGAGCTTAATTTTTCCCTCCGGCGTCAGCATGATATTGTCCGGCTTCATGTCGCGGTAAATGATCGGATGCGGATTTCGCGTATGCAAATAGTGCAAAACCTCCGCCAGCTGCTTCGCCCAATTAATGACGTCAGAGGCCGGCATGACCTTCTCGCGCTTCAGCTTCTCCTTCAGCGACTCGCCCTCGATGTAGTCCATGACCACATAAATGTCGCCCTCCGCCTCAATAATGTCGTAAATCTTCGGCAGCGACCCGTGGTCTAATTTTTTCAGCAGGTTGGCTTCGGCAATCAAACTGTTAATCAAAAGCTGGTTATTACTATGCTCACGTTTACGAATATCCTTAACGACTAAAGACTTATTCAAGCGGTTATCCATCGCCAGGTACACGACGCTCATCCCGCCGCGCCCGATTTCCTTCAGAATCTCATACCGCTCATCAATGATTGATCCAATCTGAATCATGGCACCTTCACCGCCACTACCGAAATATTGTCAACCTCACCGCGCGCCTTCACTAGGTCCACCAGCTCGACGATTTTCGCTTTTAGCTGAAGGTCTTTTTTTGAAAAATGAACCTTGAGCTCGTCGTCGGAAATTTCGTGGCAAAACCCATCCGAACACAACACGAAGATCGAGTGTGGCAGGCTCTCGCCCGTGTAGAATTCCACTTCAATCTCGTTCGTCGCCCCGACACATTGCAGCAGCACATTCCGACGCGGGTCAATTTTCGCCTGCTCCACCGTTATATTGCCACGCGCCACTTCACGCGCCACCAGTGTTTGGTCCGTAGTCAGCTGGGTGACGGCCGTTTCCGGCCTATCCAGGGTAAGGACAGCTGGTTGTTGTTGATGCGAAATGGCCTCCAGTTGTGACGGCTGTAATTTGGTCGCCGGTTGTTGCTGCGACGGGGTCTCTTCGTGCTGCTGTGGCTGCCTCGCTTCCTGTAAAAGCTGCGTCTCTTCTTCGAGTGAATTTGGTTCCGCTCCAGAATGCTGCGCAATGCAATAGACCCGGCTATCGCCAACGTGGGCAATTGTATATGTATGATTTATAATGATCAGCGCCGTCAGTGTTGTCCCCAGCTTGACATTTTGACGCTCCCCGTACTGGAGTATTTTTTCATTAAGCTGTTTGATAGTGACCTCTAACGCTGTTTGGATTTCCTCCGTCAGCCTATTGGTGCTGCCTGAGCTGGGTTGGTTACCCGCAAGCATAGAACCGGAAGTGACCTCTTTCTGGCCTGCTTGCTCTATATAGGTCCGCAGCAGTGACGGCAGGTCGTTGTCGAACCACTGTGACAACCCTCTGATCACCGTCGCGCTTGCAAGCTCGCCGTGGGACAGTCCCCCCATCCCGTCGCAAACGACAAACACCCCCACCTGCCCAAGTGGTGTCGCCGCCGTTTTGATCAATAATCCATCCTGATTCGTCTTCTTTTTGATGCCAACATCTGTGTGGTACGCCGTTAAAAATGCCATTTTGATATACCTCGTTCTTGATTTGCTGTGTTGATTGTGTGCGTATGCCTAAATTGAATTGCTCTATGAGCATGTAAACGTCTTTTTTATATTCGTTGAAACGCTCTATGTGCACTTTAGCCAGATTTTGACCTTCTCTCGTGTTTATTGAAACTCTCCACGTGCACTTTTAGCGGGCTTTGTTCCTATCATGTGTTCATTGAACCTCCCCATGGACACCTTAAGCGGATTTTTCCGGCCTCTTGTGTTCATTGAACCTCCCCATGAACACTTTTAGCGGATTCTCTCACCTTCTCGTGTTCATTGAACCTCCCCATGAACACTTTTGGCGGACTTTTTCACCTTCTCGTGTTCATTGAACTCCTCTATAAACACTTTAAGTGGATTTTTCCGGCTTCTCGTGTTCATTGAATCTCCCCAT
>NZ_BNDS01000008.1:132898-150706 GCF_014656545.1 Neobacillus kokaensis
GGACTTCCCTATGAACACTTTAAACGCATTTTTACACCTTCTTGTGTTCATTGAACCTCCACAAGTTTCACCCAACCTAAAACATCCGAAAGACGAATTCTTCGTTGCCGAGCCGGATGTGGTCGTCGTGTTTGATTTTGGTTTTTTTGTAGGGAAGGACCTTGGTGCCGTTTAGGTAGCTGCCATTTTTTGATTGCTGGTCGACTAGAAAGTATTCGCCGTTTTCGGTGATGACTTTGGCATGGACGCGGCCGACGACCTTGTTTTTTGAAACATAGTCGGCTTGTTCCGGGTCGCGGCCTATCTTGAACTCGTTCTTCGCGACCTCAATTTTTTCCTTCGAGACGGCTGTAATGAAGAACGGCCGCGTCGAGATATGATGAGAAACCCCAAGTGCGGTGGTTCCTTCTTCCTCCTCGTCCCTGCCTGCGGTCAAAACGGTCGTCCCTTCGTCCTCATGCGGATCGTGACCGAGCTTCGGTATAATGTTGATGGAAGTACCGCCAAGGGATGCCGCCCCTTTTAAAAGTGACTCGCCTTCCCCAAGCTCCGTGCGGGTAATCCGCTTGTACTGGACCTCCTCCTCAATCTCGAGCTTCTGGCTTGATTTCTTGTCCGTCTTCCTGCTGCTGTATTCCGAAGTCAGCATGCCGTTTTCGATGGCGGTTGCCGCTTCTATTTTTCCAGGACTGTAAAAATTACCGGCCAGCTCTGGTTCGGCTTTTGTCGATACATCCTTGATGAATGCGAGTTCGGTTAACTTTTTTTGAAAATCTATTAAATTCAGGTCAGTTTGACTGGCAATGTAATTTACGAGTTTGATGTAAAAAAGCAGGTCATCAGCCTCATCATACGGTGCAGCGGTGAGTAATTCGCTGATGAATCCCTTCATTGATACCTTTTCAAAAACATTATTGGTTACGGGTACATATACAAAGGCTAATCTATTTGAAAAGTGATCAAGGAAGATATATTGCTTGTTAAGCAGCAGGTTCTCAAGATCTAAACCAGTTTGCTGGAGATCTAGCAAACTGTCCATCACGTTTAATAGATTCGTTGTAAGCAGTTGCTTTGTAAGGGTGCCTGAAAAAACGTCCGCAAGCGTCCTGTCGGAAATTTGGTCATATCGGACATAGACAGCCTCATCCTTCTGGAGCACCGCACACGGCAGCAACCCCTGGGTCTGCTTCGACGCGATTTGCTCAACCGCCATGCCATCAAGCTCCATTCCCGCCGGAACTGCCAAAAACAAAAACTGCGCCCCGCCATAACTCTCCAACCTCAAATCCAAATCCCTAATCATCATCCATCGTCTCCATTACTTTACTATTCTCGTTTTCAACCCCATATTGGCGATCAACTGTCCACTCCACACGTACAAATGTCCACGAGTGGTGCCTGACACCACTTTTACACCACTTTTATCTCTATTTCCAGCCCTCAAATGGAGCTGGAAATAGATTGATAGTTGTTTCCCGGCAAAAATTTACTGTTTACCGGCAGATTTTACCTCTTTACCGGCTCATTTTTGCCATTTACCGGTACAGTATCCTCTGTTACCGACGAATACTGCGAGTTTACCGGCATAGCGGCTTATCTGAATGCGCTGGCGTTGTTGTTGATGGCTGATTCTGTGGAGTCGTAGGCATTTACCGTTTGGTCAAGGAATTTGCCATAGCTGTCCACGATCTGGCGGAAGTTTTCAAACTTCGGCTGCAACGCGTTGAAGTTGTTTCTAATCGTGTTGGATGCATCAGAGTTCCACGTGTTTCCTAATGCATTCATTTCTTTACGGATATCCGCAAGTCTGTCTGTTAACTGGTTGTTCAGCGTACGGATTTGGTTGGCCGTGCTGGATACCTGGTTAAGGGTAATTTTAATTCCATCTGCTGCCATACTCGACACCTCCCCTGTGTGTATATTAGTTTGTTAAACGTTTCGCTGCGGAAACGACGTCGCTTTGCGTGTTGCGGTATGTTTTCGCACTCATCTTTAAGAATTCAGAGTACTGTCTCATGAGCTGGGTCATTTTTTGGAAGTCATCCATGAAGCCTTTGATTTGGGTCGTGTAAGCTACGTTATCCTGCCCTTGCCAAGCAGCCTGCATCCCATCCACTTCGTTAAAAAGCGCTTTATAAAGCTTCTCATACTCCGCAGATTGGGAATCAATCTTGTTTGACGCCTCCTCAAGCTTCGCCGGATCAACCATAATCGATCTTGCCATCATTATCACCTCCTTTAAAGTGTTTTTGTGTTTTGGTGCACCTCTTTACTAGTTCTGCTTTAGTGCTTTTTTTGGGTGCCTGACACCCTTCGTGGACATTTGTACGCCTGGAGTAGACAATTTTAATTGTGAAATTTTCACATGGTGCCTGACACCGCCCGTGCAGCCCCCGCTGACATCGCCGCTGACGCTAGATTTTCCGTAGTTCGTGGCCGACGCGGCGGTATTTACTGGCGGCTTGCTGGAGACTGGCGGCGCTTTGGGTGGCGCCGATGCCTTTGAATTCATTGCCTAGTCCATAAGATATTTCTTCGAGCTCTCTGGCAATGGCGTTAATCTCATGGATGATCCCGTTCACTTTGTTTTGTACTTTCTTATCCATTCGTTTCCCCCCATTCCCAGATTGTGCAGGTTCAAATACCTGTTATCGCAAGAACCTAATATTCTTACTTTCTAATTCAAAGCTAGGATTCTATTACACTTTCTTTAAGGCGTTCGCTATGAGACAAATAAACCTTTGCAGACCGTAATTTGTCTCATAGACAATTGCTATGGGACAGAAAGTGCCGCTCTAACCGGTAAACTGGTTCATAGACGTTCCCTATGAGACAAAAACTGCTGCTCTGACCGGAAAACTGGCTCATAGACTTGCCCTATGGGACATAAACTACAGCTCAAACCGGAAAACTGTCTCATAGACGCTTCCTATGAGACAAAAACTGCCTCTCTAACCGATAAACTGTCCCATAGACCTTCCCTATGAGACAAAAACTACCGCTCTAACCGATAAACTGTCCCATAGACCTTCCCTATGAGACAAAAACTACCGCATTAACCGGAAATCTGTCCCATAGACCATCCATATGAGACAAAAACTACCGCTCTAACCGGTAAACTGTCCCATAGACCATCCATATGAGACAAAAACTACCGCTCTAACCGGTAAACTGTCCCATAGACCCTTCCTATGAGACAAAAACTACCACTTAAACCGGTAAACTGTCCCATAGACCATCCCTATGGGACAAAAACTACAGCTCTAACCAGAAAACTGTCTCATAGACCCTTCCTATGAGACAAAAACTACCACTTAAACCGGTAAACTGTCCCATAGACCATCCCTATGAGAAAAATCCACCTCGCTAAACCAGAAATTTGTCTCATACAACCGCCCATCTCACCGGATCGCCCGAGCCTTCCCTGCCAGCTCCGTCTCCGTCCGCTCCAGTAAACTTGCAGCCGTCTGCAAATAGCTGATATTTTGATTAATCCGCCAATCAAACGATGTCAGCATATCCGCCTTCAGCACGTTATCAAGCCCAAACACGCCTACTTCCGTATACAAACTATCAATCTTGCTATTTAACGCTGCCGTTTTGCGTTTAATCGCCTGCAGGCGCCAGACGTAATACGCTAACCGGTCCACATTTACCTTGATGTAAGGTTCAACAGCGAATCCCCCGCCGCCACCGCCCGCCAAGGCGCCAAAAATCCGTGCAAGTGTTGATTTTGCTTTACTCACAACAGCACTTAAAAATTCCCTAGCACCCTTGATTACTTCTGTGGTGACATGCTTCAAGCCCGAAATAAATGCAACGCAGCTGTCAACCACTTTCCTCGCCGCGGTCTCCATGCCTTTCCACGTGGCCACAACAGCCGCTGCCGCCGCATTTCCTACGGCAACAATCGCTTTATATGCTTCCCTAAACCCATGCACCGTGTAAACCGTTATAAACTTAAAGGATTCTGCCGCTGCCTCACCCATCGTATCCGGTCCGCCCGGTCGGGATTTCACAAACGTGCCATTTTTAAAATCAACACTCGTCTCGTAATGCGGATAAAACGGGTCACTGTAATCGTCTTTATTGAGCGCCACGACTTTATCGAGGTACGGGGCGTAACCGAGGTCGTGGACAAAATCCCCTTCATAAGCGATAAAATCAAAGCGGTCGCTTTTTAAAGCCTTTTTTTGTTCATCGGTCAAACTCGGCCAAAAAATCGGTGCACCGTTGACGACATAGCCCCTGGGATTATCCTCCAAGTTTTCCACATAGACATATGAGACAATGTTGCCGCCCTTGGAATGCCCAAGAAGTTCCTTTGAACCGTCCGCCCCTTTAACATATTGCTCGTAGAACCGATTCGCTTCCTTCTGCTGTTCAATCGTGACTCCAAGGCCAGCCTCAACATTCGATTTCCAGTCGGTCTTTAAATGATCGATATTTTTAAAATCCTCACTGCCGCGAAAAACAGCCGAGGCGTTCCCGTCGGTATCTCCCCAGGCATAGCCGACAAAACCGGATTCTGATTTACCGTCCATATGAGGGTTGTTGTTTTGATAGCCTTTAAGTTTAACGTCTGCTAGATTAGATTTTTCATAAGCAGGTGAATTGAAAAATGCATCGAGCTTTTCTGTTCTGACATCATCGCTGTTATTAGAATTCCGCTTTATTTTTATCCAGAGTTCTTCTGGAGAAAGATTATTCGCTCGAACATTGTCGGGTATATCAAAATATGACAATTGCAGCAGGATATTTTTCTCTTCATCATTTAACTTGTTAAGAGCCATAGAATTAGTCCTCAAACTTTGTATAATATTCTTCTATCTGGCTTGGGTCCGTGATATTGGCGATGTTATCTACTACAATTGTCCCGTATACCTTGGCATCCAAATTGGACCATGGGACATTATTGATACTCGCTGTCCGGATATAATCGGTGACATCATCCTTACTGTCTACAAACCCAATTGAAACATCATACGCTTCTACGCCTAATTTCCCTAACAGGTGCAAGAGTCGGTAAACCGGTTCATAGTATTCTTCCGGCTTTGGCGGGTTGGGGCTTTTTGCTGCTATATTAATGACCACTTCAGCATCGTTATTCTTTTTTGAAAAATAATCAAACACCGACATGTCCTTCATGCTGCTGTCATACTTACTTTTTTCAACGTATAACAGCACACGGTATTCAAAATCGCCTGGCACTATTTGACGGATATCCTTTTCAAATTTCTTCGTCAATTCATATTCCCACTTGGACAGGACATACGTATCGTAATACTCACCTTCATGGTTTCTGTCCTCCCCGGCTAGAAAAACATACTCCGGTTTGCCTTTTGGATGAGCAATAATTTTGTCACTGCCATACATTTTTTTCAAAAAGGTACTACCCTTCTTAAATTTTTCCACTTCAAATTTTTCATGATAGGTTTTTTCAAGATAATCTACAATTGCAGTTTCTGGTGATTTCTCATTCATACACCCGGTTCCTCCTAGCACTAACATAATGGGAAGAAGAATGGCTGCCATTCTTTTTTTCAACTTCATGGTGCACCTCCTTTAGAGGGATTTATTCATCAAACTTTTTATAATATTTTTCGACTTGGCTTGGGTCAGTAATGTTATACAGCTTATTGATTTTAATTACTCCATACACCTTCGCATCTAAATTGTCCCAACCCACATTATTCACATTCGCTGTCCGGATGTAGTTCGTAATGTCTTCCGATCTGTCAACAAATCCAATTGATAAACCATTCATATCTGTACCTAAAGAATCTAGCAGCTTCTGCAAGTTGTAAGCAGCTTTATAGTAGTCCTTGACATTCGGAGAGCCCGATGTTTTTACAGCTACTTTTAAATTCAATAAAACTTGATTCGTCTTATTTGAAAGGAAATCAAAAAAAGACATATTTTTCATAGAAGGGTCGTATTTGCCATCTTCCACATACAATAAAAATCGATATATGTCTCCCGGAAGTATTCGGTGGATGTCCTCCTCTAACTTCTCAGTAAGTTCATATCCCCATTTCGAAAGCACATACGTATCGTAATACTCGCCTTCATGATCCCTGTCTTCACCGGCTACAAAAACATACTCCGGTTTGCCTTTTGGATGAACAATAATCTTGTCACTGCCATACATGTTTTTTAAAAAAGTACTGCCTTTCTCATAGACCTCTACTTCAAATTTTTCACGATAAGTCTGTTCTAAATAATCGGTAATTGCCTTCTCTGGCGGCTCGCCGAATGAACATCCGGTGGTGCCGATTGCTAAAATGCAAAGAACAAAGATTAATAGCGTTCTTTTTTTCATTTTTTATCTTCCTTTTATGACTGAGGGGCTGAAGTGCTGTGCAAGAAAAGGGGTGTGCGACAATTGCGGCATGTTATCCGCCAATTGGAAAAGGCTATACGACAGTTGCAGCCGGCTTTCCGAGCAGTTACGCCACCCCATCCAACAGTTAACCCGGCTTTCCAACAGTTACGCCCCCCTATCCGACAGCACCCCCGACAGCCTCACATTCACAGCAGCATCAATTTTGCACCATTCCCAAGCCCAAGCTCCTCGACCGTCATGTTGACATCAAACACTTGACCGCTTCCCCGGTCGCAGACGATGGTTTGACCGCCACTGGCTTTAAAATATCCTTGTGACAGCTCCGAAATGGTGTTTGCCAGCAAATAGGCAACCTCGTACATCTTGCTCTCCAGCGGGATGAATACGTCGTACGTGCTGCCTGCGGCGGGGCTGTAGACTTCGACTAAGATTTTAGACATACTGCACAGCCCCCTCTTCGCTTGCCGCCGAAGTCAACAGCTTCGCCTGGGAAACCTTCCCTTTGCGGATAATGTAGCCAAAGCCCTCCGGGAGCTCCTGATACAACCCGTTTGAGAACTTCGCGATTTTCAGCACATATTGATCCGCAATGCCGTTGCCGACCCAGATGGCATCCTGGAGCGACACATGCTGCTGGAACCACGGCTCGTAGGTGATACCGTTCAGTTTGTCAGCGGAATCGCCCAACACAAACGTCACGTTTAACCCATTTCCTTTTTCTAAAAAGACCTTCAGCTTATCGCGCCCATCCTCGGACAATTGCTCATTCAATTCACTGAACGAACCGATCATCACCATCACTTCTGCAAAAACAGGTGCCACGAGGCCAGCTTCAAGCGCATCCTTCGATGTATTATTGCGATACACTAACATGTTAAATAACTCGACAATTCTATCCTCTAAAGGCTTAAATCCCGTTACATATTCGTAGCTGCGGCTGCTGTCCTCCGCAAAGTCCGCCGCTGGATCGAGCACCACAACCTCGCTCTCACCCTTCGCCGCGGCCACTTCAGCAAGTCCCTGCAGGAACGGCACGCACTCGCTGCCATCCGCTGCCGTAACCAAGGTAATATATTGACCGCGGAAATCGTAGCCAGCCACCTGCAGTGTTGCTTTTTCCACCCCAACCGGCAGCCCTATGCCATATTGCATTTCATCGCGTACATACTCAAGGTCCACTTTTTCCGGTAAAATTGGAATCCGCTTCGCCCCGCTCTTCTTCCACTTCTGCTGCCAGCTGCGGCAATAGTCGGTCACAAAACGGTACACATCCCCGGAAGCCGCCGCTGAAATTTGCGCGGTCTGGAATTCGTACACCTCATCGGCTTTAAAAATCCCCCGGCCTTTAAACTTCGAAGGGTAGACCCCGTCGACGCTGCCTAAAACTGCCGAGTACTCTGTTGTATCATTTAGCTGCAGCACATAGATCTGCTTAAAGTTCTGCATCAGTTTGTAGCGGACCGCTCCAGTATTTAGCGCCGTTACAACGAAATAAAGGCCGTACTTCGTGCCTTCGCGCGTTAAATACGAAATTGTTTCTTCATATTGCTCGTATGTTTCCGAAAAAGTGGAGTAGTTGTGAATCATCACAACGAGAGCAGGAACCGGCTCAGCCGCCGCCCTATTATAGGTCCGGAAGTCCCCGCCATACGGTGCAAACCGTTTTTTCCGAGCCGCCACTTCACCGCTCAGCATTTTAAATAGATTGTCAATTTTTTCTGCTTCATGCGACAGCATCACATCGCCGACGTGCGGCGCGCCCTGATACCAGCTCAGCGTTTCTGAACCGAAGTCGAGCGCATAGATGTTCACTTCTTCCGGCGTGTGCTCTTCCATTAACGAGTAAATCAAGGTCGTCAGGAAAGTTGTTTTGCCGCTGCCGGCCACGCCGTACACGATTGTGTTGCCTTCCTGGGTAATCGGCAGCCGTAGTACTAGCTGACGCTGGCGGGCTGGATCGTCGTACTCGCCGATGACTGGATTGAGGTCGAAACTCTGAGCCCCAGCACCCACACGATATTTCTCCTTCAAGCCATCGACAAAAACATTTGCCGGTATCGGTTCAAGCCACAACGGTTTGACCGAAATTGCCTCTTGCTCTGCCAAGCTCTCCAAATACTTCGTAATTTCATCAATCTGCTTGGCTGGATTTTTCAGCTTGCCCTTTTGCTTATCTATCCGTGCACTCTTCACTACACGGCCTAAATGATCTATCACGGCAATACCGTCATCCTTACGTTTTTCGACCTTATCAGCTGGATAATACGGTGCACCGGCCCAGGCTGATTGCCCGAGCTCGAACAGCTCGTTGTAGCCGACCTGCAAATAGAAACGCCCCGTCTGTGACAGCTCCGCGGCATCCGGCCGTTTGATAACCTCCATCGAATCCGCTTTTTCCTGCACCTTCAAGCTGATCCGGAATTTGCTGTTACTCCAAATTTGATCGTCGACGACACCGGACGGCTTTTGCGTCGCTAAAATCAAGTGAACGCCCAAGCTCCGGCCAATCCTTGCGGCGCTGACAAGCTGTTCCATAAATTCCGGCTGCTGCGTTTTTAACTCGGCAAACTCGTCGGAAATCATGAACAAATGCTGCAGCGGCTCGGTAACGACGCCTTCGCGGTATAATTTTTGGTACTTATAAATATCGATATTGCTTTCGCCCAGGCGACGGCTGGCTTCGCTAAAAATCGCCTGGCGCCGCTTCAATTCACTTTGAATCGAAACGAGTGAACGCTTCACCGCAGCACCGTCTAAGTTCGTGATCGTGCCTGCTAAGTGCGGCAGGTTCAAGAAGGCGTTCGCCATCCCGCCGCCCTTATAGTCGATTAAAATAAACGCGACTTCGTCCGGATGGTAGTTCACCGCCAGCGACAAAATAAACGTCATGATGAATTCACTTTTTCCCGAACCGGTCATACCGGCAATCAAGCCGTGCGGTCCGTGGAATTTTTCATGAAGGTCGAGCATGAACGGCTCGCCCATCCGGTTAACCCCAATTGGTGTTTCGATCGTCAATGTTGGATTGTTCTCTTTCCACCGTGTCAATGCATTTAAATGCTCAACCTTGCCGACACCGAACATTTCTAAAAAGGTCAGCATATCCGGCAGCGTATAGGCCGCCGCAGAAGAGGAAAGCTCGATATTCGCGAGCTTCACTGCCATCTCCTCGGCATCGCGGGTCATATAGATATCCGGCACAAACGCTTGGTACTTGCCGGAAATATCGTCTTTGTCATAAATTTTCCCGATATTTTGGTCCTTTTTCTCGCCCAGTTCACCCTTGCTGTAGTTTTTCCCGGCTTTTTGCACCCCCGGAAGCTCGACGACGTTCGTGCATTCCTTCGGCAGATGCGCCAGCTCATCGTACATGGTGATCAGGCTGAAGCCGAGCTGCTGCTTTTCTTTTAACAGCAAATTGATCATTTCCGTTTTCGCCGCCAGCTCCCGGCTCATCGAGAACACGACGTAATGCGGCCTCAATTCCGCTGCTTCCATCCCGTTTTGCAGGCGGTCAGTGCGTGCGGCCATTTCTTTTTCAAAAAATGCTGACAGCTCCTTCGCCTCGTTGACATCTGTCGCAATAAAACGCACTGTCTTCGCCTCGTCCCAGACATGCGGCAGCCATCTAGCGAACTTCCAGTCGGCATGCTCGCTTTGGTCGTAGAGGAACACGAATTTCACTTCATCATAGCTATGTAAGGCGGATAATTGAAAAATCAGCCCTTTGACAAACGACGCAACTTTTTCGCGCTTGCCGATAATCCCGCTGACCCGCTCTTCGATTAACGAAATCGTAATCGGCACCTGCTTCAAAATTTGCGGTGTTTCCGCTAGTTCATATAAAGCGTCGCGAAGATTGTCGTCTTCAAGTGCGAACTTTTTCTCAGGGAACTTAATGTCCGCAGCCAGCGACAGGTCGCCAATCCCGACTCTTATTTTTAAAAAGTCATCCTGGCCGATGACCCGCTCCCACAAAGTCCGCTCGCGGTTATCGATGCGGTTCAAGCAGTTGGCGAGCGGGATATGGTTTTCATGCAAAATGTCCCATTGATAGGCGCATTCATCGGCGATGACCTGTTTCATTTCTTCTATATAAGCGCTGTATTTTTCCTGGCGCTTCTTCTCATGGGCGATGCGGCGCTTTTTTTCATAGCGCTTTGTTAAAATCGGCCAGAGAATCATCCCGAGCAGCATGCTGATGGACATGATTAATGTCGGCGCCGCATACATCCAGTCGCCGTTTGTCCGCTGCACGTTCATCACCGCGAACACACCGGTTGCAAGCGACCCCATCCCCATCGTAATCGACGGGCCGAGGAGGAGCATCAGCGGTGTTTCTTCTAATTGATTTGGTGCCGGCGGCGGATCGATTTTGATCGTTTTTCGCTCGATATCACGTTTGAATCTTGGCGAGCGGTAGAACAGCTCAGATGTGTCCTCTTCCTTGTTGAAATCATCGAGTCCGTCCTCCACTTCTGGAAGCGGCTCACTCACCATATGTGGTTTGAAAGCGTTACGGTCTAAAAATACAAGCTGGTGCGGATTATTTAACGCAAGCAAGCGCCCGTTAAAAATAATCTTCAGCCCCATGATTGAAATGACGTCTCCGATTTCCAGGTGATGCTCAGAAATCCGCTCGCCGTTCACATATGTACCATTGGCACTGTTCTGATCTCGAATTATCGCTTGTTCGCTCGTGGTGTACTCAATAACGGCATGGGTGCCTGACACCAATTTGTTGGTGAAGCAAATGTGGTTGTCTTTCGCGCGGCCAATTTTGATTTTAGAGGCGGCGGCGATGTGTCTTGTGAACTCGTTGCGTTCCTCGCTGTACGGTTCGACGTAGAGGAGGGCAGCTGCGGCGCCGTCCCGGTGAATGGTATAGGTCATAAACGGCTCCACAAGGGCCTTTTTTTGTCTTTCTGCATCTTTTATGTAGGCATATTGATTGGATTTGATGTACCAGTGGCCGTCTTCCGCCTCGACCGCAATTAGATCCTGCGGCTGGCCCTTCTGGTCTTCTGTTGTCAGGACGTATCTCCCAGTAATTTTTTCCGGTAAAACCATATCAAACGCTTTACCACGGTCAAAAAGTGTTAAAATCAAAACGATTCTCTCCCTACAGTCCTGCTACTTTACGCATTTTTTCCATATTTTATATGATAAAGAACTTTTTACGTATTGAGTACCTAACTTTGGAATCATTTTACCAGTTGATTTATAGTCCATTTTTCCTATCTAAAAATAAAAAGCCACCACTTGTGTGATGGTATTTTCCTATATTATTTGATTTACTGATGCTTCTATGATGCCAACGTCGTTTTCCTTGATACACAAGGCTAAGGGATAATTTTTTAATTCACTTTTCTAGTGATATTTTTATATTTACATATTAAAATGTCCAGCTGGTGTAGTTTTCGCTGCCCATCGAAACTCTTTATTTTCCTCTAGCGGCCGCCTTTGCCGCTTCAGCCTTCGCCTTAGCCTCCGCTTCCGCCTTTGCTCTTGCTTCTGCCTCGGCCCTCGCCTTCGCTTCCTCTTCACGCTTGATTTGCTCCGCCACAGCAATGATATCCGCACCAATTTGCTGTAACTTCGAGGACAACTGCGATAGATCACGATTGATTTCCTCAATCGATTGATTGACATACGTCATCTCTGTCGACTGCCAGCCTTGATTTAGACTGCCTTTCACCTGGCTCATGCTATTCCGAATCCCGCTAAGCGTTTGAGCGCAATCCTTCACCTTATTCCCTTGAGAATGGGCCAAACCAACATTTATACCCACTAAAATCACCTGCATTTTCCTAAACTTTACAATTCACCCATAATTAACATTACTATTATAGTAGTTTTAACACCCTAGCAAAATAGGACTAAATAATCGTTTTTACCAAAATTAGGATTGTAAATTAAGGGGTCAAGAACCATGCAAAAACTTCACATACTGTCCATGTGGGGCGGAATCGTGTCCATGAGCGGTGTCAGGCACCATGTGAAGTTTTCACAATCCTTTTCTATCCTCCTATTAGTCCAATCCGGAAATGATGATCTTTACTGCTTCAAGTAAATCTTGCTGGGACCAGGATGGGATGTCTTTTTTTCCTTTTACGGCGAGTTCGTGGGAGGCGGGGATGTGGACGAATCCTGCAGGAATCGCTTTTTCCCTTAGTTCATGCTGGACCACGTACATAATGTTGTTGCATAAATAGGTTCCAGCTGTATTTGAAATTTTGGCTGGATATCCCTTATCGTTAAGTACGTTGACGAATTTCCTTATTGGCAATGTGGAAAAGTAACCATCTGGACCATCTTCCATAATTGGGGCATCCTCGAGCACGACACCGTTGTTATCGGGCGCTCCTGCGGCGTCACGGCAATTGATGGCAATTCGTTCAGGGGTAATTTGTGCACGGCCTGCTGCTAATCCTAGAGAAATTACTGCATCCGGCTCGGTCTGTTGGATTGCTGCTAAGACTCGTTCTCCTGCTTCTTCATAGGTCACCGGCAGCAGCTGCCCTATAATTTGATAACCTCCTATTTGAGTGCCATCCAGTTCTTTAACGATTTTTTCCGTCGGGTTAATGGGAAACTCTAAAAATGGTTCAAATCCTGTTAAAAGTAATGTCTTCATTTCTTGTCCCTCGCTCTTGTTTTTTCAATTATTATATAATGTTTGTAAGTTGCTAAGAAAGGAAATAAATTCATGACGCCGTTTACTGAAAAAGTAATTGATATCATCCGTAATATCCCCCCGGGCAAGGTCATGACCTACGGGCAAATCGCTGGGCTCGCCGGCAGTCCGCGTGCCGCCCGTCAGGTTGTCCGCATTCTTCATTCGATGAGCCGCGCCCATAAACTTCCGTGGCACCGGGTGGTCAACGCCAAGGGGGCCATCGCCATCCAGGATGACGAATCCTACAACGAGCAATGGATGTCGCTTGAGGCTGAAGGGGTGAAGGTGGGTCTGCACGGGGTGATTGATTTGGAAAAATATTTGTGGGAACCTGAGGGAGATGGAAGATCTTTATAATGAGGTTGATGGTCGTGTTAATTTGCCGAATTGCTATTTTAGGCGACTTACCAACTAATTTCTCCTCCTTCAAAGTCGCGTAGAACCGCTCTTACTAAAATCTAAAAAATAACACCCGCCAAAATGCGGGTGTTATTTTTTAAAAAGAAACTTACTTCCACTTCGTATAAATATTCTTCACTTTTTTCACCGGAATTGACGAGCCGCCGCGTGGTTTTTGGACGTTCTCGACCATCATCGCGATCATTAAATCCGGTTTTTCAACATTGTAGCCAATGAACCAGCCGAGCTCCGTTCCGGTCTCGCCCTGCTTTTGCTTGATTTCCGCGGTGCCGGTTTTGCCGGCAAGAGGGTAGCCTTTGATTTCGGCTGCACGCGCTGTTCCACTCGGATCACTGACGACCTTCCGCAAATCCGCTGAAATCAACGCGGCGTGGTCGCTGGACACAACTCCTTCCTGCATAACCTGCCCATGTTTATCATCTGCCAGCAGTACTGGCTTTATCATATTGCCACTGTTAACAAATGGCGTATAGGCCGCCAGCAAATGCACAATGCTCATCTGAATCTGCCCTTGACCGTAACCGGAATCAGCAAGCGCAATATCATTCGCAAGCCCGCCAATCTTGGACGTCGCCAACGGATAGGCATAATCCAGCTCACTCTCAAAGCCAAACTTTTTCAAGCCAGCCGAAAAATCATCTTTCCCCATTTTTAAAGCCGCCTGGGCAAAATAAATATTATCTGAGTACACGAATGCTTTTTCCAAATTAATCGGGCTGCCGACGTGAACCCGTGTTACATAGTAACCGCCCCACGACTTGTCCTTTTGCCACTGCTTCCCTTCAATTTTCACGCCTTCATCCGGCTTAATCGCACCGCTCTCAAGTCCGACCGCTGCGGTGATCGGCTTCATCACCGAGCCTGGCGCAAACACCTGGCTGAAACGTGTCAACAGCGGCTTTTTCTTATTATCCTGCAGCGCCTTCCACTCGTCTGTGGAAAAACCAAGCGTTGCCTGATTTGGATCAAATGACGGACTCGACACAAGCGCCAATGTCTCTCCGGTGACCGGGTTCATCGCTGCCGCTGTTCCGGCCTCCTTGCCCATTTCATCAAAAATTGTTGCCTGTAAATCTGCGTCGATGGTCAGCTTGATGTCCTTCCCGTCAGCGACTGGTTTTTCGGCAAGCAGCTCCTCTGTACCATCTGCTTTTTTAATGGAAATTTTGACACCCGTTGTACCCTTCAACTGCTCATCAAATACTTGCTCGAGCCCGCGGACGCCAATAACGTCGTTCGCCGTGTAACCCTTGTCCTTCAATTTTTCCAGCTTTTCTGCGGTCATCGGACCGACGTAGCCGATTAGCTGGGCTGCTGCTTTCCCATATGGATAGACCCTCGCTTCGACTTTGCGCGTCTGAACCGGCTCTAATGCTACGAGCTGTGCCACTCGTTCCTTGTCTTCCATGGAGACTTTTTTCAGCGGCACAAACATCCCTTCCTGCACCCAACTGGCATCCAGTGTTTTGTTAATTTGCTCCAGGGACATTTTTAACAGCTTGGACAGAGGGTCGATGACCGAGCTGTCTAATTTCCCTGCCACAACGCCGACTTCGTACACTTGGCCGTTTGCCGCCAGACTGTTGCCAAAGCGGTCCAGGATTTCTCCCCGTTTCGGCTTGATTGTATTCAGGCTGATCTTATCGCCTTCTTTTATTTGTGGGAAAATGAATCCCGTATTCCAATCAACGTACCAGTTTTTCTTATTGTCCTTTTCTTCCTTCTTGAGATTGGCTTTGTAGGTAAATGAAATAGGTCCTGCGACGCTATTCATGTTAGCGGTAAAAGAATAGTGGGCCTTCTCGTTTTCGCCCTGTTTATCTTCTTTTGGTTTCTTGAATTGAATCTCGAGGTCAGAAATCTCTAAGTCGTCATAAATTTTCTTGTAACGGCTCGCAAATTCCTCTTGAGAGATTTTCTTTTTTGCACTATTTGAAAGGTAATCATACATCTTATCAAACTTCTGCTTATTCCATAAATTTATGTACTCGTTAAACCGATCCTGCGGCTGCGGCTCCTTACTGCAGCCCGCAAACACCAGCACAAGCAGCGCCACCAGCAGCACCCCAAATAACTTCCTCAATTCGATAACCCCCTCTAAAACCTTGGATAACTTTGACATTCCCATTCTAACATATATATTTGGTGTCAGGCACCATGTGAAAACTTCACATTATTCCTGTATTCTTTCTGCAACACACCAACTGTCCACCCCACGTGGAATCATGTCCACGGGTGGTGTCAGGCACCATTTCCCCTTTTATTTCCTCTTCCATTTCCCTTTCATTTCCCAATACCCTCTTCAATACTTATACAAACTCAAAAACCGCACAAAAAAAAGAGGAAAGTTCTTTTCCCCTTCCCCTTTGTTACGGAATTTACTTTCTTTATAGTGCCATACGCACGGCGCTTCAAGCCGCGCTGGCTGCAAGTGCTCGTTTTCTTGTATTCCGGCACTATTGTATTATGAGTTTGTGCTATCTGTTGTTGAGTTTGTAGACTCGTCATCGCTTGGAGACTGGCTATCATCAGTAGACTCGTCGCCATCTGTAGACTTGTCATCTTCAATTGTTTTTTCATCTTCGACAGACTTATCGTCTTCAACAGACGTGCCGTCGCTATTAGACTTTTCGGAATTGTCCAGTTGTTTTTCATCTGACTTTGGCGTTTCCATTGGCTTTTTCTCATTAGAAACCTGAGCTTCCATTAAGGCACTTACTGGTTTGTCAAAGAAGTTCGATGGGTTCACGGCTACGCCATCTTTGCGGATTTCAAAGTGAACGTGTGTACCGGCTTTTTCATTGAACAAGCTTTGGCCAGCCTTCGCAAGAACGTCACCTTGCTTCACAACGTCGCCTTCTTTAACTTTAATCTCTTTTACAGATTGATATTGTGTTACAATACCATTGGCGTGTTCGATTACAATTACATTTCCAAGAACAGCATCTTGATCATCAACACGTGTAACTGTACCGCTTAAAGAGGCAGTAACGTCAAAGCTCTTGCCATCCGGCATTGTGATGTCAATACCAGTATTCGTTTGGTACGTATTGTTGTAAAATACGAGCGCTGCTTCTCTCTCTTCTGCTTTTGCATTAAAATCATAGAATTTAGTTTTAATCACAGCAGATTCAGTCTTGGCCACTGGCATCTTGAAGTTTTCTAAACCTTTGTTAACCTCTACGGCTGGCGGGTTCTTTTTGCCAGTCAAATCACTAGACTTGTAATTATACTTGTCTGTGTTATTTCCGGCGGATTGATACCAAAGAACTCCTGTTAAAATGATTGCTGCACTTGCGATATAAATAGCTGGAAACACCCAACGCTTTTTAAAGAAGCGTTTTACTTTTGAATCTTGAGAAGATCGTTTATTTTCCTCTCTCATTTTTCATCACCTCAGCAATCATTCTGAACAGATAAGTAGAATTATATACACTTGTCAGAAAAAATTTTTTGAAAAACTTATTTTCCTACATTGTTTCTGTTTTTATGCATGCATTTTGAATAAGGAGGAATTTTTTTATGAAAAATAGCTTAAAATGGGCGCTTCGGTTCTTGCCCTTCCTATATATGGCCGCGATTTGGATCCAGTCCAGCCTGCCTTCAGACCAATTCGTCAAGCTGCCTGATTCTGCAATCGACCATACCATCAAGGAATCGCTTCATTTAATCGAGTTCGCGATTTTGTATGTGCTGCTCGTACTGGCATTTTTAACGAGAAAGCGTGCCTTCACGACGGGATTGAACCTGGCATGTGCCTTATTTGCCGGCCTTTATGGCATCAGCGACGAAATTCACCAATCGTTCTATCCGTACCGCTCCGCTTCATTATTTGATTTGGTCAAAGATTTTACCGGAATCGCTGTTAGTTTCTATTTCATTCGCGGGGCGCTGTTTGGCAGGAGGTTTGCGAAGCTTGGCAGGGTGCTCGGACGGGTGCAGGGGCTCGGCCATTAACCATTTCCTGTTGGTTTTAATAAAATAAAGCGCGGCTCTTAGCAAAATTCTAATTCATTTCGGCATGATTTCTTTTGAAGGCTTGTGGTAGCCTATAAACCTTTATTGGCTACCCTGCAAACTCTTTTTTCTCGGCCTCAGTCGCCTATAGCCTTCATTGCCTACCCTGCGAGCTCTTTTTTCTCGCCCTCGGTCGCCTATAACCTTTATTGGCTACCCTCCGAGCTCTTTTTTCTCGGCCTCAGTCGCCTATAACCTTCATTGGCTACCCTCTTTTTTCTCGCCCTCGGTCGCCTATAACCTTTATTGGCTACCCTGCGAACTCTTTTTTCTCGGCATCGGTCGCCTATAGCCTTCATTGGCTACCCTGCGAACTCTTTTTTCTGGTACACGGTCGCCTATAACC
>NZ_BNDS01000008.1:150807-171890 GCF_014656545.1 Neobacillus kokaensis
TCGGTCGCCTATAACCTTTATTGGCTACCCTGCAAACTCTTTTTTCTCGCCCTCAGTCGCCTATAACCTTCATTGGCTACCCAGCGGGCTCTTTTTTCTCGCCCTCGGTCGCCTATAACCTTTATTGGCTACCCTGCGAACTCTTTTTTCTCGGCCTCAGTCGCCTATAACCTTTATTGGCTACCCTCCGAGGCCTTTTTTCTCGGCCTCAGTCGCCTATAACCTTTATTGGCTACCCTCCGAGCTCTTTTTTCTCGGCCTCGGTAGCCTATAACTTTCATTGGCTCCCCTCCGAGCTCTTTTTTCTCGGCCTCGGTCGCCTATAACCTTCATTGCCTCCCCAGCGAACTCTTTTTTCTCGGCCTCAGTCGCCTATAACCTTCATTGCCTACCCAGCAAGCTCTTTTTTCAGGTACCCGGTCGCCTATAACCCATGTTCGGCTCTTTTTAAACATTGGTCTTAAAAAATCCAAAAAGCCAGGCGCTCAGCCTGGCTCAAGTAATTAAATTAATCTATTATTTCCGCGCCGTAACGGTCGCGAGCATGTTCTCAGCCGATGTGATTTGGACCCCTTTATAGTAGTGCTTCACGATGTCTTTATAGCTCTTGCCCTCGGCGGCCATCCCGTTGGCGCCATATTGGCTCATGCCGACACCGTGGCCAAAGCCTTTAGTAGTTATCATGATGCTGCCACCCTTGCGCTCCCAAGAAAAGTCCGTCGATCTAAGGTCCAGTTTTTCACGGATTTCTTTGCCGGTTAAAATTTTTCCATTAAAATTAACCTGGGCCACGCGCTTTCCTTCCGTCCTGGAGATAATTTTTCCAATCGTCCCCCCTGAACCGACACGCACACCAAGCCTGGCTTCGAACTGGCTGACTGGAATTTCCTGTTTGTAAATAAATTTCTCTGTTCCTTTGTCCCAAGGGCTCGGGACACTTCGCAAGTACGGAATCTCCCCGTTCCAGAAATCTTCGGAGTTTTCTGTGTAGCCGTTGCTGGTGGAAAAAAAGGTCGCAGTGATCGGCTTGCCTTTATAGGTTAAAATTTGCCCGCTCGTCGCCCGAACCGCCGTTAATACCTTTTTCTTTTTCCAGGCATAGTCCTTGCCCCAATCCCTTCGCTGCTCAGCATCGCTTTTATACACTTGATGAATGATCGTATCGGTCACGTCCGCATTTACGCCTTTTGGCATACCCAGCTGGGACTTAGTAGTCAAGCGATTGACAATATAGGTTCTTGCTGCCAGCGCCTGGGCCTTTAAGGCTTCGTCATTAAAATCAGCCGGCATTTCCGCAGACACTACACCGACGAGGTAATCCTCGAGCTCCACTTTTTCAATTGCCGACTTTGCTGAGCGAAAAACTGACACTTCGACAGCAGGGTCCTTCGTGGTAGAAGCGACCGTTTTACTGGGAGTGTTCTTGCCCCTGGCGAGCTCCTCCCCTAATTTGCCGCTCGCCTTCCCGTCAGAAAACGGCAGCACCAGCACGGCCGGTATCACAAGTGTCAAGGCAAAGAGAATTGATGCGAGTACGATGAGTGGTTTGAATTTTTTCATGATTGTGCCTCCAGTATGCAAATTCACAGCCGGACCTCCCCGGATGCGTCTCATTAAAACATATGGAAGCGGACAAGCATTTATTACAACTTTTTAAGAATGGTGTCAGGCACCATAAAAAGACACGATTCCACCCAGGGCGGACAGTTTTGTCTTCAAAGGGTCAATTTGATTTTCTCTTAGGCTGCACCTTCATGAGAATTGGGACCACCTCATTTTTTATGCCTTTCTGTCCTCATGACTCTTAGAACTGGAACGAACTCCTTCTCCTGGCTTCCGTTCTCATGAACCCTTTATGAGAACTAGAACGAACTCCCTCTCCTGCCTTCCGTTCTCATGAGTCCTTTATAAGGACTAGAACGACCTCCTTCACTGGCTTACCGTTCGCATAAGCCTCTCTCATAAGTCTGCTTTAAAAAACTCCATCAAAAAACAGGACCCGCATACCCGGGCCCTGTTGCTTTGGTTGTTCTATTTTTCAAACGTTTAGGCGTTTAGATCAGTGACATATTTTGGGAATTCAACGATAGTTTCTTCTACTTCTTTCACGCGCTCGATATCCGCACCTAAAGCGGCTAGCTTTTCGTGGAAGTTCACATATCCACGGTCTAAGTGTTTTAGTTCGGTCACACGTGTTACACCATCAGCAACAAGTCCGGTTAGAATCAAGGCAGCTGCTGCCCGAAGATCGGTTGCTGAAACCTCTGCACCCTGTAAATTGGAAGGACCATTTAAAATAACTGAACGGCCTTCAATTTTAATATCAGCATTCATGCGGCGGAATTCTTCCACGTGCATGAAGCGATTTTCAAAAACCGTTTCTGTAATCATCGATGTACCCTCTGCACGAAGCAATAAGGCCATCATTTGCGACTGCATATCAGTCGGGAAGCCTGGATGCGGCATCGTTTTAATATCAACGGACTTCAACTGCTCAGGCCCGATAACACGAACGCCTTCCTCTTCCTCGATAATCGTAACGCCCATTTCCTCCATCTTCGCAATAAGCGAAGAAATGTGTTCAGGAACTGCGCCTTTCACCAATACATTTCCACCCGTAATCGCAGCGGCTACCATGAAGGTACCTGCTTCAATACGGTCCGGAATAATCGCATGGTCTGCACCAAATAACACATCGACACCTTCGATTCGAAGAGTACCAGTACCGGCACCTTTCACCTTAGCGCCCATTTTATTCAAGAAATTCGCTAAATCTACGATCTCTGGTTCTTTTGCGACGTTTTCGATGATCGTTGTACCCTTTGCAAGGGTTGCCGCCATCATAATGTTCTCCGTTGCTCCGACACTTGGGAAGTCCAAATAAATCTTTGCTCCACGCAAGCGGCCATCTACCTCCGCCTCGATAAAGCCATTTCCGACTTTCACTTTGGCACCCATGGCTTCAAAGCCCTTGAGATGCTGGTCAATTGGCCGGGATCCGATTGCACAGCCGCCAGGCAATGCAACGCGGGCACGACCATTACGTGCCAACAGCGACCCCATTACTAGTACAGATGCGCGCATCTTTCGAACGTATTCGAATGGCGCCTCCTCTTTCAACACTCTAGATGCATCAACAACAACTGCATTATTGTCAAAACTAACTTCTGCATTTAAATTACGAAGCACTTCGTTAATTGTGTATACATCGGAGAGTGTAGGTACATCACGTATTACACTTTTTCCGTCACTTGCTAATAATGTTGCAGCGATAACAGGCAGGACGGCGTTTTTTGCGCCTTCAACTTTTACCGTTCCATAAAGCCTTTGTCCGCCGCGGACGATGATCTTTTCCAAGAGTATTCCCCTCCGCGTCCATTTTCTCTATATTAATATTCAATCGTAATAATAGGTGTTCCTACGATAATGGTTGTCCCCTCGCCCAATCCTTCAGAACGCGCACCTATTTGCAAATTCATCCCTTCAATTGAATGGCTGAACATAGGCGATGCGGCCGATACGGACAGGAATGTCTCCTCTTTTAGGGACTCCATCTCTTTTGCCTTAAAACTTGTTAACAATTGATTCATTTTCTTAGGTAAAGCCGTATCAATCTTATCACTGACAACGCCTTTCATACAAGAAAAAACTGTCGGTTTTCCCCGAAATATGCCAGATAGCTTATTTTTAAATTCATCGGTGGTGAAAAAGGCCTGCTGGGACTCGTTCCATGCTTTTCCGCTCACACGATATACTATATACGCATCAATAGGTTGCTTTGTGTGGGTTGCCATAATTTGAAGCATTTCATTGTGGTGTTGAGATGTTGGAGATACAGCTGTTAGTTCCCAAAACTGATCCGTCTTTTTGACCGTCCAGTCCCAATCGGAAAACTTCCGTTGAAGCCTATCCGCGTATTCCTTCACTTCTTTTTCACTGGTGAAGCCTGTTACATGTTCGCGTGCATAAAACGACCAATCCTGAAGCAAAATATCTTCGGCTTCTAAAACAGCGCCGATCTTTGCTAAGTCTTGAACATTCTCTGCTGGAAAAAGCGTTCCGCCTACGCCCGGAGCCTTCTGCTCAATAATCGCTCCATCCTTACTGTGAACCTTTTCCGCATGGAAAAGCCCATTCTGGCTGCTGTCAGCTTTTTCGCTTGAAAAAATCAACGCCCCGACTTTTTCAAAAAACGTCCCGCTGCCGCCGTTTGATTTTTCCGTATGGAACAAATCCAGACCCCCGACTGCCTCTGTATGCCGGTTCCCAATCACAACCAGGAAAAAACTTACTGCTATTATCAGGCATAAAAAAAATGTACGATTTCTTCTCATCTCTCTTCTCCCCCTTATTACCATTGTTTCCAAGGAGAAAGAGAGCATACTTGGGAATTATCGTCACTTTTTGACAACAGTGGTTATTCCTGCAATCATAGATGTAATACGTCTGACCAATTCTCGTGACAATTCGAACCCTTTTCTATGTAAAAAGAGCCGCAACACGTTGTCGACTATAAAAAACCCGATTTATTTTTTCTACAATTAGTGGTGGAAAGCACTTGTGGTTTTATACTCATTTTTCCACACAAATTTGATTGTACTCAATTTGCTGTGTTTTGGAAACAGATATTAAGACCTAAATTTTTTCCAATTTCGCCATTTGCCGCCGCTTTATATGAATTTATTGGAAAATGAGCGGCAGTTGCCTAGACCATTGCAGATAATCAAGGAAAAAGTTACTAACAGATGAACCAATGAAAATGGCTAAAACTATGTACAGCAAACGCGCTTGAAACACACGATTTGGCCTTAATAGTTTATCCAGATTGATTGCCTGCAGCGCCCACCACGAAACCGCGATAAACACCAAATGCGACAAAATACTAACCAACGCAATCTGACCAAAATCACTCATCACCCAGCACCCCCCTTTTACCCTAATCCATTCTATCACATAGACGTATAAAAGTCCTGAAAGTTTCCCAAATTGGTTTATTATTGGAAAATTTAATTTTCAGATTTAGGCATCATGTGAAAAATTCACATACTGTCCACGAGGGGTGGAATCGTGTCCAGGGATGGTGTCAGGCACCAATCAATAGCATCCTTCAATGGCATCAATCAATGGCTCAACCGTTGGCATCAATTGGAAGAAGCAACCGATACAAATTAACTGCCTAAACACCGTTTCCCACACTTTAAACGGTGTTTAGGCAGTTAATAAACGCTGCATTCGAGCATTAATATACTTCATTCCACACCTTATTCAGATTCAGCGGCACGTAGATCCGGTCGCCATGAATTTCTCTATGGATAATCGGGGCCTCAAAAGCCTGCTCAAGAGTTTGTTTTCTTCTTATTTTATGCCGTGCCCGATTGTGTGCTCCGATTAATTTTTCAAAACTTAAATTTGAATATTTCATTTTTATTTCTCCTCTCTTTTTATAGTATGCAGGGGCTAATCAGCCCCCGCTGATTTATGGTTGAGTTGAAGCGATGACGACCACTCGTCCAAGGTCCAGCTCTTTTTCATAGCGTTCAGCTTCTGCATGAGATAATCCTAATGACTCCATCTTCGAGCGAAGTTCATCGCCCCTTGTGCGAAAAACGTTAGCAATAGAATCGAGAACTCCTTCTTCAGCGACGCCGACTTCCTGAAGGTCAAGTGAATCCGTCAAATCCTCCGTACGGGTTTTGTCATGCGCCAACAAATAAATATCATCCTTCGTAAATCCTTGAATATTGAACTGCTGAATTACTTCCTTTGCTTGTACACCATTTTCTACAACTTTTACTGTGTTCATTAGTATTCCTCCTTTGCCTTTAGTGGTTATATAACCGCTCATAAAAAATTGAAACCTGTTTTTTTAATGACGAAGATTTCACTTAAAGGAAGTTTTCGCTTTTTCACAGAGTAGAGTATGAAAATCTACTTAAAGGAAGTCTCTTTTTCAGAGAGTATGAAGATTACATTTGAAGTACCTTTATTTTGAAAGTTACAAAAATTCCATTTCAAGGTTTTTATTTTTGAAGGTTATGAAAATTTCACATGCGGGTATATACACCGTAACGGAGGTGCAAATATGAAGAAACTAGTTTGCAGGAAATGTGGGAACGACCAATTTTATGTTGTCAGTGTAAATGAAACATTGTGCAAATGCGGCGCGAGGCTCACCAGGATTGGCGATTACCGCGCAGAGTGGCCGCCTGGCTGGAAGAAACATCTTCAATTAGAACGTGAACGGCAGGCAGAAATCATCGCTCGGATTAGTATATTAAAGAGGGAAATTGACAGATGCTTGGACAAACGCGAGCATATCCGCTTTAAAAAACTTACTAATGAATTGAAAGCCTGCCAACAGCTGTTGCACGATCCAAAAAAGAAGTCAGAGCGGCAGCTGAATAATACAGATGGAAAAATGATTACCTAATTGGGAGTCGGATCTGTTTGGTTAACGATATGACCGGTGCAGTGAATTTTCTTGGTTAAGGGCACACGTACACGGCTTCTACGTTACCTTACCCAGGAAAAGTCTTCAGTTTAGGGCACATAGACTGGCTCTACGTTACCTTACTCAAAGGAATTTGTTCGTTAGGGCAAATAAAAATACCTAACAAGCAATTTACCGGTTTACTTTTTAAAAATCGTGGTACTTCATTAAATAGTTAATCCAATACTGAAAGGAGAGAAACATCATGGGATTTATTTGGTCATTAATTATTGGAGGGATTATCGGCTGGCTGGCCGGACTTATTTTAGGACGTGATATTCCAGGAGGAATTATCGGGAATATTATTGCAGGATTTATCGGGGCTTGGCTCGGATCACTAATTCTTGGCGGATGGGGTCCAGTCATTGGTGGATTCTATATCATTCCGGCATTAATCGGCGCCATCGTCCTTGTACTTATTGTCAGCTTTATCCTAAAAAGCGTCAGACGCGCATAATCGAAAGAAATAAAAAGAAATGGCTCAGTTCAAACTGAGCCATTTCTTTTTTTAGATTAACCTTCTGTCACAACAGGAAGACCTACTCGATTTCCGTCTTCTTCTTAAGATTCGTTTTTCCAAGAGAGCCCCCGGATCGCCTGCCGATACTGATGCGCCCTAAGTTTTCCGGATTATATGCCCTTCCGGTAAATCTTCTCATTAGCATTAAAATCCTTATAGTCCAGCCCTTTTGGCATAAACAAAATTGACTCTTTGCTGCCGAGTCCGACAAAGCCGCCGTCCGCGAGACTGTTGTATATTAAGCGGTGGACCTTCTGCTGCAGGTCATTGTCAAAATAGATCATCACATTCCGGCATAGAATCACGTGAAACTCGTTAAAGGATCTGTCCGTCACCAAATTATGCTGGGCAAAGGTCAGGTTGTCCTTCATAATCGGAGAAAAATAAGCAAATTGATGATCTGTTGTGTAATATTCACTAAATGCCTTTTTGCCGCCGGCTTTCAAATAATTCTTCGTGTACTGCTGCATTTTTTTCAACGGAAAGGCGCCTTTTTGCGCGGCTGACAGGGCTTTTTCATTCATATCAGTCGCATAAATTTTAGTTTTGGCCGCAAGCCCCTCCTCCATCATTAAGATGGCCATTGAATAGACCTCTTCACCAGTCGCACAGCCGGCATGCCAGATGCGAATTTCCGGAAGTTCCTGCAAATGCGGCACTACTTCACTGCGAAACGCTGCAAAGAAGCTTGGGTCCCGATACATTTCAGTCATGCGGATGGAAAGATCATTCAATAACCGCTCAAGGTACGCCGGGTCATGCAGGATTTTTTCCAATAATGATGTAATCGTCGGCAGCCTCTCTGCCCGCATGCGGTGGATCACCCGCCGGCTCAAGGAAGCCCGGACATAGCCGCGAAAATCATAGCCATATTTTTGATACAGACCCTCGAGAAGCAAATTGATTTCGATTTGCTCCAGCTCGCTAAGCGGCACGGACTCAGATGTATCTGTTAGTAAAAATTCTTGGTTCATTGCGCTGCCACCTGCTCTGTCAGCCATACTCTCATTAACGAGAACAGCTGATTGATGTCTAATGGCTTCATAATGTAATCGGAGGCCCCTGCTTCCATACACTTGTCGCGCTCGCCTTTCATCGCCTTAGCGGTTAGTGCAATTATCGGCAGCTGGTGCATGCCCATTTCCTCACGGATGACCTTCATTGCTTCATAGCCGCCCATGACTGGCATCATTATGTCCATGAACACCAGGTCATACTTGCCGCCAGCTTGTAACTTGTCGATTGCCTCTTTGCCGTTTTCGGCCACTTCCACGATGATTCCTTTTTTCTCTAGCGCTGAAAGAAGCGCGAATACATTGCGACCATCATCCTCGGTAAGCAGCACCTTTTTGCCTTTAAAAATTTGTTCATCAGAGCTCTCTTCCTCTATAAATACCGGCTCTTCCTCTATCTCTGCTGGCTCGCTGACGCTTACTGCAGCTTCCTCGATTGCCAGCAGTTCAGGCTGCTCGGTAATTTCCCGCTTGCTCGGAATATAGAGGGTAAATGTGCTGCCCTCCCCTGGCTCGCTCTCAACGGTAAGAGCCCCGCCAAGTAAATGAGTGAATTCACGGCAGATCGACAAACCGAGGCCTGTCCCGCCATATTGCCGGTTGGTCGTGCCATCCACTTGTTGGAAGGCGTCAAATATAATTTGCTGTTTATCGTGCGGAATACCGATTCCAGTATCTCTCACAGAAATTGCCAGCAGTGTTTCATCCGTCTCCACCATATGCTGTTCCGGCTTCGCCAATGCAATGTTTACTGTAACAGAACCTTTTTCGGTGAACTTAAAGGCGTTGGATAATAGGTTTTTCAAAATTTGCTGGAGCCTTTGCCCATCGGTTTCAATTACATCCGGCACACCGGCTGCAGTTATCACCTTAAAAGTCAAATTCTTTTTCGCTGCCACCGGGTTGAACATATTTTTCAGTACCTGCGGCAGTTCTGTCACGTTTACTTCATCTGTTAAAATTTCAATTTTTCCCGCTTCTATTTTTGAAAGGTCGAGAATATCGTCAATTAATCGAAGCAGGTCTCCGCCGGCGGTATGAACGACCTGTGCGGATTCTCGAACTTCTTCAATATCCATATCGCCGTCTGTTTCCATCAGCATCTGCGACAGGATGAGAATGCTATTAAGCGGTGTGCGCAGCTCATGCGACATGTTTGCAAGGAAATCGGATTTGTACTGTGAACTCTGCTGCAGCTTGCGCGAATAGTCCTCAAGCTCGTCCTTTGCCTTTTTCAGCTCTAACGCCCGCTGTTCAGCATATTGCTTTTGCTCTGCTAAAAATTCGTTGGTCGTTTGCAGCTGGTCTTGCTGCATTTGTAATTCTTCCGATTGTGCCTGTAGTTCCTCGGACTGCGCCTGCAGCTCTTCGGTTAAGATCTGCGATTCCCCAAGCAGTCGTTCCACTTCCATCCGCCCGCGGACACTAGAGATCGCAGAGCCGAATTTTTCCTGAAGCTGATCGAGCAGTGTCAGGTGCTTTGACTGAAATGGCTCAAGTGCGGCAAATTCAACCACCGCCTCGACCCTGTCATCAAATAAAATAGGTGCTACGATTAAACTTTTTGGAGAGGATGTCCCTAAGCCTGTGGCAACCTTAAAATGCTCTTCCGGCAGATGATCAATCAGGAAAATTCTTTGGTCAACGGCCGCCTGTCCAATAACGCCTTCTCCCTGTCGAAAGCTTTGCGGCAGCCGATCATCGTCAGCCAATGCATAGCCGGCCGATTTCACGTAGAACACTTCGCCGCCGCTTTGATCTTTGCGAAGATAGACAACCCCGTAAACTGCTTCAAGCATGGGGGCAAGCTTTGTTAAAAAGACACGGGATAATTCATTCACATCGGTGATTCCTTGATAAATCAGCGATATTTCCGTTACGCTCTTCTGAACCCAGCTTTGTTTGTCAAGGTTTTCCAGCAGGTTGTTCATTGCTTCTGCCAGCTCGCGGGTTTCATCCTTTGCTTTCACCTCTATCCGTGTTGTTAAATCCACCTTTGAATCTGTAATATTTTTAATCGTTTGCACTACCTGGCGGATGGTATTCACAATAGAATGAGATAGGAAAAACGCTGTAGCGACGGTGATCGCCGTGACTAGCAGAATAATCGCGTATAAGGTAATTTTTAAATTGTTATTGTTCTGGCGGAGCATGTCGATTCGCTGGTTCGTCATCTTCCTTTCGTTGGCGAGAAAGGAAGCAAACTGTGTGCGCAGTTGATCCGTCACTTTCTTTCCATTGTAATGTTTAAAGTGCTTTTCCAACGCGGCCGTGTTCCCCGCCTTTTTCTCCTGAATCACTACCTCCCCAAAGGTTGTAATCCAGTTGATGATCAACGGCTTCATATCCTCCAATGCGCTTTGCTGGTTTCCGCTTTCCTTGAGCAGGGAATGAAGTTTGTTGTAATTATCGAGCCAGCTGCGGGTCGCCTGATTATACGGCTCAAGATATTCCTTATCACCTGTAATGACATACCCTCTTACTCCAGTCTCCATATCAAGCACATTTTTTTGAATTTGATTGGCCAGATCATGAACCTCAACGTCGTGCTGGGAAACGAAATCAACCTCCTTTTGTAAATCGTTCATTCGATCTATCACTATAAGCAGGGCCAGCACCAAGCAAATTAAGATGGTTAAATAGCCAGTGATGATCTTTGCATGAATATTAAAATTTAACCTTTTCATGGTAATAGCCTCCTTTTTGGAAAAATTTATATTTCTATCATAACGTTTTCTCCATTTTTACCCAATGGGGCTTAGGTCCCAAGCTTTAAAAAACTAGTTTAGAAGATTGGGTTACCGGGTATTTACTATTGTAACATAGAATTTTGGAGGACTGGATTATGGCAAAAGCAAAAGAAATGGAAAAAATTACAGACACCCTTAATAAACAGGTGGCAAATTTCTCGGTGCTATATATGAAGCTGCACCATTATCATTGGTATGTAAAAGGGGAGAATTTCTTCACGCTCCATGTGAAATTCGAGGAGTTATATAAGGAAGCTTCGCTGCATCTAGATACCATTGCGGAAAGAATGCTGGCCGTAGGCGCTAAACCAGCCGCAACGTTGAAGGAGCATTTAGAAATGGCTTCGGTTGAGGAAGCATCCGATTCGGAATCGGCTGCGTCTGAAATGGTTGAGGCTTTGGTAGACGACTTTGACACTATATGCAAGGAGCTTACAGAGGGAATTACTGCTGCCGAGGACAGCGACGACCAGCCAACCGCCGATCTGTTCATCGCCATCCGCACATCGCTCGAAAAACACAAATGGATGCTAAAAGCTTACTTAGGGTAAACTGAATTACATGTAATTTGGTGTCAGGCACCATGTGAATTTTTCACATGGTGCCTGACACTTGATGTGGCTTTTTTACAGAAAATGTCTAAATAGCCAAAAGTCGTGAAAAAATAGCCAAAACATATAAAAAAGTGGCCAAAATTCCCTGGAAAGCAGCCAAAACCACCCGAAAAACTGCCAAAACTTTGTTGACAGTAATCTTTCCCTTTGTTCCCTAAGGTTATGAATCTTTCACAAAAAATCGGCCAGCTTCAAACTAGATCGCCAGCCGAAATCATCACCAAGCATATATCATCCTTCGGGGCATTCAGCTGCTCGGTACTCAACTCCAGCCGCTCCAACAGCCCCTCAGCATTGTCCGCAGCATCTAAAGAATCCCCAAGACGGCTAACCAACCGCTCCATCTCATCGCCATGTTCATCCTCAAGCCACTCCGACAGTCCATCTGTATAGAGCAAAATCCGTGCCCCGTCACGATACTCAATTACACCTTTGGAAACATCAATCTCTTCAAAAAAGCCCAGTGCACACGAACCTGCAGTCAACTGCTTGACCTCATCATCGACAATCGCCACTCCCGCAGGATGCCCGGCATTCACATACTCGATCGTCTGGGCCTCCGTGTCCAAAACAAAATAAATTGCAGTAAAATAGTAGTTTATCAAACTCAAACTATCCGGCATCTGCAGCTGGTTCATACGCCGGTTCAGCTCGCGTATGACCGCCTCCGGATCACACAACCCTGTTATTGTATCTTTTAACACTGAATATATGTACATACACACAAGCGAAGACGAAATCCCGTGCCCCATTACATCAAGCAAAATCACACCGTAGCGGGTCGGACTAATCTGGTACCATGCGTACAAGTCGCCGGCGAGCTCAAACGTTGGCTTGTAAACCGCCGAAATTGCCACATTTTCCTCCTGAAGCGGTCCGCTCAGCATACTAAGCTGGACCTGTTTTGCCAGGTCCAGCTCATATTGAAGCCTCCGCTCGCGCTCTTTACGTAAATCTTTTTCATGCTTTAAGCGTAGAACTGAGCGCATCCGTGCGAGCAGCTCGACCTTGTTAATCGGCTTCATGACATAATCAAGGGCACCGGCGTCCATCGCCTCGGCCATTTTATAAGAATCCCCCATGGCCGTCACAAAAATAATCGGCAGGCCGTGGAACCGCTCATTAGCTAAAATAGTTCGGCACGCCTCCATTCCGTCAATTTCTGGCATCATCAAATCCATCAAAATTAAATCAACCGGCACTTCCTCCGGTTCCGCAGCATCGAGCTGCAAATAATCGTATAATTCCCTTGCAGAGGACTTCAGCACGATTTTCCTATAGCCGGCCCGCCTAATGATCTTTTCGATAATCATGAGATTTGTGGCATTATCATCGACAATTACGATATTCATTTTATCCATTGCTGGTTCCCCTTTCAAAAGGTGCCTGACACCCGGTGTGTTCATTTGAACGCAGCAGGTGTCAGGCACCTTTTTATTTGACGAGTGCCTTTCGTAGTTTTTCGAGTGCCTTTTTTTGGAGTCGGGATACATGCATTTGTGAAATCCCTAACGTTTCGCCGGTTTCCTTTTGGCTTTTGTTTTCTAGAAATGTATAGTGAAGAATGGCTTTTTCCCTTTCCGTCAGTACTGGAAGGGCGCTTTCTAGCAGCAGTTTTCGATCGACATTTTCAAAGCCCCTGTCGTAGGAACCAATAATATCGAGCGCCGTCACTGTGCTGCCGTCAGAGCTTGCTTCAATCGGCTGGTCGACTGAGGCGGCTTGATAGCTTTTCCCCATTTCCATCGCCTCCAGCACGTCCTCCTCGGACACATCCAAATACTCGGCGATTTCCTGGATCTTTGGTGAACGCTGGTAATGGTTAGTAAGCTCGTCCATAACGGAATTGATTTTTGTCCACAATTCCTTGATACCCCTTGGCACATGAACGCTCCATGTTTTATCCCGTAAAAAACGCTTGATTTCGCCGATAACGGTCGGAATTAGATACGATTCAAATGATTTTCCTGCACCAGGCTCGTATCTCCTGATGGCTGCTAAAAATCCGAGCATGCCGACCTGCATAATATCCTCATGAAAGCTTCTGCCCTTTGAATATTTACGTGCCAAACTGCCGACAAGTGCTGTATAGTGCTCAACTAAGATGGTCTGCGCTTCATCATCATCGTTCTCCTGAAACCTGATTATTAAAGCCTCGATCTCTTCCTTAGAACGTTTCCTGGCTTGAGCTGGTTTCATCATGATTTTCACGCTCCCCACTTAGTTGCTTCATCATGAAAACCGTGACTCCTGAAGTATTCAACACACGGACTTCATCCATAAGCGTTTCGATCAAAAAGAGACCTAACCCTCCCTCAGTGAGCTGTTCAACCGTACTTGTTTCTGTATAAGGGCCAAGTTCATTTCTAGTCTCAAGAAAATTAAAGCTCTTGCCGCTATCGGCAACCATAATTTCAAGCTTGTCAGGGTAAAGCCCGAAGCCGACCGTTACTTCTCCGCCTTCATCCATCCCATAGGCATGCTGAACAGCGTTTGTGCAGGCTTCACTTACGGCAATTTTCATATCCTCAATTTCCTCATATGTATACCCCATACGGCTGCAAATTCCTGATAACGTCAACCTGATAACACCTACATAGTCCGGTTTGGCCGGCACTTTGATTTCAATATAATCCATCACTTGATTCATCTTCCTCCACCCTTAATTTGCTGATATTTTCATAACATGGCTTAATCCGGTAAGCTCAAACAGACGCTTTAATCGATCCGACAGTTCCAACAGATGCAATTCCCCATTTGTTTTTTCCAACTGCTTGAACAAGCCAACAAACACACCAAGTCCAGTACTATCAAGATAAGAGACATCTTTTAAATTAATAATAACCTTTTGTCCTTCCGAAAGCTGAAGCAATTCCTCGCGCAGCTTCGGTGCCGTAAACGCATCAATCTCGCCTGCAAGATTTACGAATATTTCCCTATCATTTTGCTGTTTGTCTATTTTTAAATCCATTTTCTTATCACCTCAGGATTGTTTATTTTGTAAGTACCCAACTAACCACGACTCTAAACCTCTTTTTTAAAAAAGTTTTTAAAAAATGGTTTTAGACGTTTATTTTTTAAATTATACCAAGATATTCTTGTTTTCGAACAGACCATTCAAAGGGTTTTACAATGGAAAAATAGGGGTAAATACGTAAAAAAAGGAGGAGAACTTGATGACTAAGAACATTCCTGAAAAAATTATGTATGCTGATAATAGCTCAATGGCGCGGAATCTCAAGGAAGTCAAAAAGCTCGGCAAGGAAATGGAACAAGAGAAAACCGGCGAGGAATTAAAAAAAGAGGACGGGCTCACGCCGGATCCGAAGCAATAGGATGAAAAGGAGCTTGGCAGTCAGGCTCCTTTTTTTAAAATCTTTTTCTAACTTAGGAGGAAAACAAAGATGAAAACAAGTCCAATTGTCTTAGTCCAGTTTATTTTTCCGATCCTAGCAATCCTTCTCTTAGCATCCGGAATTGCCGGTGCCTCCACCTTAGAAATCTCCCATTGGTTGTTATTGCCAGGGTTTTTATTATCTGTGTTTTTAATAGCTAAACGTAATTTGTTCCTTTGGGGAATGCTTAATATTGGTTTAACGGTTCTGACCTTCATCGGGGCTTTTTTGATCTACTTTAAGATGATCGCTGCCGGAAGTTGAAGGCAGTTTTTACAAAAAGAATCGCCAGCCCTGGCCGCATTGCATAATAGCAGCCTATATACCGACTAAATAATGGCCTGCACATTGTGCAAGCCTATTTTAATGAGGGAAATGATTAAGGAATCGATGACAAATAGAAGGAATTAATCATCCTAAAGCGAAATTAATGAAGGAATTTAATTTTAGGAGGATCATCTTGAACAACACGCTAAAAATCAAAGCCCTAAAGTATCCCGATATTCCTCATTACGAGTGGGAAGGAACCATTCTTGAAAGTACGCCAGATTATATCATTGTCCATTGCAAATACGGGCGGCAATTAGTTCATCATACTAAGAATAAGGTTTTTACTATAACTAATACGTCTATAGAGTATTTTTCACTCAAAGAGTGGTTTACCGCTGCACTGGAGGTTGAAGATGGTGCGGTCGTGTCTGGTTATTGCAATGTTGCCATGCCTTCTGTGTTAAAAAATAATGAGGTGAGCTTTGTCGATTTGGACTTGGATTATATTCAAAAAAAGAATCAAAAATGGGAAGTTGTCGACGAGGATGAATTTGAATCAAATAGTGTAAAGTATCAATATCCGCCGGAATTAAAGCAAGAAGCGCTATTGGCATTGGACCGGCTGCAGCATTTTGTAAAGAGCGGTAGATTCCCGTTTAATCAGGAAATTGTTTCACTTTTAAATGGAGTTTAAACTGGTCAAAATAACCGTTCGATAAGGACCCATAGCGGACCTTTTATTTGAAAAATCATATCAAAGAATTTATTCATAATGGTCATCTCCCTGGTTAAAGTCTTCCCTGTTATACAGCATAATTAATTGGTAAATACAACCTTAAATGTAAGAGGTGTTTTTTTAATGATTGAACTAAAATTTTTTGACCGCTCAGATTTCCAACAACTGATTGGCTGGATTGATTCCCCTCAATTCCTGCTCCAATGGTCAGGCCCAGCATTCGAATACCCCTTAACAGAAAGTCAGTTGGAAAAATACATCGAGAATGCCAATAGCGAAAACGCGGAAGCCTTGATTTATAAAGTAATAGAAAGCGAAACGGGGAAGGTTATTGGCCATATCTCTTTAGGAAGGATCGATCGAAAAAACAAATCGGCGAGAGTCGGGAAGGTTTTAGTCGGTGACCAAAGTGTACGAGGCAAAGGAATCGGTCAGCAAATGATTAACGAGATCCTGAAAATTGCTTTTGATGAATTACATTTACATCGGGTTAGTCTTGGTGTCTTCGACTTCAATACTTCCGCCATCAGCTGCTACGAAAAAGCCGGATTCATCAAAGAAGGATTACTCAGAGACTCCAGCAAAAACGGTGAAGAATACTGGAACCAATGGGAAATGAGTATTTTAGAAAATGAATGGCAGGCGGTGAAGCATGGTCTTTGAAGCAGCATTGGGCGAGGATCCACGATTTTCAATAAATAAGACCCCGCTGGGAACTGGGGTCTTATCAGGTTAAATTAAAGAATAATAAATGCAAATACGATCGCAAGCAGAATACGATAATACGCGAATGTTGAAAGCCTTACTTTGTCCAATAATTTTAGGAATCCGATACAAGCAAACAGTGCGACAACAAAGGCGGTTACAAACCCGATCACAAAAGTGGTGATATCCCCTGAAGTTATAGCATCAATATTTTTCAATACATCTAATCCTGTTGCTCCAATCATGATGGGCAATGCGAGAATAAAGGAAAATTCCGCGGCTGTTTTTTGGCTTGCGCCCACTAATAATCCTCCAGAAATGGTAGAACCAGCTCTTGAGAATCCAGGCCAAACAGCCAAGCATTGGAATAAACCAATATATAAAGCTTGCTTATAGGATAATTGATCAATGGTGTTGGCCGTAACCGTTGTATTCTTTTTGTCGGCATAAATTAATAAAAAGGCCCCGACGACTAACCCGACCAAAACAACTGTGGTAGAAAACAGGACATTTTTTATAAAATCGTGTAATACGAAGCCAACAATAACTGCTGGCAGAACGCCTAAAAATACATGAAGGAGATTGAGTTTCTTTTTGCTATTGTCCTTTATATGCAGGCTTTTAAAGTCTAATAGTGAAAAAAATCTTCTCCAATATAAAACGACTATCGCCAGTATGGCACCTAATTGAATGACCACTTCAAATGTTTTCGCTCGATCCCCTTCGAACCCTAAAAGATGACCAGTTAAAATGAGATGTCCTGTGGATGAAATCGGCAAATATTCGGTTAAACCTTCAACGATTCCCAAGATAAAAGCTATAATATGCTCGCTCATAAATGTATTTCCTCCTAATCCATTCTACCTATTCATCATACCTTTCTATCCCTCAAAACCATCGTTAATTTTCAGTAAATTTTTCGTTAATTTGAACCCTGCTATGTGCACCTCTCAGACCTGTTTCCGCTTTTGCGCGTTCTTTGAACCCGGCTATGTGCGCCTCACAGACTTGTTTTCGCTTTTGCGCGTTCTTGAACCCTTCTATGTGCACTTCACAGACTTGCTTCTCCTTTTGCGCGTTCTTTGAACCCTTCTATGTGCGCCTCTCAGACCTGTTTCCGCTTTTGCGCGTTCTTTGAACCCTTCTATGTGCGCCTCACTGACCTGTTTTCGCTTTTGCGCGTTCATTGAACCCAGCTATGTGCGCCTCTCAGACCTGTTTCCACTTTTGCGCGTTCATTGAAACCTTCTATGTGCGCCTCCCAGAACTATTTTCGCTTTTGCGCGTTCTTTGAACCCTTCTATGTGCACCTCCCAGACCTGTTTCCGCTTTTGCGCGTTCATTGAAACCTTCTATGTGCGCTTCACAGACTTGCTTCTCCTTCTTTGCGTTCATTGAACCCTTCTATGTGCGCTTCGCAGACTTGTTTCCGCTTTTGCGCGTCCATTGAACCCTTCTATGTGCACCTCTCAGACTTGTTTTGGCTTTTGCGCGTTCATTGAACACGGCTATGTGCGCCTCTCAGGTCTGTTTCCGCTTTTGCGCGTTCATTGAACCTTTCTATGTGCACCTCCCAGACCTATTTTCGCTTTTGCGCGTTCATTGAAACCTTCTATGTGCGCTTCACAGACTTGCTTCTCCTTTTTCGCGTTCATTGAACCCTTCTATGTGCGCTTCGCAGACTTGTTTCCGCTTTTGCGCGTTCATTGAACCTTTCTATGTGCACCTCCCAGACCTATTTTCGCTTTTGCGCGTTCTTTGAACCTAGCCAACAGCATATAAAAAACCATAAATAAGCAGATTATCTAACCTGCCTATTTATGGCTCATGTTTCCCCTATTTAAAAAACCATCCGCAATGCCATCATCGCGATAATCCCCACGACCACAGTCCCTAACAAGCTGCGGGTGAAGATGGCAACAATGAAAGCTGGCAGCGCGGCGAACAGCTCAAGATTTTGCGACAAGGGTGCCAGTTTTCCATTTGGCAATAGTAATTCCTGTCCTACTAAAGCGGCCATAACGGCAATTGGAACGTAATTTAACCAGCGCATGGCCCATTCTGGAAGCTCCACACGGCTCAAGACCGCAATTGGCAGCACTCGTGGAATGAAGGTAACAAGGGCCATACCGAAAATAATTAAAAAAATTGACCATCTTACTTCCATTTTTCCACCGCCATTCCTATGGTGGATGCCGCAACAGTTGCAACAATCACACCAACGCTTCCAGAGGTTAGCAAACTTACTACTACCACAATGGCAACAGCACTTAAGGCAACAATAATATCTCTAATCATTTTTTTCCGTGCAGCCATCTGCAGGACAAGAAGTCCAATAAACATTCCCGGCAAGGCAAAATCAAGACCGAATTTTTCCGGGTCCGCAATCCACGCTCCGAAATACGCCCCCGCTATATTAGCGACAAACCAGTTTAAATAAGCGGTAAGATTAAGACCGTGCATCCATTTTTCACTGATCATTGACTTACCTGCGGCCGCATTCATGGCAACACCAAATGTCTCATCCGTTAGTAAAGACCCAATTAATATATTCTTAGACGGAGTAAGATGACGAAAATACGGTGATATGGCCGCACTCATAAGAAGATGGCGAAGGTTTACAAAGAAAATCGTAAAGATAATCGCAAAAGCCGGGCTGCCTGCCGCAATCATCGCCGCCGCAATAAATTGACCTGAACCGGCGTATAAAAGCAAGGACATCAAGCCAATTTCCACAACCGACAGTCCTGCTGTCTTTTCCACAACGCCTGCTGCAAATCCAATACTTAAGTATCCTAATACAGTCGGCAAACAATCCCTTGCCCCGGCCAGGAAGCTGCTTTCCTCCCGTAAAAGAACGTTATTACTTATGTTCATCCTCTTCCCCCATAATTCAAGCAATTTGTATAATTTATACTTTATCACCATCATTGTATGGCTTCAATGGTATAATTGTATGCAAGACAATTTTTAGGAGCGGTACATATGCCAGTAAACTCTTTTGAAAATTACCCAATGTCGTGGAAGCCAGATAAAACGCAGCTGGCCCCTCCCTTGTATCGATCTATCGCCAGCTTACTAGAATATGACATTCTCAATGGCTATCTAGCACCGAATACGAAACTTCCACCCCAACGGGAATTGGCCGATTATCTTGATATTAACCTAAGCACTGTGACAAGAGCTTTTAAAATATGCGAAGTAAAAGGATTAATTTATGCTGTAACCGGAAGAGGAACCTTTGTTACACCTAATGTGAGAAATGCTATTTTCATGGCTGACAGCGATGAGAATAAAAATTCGATCGAGATGGGGATTATCAATCCACTTGACCACACAAATACATTCGTTACGCAAGCTGTTAAAAGCATTGCCGAAAAGGATTATCTGGAAAGTTTGCTGGATTACCGACAGCCATTGGGAATGCCCTATCATCGAATGGCAGCCAAGAAATGGATGCAGCGCTTTAACATGGAGGTGCCGATTGAAAATATCGCCATCACATCAGGCGGGCAAAATTCGTTTATTTTAGTTTTAACGACCTTATTTCATCCAGGTGATAAAATTGCCGTAGACACTTATACGTATCCTAATTTTATTGAGCTGGCTAAGTTCTTAAATATCCAATTAGTCCCGATTGATGGCGATGATTCTGGTATGCTGCCTGAAAGATTAGATGCCGGCTGCAGCACAAATAAATTGCAGGGAATTTATTTAATTCCATCGTGTCATAATCCTACTGCCATCACCATGAATATGAATCGCAGGAGGGAAATAGCACAAATCATTAATAAACATGGGCTTATTTTAATAGAAGATGATGTATATTCTTTTCTTGCCCCGCAAGATTGTTTGCCGATTTCGCACTTTGTCCCGGACAAATTTGTCTATATCCTTAGCATCGCCAAGTCCCTGAGTTCCGGCATGAGGGTGGCCTTTACCGCTTTTGCCAATCAGTTTGCAGAAAAAATTACCTATGGAATTTTTAACGTAAACGTAAAAACCTCTGCGTTAAACGCAGAAGTCATAACAGAATTAATCAATACCGGTGCTGCCGACCAAATCATTAAGGAAAAAAGGGACATTTCGGAAGAACGGAATCAGCTGTTTCAGAGGTATTTTCAAATCGGGAATCCAAGCGAAAACCCGCTCAGCTTTTTTCGCTGGCTCCCGCTGCGCAAGGAATGGAGCCTTAAACCATTTGAGGAGCATGCCCTTACACAAGGCATTCATGTCTACCATTCCCACCGCTTCCTTGTCAAAAAAGACGAATCTCCTCAGTTCATCCGCATCTCCCTAACCTCCCCCAAAGATGCCGATGAACTGGACAAAGGACTTCGCATCCTTAAGAATCTGTTGCCATGAAGCATGGGACCTTGTTCTTGTGTTTCATTTTTGATGGGAATTTGTCTTGGTTATATCCATAAGCGGTTTCTATGGGACTGTTTCTTTGTTTGGTGCGATCAGTTGTCCCATAGGAGGGTTCTATGCGACTGTTTCTTTGTTTGGTGCGATCAGTTTGTCCCATAGGCAGGTTCTATGAGACTGTTTCTTTGATTGAAGCACTCGGTTTGTCCCATAGACGGGTTC
>NZ_BNDS01000008.1:171975-206224 GCF_014656545.1 Neobacillus kokaensis
CGATCAGTTTGTCCCATAGGCGGGTTCTATGGGACTGTTTCTTTGATTGGAGCGATTATTTTGTCCCATAGGCAGGTTCTATGAGACTGTTTCTTCGATTGGAGCGATCAGTTTGTCCCATAGACGGGTTCTATGCGACTGTTTCTTTGTTTGGTGCGAGCGGTTTGTCCCATAGACTGGTTCTATGGGACTGTTTCTTTGATTGGAGCGTTCATTTTGTCCCATAGGCGGGGGCTATGAGACTGTTTCTTTGTTTGGTGCGAGCGGTTTGTCCCATAGGCGGGGGGCTATGGGACTGTTTCTTTGTTTGGAGCGTTCATTTTGTCCCATAGACGGGTTCTATGGGACTGTTTCTTTGATTGGAGCGTTCATTTTGTCCCATAGGCGGGTTCTATAGGACTGTTTCTTTGTTTGGAGGGATCGGTTTGTCCCATAGACGGGTTCTATGCGACTGTTTCTTCGATTGGAACGATCAGTTTGTCCCATAGGCGGGTTCTATGCGACTGTTTCTTTGTTTGAAGCACTCGGTTTGTCCCATAGGCGGGTTCTATAGGACTGTTTCTTTGTTTGGAGGGATCGGTTTGTCTCATAGGCGGAGTCTATGGGACTATTTCTTTGTTTAGAGCGATCGGTTTGTCCCATAGGCGGAGTCTATGGGACTGTTTCTTTGTTTGGAACGATCGGTTTGTCCCATAGGCAGGGTCTATGGGACTGTTTCTTTGTTTGGTGCGATCGGTTTGTCCCATAGGCGGGTTCGACAGATGGGCCAATTCCCACCACTTACCACATTTCCTTAATAATCCGAACCAACAGTCTTGGGATAAACATTACAATATTCCAAGCCACTTCAAATATGAATGAACTCGTAATCTCGGCAATAACTTCTTTAAAAAAGCCGTCCTCCTTTTTCTTTTTCGTTTTTTTCATACTCATCCTCCACACCTATTATCATTTTAAAATCCTGTCGATTTTTTCAAATATATGATTCTTGAAATATTCAGCTGCCATTTTAGTATTTTCTCCAGATTACGCTTTTCCTAGCAAATATAAAAAGAATATTGCTTTATTCGGAGGGGATTTTTACAAGACCAGAATGGTTTTTACTTATATAAACGGGCGGATGGTAATAATGTTTTAAAAGAGTTAAGACAAATATCTGACGGTGGCATTTGGTTAGTGATGAGCGAAGAAGAGGTAAGAGGAAAGAAAATTAAACGGGAAAGGATTTTGATGGGGCAAAATGCAATTAAAAACCAAGATTCCCCCGCCTCCATAGTTTATATTAAATCAATTGAAAATCTTTAAGATCATAATTAACAGAATGGAGATTGAAAAAAACCCCGCGATAAAGCATCCAAAATACCTAATTGGCTTCGGCATCTTTTTCAAATCTGCCTTGGCAAGGTTTTCCACATTTCCTTCAATCTTGTTCATATGGTCGATGACGTCGTTAATTGGTTTGTTTTCCTCTCTCATCCAATCACTCCTATTAAAACGGATCCGCGTTTAATTTTTTGGAAGTTGAAAACCTAATTAAACCAAGTACCAAAAATACCATACTAACAGCCCATAGGACTCCTGCCATCCCAAGCCGTAAAGATATTTCCTCAGAGGCCATGGGGTGATTCACATCAAAACGAATGGCATTTAACGCTTGCCCGACCGCCCCGCTAAAAAACAGCAAAAACCCGAGCACCAAACTGTAAGCCGTTCTGAACGATTTGCGTTTTTTCGAAAATAACAATAGCAAAACAGCAATAAACGTTACGCCCATAACGAATGAAAAACCGCCTATTAACATGGTCATGGTTTCTTGCTCCATTGGCAAAATCAGTCACCCCTATTAAAATATAGGTTTATTTTAACATAATTACCCTTATTTCCCTACTACTATAAAACTGTTACAAGACAACAAACCTCCAAAATAAAGGCCTGCACCATTGTGCAAGCCCCTTTTGATCATAATTGCTTATTCATTTAAGATGGTCAGCTGCCAAACCGTTGATTCCCGTAACGGCGTTCTTCAGGAATCGCACCCTGCCCGTCTTTCAGCTGGGGTTTACGAAACTCGTCTATCGAATATCCCTCTGCAATCCTACGGCCGCCATCTTCTTGCAGCTGCGGGTCTAGGTCCATCGTTAAGCCTTCTCTCTGCAGCACTTGATCAGTATTTGTCGAATCATCTTTCCCAGTTCCGCAGCCGCAGTCTTCCTCACGCTGTCTGTCCTGATTCATTGCCCCGTTTTCCCTCTGCGTCTGTCGGTCACCGTTCATCGAACCTGATTCCCTCTGCGTCTGTTGGTCGCTGCCCATAGATCCGGGTTCTCTCTGTATCTGTCGGTCACCATTCATCGAACCTGATTCTCTCTGCAGCTGTCGGTCGCCGTTCATCGAACCTGATTCTCTCTGCAGCTGTCGATCGCCGTTCATCGAACCTGATTCTCTTTGCGTCTGTTGGCCGCCGCACATAGAGCCTTCTTGCCTCTGCATCTCCTGGTCAGCATTCATACCCTTTTGTTCATTTTCAGCCCGTAACTTTCTATCATTATTATAAGAAGCGCTCTCTCCGCTATTGTCCTGCTTTTGATGCAGCGCGTCATTTCCATTATATCCTGCTTGTTCCATATCCTTTTCTTGTGCATAATTTTTTGCCATGATTCATTCCTCCTCTATTTTTCTAGTATCGTGCCTGCTGCCATGTGCCTGTTGAAAAGGTTTCCGGACCAGCACTCCACATACTTCTACACACCTTCCTTCTAGATCAAGCTGGATTCTTAAGTCAGGTTAGCTAAATCTAACCTTGGTCATGTTGTACCACCTGGACACGTTTTAAAACTACCTTTTTTAAAAACTATTCAAAAAACGTCCCTTTCTTTTTTCCCTTTAACAGGTCGCCTGTCCAGCCTCTGATTTTTAAATAACCGTACAGCAAGAGTGTAGAGATGATGATAAGAATAATGGAAAAAATATAGCCAAACTTCCACTCCAGTTCAGGCATATGCTTGAAATTCATGCCCCACAACGCCCCGTACGCCATAATCGGGGTAAAAATGGTGGTAATGACAGTTAAGGTTTTCATAATCTCGTTACCGCGGTGGGAGGAAATGACCTCCTCCAAATTAATGATCGAATCGAGCTCATGTTCATACTCGTTCAGCAGTGTGAAAGCCCGATCAATCCGCCTGGTTGTATTGACATAAATCTCCCCGTCTTCGTGAAGACCTATTTCCTCAATCCCCATATTAACCTCTTTCATTGGAATCAACAGATTCTTCCACACCAGCAGCTCATGCCGGCGCTGGTACACAAGCTCAAGAATCCCCGTTTCATTTCGCTTTTTTACACTCCAAATAAGGGTTCGAAGCGCCAGTTCAAACTGATCAATTTCCACCAGCAGGTCATTCATCAGTTCCCCTAATAAAAGTAAAAAGCCTTCCGCTGCATTTTCCGTCTTCTCTAACCGCCGCTCCAATTCGTCGAGATTCGTTTGTGTCAGTTCGTCCCATTCAAGATCAACGGTCACCAGCATGTTTTTTGTCAGGTAAAAATGAAAAATCTTATAATCCCGTTCCTTGTTTAAATTCTGCTTATAAATCAGCGACCCCTTCACCGCCTTGTCCAAACTGCTCACCCGCAGGCAATTGGTTTGATGCTTCCGGACCTGCTCGAGCCAGTCGTAGACCGTGATGGGAATCTGATTTTTCCCCTTTTCATTTTGGCCTAGCTGCACCCATTTCCACTTGTTCGTCCCAATGTATTCCTCCAAGCCTCACCACTCCTTTTTAAAATTAATCCCCTGCATCACGGAAAACGAAACCTGTTTAATGTTTAGAGGCTGATTTTAGCGGGTATGCATAGGACAAATAGGATAAGGAGGAATTCAAGATGAAACGAGCATTAAGTATGAGTTCATTATTGGCTGTTGGGGTCGGTGCATCGGCAGTATGGTTATCGAACAAACCAAACCGGATCAAAGCAGAGACCTTCTTACGAGATTTAAAGCGAAAGGTCATACCTACGGTTTATGAAAAGAGCGAGCAGCTCCCGATTGAAAAAGGCGGCAACCCACACCCGCACGACATACCAGACAACAAGATGGTGGACGAGGGTTCGACCTACGCGGTGCAATTTTATAACGAAAAAATGCAATAATATTGGGGCCGGCTGGGTCCCCTTTTTTTTGAGGTGAACCATGATACTCTTCTTATTTATCTATTTTGTTATCATTTTCGCAGTCATAGAAATTTTTGTGATTTTATTTCGCTTAACGGGATTAAAACGGGATGTATCCCGGTTTCAGGTTATTTCGATGATGACCGCAACCGGCTTTACGACCGGGGAATCCGAGCTGATTCTCGGCCACCCAATCCGCCGCAAGCTCGCCACGTTTTTGATTCTGTTTGGCGTCTTCTCCCTGGCGGTGATTATTTCATCGATCAGCCAATTTTTATCGCGCGGCCTCGGATTTCGGGAAATATTGCTTGGTGCCGCTGTTGTTATGCTGATTTGGGGCGTATTAAGGATTGGCCGAGTGCAGCGGATGTTAGCGGCATTTTTTAATCGAAAAATAACCCAACAGGTCGAGCTTGCTGACCTGCCGATTCGGGAGGTATTTTTGAAAAATAAACACGATGCCTTGGTAAATCTGCATATTTTTCAAGATTCCGCGCTAGCCGGGCAGACGCTGAACCAAGCCGTTTCCGATCATGACGGGCTGGAGCTCGTCGTCCTGTTCATCAAACGCGGGAATGTGATTTTCAGAAAAAACATTTATGATACACGGCTGCAAGAAGGAGACCGGATTTTGGTGTATGGACTGGAAGATGTTATTATGAAGGTTTTCGGTGATGATATTGCGGTTATGGAGAAAAGGTTGAAGAATCTCGATATTTCTGAGGAGGAGGTGTTGTAGGTGGTGGGGCGTTATGAAGGACACTTCCTTTTGGGGTTCCCTGCAAATTGGCCTTCATCCACCTTATGAAGACCAAATCTTTCTGGTTTTTCCTGCAAACTGGCCCTCATCGACCTTATGAAGACCAAATCCTTTTGGTTTTTCCTGCAAACTGGCCTTCATCCACCTTATGAAGACCAAATCTTTTTGGTTTTCTCGCAAACTGGCCTTCATCGACCTTGTGAATCTTCAACCGCCGTAGTGAAGGCAGAAGAAGCTGTCCACAGGTAGAAATCCCTTCTGTTTAAAAAAGGGATTTACCTATTAGTCCTATCCACATGGTAAATACCTTTTTTTAACCTAGTATCCTTTTATAGAAAATTAGGATGACTCCGCAAACCATAGCTGTTCCAGCTAATGTTAGCAGAAAAAACAAAGGAGAAATCGACGAACCAAACGCTGCCTTGTTTTGAAGGGTATGTACTGTTTCCCATTTATTTGCCACATCTGGTTCATAGTATTTTGTTTTTATATAGCCTATTAAAATCGTACTAACTAAATAAATTAAGTGAATGATTACTGCCCCAATACATGCTTGAAGAACTAGCTTCATCCCAGCACCTCCCACCTTTAATTCTACCATAATAATCCAAATTTGTATTTGGATATTCCCTCTATAAGTGCTCCTTAGTAAGAAAATTTCCATTTGACGGGCAAGGTGATTATAGGCCTGATAAATTTGGTATGGGAGAGGGTCCTTTGACAGGTTTACGCCAAAGTATTCCTTTATAGGCAATGGGAGAGGTTTTCATGACCTGAAAGCCAGGAAACTTTCCTTTGTCGGTCAATAAAAGGGAGAATCTGTCCTTTAAAAAATCTATTAAAGACAGTTTGCTAGTTTTTTAAGAGGCAAAATTTCCATATGTTCTAAGTACATCTTCCTATGTTACTGCAGGTCGGCCACGTAGAACCGCTCTACGCGACCGTACATACAATTCCCCCAAATAGCCCGGGCATGTAGAAGAAGGAACATCCGTCTATCCCCCAAAATCTTCATCCCTTTTTAACCTCTAAAAACCGAATATGATACCCCTCCGCTTCTTTCACCTTAAACGACCATCCAGCTGCGACTATTTCTAATCCGCCTGTAACCTCTGCATCCGCTATTTGCGAAAGAAACCAGCCACCGAGCGTATCGATATCATCTGCAGCTAAATCAGTTCCAAGGAGATCATTCATATCACGAATTGGAACTTTAGCATCCACAATATAGTGATTTTCCTCTACCTTGCGGATCTCCGGCACTTCATCGGCATCAAACTCGTCCCTGATCTCACCGATTATTTCTTCAATCATGTCCTCCACCGTCACCAGTCCCGAGGTGCCGCCGTATTCATCCATCAAGATTGCCATTTGAATCCCTTCCTTCTGCATCCGAAGCAGTAAATCATGAATAGGAATTGTTTCAATCGCATGAATCACCGGCTGGACAAACTTTCCTAGATCCCATTCAGATCCTTTAATGGCGATTTGCGCTGTTAAAAACATTTTTACGTTAAGCATCCCAATAATATGGTCCTTATCCCCTTCCATCAACGGATAGCGGGTATAATTTTCTGTTTTCAGCTGGTGAAAAACCTCCTGCCTCGATGCATCCACTGATATGCAGCTCATTTCTGTGCGCGGGACCATAATTTCCTTTGCAATCCGCTCGTCAAATTCAAAAATATTATTCAAATATTGCCATTCATTTCGGTTAATTTCCCCGCTCTCATAGCTTTCAGCGAGGAGGATCCTTAATTCTTCCTCGGAGTGAGCCAGTTCATGTTCGGATGACTGCTTTAAACCAAATAACCTGCCTAAAAACCTAGCCGAACCGTTTAACGCCCAAATGAACGGATACATGACTTTATAAAAAAGGATCATAGGTTTAGCAAAAAGCAGCGTAATTTGCTCCGCTTTTTGAATAGCGATAGATTTGGGTGTTAATTCCCCTGCGACCACGTGGATAAAGGTGACAACGACAAATGCAAGCGTAAACGAAACGATATGTGTGACCGTTTTATTCAAATGGAGCAGCTCCAGCAGCGGATGAAACAGCCGCTCGACCGTCGGTTCACCTAGCCATCCAAGTGCCAGCGCCGTCACTGTGATTCCGAGCTGGCAGGCCGATAAATATTCATCCAGATGGGTAACCAGCTGTTTTGCCGAAACCGCGCTCCGCTTACCTTCCGCAATCAATTGTTCAATCCTTGATCTCCTTACCTTAACAATGGCAAATTCCATCGCTACAAAGAAGCCGGTTAAGGCAATTAGTATGGCAATAATGACTAGATTTAACAACACCGTCATTGTATCCACCTCCATTTATTGTATTTTTTAAGGGCTCATATCATTTATCGGTGAACCCTATTAATTTATCGGCGGTTTTCAACCATTTATCGGCGAACTCTGCTAATTTATCGGCGATTTTCACCACTTATCGGCGAATCCTACTAATTTATCGGCGATTTTCACCATTTATCGGCGAATTCTACTAATTCATCGGCGAATCCACCAAACAGCAATCTTTTAATAAAAACAATCCGAAACCGCTTGAGGATTTCGGATTGTCAGCGCTCAACTTCTATAAACGGTCGTCTAGTTTATCATCAAGCTTCTCTAAATATTTCGCGGCAAATGCCTTTCCGCCAAGTCCGAAGGCCAGTCCAAAGGCAAGCGCCAGACCGCCGAGGACGAGAATGAAGGCAGCATTGACGATGGAATGAGCGACACCGAGCTGATCTAATGCCATAAAGATCGTAATCGTAAAGATAGCATATTTCGCGACCGCAGCAAGGGTGCGTGAATAAGTGTTTTTTAAGATGTTCTGTAAAATCCGTTCCACTAGATGGCCTAAATATAAGCCAATTCCTAAAATTAACAGTGCCGTTAACACCATCGGCAGATAGGCAATAATTCCTGTTGCCAAGGTAACTAGGAAGTCTAAATGAACAAGTTGTAAGGCTTCTGCTGTAAATAATAGAATAATCACGATTTTTACAAGCAGCCCAACAATTTGTGACAAGGTATTTTTCTCAGGTGTAAGTGCGCCGATACCCATTTGGTGGAAAATAGAATCAAATCGTAAGCGCCATAGCAGCTGTGTGACGATTTTTTCCACCCATTTTCCTAAAGCAATACCCGCGAGAATCAGGATGATAGCAGCAATGATGTTTGGAATCAGGGTCAAAATATCATGAAGCATCGCGATTGCGGGTTCCGAAATCCCTCTAAGATCTAATTTTTCCAAAGCCGTTATTATCGTTGGAATTAAGATGAGGATGAACACAATGTTTCCAATAATAGTGGAAATATTAGGCCCCTCCGGTGTTTTCATGAATCCGAAGCGTTCGCCGATTCGGTCTGCACCAATCCCCTTTAAAAAGTTGGTTAAAATATCGCGGACCAACTTTGCTACGAGCCAGCCGATAAACACGATCAATGCGGCAGCAAATAGCTTTGGAATGAAGCTCAACATGGTTGACAGCGCATGTGTGAACGGTTCAGAAATCCCCTCTATATGCAATGCGCTCAAGACTGCTGGTAAAAATAGCAGCAGGACAAAATAGAAAACTGTTTTGGCAATACTATTAATTTTTTGGGCTGCCTCAAGCCTGGTTTTAGCCATTTTCCATTGAACCAGACGATCCTGGAAGTGAAACATATCGGCTGCTTTTGTAAACAGCAGGCGGATGAGATAGGCAGTCACCCATGCTAGCAGCAGGATAAGAGCTGCTTTTAATAGGTTAGGAATCGCCGCAGTTATCGTCGATACCATGTTAACGAGCGGCTCTGCGATTAAGTGCAGATTCAACATGTTGAAAAAGATAATCCAAACAAAAACTAGCAGCATATAGTAGACTATTTTTCCAATGACCGATTCGGCGGAGTGTTTCCCCGTTCCAACCTTCCCAAATACCTTATCGTCAAAGCTTGTTTTCTTTAATGCGGCTTCTACAGCCTTGCCAATCCCCTTTGCCGCAAGCCAGCCAATTAATAAAACTAAAAGTGCTAATAATACATGGGGAATTTGGTCGGTGTATATGTACCAGCCATTTAAAATATCTCTACCTCTCATTTACCATCTCTCCTTCGCATTATTGTTTGGTAGGTGTAATACCCGGCACTCTCATTTTCAAACACCTTGTTTTTAACAGGTTTCGTTTACTAATTTGATGGGAATATATTCAGCAATCCAATTTACCAAAAAAGGAGGAGTTAAAATGAAAAAGATTTTAACAAGCAGCTTGGCTGTGATGCTGACTTTCGGCGGTTTAGCTGGCTGCGGCGATGGGGTCGACCAGGATAACGGCATCAATGATGGTGAACAGAAGGATGCAATTGATAAAGATACAAAAGAGGACTCAAAAGAAGGCTTTGAGAAGGCTAAGGAAAATATGAAAGAAGTTAAAAAGGACGTAGAGAAGAAATTAGAAGAAGAAGGCTACGGGGATGGCGTTGATCAGGATAACATAGACAACGATGGAAAAACAGATGATAAGGAAGATAACAAAAGACCTTAAAATAGGATGTTTCATAGTTTTACACATTGGGTACTAGATTAATAGAACAATTTAAAGAGGAGGAATTGGATATGAATGAAGACAAGGTAAAAGGCGGTCTTGATCAAGTAAAAGGTGAAGCAAAAGAGCAATGGGGTAAATTAACCGACGACCGTTCGACTGAAGCTGAAGGAAAAATTGATAAAGCGAAAGGCAAAGTCAGAGAAGGCGTTGGAGAATTAAAGGATAAGTTTAAAGAATGAGGAAAAGCCAGCTGCACATTTTAAGCAGCTGGCTTTTTTGCCGGTGTCAGGCACCAACTCTTATTTAAAGAAATCCCCGATAACATCCATGTTATTCTGCATGAAGTCGAAGGCGATGTTTGGCATGACGCCTAGTAGGACGGAGCCGACAACAGCAATAATCAATACAACAAGAATACCAAATGGAATGTTAAACTTACTTTCATCCTCAGCTGGGCGGAAGAACATTTGTGTCATAACACTGAAATAGTAGAAGTATGACACCACGGTGGTCGCAATCATGATTGACGCAAGTACATAATGTCCGGGTTCCGCGTAAAACGCACCAATAAAGATGTTTAATTTACCAATAAAGCCTGCTGTTCCTGGGAAGCCTGCTAAGGAAACAAGCAAGATACCCATCGCAACAGCTAATACTGGTGCTCGGCGGTATAAACCGGCAAAGTCAGCAATCTTCGTTGAACCTGCTTTTTCCGTCACCACTTGGATAATCGCAAATGCGCCAAGGTTCATCAAAAGATAGGCAAGCAGGTAGAACCAAATAGATTGGAACATATTTGTCGTTAGCGACGTTAAGGCCACTAGCAAGTAACCCGCATGGGCAATACTTGAATAAGCAAACATCCGTTTAATATCCGACTGCCTTAAGGCAACAACGTTACCAATGATCATCGTTGCACCGGCAATGACTGCTAGGTAGTTCTGCATGTCGTATAAAATTGGAATCGAATCTTGCCCTTTTGTTGCCGCAAAGCCAAACACAGTCAGCAAAATGCGGATGACAATGACAAAGCCGGCAATTTTTGAAACGACACTCAAGAATGCGGTAACTGGTGTTGCAGCACCTTGGTAAACGTCAGGCGCCCACATATGGAACGGTGCGGCTGCCAGTTTAAACGCTAAACCAACGACAATCATCAAGAAAGCTAATGTAAGCAGATAGACATGGTTGCTATCAGCGAGTGCAGCAAGCTGGCTCGCCATTTCAAGCAAATTCGTTGTGCCGGTTAAACCGTACACATAGCTCATCCCGAACAAAACAATTGCACTGGAAATACTGCCATTAACTACGTACTTCATGGCCGATTCATTGGACTGACCATGGAATTTACGAATACCAGCCAATATATAAGAACTTATTGATAACAACTCAAGCCCGATGAATAGCGTAATTAAATCGCCGCTTGAAGTCATTACCATGGCGCCAAGCATGGCAGTCATAAGCAAATAATAAAACTCAGCTTGATAGCGTTCAACACCGTCTTTTGGTTCATAGCTGACGGCTAAAAATAATACGAGCGCACCGCCGACAAGAATTAGCAGTTTAAACGCTAAGGCAAAGCTGTCAATCCGGAATGTGTCATGCAAAATCGATTGAACCGGGCCGCCGATCATCGAGGCTGTTGATACCAATGCAGCAAATGTTGCAGCAATTCCGATCCAGCCAAGGATTTTTCGGTCCAATGTTTTTGGCATAAATAAATCCATTAATATAAGGATGGCAATCACACCCAGGATAAGAAATTCTGGTGTCATGATGCTCCAGTTTAGTTGTGAAAATGTCTCAAGACTCAAGTCCAATCACCCTCCTAACCCAAGCATGATAGTCTCAAGTGTGGCTTGAAGCGGTGAACTTAGAACACTTGGGTAAACACCAATTAACACAATTAACGCCATTAACACAAACACTGGTACTAATTCAACGCCGCGAAGATCAAGCACCCCGTCAAATTCACGGTGTGCTTTGCCATACGTCATGCCAAGAACGGCGCGAAGCAGGTAAGCAGCCGTCATGATAATACCAATCGTTCCGACAGCGGCAATCCATGGCTGTACTTTAAACAAGCCTAAGAATGCCATAAATTCGCTGACGAAGCCGGACATACCAGGAAGTCCTAGAGAAGCCATTGCCCCGGCAAGCAAGAAGCCTGCTGCAAGCGGCATTCCCTTCGCCAAGCCGCCCAGATTTTCGATCAGAGAAGTATCCGTGCGCTCGTACAGTACGCCAACAAGGAAGAACAATAGAGCAGAAATCAAGCCGTGTGATACCGCTTGGAAAATTGCCCCTTGAATCCCTGCTTCGTTCATGGCAGCAAGTCCGATTAACACGATTCCCATATGAGAAATAGAGGAATAGGCCAATACCATTTTAAAGTCTGTTTGAATAAACGCTAGGAACGCCCCGTAAAGCAGGTTAATGACGCCAAGAATGGCGATAAGCGTTGCAAGCTTTTCAAACTGCTGAGGGAAAATTCCCATGCCGAAACGGATTAACCCGTAGGCACCAATTTTTAAGAGAATACCAGAGTGAATCATAACAACGGATGGCGGTGCTTGAACGTGCACGCGCAGCATCCAGCTATGCAATGGAAAAATCGGTAACTTCACACCGAAAGCAACTAATAACGCAATGAACAAGCCAAGCTTAAAGCCGCCTTTAAATAATTGAGGGTCAGCCACCATCTGCTTTAACATCTCGATATTCGTTGTGCCTGTTTTCGCAAACAATACCATAATCACAATTAACAGAACAGCTGAACCTAAACCGTTATAGATTAAGAAGCTGTATGCTGCCTTTTCTTTTTCAAAATAACCCCATTTTCCGATTAAGAAGAATGTCGGAATTAACGTTACTTCAAAGAAGATGAAGAACAGGATTAAGTTTTCTGCTGTAAATACGCCAAGCATGCCCGTTACTAACAGAAGGAACAGCATGAAGTAGCCTTTCCATTCTTTTTTAATAAACTTGCAGGCGCCGATTGCTGCTAGTGTTGAAATAACGGAAGTCAATACAACCATCAACAGCTGGAAGCCATTAATACCGAGCTCGTAATAGACTGAGAAAATCGGCTCTTGGACGTTAATGCCACGGAACTGAATCCATGGAACCGACACGGAAAAATCAGATAGATTTTTCCCTGCAAGAAAATGCGCATAAACCGCAAGTGATAGAAGCAGTGCCGGCAGTGTGGCGAGAAAGCCGACTGCCTTGATGGCTTTTTCCTGCGCCTTCGGTATTATTGCCAGAACGATAATACCTAGTAAAGGGGAGAATACTAGGATTGAAAGTATGGAATGTAAATTCATCGTAAGTACCCCCCTGTTAGTGCATAGATGACGACCAGAACCGCGAGGCCAAGGAAGGCCACGGCACCGTATGTCTGTACCTGCCCGGACTGCATTTTCGAGCCCGTACGTCCAAGCCCTTGAACAATCCCGGTTACGCCTTTGACGATTCCTTCTACAAGGAAGACGTCAATGAATCGCAGCAGATAGCTGAAGCCAGTTACAAACGCAACAACTGTCAGCTTATAGAATTCGTCGATATAGTATTTGTTGTTTAAAACCGTGTGCAGCATGTCGCCTTTGCCGCTGAGCCAGTCAGGAGCAATCGAACGCTTGCCGTAAATTAAGTAAGCTAATAGAATGCCTGCCAATGAAACAACGGTGGCAGCAATCATAATCCATGCAGGACCTTCGATATGACTGTGTCCGAGCGCTGGGTTGCCGTCCACGAGCCAGTCACCAAGGAAAGAGCCGAACCATGGTGTGTTGACATAACCAGCCACAACCGCCAAGATGCCAAGCAGCACCATTGGCATGGTCATCACAGATGGTGATTCGTGTACATCTTTCTGTTTTCCGCGTTTTTCCCCGGTGAAGACCATAAAGAACAAGCGGAACATATAGAATGCCGTCATAAAGGCAGCGATTAATGCCAATAAGAAGAGAACAGGGTGTCCACCTTCCCATGCGGCGACTAAAATTTCGTCTTTACTGAAGAAACCGGATAATCCCGGTACCCCGCTGATCGCAAGTGTTCCAATTAGGAATAGCGGTGCAGTCAGCTTTAATTTCTTCCAAAGCCCGCCCATTTCCTCGATGTTCTGCGTATGCACCGCATGAATCACGGAACCGGCAGCAAGGAATAATAATGCCTTGAAAAAGGCGTGTGTCATCAAGTGGAACACACCGGCAACATAACCGGCAGAACCAAGTGCAAGCATCATGTAGCCCAGCTGTGAAACAGTTGAGTACGCAAGCACACGCTTAATATCTGTTTGAACAAGACCGATGCTGGCAGCAAAAATCGCTGTAATACCACCGATCGTGGCAACGGTTAAGAGTGCTGTTTTACTAGCTGTGAACAATGGGAATAGTGCAGCTACTAAGTATACCCCGGCAGCAACCATTGTTGCGGCGTGGATCAACGCAGATACAGGCGTCGGTCCTTCCATCGCGTCCGGAAGCCATGTATGAAGCGGGAACTGACCCGACTTCCCGACCGCTCCGATAAAAATTAGGATCGCCGTTAAGGTAATCATCGTGTTTGATACCCCACCAGCTTCAACAGCATTAAAAATCTCACTGTATTCAAAGCTCTTTGTTTGCCAGAAAAGAAGAATCATCCCAATTAAGAGACCAACGTCCCCGATACGGGTCATGATGAAGGCCTTTTTCGCAGCTGCCTTCGCTTCTTCCTTGTAATAATAGAATCCAATTAATAAGAAGGAACCAACACCAACCAGTTCCCAGAAAATATAGGTTTGCAGAATGTTAGGCGAAATAACGAGGCCCAGCATTGCAAAGGTGAACAACCCTAAATAGGCATAGAATATGTGGAACCGCTCGTCTCCGTGCATATAGCCTTTGGAGTAGGTATGTACCAAAAAACTTACGAGCGACACAATAAACAGCATTAATGCATTTAATTGGTTCACTTCAAAGCCCGCTGTTAGATGCAAATCCCCTATCGTGAGCCAGTTAAATTTCGCAAGGTAGCTCGGCTCTGAAAAGCGCTCAAATAATACTAGAATAGAGAAAACAAGCGACGCCAATGTCAGGAGAATTCCCACATACGCGCTCGCCTCCCTCAATCGCTTACCGATCAGAAGAAGGATCATAAACGATAATAGCGGGAAAAGCGGTATCAGCCATGCATTTTCCATCATTATCAAATCCCCTTTTCAAATGGGTGTCAGGCACCACTTGCGGCATCCGACACCATAAAGGTATCTAGTTTTTCATTTCGTTCATTTCGTCAATATGGACAGTTTTCTTATTGCGGTACAGCGCCATTAAGATTGCGAGTCCGACAGCAGCTTCGGCAGCGGCTACGGCCATCGCAAAGAGGGCAAAGATCTGTCCGTCAATTGATGGGTTTATGCCGTACTTACTGAAAGTTACGAGATTAATATTTACGGCATTCAGCATTAATTCAATTGAGATTAATACGATTACAGTATTTCTTTTGGTCAATGCACCGTACAAGCCGATGCAGAATAAAATCAGTGCCAGCGCAAGGAAGGCTGAAGCGGGGATTGAACTCATTCCTCATCCGCCTCCTTATCCTCTCGTTTTGCTAAAACAATCGCTCCGATTAAAGCGGCTAATAATAAGACTGATACGAATTCAAATGGAATAATGTATTTCGTGTATAACCCTTTACCAATTTGCATTGTATTGTCTTCATGCAAGGTTGTCGGAACCTGCTGGATATCGAAATTGTAGATTCCAAGATAAACCGCAAAGGCAAATCCAACAACTCCGAGAAAGACCAGAATCTTTCTCCATTTTCCTGATTTCGCTTCACTTTCGTCATATGGCTTCGTTAACATGATGCCGAATAGCATGATGATGGTAATGGCCCCGGAATAGATAAGTACCTGCACGGCGGCAACAAATTCCGCTGACAGCAGGATGTATACTCCGGCAATGCTGACGAAGGTGAAAATTAGGGCCACGACCATATGAACGACTTTATTCAGGTTTAATAAAAGCACGCCGCCGATGATCGCCACAAGTGCGAGGGCCATGAACGCGAAAAATTCACCCGAAAAGGTCATGGTTTATTCACCTGCCGTATATTTTCATCGTTTTCATCCAGCCATTCTAGGTTTTTAAATAACATGTCACGGCTGAATTCAGCGAGCTCAAAGTTATTTGTCATGATGATGGCTTCAGTTGGACATACCTCTGTACATAAGTCACAAAGGATGCAAATTTCAAAGTTAATATCGTACGTATCGATGATTTTACCCTTTTTCGTTGGGTCCGGATGCTTCTTTCCGGTTAACTGAATGCAGTCTGTCGGACAAATGTTAGCACATTGGTTGCAGACAATACATTTCTCCGGATAGAACTTCTGGATTCCGCGGAACCGGTCCGGCAGCGGCAGCGGTTCATTTGGATAATCATACGTCACCTTTTCACGCGTTAACTGTTTTAGGGTATACTTCAAGCCTTTAGCTAATCCAGTTCCAAGCACGTTGTTCACCCCTTTAAATAAATATCATTTTTAAAAATCAATTGGCGGTTGTACTGCGTCAATTGGCGGATAACGTTTTCCAATTGGCGCTTAGCATCAGTCAATTAGCGCTTACCGCTTTTTCCTTTAGAAAAATAACGACTTAATTAATGCAGTTAAGAAGATGTTAGCAAGTGCGATTGGCATTAGTACTTTCCAAGCGAATTCCATCAGTTTGTCGGCACGCATCCGCGGGAAGGTGCTTCGGAACCATAGGTAGACGAACAGGACGGCACAGAATTTAAGTGCAAACCAGACAGATGCTGGAATGAAGCTTAAGAAACTAAATGGTGCCAGCCAGCCGCCAAAGAAAAGAATTGTAACCAATGCGGTCATTGCAAATAAGTACACGTACTCCGCAAGCATGAAGAATGCCCAGCGGAAACCAGAATATTCAACATGGTAACCGGCAACAAGCTCTGACTCTGATTCAGGCAAGTCAAATGGCGTACGGCTCAATTCCGCAACCGATGCCGTTAAAAAGATTAAAAAGCCGATCGGCTGCAGTAAAATAAACCAGCCGTGCTTTTGTGCATGCACAATATCATTCAGGTTCAAGCTGCCTGATAGTAAAATAACACCCAATACGGACATAACAAGCGGGATTTCATACGAAATCATCTGTGCTGTTGCCCGTGCTCCCCCTAATAGGGAGTATTTGTTATTCGAAGCCCAGCCGCCAAGCAGCACGCCGAACACGGTCATCCCGGAAATTGCTACATAATACAGGAGTCCGACGTTAAGGTCAGCAAACTGGAACTTATCTGTAAAAGGAATGGTTGCCAAGACCATAAACGATGGCGCAAAAGCAATCACCGGTGCAATAATAAACAGCGGCCTATCAGCAACTTTTGGAATAATATCTTCTTTTAATAAGAGCTTCAAAACGTCTGCTACGGTTTGCAAAAGTCCAAAACGGCCGCCGACTTGGTTAGGACCGTGACGATTTTGCATGTAACCCATAACCTTCCGTTCTGCCAAGATTGAGTAGGTTACGAAGCCTAGTACAACTAACAATAAGACTACGCCAAACAGAAAGAAGATGGCAAAGTTGTACAGGCCGGGACTGGATTGCAGCATTTCCTCGATCATTAGCCGTCCACCTCTCCCAGTACAATATCAATTGCTCCTAAAATAGCAATCATGTTTGCAATGTTTTCCCCTTCTAACAGCTTAGGGAGAATTTGCAGATTATAGAATGATGGTCTTCTAAACTTTAAGCGGTACGGTTCTTTTTTTCCATCACTGGAAATATAACAGCCGATTTCGCCCCGCGGCGATTCGATTCTAACAAACGCTTCCCCTTTAGGAGCCTTGATGATTTTTGGCACCTTGGCAAGAATTTGACCTTCCTCAGGGAATTGTTCAACTGCTTGCTCAAGGATTTTCAGCGACTCTTCGATTTCCTGTGTACGGACATGGTAACGTGCTAACGCATCGCCGCCTTCATGTGTGATGACATCGAAATCAAACCGGTCATAAATGGAATACGGTTCATCTTTACGAAGATCCCACTTCACTCCGGTACAGCGAAGATTCGGTCCACTAAGCGAATAATTAATGGCATCCTCTTTCGTATACTTACCAATTCCTGTTACTCGGTTAACGAAGATTTCGTTCCCAGTTACAAGGGTGTGATAGCCTTTAATTTGTTCTCTCATATAAGGAATAAACTCTCTTACTTTTTGAATCCAGCCCTCTGGCGCATCCCACTTGACACCGCCAACACGCATATAGTTGAAGGTTAAGCGGCCGCCTGAGAGTTCGTTGAGCATGTTAATAATCATTTCCCGCTCACGGAACATGTAGATGAATGGACTTGTCGCCCCAAGGTCAAGTAAGTATGTACCCCACCAAACTAAGTGGCTGGCAACGCGCCCTAATTCCATCGCGATAACCCTTAAGTAATCCGCCCGTTCAGGCACCTGTATGCCCATCATCGTTTCAACAGCGTGGCAGATAACATAGTTGTTCGTCATCGCGGATAAGTAGTCCATCCGGTCTGTATATGGGATGATTTGTGTATATTGAAGATCTTCCGCTAATTTTTCAGTACCGCGGTGCAGATAGCCGATAACCGGTTCCGCTTTGGTGATCAGCTCCCCGTCCAGGTGTACCACTAGCCGGAAAACTCCGTGTGTACTTGGATGCTGCGGACCTACGTTCAGGATCATTTCTTCTGTTCTACTAACCACTGGCTACACCTCCACATCATACGGCTCATAGTCTTTTCTCAGTGGATAGCCAATCCATTCTTCACCAAGGAAAATCCGATGCAGGTTCGGATGTCCTGTAAACTTGATACCTAGTAAATCGTAGGCTTCACATTCTGGCCAGTCAGCCCCCGCCCAAATCGGCTGTACCGATTCAATCACTGGGTCATTGCGGTCAATCTTGGTTTTTAAAGCTACCGACTGACGATTTTTGTATGAGTATAAGTGAACATAAATTTCCATATGTGTTTCAAAATCAGTCCCATGCAGCTCTGATAAATAATCGAACCCTAACAGCTCATTAAATTTTAAAAACTGAGCTAATTTGAAGTAAGCATCGCGCTTCACAACCAATGTTGGGACATCTTTTGAGAGTTTATTTATATAAAAGTCCTCCAAAACCTCGGAGCCCATATTTTCTTCAATAACTTTTACATACTTGTCAAGGTATGGCTGGTTTGCAGATGGCGCTGCTTCTGATTCGGCTGAATCCGCTGCGGATGCTCCGCCTTTTGTTGCTGCCGCTGCTTTTGCTTTCGCTGCTGCTGCTGCCTTCGCCTTCGCTTTGGCCGCCGCAATTGCTTTTGCTTTTTCGTCATCGCCAGCTGCTGCGTCTCCGCCGGCTGCCTTGGCTTTAGCTGCTGCTGCCGCTTTTGCTTTCGCCGCCGCCGCTGCCTTCGCTTTGGCCGCTGCTGCTGCTTTTGCTTTCGCGTCATCACCTGCCGGGGCACTTTCATTATCTGCTCCTGCACCGCCTGCAAGCTCCATTGCTTTTCGTTTTGCTGCCGCCGCTGCTTTTGCCTTTGCTACTGCTGCGGCCTTTTTCTTCGCAAGGTCATCCGCATCTCCGGCCCCGCTGACCTCTGCTTCAACGGCTGGTTCCTCTGTATCTTGGATGCCTTCACGTTTTTTCTTTGCTAATGCTGCTGCTTTTGCCTTCGCGGCTGCTGCGGCCTTTTTCTTTGCGAGGTCGTCCGAGTCTGCGCCGGCACTGCTGTTTGCTGCTTGTGCTTGTGCTGCTGGTTCCTCATCCACAATTCCTTCACGTTTCTGTTTCGCTAGTGCGGCTGCTTTCGCCTTCGCGGCGGCTGCTGCCTTCTTCTTCGCGAGGTCATCCGCGCCTGCATCTGCACCGCTGTCTGCTGCTGGTGCTTGTGCTGCTGGTTCCTCATCCACAATTCCTTCGCGTTTCTTTTTCGCTTGTGCGGCTGCTTTCGCTTTTGCTGCTGCAGCGGCTTTCTTCTTCGCGAGGTCATCCGCGCCTCCAGCATTTTGTGCTGATGTGTCCGCAGTTGCCATTTCGGGCGCTGATGGCTTTGTTTCAGAGACTGCCGGTTCCTGCTTCTGCCCTGCTCCCTCTGCCGCCTTCGCCTGACGCTTCGCCAGTGCGGCTGCCTTAGCCTTTTCAGCTGCTTCTCGCTTTAGTTGGTCGAGATCTTTTTCCCCGCTCATCGACTAGATCACCTTCTTCCCAGTCTTCGCTTCATATTTGATTTTTTCCTTTAACTTATTAATACCGTAAATTAATGCTGCTGGGTTTGGAGGGCACCCAGGAATGTATACATCTACAGGTACGATTTGATCGACCCCTTTTACAACAGAGTACGATTTCACATACGGCCCGCCTGCTGTAGCACAGGATCCCATGGCAATTACCCACTTAGGTTCAGGCATTTGATCGTAAAGACGTCTTAAAATCGGCGCCATTTTCTTTGTCACCGTACCAGACACAATCATGCAGTCTGATTGACGCGGTGAAGGACGGAAAAAGGATCCAAATCGGTCTAAGTCGTAGTGTGCAGCACCCACGCCCATCATTTCAATCGCACAACAAGCCAGACCAAATGTTACTGGGTATAGTGAGCTGCTTCGCGCCCAACCCTTCACTTGCTCTAGCGTCGTCATAAATACATTTCTCTTTAACTCTTCCATTTGTAAATCTGTAATGCCATCTACTTTTAAATCCATCGTAGCACCTTCTTTTTCCAAGCGTATACTAAGCCGATTAATAGCATGATGACGAACAGCGCCATTTCAATCAATGCAAAAACGCCTAGTTTATCATAAGCAACTGCCCATGGATATAAAAACACCGTCTCTACATCAAAAATAACAAACATTAAGGCAAAAATATAATAGCGGACATTGAACTGCACACGGGAATCGTGAAACGGATCAATACCGCTTTCATATGTAGTATACTTCTCCGCACTTGGCTTAAACGGGCGCAGAAGCTTCCCCAATGTTAGAGCTACCACTGGCAGCAAAATCCCCAGACATAGGAACACAAAAACTATCAGATAATTATTCTGATATACATTTAAAAGTTCCATGTCTATCCCCTCCATTGTAAAATATTTTAAAACTTACTAATTTTGTAACCGAATTCATTATAGCATTGTTACTTACCCCTGTCGACAAACCTTATTATATAAAAATTGGAATTCTGCCCGCCGCTGAAATACCATAAATTAGGTTTATTGCACCTGCTCACAAGGTGTGTGAGTTTAGCATTTTTATTGTATGTTTGGCGTGCATTCGAGAAGGTTTTCATCGTTGGAATGCCATTAAAAATTCACAACAACACCTATTAAATACCAAAATTCATCTCCTGTCAGTGAGGTTTGTCAATGTTTAGAAAGTTATCGTAATTTTTTGCTTCTGGAAACCGACTAACTTCTATATATATGGGCGTCCCCTAATAAAGACTTATCCCTACCATCATATTCTAAAGGTTCGGTTTCATTCGAACTTTCCTTAAATGAGGACATCTTCACATTGTTTCATGAAAAAAGCCCCTTTGGAAGGCGCAGATGCCGTCCAGAGGGGCCTTGTTTTTTAAATTAGATTAGAATTTACGTTCTGCTACGTTGAGGCGGTTGGCAGCGCGGCGCAATGCTAACTCGGCACGTTTGAAGTCAATATGCTCAAGTTTTTGCTGTTTCATGCGCTGCTCGGCACGTTCTTTTGCTTTTAAGGCACGTTCTACGTCGATATCTTCAGCCTTTTCAGCAGATTGGGCTAATACCGTCACCTTTTCAGGACGAACTTCTAAAAATCCGCCGCTTACTGCGACAAATTCAGTTTTTCCATCCTTCTTAAGACGAACAACACCAATCTCAAGCGGAGCTACCATCGGCACGTGACCAGGCAAAATACCAAGCTCGCCTGTCTTAGCCTTTGTACTCACCATTTCCACATCGGATTCATATACCGGACCATCGGGAGTAACAACACTGACTTTAATCGTCTTCATTTTTTACCCTCCCCGGCTGGATTAGACCTCTACACCCATGCGTTTTGCGGCCTCAATCACTTCTTCGATACGGCCTACAAGACGGAACGCATCTTCTGGAAGGTGGTCATATTTACCTTCAAGAATTTCTTTAAATCCTTTAACGGTTTCTTTAACCGGCACGTATGAACCTGGCTGACCAGTGAACTGTTCAGCAACGTGGAAGTTTTGTGATAAGAAGAACTGGATACGACGCGCACGGGCAACGACTAACTTATCTTCGTCAGATAGTTCGTCCATACCAAGGATTGCGATGATATCCTGTAATTCACGGTATTTTTGTAATGTTTGCTGTACTTGACGAGCAACATTGTAATGCTCTTCTCCAACAATATCAGGGCTCAATGCACGAGATGTTGAAGCAAGCGGGTCTACCGCAGGGTAGATACCCATTTCAGAAAGCTTACGCTCAAGGTTTGTTGTAGCATCTAAGTGAGCGAAAGTTGTAGCCGGAGCCGGGTCAGTGTAGTCATCGGCTGGTACGTAAATCGCTTGGATTGATGTAACAGAACCTTTATTTGTTGAAGTGATACGCTCTTGTAATTTACCCATTTCTGTAGCAAGTGTCGGCTGGTAACCAACGGCAGATGGCATACGGCCAAGTAACGCAGAAACCTCAGAACCTGCTTGCGTGAAACGGAAAATGTTGTCGATGAACAATAACACGTCTTGTCCTTGCTCATCCCGGAAATATTCAGCCATTGTCAAACCAGTCAAGGCAACACGCATACGTGCACCTGGAGGCTCGTTCATTTGTCCGAATACCATCGCTGTTTGCTTGATAACGCCAGAATCTGTCATTTCGTGGTAAAGGTCGTTCCCTTCACGAGTACGCTCACCAACGCCGGCGAATACGGAAATACCGCTGTGCTCTTGTGCGATGTTATTGATTAATTCCTGGATTAATACGGTTTTACCTACACCGGCACCACCGAATAGACCGATCTTACCACCCTTAATATATGGGGCAAGAAGGTCAACTACCTTAATACCAGTTTCAAGAATTTCAACCTCAGTTGAAAGATTTTCATATGTTGGAGCTTCGCGGTGAATCGAATCACGGCGCGCACTTGCAGGAATTTCTTCCTTCAAGTCAATTGCTTCACCTAATACGTTAAATACACGGCCAAGTGTAGGCGCACCAACTGGTACAGAAATCGGTGCACCAGTATCTTCTACATCTAAACCACGGGTTACACCATCAGTAGATGCCATCGCGATTGTACGAACAGTATCATCACCTAAATGAATGGCTACTTCAAGGGTTAAGTTAATATCTACTTCAGATGCATTTTGCGCTTTTTTCACGACTTTAAGCGCATTATAGATCTCAGGAAGATGACCATTTTCGAACTTAACGTCAACAACCGGACCCATAACCTGAAGAACATGTCCTTTGCTCATCATTATTCCCTCCTAACTTACTCTTTGCTGAACAAACCGAACTATTTGTAAAAAATGGTGTAAGGCACCATATCATTATTGTCTAGCTCCAGCGCCCTAACGGCTAGTGTCCTTCGCACTCCGCCCTACGATAAGTCAACATCGAATCCCCTTCGGCTCTTCGTGTTTCCTTTATCTCAGTTGGAGCGCTCCATGCCATACGCCGCTGACCAGGGCGCTTCCGCTTTTCTATCTATTCTAACGCTGCTGCACCGCCGACGATTTCGGTGATTTCCTGTGTAATCGCTGCTTGGCGAGCGCGGTTGTAGCTTAGTGTTAAGCCTCGGATCAGTTCGTGTGCGTTGTCGGTTGCGTTACGCATAGCGGTCATCCGGGCAGCGTGCTCACTCGCTTTACTGTCTAAAAGCGCACCATAAATCAAGCTTTCCGCATACTGTGGAAGAAGTACTTCTAAAATCTCCTCAGCATTCGGCTCGAACTCATAAGAAGTAAGTTTATGTGAAGATCCCGCTAAATCCGTTAAAGGAAGAAGCTTCTTCTCGGTTACTTCCTGTGAAATCGCACTGATATAGTGGCTGTAATAAACATATAATTCATCGAATGTTCCATCAGAGAACATGCCGACTGTTGTGCTTGAAATGTCTTTAATTTCCTGGAAGCTTGGCTGGTCGTTAATACCAATGATATCAAGGACAACGTTGTAACCCCGCTTCACAAAAAAGTCACGCCCCACTCGGCCAATCGCAATAATCGCAAATTCGTCATTGGATTTATGACGGCTTTGGATTGTTTGATGGACACGGCGGATTACGTTACTGTTAAACGCACCAGCAAGTCCGCGGTCAGATGTAATCACGATGTAGCCTGTCTTTTTCACGGGACGATGGGTCAGCATCGGATGAATCACACCGCCTGCACCAACGGCAATTGATGCAGTCACTTCCTGGATTTTTTCCATATAAGGCACGAATGATTTTGCGTTCATAACACCGCGATTCCATTTCGCGGCAGAAGTCATTTCCATTGCCTTTGTAATTTGACTCGTCTTTTTCGTCGAATTAATCCGCGTTTTTATATCGCGTAATGAAGCCATAGGTTCTCACCACCCTCATTCAAAGAATGTGAGGCGAGGCGCGCGGCACCAAAGTAACCTAACACCATCGCCCCCGTTCAAAATGTCAGACCTTATTGTTCAGAAGAAGCAAACGTCTTTTTGAAAGAGTTGATTGCTTCAGCCATATCTTCGTCTTTTGGAAGATCTTTTGTTTTTGTAATTTGGTCTAACAGATCTTTACGGTTGTGGTCTAACCAGCTATGGAATTCTCCTTCAAAACGGCGAATATCCTGAACTGGGATATCATCAAGGAATCCGCGGGTTAAAGCGTAAAGAATCATAACTTGCTTTTCAACTGAAAGCGGCTTGTTAAGATCTTGCTTTAGAACCTCAACGGTACGAGCACCACGGTTAAGCTTCGCTTGGGTTGCCTTATCAAGGTCTGAACCGAACTGAGCAAATGCTTCTAATTCACGGTAAGAAGCAAGGTCAAGACGCAGTGTACCGGCAACCTTCTTCATTGCCTTAATTTGCGCAGAACCCCCTACACGTGAAACGGAAAGACCTGCGTTGATCGCCGGACGAACACCGGAGAAGAATAGGTCTGATTGTAAGAAAATTTGTCCATCTGTAATGGAGATAACGTTTGTTGGAATATAAGCAGAAACGTCCCCTGCTTGTGTTTCAATAAATGGTAATGCTGTGATAGAACCAGCACCAAGTTCATCATTTAATTTAGCAGCACGCTCTAATAGACGTGAGTGTAAGTAGAATACATCCCCTGGATATGCTTCACGACCTGGAGGACGGCGAAGTAACAAGGAAAGCTCACGGTATGCAGATGCCTGCTTTGATAAATCATCATATACGATTAATACGTGTTTACCGCTGAACATAAATTCTTCTGCCATTGCAACCCCTGCATATGGTGCTAAGAATAGCATTGGAGCAGGCTGTGAAGCAGATGCAGATACAACGATAGAGTATTCTAATGCGCCGTTTTTACGAAGTGTTTCAACGGCATTACGTACTGTTGATTCTTTTTGTCCAATTGCAACATAGATACAGATCATGTTTTGACCTTTTTGGTTCAAGATTGTATCGATTGCAACGGATGTTTTACCAGTTTGACGGTCACCGATGATTAACTCACGCTGGCCGCGTCCGATTGGCACAAGTGCGTCAATCGCTTTAATACCAGTTTGTAATGGCTCATGAACGGATTTACGAGCCATAACACCTGTAGCTACCTGCTCAACTGGACGGGTTTTCTTTGCATTGATTGGACCCATGCCATCGATTGGTTGTCCTAATGAGTTTACGACACGACCAATTAGTTCCTCACCAACCGGAACCTCCATGATGCGTCCTGTACGGCGAACCTCATCACCTTCTTTAATGTCTGTGAAAGGTCCAAGAATAATGATACCGACGTTATTTTCTTCAAGGTTTTGCGCCATACCCATAACGCCGTTCGCGAATTCAACAAGTTCTCCGGCCATGACATTGTCAAGACCATGGACACGTGCAATACCGTCACCAACAGAGATAACAGTACCAACATCGGTCACTTGAATTTCTGCCTGATAGTTTTCGATCTGCTGTTTTATCAGGGCACTGATTTCTTCAGCTTTGATGCTCATGAGTTTCACCCCTATTCATTTGAATCTATCCTAGCATTTTACGTTCTAAACGATCGAGTTTGCCGCGCAAACTGCCGTCATATATACGATTTCCAATTCTTAAGCGTAGACCGCCAAGCAAATCGGAATCAACGAAATTTTTAATATTTAAAGCCTTTTTACCGACTTTCGCTGCAAATACAGCGGAAACCGCTTCACGCTCTGCGTCAGACAATGCACGCGTGCTGTAAACATCCGCTTCAGCCACACCCATTTCCTCATTTGCCAGCGCTAAAAATTCATCTGCCACTGCCGCCAAATAATCTTCACGTTGGCGGTCAACTAATAAAAGCAATGTATTTAAGACGTAAACGTTGACAGAAGCAAACGCCTGAGACAATACTGCTTTTTTCGTTTCTTTCGTCAACTTGGAAGAATGAAGAACAGCCTTTAATTCAGGAGTATAGCCGGCAACTTCCTTAATGACGCGAAGGTCCTCAAGCATTACTCCGAGCAGCTGCTTTTCTTTGGCAATTTGCAAAAGAGCTAGCGCATAGCGTTTTGCTACCATTGAGCTGCTCATCGTAATTCTCCTGCCTCTTTAATATAGTCATTAATGAGTTTATCTTGATCTTGTGCACTCAGGTTCTTTTCAATTACTTTAGAAGCAACTAAGACAGACAAGTGCGCCACTTGCTCGCGTATTGCGACAACGGCCTTTTCCTTCTGCTGCTCAATTTCCAATTTAGCTGATTCTTTTAAGCGTTCAGCTTCACTGCGAGCTGTTGTAATAATTTCTTCACGCTGGATGTCGCCTTGCTTTCTCGCATTTTCGATTAAGCTTTGAGCTTCATTGCGTGCTTCTTTTAATAGATTACGCTGTTCATCTAATAATTTTTGTGCTTCTTTGCGGCTGTTTTCCGCTGCATCGATTTCACTTGCTACGTGTTGTGCACGCTGATCCATGATTCCCATCAACGGGCCCCATGCAAACTTCTTAAGCAAGAGCATTAAAACGATAAACATGACAAGCTGGAATACAATATCACCAGTATTAATACCTGTATGTGCCGCTTCGCCTAGTACAAGACTGCTTGTTAACACCTCGCACTTCACTCCCTTCAAGAGTCATTCCTTTATATCAAAATTCACTTGTTTTCAAATTCAATTTTTCGGGTAATACATAAAGCAATGGCGAAGGTTCTCACGAATGATCTTCGCCATCTGTTAGGCGTCAAAGACGCTTGATTATCTACCTTGAACCATAAACGCGATAACAACCGCGATGATCGGAATCGCCTCAACTAACGCTACCCCGATGAACATTGTAGTTTGAAGCATACCACGAGCCTCTGGCTGACGTGCAATCCCTTCAACTGTACGAGATACGATAAGACCGTTACCAATACCAGCACCTAGTGCTGCTAAACCAATTGCAATTGCTGCTGCTAAAACACCCATTGTAATAGTTCCTCCTTAAAATGTATAAAAAAGTTTATTTGTTTATTATTAATGGTCGCTTGCCACTTTGTGAGACAAGTAAACCATTGTTAACATGGTAAAAATAAATGCCTGAATTGCGCCTACGAAGACGGAGAATCCTTGCCATGCAAGCATTGGCAGAATCGCTGCCAAATGGCCGCCGACTCCAGTTGCAAGACTGCCCGCAAGCAATCCTAGTAAAATTTCACCCGCGTAAATGTTTCCGTAAAGACGGAGACCGAGTGTCAGAGTATTTGCAAACTCTTCGATAATTTTGATTGGGAGCATAAACCAGAATGGTTTTAAGAACTCTTTCGCATATGCGCCTGTCCCTTTCAGCTTCACACCGTAGTAGTGCGATAACCCGACAATCATTGTAGCCAAGGTTAATGTAATAGCTGGGTCAGCCGTTGGCGATTTCCACCAAAGCTCGCCGTCAATAACTACAGAGAATGGCAGTCCCAACATATTTGCTACAAAAATGTACATGATGATGGTAATTCCAAGAACATGGAATCTTCCGCCATCTTTCCAATCCATCGTACTGTTGATAATGTTTTTCACAAAATCCATAACCCACTCCATGAAATTCTGCATGCCAGTCGGCTTCATGGCGAGTGTTCGCGTAGATAGAACGGCTAATAAAAATACTACCACTGTGGCAACGGTAATCATAAGAACGTTAGCCAAGTTAAATTGCAGTCCGAGAAATGTAACTATCGGATTTTCATGATGCAACAGTATTCACCTCGCTTCCCTGCTATTTATTTATTTTCAAAGTGTGAATAAAAAAATCTATCATAATGACAATATAGGATGTCATTAATCCCAAAACGATAGCGATGATATTGAGGTATTCCGGATATCTTAGGGCAACGATGACAGCGAGGGCGCCAGAAGCCATTCTTGAAAAGGTTCCAAGCGAGCGGACGTTTTGCCCTTTTAGCACTTTTTCGCCAAATTGTTCGGTTTTTCGCACCATTAACCACAAATTAAAAAGGCTCAAACCCGTCCCAAAAATCAGACCCAAAAAGACCGATTGAAAAGACGTGAACCCCCAGCCAAGCACGTAAATCGCCAGCAAGTAAAACATCCATTTTTTACTTCTTGTAAAAACTTCATGAAGTTCAGGCATGGCGGCTTAATCTCCCGAAAAAAAGTGGCGGATTGACACAAACATGGAATAAATCCCAGCCGTAAGTCCGATGAACAATCCGATGATGAGGAAAATGGGATCAGTATCCCACTGTTGGTCCAGCCATCTTCCTCCAAAAACACCAATCAGCGTTGACCCAGCAAGCTGAGCAAGAATGACAGACATTAGACCCATCGCTTTAAATGGATTGCGGTCATTTTTCATATAAAAATCATCCCCACTTTACGAGAATGAGTAACGGACTCTAGCTATTTTAGAAGGTTGTGACAAGTTTGTGAAAACCCTCCCAATTACACCTTTTTTAGCATACAATAGGCACCTAGCAAAGTCAATGAATTTACAGGAATAATTCCACATTTGTCCAACAAAATTTTTTCCAATTGTCATCTATAGTAAACACTATTATTGTATTGTAAATTTGGTCGAATTTTTGCCTAATTTGTGTCCATTTTGTGAACAATTTGTTAATGGCATGTAAAAAAGCACCGTTAAACGAATTTAGCGGTGCTTTTTTGTTATTATTTTACGATTGTAATCATGGTTTCAATATAATCCTCTTTTCCAGCCTTTTTGGCAAATACTTTAGCTAAGTAGGTCCCTTCAGCCGGCAGTTCGTCTAAGGTGAACTCCTCCCTTATAAGCCCGTTCTTAACATTTGTGTTTGTATGCAAAAAGCCAACGAATCGATAGCTTTCAGGATTAAACAAGGCAATCCCAAATTCCTCGGCTCCTCCTGGCAAATAGACTTCATATCGGTAGGTCCCCGGCTCATCCCCTTCCGCAAAATCAAAGCCCATTACTCTTGGGTACCCCGGTTCCTCAAGTACATATAAATATGGAATGCTGATGATGCTGCTGCCCGCGTACAATTTTAAATAACCATCATGAATTTTCCTTTTAAAATGTTCCGGGTCAACGATTAAGCGAACGGTAACTTTCTTTGACTGCTTAGGCTCTAATGTGAACGATAATGGAACCCGCCAATCGAGCCCATCCACATAAGGCGGAACAGCAAACGAATAACCCTGTTTTTGATTGCTTCTATTTTCAATGTGTAATATAACCTTATGGACATTATGCCGTTCGGTATATTTGCCGAACCTTATACTGCCGGGAGAGACAAGCGATTCTGCCTTTATGGCTTCGGGAACTTGTATTCGCCCTGCCCCCTGCTCAAAGGTACGGTAGCGTTTGACAATTGGTTTAGCTGAACGATTTCGATTTGGTACGGTGAACTTCGACGTTCTATTCCAATTAGGAGCTCGTGCTTCATCAGCTTCGACCAGCGGTTTTGCTGTATTCATTAACGCCGACTTGATTTGCTCCGGTGTCCAATCGGGGTGGGCCTGCTTGATGAGCGCACACGCCCCGGCCACATGCGGTGCTGCCATACTGGTTCCCTGCAATGATAAGTATCCACCCGGTACCGTAGAATTGATGGCCACACCTGGTGCTAGAATATCGGGCTTGATTTCCCATGTCCCGGTAACCGGTCCCCTCGAACTAAAGTCAGCAAGCTGATCCTTTTCCTTCCTTATGTTGAGTCTTGCAGTCTTTGGCTGCTGTTTTTTTAAAAATTCGCCGTCTTTCTTTGGCAGCGAACCAACCGGTATGGCGATTTCTCTATCGAGGTTGCCGATAAGGCCGCCGCCGATATTGTTATAAATCAGGACCGCTTTAGCTCCCGCTTCCTCCGCATTCTTTGCTTTTTCTGAAAACGTGAATGTACCACGTTTAATCAGGACAATTTTTCCTTGAACATGCTTGAGATCCTTCTTCCGTCCAAGACCTCCGTCGACTATTTCATACGAGCGGTCAAGCTTCCAATCTACCGAGCCCTCCATCGGCTGAATTCGAATTTTATCCCGTGTTCCTTCTATTAATAGATACGGTATCTCCATTGTCGGTGTTGAGGCTCCAACGGATATCGCTTTTGATGAGGTGCCCGGCGAGCCGACTGTCCAAACATTAGGGCCAGAGTTGCCAGCGGCCGCCACCGCAACAATTCCCTTTTCGACGGCACGGTCAAGCGCTAGGCTGATGGGCAGGTCAGGGCCGTTAATACTGTTGCCAAGCGATAGATTCACAATATCAACCTTGTCTTTGATGGCCTGGTCAATCGCCGCTAACACCTGCTCCGTCGTACCCCCGCCGCCAGGTCCGAGCGCTCGGTAAGCCACTATTTTTGCTTCAGGGGCTACACCCTTTATTTTTCCATTAGCTGCGATAATCCCAGCAACATGTGTGCCGTGAATTGTCGCCTTTCCCGGGATCTGCGTCTCCATCGGGTCATTGTCATTATCCACCAAATCCTGGCCGCCTTTATAATTCGGCTTGAGATCTGGATGGGTATAGTCCACTCCAGTATCGATGACCCCTACCGTGATGCCTTTCCCGGTTAGACGTTTGTTTTTACTGTCAAAAAAGCCGCGGACCTCATCGCCGCCAATGATCTTGACGCTTTCCTCTGTTTGCACCTGGTACTTCGTTACCGGCGAAACGTGGATCATTTGTTTTTGCTGCTGTGTTAGGCGGGCGATTGCCTCCGGTGTACCTTGGATGGAAAAGCCGTCGAGCGCCTCTTGAAAAATCCGTCGGAGTCTTAAGCCTTTGTATGATTTAATAAGACGTTTGATTTCCTCTTCTGTATGCCTTCTGTCAAGCACAACAATGGCGACTGTTTCTTTGGTTGATTTTGGGATTGGCGGGTGGATGAGCTGTTTTGGTTTTGTTTGGGTTTGGGTATGAGTTTGTGTTGGCAGTTCCGAAACTGGCATTATTTGAAACGCTAGAAGCAAGGATAATAGAAGTTTCATTTGAAGAAGTCCCCTTTTTTCATATCGTTTTCCTTGAGAGGGGAAAGTATGCAGTTGTTGGGGAGGTAATATTTTGTTCCACAAATGATTCATGGGGATTTGTCCTTTCATAAAAGCTGAAGGACATTTCAAGGTTTTTCTTATGACTTTTGGCCTTCATAAAGGCTATGAAGGACATTTCGAGATCTTTTTTTATGATTTTTGTCCTTCACAAGGGCTATGAAGGACAGTTTGGGCTCTTTTTCAAAAACTTTTGTCTTTCATAAGTAAAAACAGCCTTAAACACCAAAAAGCCAGGCAACCAACAGCCTGGCTTAGGTAACTTCAAAAAATTATTTCGTCCCGAATAACCGGTCTCCGGCATCGCCAAGTCCTGGTACGATGTAGCCGTGATCGTTCAGCTTCTCGTCTAATGCTGCAATGTAGATGTCAACGTCTGGGTGTTCATTTTTCACAGCTTCGACGCCTTCTGGTGCTGCAATTAAGCACATAAATTTAATATGTTTTGCGCCGCGCTTTTTCAAGGCATGAATCGCATCAATAGCGGAACCACCAGTTGCGAGCATTGGGTCAACCACAATAAAGTCGCGCTCTTTCACATCTGTTGGCAGCTTCACATAGTATTCGACAGGCTTTAATGTTTCCGGGTCGCGGTACAATCCGACGTGGCCAACCTTTGCGGCCGGAATCAGTTTTAATACACCATCCACCATGCCAATACCTGCCCGTAGAATGGGAACAATCCCAATTTTCTTCCCGGACAAAACTTTTGAGTTTGTTTTACAAACCGGTGTTTCAATTTCGATATCTTCAAGCGGCATATCCCTTGTGATTTCAAACGCCATCAATGTCGCTACTTCATCTACCAGCTCGCGGAATTCCTTTGTTCCTGTATTAATATCACGTATGTAAGTCAGCTTATGCTGGATTAGCGGATGGTCGAAGACGTAAACCTTTGCCACAAAAATCGCCCCTTTTTATTAAGTATTTAATTTTTACACTGCGGTTAATTTTACAGAAAAACAATCGAATGAGCAACACCAATACTTGGCTTATATGTAAAAAAAATCGGCCTGCTATATATAGTTAGGCCGATTCTTGAAATTAATATTCAGGATAAAGTGTAAATTTGCTTGTTAATGCTTCAACGCGCTCGCGTGCTTCAGCAAGTTTCGCTTCATCTTCATGATTCTTCAATGTAAAAGCAATGATAGAGGCAATTTCATCCATGTCTTCTAAACCAAAACCACGTGAAGTAACGGCGGCAGTACCGATGCGGATACCGCTTGTTACGAATGGGCTTTGCTGGTCAAATGGAATTGTATTTTTGTTAACCGTAATGCCGACTTCATCAAGTACGTGCTCAGCTACTTTACCAGTTAAGCCGATTGCTGAAACGTCTACAAGCAGCAAGTGGTTGTCTGTACCGCCAGACACAAGCGTTAAGCCATCTTTTTGCAGGCTTTCTGCTAAGCGCTGTGCGTTCGCAATGATGTTCTGCGCATATTCTTTAAAGCTGTCCTGTAATGCTTCGCCAAAAGCAACCGCTTTAGCTGCGATGACGTGCATTAATGGACCGCCTTGAATACCAGGGAAAATTGATTTATCAATCTTCTTGCCAAATTCTTCTGTTGTTAAAATCATACCGCCGCGAGGTCCGCGAAGGGTTTTGTGCGTTGTTGTTGTCACAAAATGAGCGTATGGCACTGGGTTTTGGTGCAAGCCTGCTGCAACAAGACCAGCGATGTGAGCCATATCAACCATTAAGTAAGCACCGACTTCATCCGCAATCTCGCGGAACTTGGCGAAGTCGATTTCACGCGGATACGCACTCGCACCGGCTACAATCAGCTTTGGTTTGTGCTCAAGAGCTTTTGCACGAACGTCTTCATAATTGATGCGGTGAGTTTTTTCATCCACGCCATATTCAACGAAGTTATATTGAACACCACTGAAGTTAACCGGGCTGCCGTGTGTTAAGTGACCGCCATGGGAAAGGTTCATACCTAGCACAGTGTCTCCTTGCTCAAGGATTGTGAAATAAACAGCCATATTTGCCTGAGCACCAGAGTGCGGCTGAACGTTTACATATTCAGCGCCAAAAATTTCTTTCGCACGGTTACGCGCTAAATCTTCCACGATATCAACATATTCACAGCCGCCATAGTAACGGCGTCCAGGGTAGCCTTCTGCATATTTATTGGTTAAAACAGATCCTTGCGCCTCCATAACCGCTTCACTAACAAAGTTTTCTGAGGCAATTAATTCGATTTTTGCACGCTGACGGCCTAGTTCTTGCTGAATCGCTTGGAATACCTGCTCGTCCGCTTGAGACAAATGCTTCATGTTCGATAGTCCCCCTTAGTTTATGTATAAATAATTTCGACAATTCCTTTTCCATTGTAGCACGGTTTTTCGCAAAAATGTACTATTTTTCGGTTTTGGTAAAATTTTTATTGGTTATTTTTATTTCACAAGCTCTAATTTCACCAAAACACGAACAATATTAATTTTAACACTTGTAATTTTCGGCTTTATCCTCATAAACAGCTCTAGCTCCGCCGATCAGCTTTGGTCTTGTTTTTGCCAATGTTACAAGGGCATTGCCAACTGTTTTCTGCGATACCCGGATTGGTACGGCGACATGCTTCAAATGCATACCGATTAAGGTTTGGCCGATATCGATTCCAGCTTCTGCCTTGACGAATTCGACGACAACGGCATCATCTAGGTGGTTAAACGCATAGGTCGCCATCGCCCCGCCTGCTTTTCGGACGGGAACCACGGAAACCTCCTCCAACTGCCGTGCAGCTGCAACCGACCGCTCGATGACGATTGCCCGGTTCAAATGCTCGCAGCATTGAAAGGCCAGCCCGATCCCAGTTTGGGCCTGCAATTTTTTCAACGCTTGAAAAATCATTTCGGCGACCTCAAAGGTTCCCGCCGTTCCAATTCGTTCGCCGGCAACCTCGCTTGTACTGCAGCCAATAACTAATAGCTCACCAGGCTTCAGTGTCGCCTGTGCATTAAATTCTGTTAATATCGTATTAAGCTGTTTTTCCCATTCGTGAATCATACATGGCCGCCCCTTTCATAAAGATATTTTATTAAGTATTCTATTCCTAGACGGAGCCCTTCGGTAAAAACGAAACACATTGACCAAGCATCGGACTTTATTCTGTTTTTGGGCAATGGAACACCT
>NZ_BNDS01000009.1:0-90542 GCF_014656545.1 Neobacillus kokaensis
TAGAATATTTACACAAAATAATACTTTTAGTAATAGTTTTTATCCAAGAAAGCAAGATTGTGAAATATTGTACTTAAACTAACGGGTGCAAGAGTTTAAAATCGGAGCTGTCATTTTGGCGGCTTTTTCTTTTTATACTATAGGCCGTTTGTTGAAGAAGGATATTTCCTGTTTTAAGCGAAATAGAATACCAAATAAACCTAACACGAATACAGGTATTGAAAATAACAGGAACGTAGGAGGTATGAAGTATGAAAATCAATAGAATAGATCATGTGAGTATAAACGTAAATGATCTTTCAGAGGCTAAAGCGTTTTTTCTTGATTTAGGACTTGAAGTGCAAGCGGAATGGGAAATGGATGGAGAACTGTTGGACAGAGTAATTGGGCTTAATGATGTAAAAACGGCATGTGTAGCATTAGGGATGCCAGATGGTCAGGCATGGATAGAGCTAGTCAAATTTTATACGCCGTCAGATGAAAATGATATTCAGCAATCTTTTGCAAATACGCTGGGTATACGACATATTTGCTTTAATGTTGAAGATATTGAAGATATTGTTGCCAAATTGAAAAAGAAGGGCACGGAGATCTTTAGCGAGATACAGCAATATGAAGACAGTTATAAGTTATGCTACGTTCGTGGTCCAGAAGGAATTATTTTAGAGTTGGCGGAGAAAATCAGATAAATATTGAATGGGACTTTAAATGATTTAGCTCACCAACGTTAGAGATTTCTTCTTAAACGATCGGGTGCAATAGCGAAAAGGCAGAGGAGTATCCGTTGCCTTTTTCCATCCGTTTTTAAAAATATTGTCTATAAAATTCTTTTCTGACGTTTCCACTTAACTAAGCATAAATCCTAGTTGTCTCGCTTTTTCGTGTCCTAGTAAACTAAATTATTGCCTTGATTATAGAAATGGAAACGTTAGAAAGGTAATAACAGTAGGAGATTAACAGGAATTTGTTTATTGGTTTTATCTAGAAGTAGATACATAGTGATTAATTAAACATGGGGGTGTAAAGTGGTAAAGAAATTATCTCTTGTTTTTACAATGTTCATTTGTCTCTCTACTTTTGCTTTAACAGTAAAACCTTCAGTAAGTTATGCGTGTAAGTGTGTTGAAACAAAATCAGTTGAAAAAGAGTTAGAATTGTCCGATGCAGTTTTTAATGGAAAAATAATTGAGATGAAACAAGATAAATACTCAAGAAAGATTCTGTTTGAGGTAACAAGCATATGGAAAGGGCTTTCAACATCTCAGATTGTATTAATTGATGAACCATCTTCTTGTAGTATGGACTTTAATGAAGGTCAGGAATATTTGGTTTATGCTAAAAACAATGGAAATGACGTACTTACTTCAAATATTTGTGATAGAACAATTGAACTTATTAGTGCTGATAAAGATTTATTGTTACTAGGGGAAGGTAGAGCTCCCACTGAAATAGTTAATCTTGAAAACGAATTAAAACAATTTAATCTGATTTTTTGGATTCCCTTTTTGGGAATAGCTGTTCTTATTATTGTTTTTATTTGGAAACGAAAGAGGATGGAAAATATACAGTAGGTGTTCTTCAACTAAACAAGCTGTTTAGTGAAGAAGGAATTAGAATTTTATGGTAAAATATTTGTTTAGATGGTTACAATACGCGCTAAGGAGGATTTGGAATGAACAGAACGGAATCGTTACTTCAAAACTGGGACTTTTGCTACGATAAAGAAGATTGGTATCCGCCACTGGCTGACGCACTCAAAGCGCTTACGGCAGAGCAAGCAGATTGGCGCCCGGCTGGCGAGCATGCGAACACGATTTGGGAGACAGTTGAGCATTTGATTTTTTACAAGGAACGGTTGCTCAAAAGAATTACCGGTGAGGAATCGAAGTATCCAGAAGGGTTGACGAATGATGATACGTTCGCAGTCAGTTTGAAAACGGAGAGCGATTGGCAAGCCACGCAAAATAGGCTAAAAAGCGTCCATCTTGGCATCCGTGAGCGTATTACGAATTTAAACGCTGACCAATTGCAAGCTCTTGTTACTAATCGTCCATTAGACGAGTGGCTGAACAGCCTCATTCTCCATGACGCTTATCATACGGGCCAAATTATCCTGATCCGCAAGTTGCAAGGCTCATGGCCATCGCGCCGCTCTTTTGAATAGGACAAAAAATTGCACTGCAGTTCCAGAACGTGTGGCCCTATATATCACGAATTACATCAAATATTTGTCGAGCTATTTGACGAAGTGTCGGCAACGGAGAACACGCCTCTAACAGCAGCTATAGCATAGATATGATACTGACGGCATTAATGGATGCAGTTTAATAAGCCAAATTCTTTTGTTAAATTTGATATTTGTTTAACTTTTAGGAGACAAGCTCGTAAACAGGTAAATAACGTATAGTGTGATATCTAGGTTTAGGAGTGATGTGTTTTGTCTTACTATAATAATTGGTATTTAAACCACTTTATTAACCGTTATAACCATGGTACGCGATATCCTTATCCAACCACCGGAAGTCCAAACAGGTATAGAAATAATTGTTCTGCAACTAGGGATAAATCTTTTTCTAAAGAGGAAGCAACAGCAATCGCTCTACTTTTGGGCATTAATTTTAGTAAAAGTAAGTTTGATTTAGATGAGTTTTGGATGGGAGTAAACACAGAGCTTGAACATGGAAAAATATCCAGCCAAACAAATGTAAGTGGTGATGATCCTATTATAACGGGGAAAATTGCTCTAGCTCATCTTAACGAGTTTCCTGATTACTACAAAAGATTAAAGGTGCTTGAGGAAGAAGCAAAAGCTTATTGGAAAAAATGATTTATTACAATGCCTAAATTATAAGAATAGCTCAAATTTGTAAGCTGGTTTGTGAAAAATTGTCCTTAAACTATCCGGTGCAATAGTGAAAAGGCAGCGAAGTGTCCGTTGCCTTTTGCCAATCCATATTCAAAAATACAATTTTTATCAAGAGAAACAATTTCACCTATTCTACAACCTGTTGAAAACATAAATTCAAATAATACCTTTTCCATCGGAGTAAAACGAGCTTCCCTCAGATGGTCAATTACTCTTTCCGTTAAAAATTCTGGAATCCGTTTTCCTTGTTTAGGTTCTTTGAGATTGGCAGCTGGATTTTTGGGCATATGACCTTCCTCGTGTGACCAACGAAATAGCGATTTAATAAATCGAATTCGGTGAGCCATACTTGATGGCTTTAGGTGTTCACTAGATTTTGCCAAGTATTCTTTCAACTTATCAATAATCAATGATTCAATATTCACATCGTTAGAGTATTGGATAAGTAGCTTTGATTAGAGCCCCTACGCATTTAATGTCTCTTCAATCCTTTTATCTGATTCATAAAGTTCCCAGGCTTTTGATAATAACATAACAATTTCCTCCTTTTCGGTTAAATAAGAGGAATTATTACCTTGATTATGGAAATAGAAACGTGCAGATATTGAACTATCGGGGCAGGTTAGTGAAAGAACGAATTCCTAATCGTTACGATTGTACACTATCAGTTAGTGTACGATTTTTTGTCCAAAATGATAATCAGTAAAGAAGTGCCCTTGCGGCAAATTATGCATGGGCACTTTATTTCAATAGATATCCATTTTTTCTTTTGTGAATTAGTAATTGTACCAACCGTTGTAATCGTTGTAATAGTTGTAGCCGCTATAACAACCACCACAACCACCACAGCCGAAGCAACCGAAACATCCGAATCCTCCACAACGAAAGCCCCCGCAACGGATTCCGCCGCAACGCATGCCACCACAACGCATGCCACCACCACAACGCATGCCACCACCACAACGCATGCCACCGCCGCAACGCATTCCGCCGCCGCAACGCATTCCGCCAAAATGCCGCGGATCATTGAGGTTTGGATCAATGGTAATTAAATTACCAACTTGGAAATTATCCATTCCTAACATTTGAAGTTCGTTTTGTAGATTCTGCATTTTTTCCTCCCCTTTGTATTTATTAATTAGTCAGTCATACACCTATTTAGAGAGATGAACGAGGGTAATTCGTCAGTTTCGTTTAAATGAAACCATCATATATATCTGTACTCTCTTCAACAAATTATGATTTCTGTTAGGACATTGTCACTGATTTAAGTGCCTATTTCAGTTTGAGGTAATATTAAATGTTGATTCATTACATAAAAACTTGTGGTTGATTAATCTGATATACTGTTGAAGTTGATGATTCACTGTATGAAAACTAGGATATAGAATGTGAAAGAATGCACTTAAAGTAACAGGGGCTTTGGTTCAAGACGGATTAAGGCACCTTTTTATTGAAATTGTTATTGGGCTAACGGTGCAGAATAGTTTCAACGGGGCTAGTTTGAGAACAAAAATATAGAATTTAGTCAGAAGTGAACAGGGGTGAACGCAAATGAGTTTAGCTACCTATATAGGTTCTAATGTAGTATTACCTATCAATGATGAATCAGACGATTTAGTTACCATTGGAAGTTGTTTTTCAGATGAAGGGCATCGACTTAATGTGAAGAAATATCAATTTACTACTCCTTATGTTTATGAAGTTTCAAGTGATTGGGGTATTGAAATTTCAAAATATATTAACAAGAGAACTTGTAAAGAGTCGAAGGAGAAACTAATTGCGCTATGCAAGTTGATGAATAGTTATCTTGGACCAGGAGACTTTTTTGAACTGTACAGTTGTTGGGTGGGAGAAGAAACCCAAAAGCGAGAAGGAGAATTAATCCTGAAAATCAACAGTTTTGACATTGACCGTATAGAAATGCCTGAAAAAATATTAGTGAGAATTGTAAAATAATAACTTCTTCTTCAACAACTGGGGGCAATAGTTGAAGATTTGATCTGTCATTATGGCAGCAATTTCTATTTTGACTAACGGGTATTTCCTTCTACACATTTATCATTGGAGTCTACATTAGCAAACGGTTATCTATATAGCATTCAGTTTGAAACAAATTATAATGAAAATTACATCCTGGCGGAATTGCAAAATTTAAAAAATGATCGTAACTTTCATTTCTATGTAACTACGAAAGGAAAAAAATATTATATTCAAATCGATGGGCACTGATTAATTAACCCAAGTAGTTCTGTCTGGAGTAATTAATAGACATCTAATTTTTGCTTGAGTAAATAGAGTTTGTGAAATTTTGTACTTAAAATAATGGGAGCAAGAGTTTAAAATCGTAGCTGTCATTTTGGCGGCTATTTCTTTTTATAATAAAGGGCAGGTTAGTTGAAGAAGGATATTTTCTGTTTTAAGCGAATTAGAATTTCAAACAAACCTTACACGAAAACAGGTATTGAAAATAACAGGACATAGGAGGTATGAGATATGAAAATCAATAGAATAGATCATGTGAGTATAAACGTAAATGATCTTTCAGAGGCTAAAGCGTTTTTTCTTGATTTAGGACTTGAAGTGCAAGCGGAATGGGAAATGGATGGAGAACTGTTGGACAGAGTAATTGGGCTTAATGATGTTAAAACGGCATGTGTAGCATTAGGGATGCCAGATGGTCAGGCATGGATAGAGCTAGTCAAATTTTATACGCCGTCAGATGAAAAAGATATTCAGCAACCTTTTGCAAATACGTTTGGTATCCGACATATTTGCTTTAATGTGGAAGATATTGAAGCTATTGTTGCAAAATTGAAAAAGAAGGGAACAGAAATCTTTAGTGAGATACAGCAATATGAAGAAAGTTATAAGTTATGCTACGTTCGTGGTCCAGAGGGAATTATTTTAGAGCTAGCGGAGAGAATCAAATAAATATTTGAATGGGACTTTAAATCATTTAGATCTCCAACTATAAAGATTTCTTCTAGGAGCTTATGTTAAATAAGGAATGGCTGTGTCGATCCCTTAATCTTATTGTGCTATCGTGGCAGGTTACTTGAATAAGGATTAGGAACTGTTGATAATAAAGAATAACAGTTTTTGTTAAGAAATTATAAATTCATTCTAATAAAAATGTAAGACCAAGATAATTCACTATAAAATTGCAGTAGGTATTTATAAAACGTAAAGTCTATGGAACAAATTTAAACAATATTTACAAGTCCTCGTTGAAATAAAATTGTCCATCCAAGGAAAGTCAAGGATGGACAGTACTCACGTTTAACCAAGCGACAAAGGAAGCTTGGGATGGTCTTACTAAGGGATAAAAGTTACCATGCTATAAGTAGGTAATGAGCATTAGACCTATATTACGAAGTAAAAAGGGAGAATTTGTTTCCTAAATGAAACAAAATATACTAACTAATGTGTACTACGAAGTATATTCATACCATTTGCCTTTACTTAATGTCTTTATTTCAGAAAATTTTTCAGTGTGAACGCTATTGGCTGCACTAGAGTCAATGCCTTTGTCAGTAATGGTTAAATTACAACCAGTAATAATTACACTTTCCTCCGATAATCCAGTAATTACAGATGTGTGTGCAAAGGGGAAACCCTCTGTATCAATACCAACTAAAGTAAATATTATACTATCATCAAATTCCCCAGGACCATCAACTAAGGTAATGGTAAAAGTACCAGTGAAAGTTTCAGTACCTGTTGTAATTGTCCCAGTGCCACTTGTATTCAATATGGTTTGACCATTTATAGAAAAACATTCTGGGGGGTTAACATTGTTAGATGAAAAGCTAAAACCAATAGATGTGTTTTCATAAGTGACTGTACTACCTTCTATAAAGCAAGATGGACAAATGTTAGCGGATAATGGTCCGAATATATCAGTGAAAGCTGTGCCAGAACATTCACACTGTCTTCTAATTCCCATTAATAAATCACTCCTTATATATAACTAAAATAATATATGTATTGGGGAAATGAAGAGATTGGACAAATTAAACAACAGTTTTATTCACAAAACTTCTCAGTCCACAATCCGAGCATATTGAGTTGTAAGTTTTCTTCTTATACCAAGGGTAAGATTCTGCAAGGACAAAGGACACTTTTTTTATTTTACAAGAAAGATTGTGAAATAGTGTATTTATACTATCGGGTAGCAATAGTCGAGTGGAGCAACATCGGGTATGTTGCTCCTACTGGCTTATCATGCTAATTTTATGTGTGATATTCATAAAAGTCGCTTTGAGTGTCCTTACAAAATAATCATATTTGAAAAAAAAGATAATGACTACGGATTGATAGTTCATGATGCGGTTTTTCAAGTATAGGAATTGCTTTTTGTCCGTGGTGTGGTTCAAAATTAATATTGTTAATCTATTTCAAATAGGTAATATCGATTGGTATTCTTTTTTCCATTAAACTAGTAAAATTTGTTCACGAAAGATTGACTGTATTATTAATTTTCTGTATATTATTAAAAACAAGAAGGTGTTGTGAAAACGCCTTCTTGTTCTTTTATTAAAGAGAAAGGGGATGGAAATGATTGAGGAAGATATTCACAAATGGGAATTTTTATACATTTGATGCGATGAAACCACAGGTTGAGGCTGTTGTTGTGGAAAATGGAAGATTTATTGATTTGGGTTCAAAAGAAGAGATTATGGCCTATTGGACACGATACGATGCCGAAATCATCAATTTAGAAGGAAAGACAGTAACCCCGGGTCTCATTGACAGCCATTTACACATGTCTGCAATCGCCATCAATTTATTAAGTCTCGATGTAACAGGTGTCACATCTAAAGAAGAGATGCTGCGTAAGATTGCTTCTAAAGCAAAGACGCTAAAACCAGGGGAGTGGCTGCTTGGGAGAGGATGGGATGAAAATCTCTTCACGGATGGCGGGATTCCCACTATTTCAGAACTTGACTACGCTGCGCCACATAATCCTTTATTGATCCCTAGGATTTGTGGACATGCGGCTCTTGTGAATAGTAAGGCTTTCGAGATTTGTCAGTACCATTCTGACATGACGATCCCGCAAGGAGGGGCCATTGTTTTAGATGAAATAACGAAGCGGCCGAATGGGCTCATACTAGAAACAGCTTCGGAGATCTTTAAACAATACATCCCAGAGTATTCCTATGAAGATCTAAAAGGAGCATTAAGACGGGCAATCCAAATCGCCATGCAAAAGGGCTTAACCAGCGTACATACGAATGATCCGAATTTCTTAGGTGGATTACATACTACTTACCGGTTATATGATGAGTTATTAAACCAAGAGGGGCTTGGGCTGCGCTCTAATCTGTTAATTGATCATGAATACTTGGATGATTTAAAAGAAGCGGGAATGTATACCGGTTTCGGGAATGAAACATTGCAAATTGGTGCAGTGAAGATTTTTGCGGATGGGGCCTTTGGCAGGAGAACGGCTTTATTATCTGAGGCTTATCATGATGCCCCAGATACATTTGGGGATGCGATGTATTCTAATGATGAACTATATGACATCATTCGGAAAGCACGGGGGCTGTCCATGCCTATTGCCGTTCATACAATTGGCGATCAGGCATTGGAAAATATCTTGGATCTGCTAGACCAATTTCCAGCTGTATCCTATAGAGATCGTTTGATTCATGTCCAGGCATTGAGAAAAGACTTAATTCCTAGATTAGCGGTTCCGACTCGAATTGCCGATATTCAACCAAGATTTGTTGTTGGGGACTTCCCATGGGTAGAAGAACGACTTGGACCTGAAAGACTTCAGCTGGCATATGCGTGGAAAACTTTAATGGAATCCAATGTGATTTGTGCCGGCGGCTCTGATTCACCTGTTGAACCGGTTGATCCATTACTTGGAATCCATGCGGCGGTTACCCGAAAAGCGCCAGGTGATCACCATGATGGTTGGAATGTGAATGAGAAATTATCCATGCATGATGCCTTTAAGTTATTTACCAAAATGGGGGCATACCCAACAAATGAAGAAACGATAAAAGGAACCATTTCACGCGGGAAACTAGCGGATATGACGGTTTATTCCCATAATCCATTCAAGATGGAGAATCCGGATGAGCTTTTACATACGGACATTGAAATGACAGTTATCAACGGGAATATTCAGTACGAAAAGAGCACCACGGCAAAAATTAATACTATGTAGGGGAGAGAAAGCTTTTGGGAGAATTTTTAGAGAAAGTAGTTGGCTTTTTATGGGGGTTACCTCTCATTTTTACGATTTTATTTGCAGGTGTGTATTTTACGGTAGCGACGAAGTTTTTTCAGTTCGTTCATTTGCCGCATATCCTAAAATCCACTTTTGGAAGTCTTTTCAAGAAACAGGAAAAGGAAAATAATGCAAAAGGGATCTTGTCTTCTTTTGAAGCGATTAGTACGGCGATTGGCGGTTCAGTCGGCGTTGGTAATATCGGCGGTGTTGCCACTGCTATTGCAGTCGGAGGACCTGGAGCGGTATTTTGGATGTGGTTATGTGCCCTTGTAGGGATGATTATTAAAACGGTCGAGGTAACGCTTGCGGTTCATTACCGCAACACGGATGAAAATGGTGAACCATATGGCGGGCCGACCTATTATATGGAAAAAGGTCTTGGGGAGGAAAAGAAGTTCAAACTATGGATGATCCCGGCGGTTATTTTTGGTTTTGGTATTTTTGGGACTTTCTTCTTTACATTACAAAACTATACTATTTCTGAAGCAGTAGGCTCGACTTTCGGTATTGGGATGATCCCTGCCTCGATAGGTCTTACACTAGTTACCTATTATATTATTTATGGCGGTATTAAACATATCGGAATGATCGCTTCAAAAATTGTTCCGTTTATGGTATTATTCTTCGTTTTATCCGGACTTTTTATCATTTTTACGAATTTAGGGGAGGCTGGCCATGCATTTAGCCTGATTTTCTCCGGTGCATTTGGGGGAACCGCAGCGGTTGGCGGGTTTACCGGTGCTGCTGTGGCCCAGGTAATCCAGATGGGGGTAGCGAGATCGGTTTACAGTAACGAAGCTGGATGGGGAACATCTCCAATGGTACACTCCACAGCAAAAGTTGATCACCCTGTGAAGCAAGGGATTTGGGGTGCATTCGAAGTATTTGTGGACACTATTATCGTATGTTCGATTACCGCACTAACGATTATTATTTCAGGTGTTTGGTCATCCGGATTATCTGGTGCAGAATTAACGCTAGCGGCCTTCGAAGCAGGAATTGGGGAAACCGGACGTTATATTATTACGATTTCTGTCGTGTTATTTGGTGTTACTACCACAACAGGCTGGTATATTTATTACGAAATTTTATTACGTCATTTATTCAAAAATAAAGGGACAAAGTTCAAACGTAAATTCCTCACATTTTTCACATGGTTCTATCCAATCCCTGGATTGTCGATGGTCATCTATGCTGTAAGTGTTGGAATGCCTGGCAAAGCCGTTTGGTACTTTGCCGATATTACATCAGCGATTCCGACCTTTGTGAACGTTGTCGTGCTCCTTCTATTAAGTAAACGATTCTTAGCACTGTTGAAAGATTATAAAGCAAGATACATGGGAATCGGCGAGATTGATCCTGACATCACGCTGTTCTATGAGGAAAAGAATACACCACCGAAGGATACAAAAGTAGTGTAGAGGGAAATGAACTCTTTAAAGGTAGGAAATCTCCCTTTACAATTACAAATAATCCATCCTTGAGTTGATCTGGGTGGATTATTGCCCAACAGAACCGTCTATTGCTGGATCGGACATGTTACTGCATGTTCGGTCTTTTTTTATTTATGAATTTCTTAAGATTATAATCTAAGTTTGTGAAAAAGAAACTATTTAATCCTTTTGATTTATTAATTAGGGGATTGGTTTGATCCTTTAGAAATTAATGTTTATTTATACTTAAAATGCATTCTTCCTTTTTTTCTCAACTTATTAAAGTGTTTATAGAATTACTGTAAAAACCTAATCGTAGACTAAAAACAAAAATTAAATAAAGAAAAATATTGGCATGAAATTTGCATGATATTGTTTATCGAAATAAATAAGGAGGTTTTTAATTAAAACATTACATTATCTTCAAGTAATAAACCTTAGTTATTTTATTTATGCATTGTGAATAATTTTATTTATCATTAGTGTCATTTTAGAAGGAGTGTGTGTAACATTGGCAACCATAACAGAAGAATGCCTAAGAAATATAGAGGCGATTATAGTCAACAAAAAAAGAATTCTTCAAAGAAGAGAAGATTTATTTAGTTATTCTTTTGATGCTTCATTTGGTACACATCTTCCTGAATTGGTTTTACAACCGATTTCAACTGATGAAGTTGTCGGGGTTGTTAAATTGGCGAATCTATATAAAATCCCTTTGTATCCTAGGGGAAGAGGAACAAGTTTAAGCGGGGGCCCACTGCCAGTAAACGGAGGAATCGTTCTGGATTTTTCCCTATGGAAAGACAAATTAATAATTGATCCCGATGACTCCATAGCCGTAGTTTCACCGGGAGTACTTACAGCCGATATTAATGCTAAAGCTAATGAATTTGGTTTTATGTATCCTCCAGATCCTAGCAGTGCACATGTTTCCACTATAGGAGGGAATTTGGCAGAGAATTCTGGGGGACCCAGAGGACTAAAATATGGGGTTACCAAAGATTATGTGATCGGGCTTGAGGTGGTTACCCCTGAAGGTGAAATCATTCGAACTGGAGGCAGGACCATTAAGAATGTGACAGGGTATGATTTAACCAAATTAATTGTGGGGTCAGAGGGAACTTTAGGTATCATCACGGAAGCCATTCTTAAATTAATTCCAAAGCCGATTGCCACCAAAACAGCGCTCGTATTATTCGATGATCTAGTGGATTCCGGGCATGCGATATCGCGCATTTTAAGCTCAGGAATATTGCCTTCAAAAATGGAAATTATGGATCAAGCCTGCATTATAGCAGTCGAAGAGTATAAGCCATTAGGTTTACCAACGGATGTTGAAGCCATTTTATTGATAGAGCTTGATGGACACCCCTACTCTATTGAGGAGGAAATGAAGAAGGTTAAATCAACGTGTCTTGCCGTTGGTGCTAGGGAAGTAATTGTCGCTGAAAATGATGAAGAAGCAAATGAATTATGGAAAGCTAGAAAGCTAGTTTCTCCGGCAATCGTAAAAATCAAACCTACTAAGATATCTGAGGACGCAACAGTACCACGAAGCAAAATACCGGATATGTTTAAGAAACTGAAAGAGATAAAGGAAACCCACGATATTAATCTAGTGGTCTTTGGCCATGCGGGTGATGGGAATTTACATCCCAATATTATCGCCGATCAGCGAGATACAGAGGAGATGAAGCGAGTAGAATTGGCGGTTGAAGAAATATTTAAAGCAGCCATCGAACTAGGCGGAACATTATCCGGAGAACATGGGATTGGCATCATGAAATCGCCATTCATGGAAATGGAACTTGGGACAAAAGGTCTTGAAATGATGAAGAGAATTAAAATGGCTTGGGATCCCAATAATATATTAAACCCAGGGAAAGTTTTCCCTGAGCCAGGGCAAAGGTTAGTGTTGCACAATGGATAAGCAAACCATATTGTTGGACAAACTCGCGTACAATGAGACAGTTAATTGTGTCCAGTGCGGTTATTGCCTGCCATCTTGTCCTACGTATGCTACCTTTGGAAAGGAAACCCATTCGCCGAGAGGAAGAATCAATCTTGTTAAAATGGCTGCAGAAGGAAGAATTTCATTAGATGATTTGGCTGGACCAATGGATGTATGTTTAGGCTGCAGGGCGTGTGAACCGGCTTGCCCCACCAATGTCCAGTACGGAAAAATATTGGAATCGGCCATTGATGTTTTAACCGAACAGCGTCGGAGAAAACAATCGCTAAAAGAAAAAGCTATGAAAAAGCTGATTTTTGATTACATGATTCCAAATAAAAATGTCTTGCATTTTATCGGGTCTGGCCTACAACTATACCAAACACTCAAAATAGATGACTTTTCAAGAAAAATCGGATTCACCAATATTTTACCAGAGCCTATGCGCCAGTTTGAGAAAATTACACCAAAAGTGAATGTAAAAAAGCGTAAGCATTCAGCCATTCAGCCTGACACAAGCCCAAGGTTTCGTATCGGCTTTTTCGTTGGGTGCATAATGGATACCTTTTTTAAACGCATTAACGATTTAAGTATGAAGTTACTGGCAGCTGCGGGATGTGAAGTTGTATTAATTGCAGAACAAACGTGTTGTGGTGCTCTACACCATCATAGTGGTGAAAAGGAAAAGGCCATTTCCTTAGCTAAACATAATATTGAAGCGTTTGAAAAATACCAGTTTGATTATGTCGTAAATAGTATAGGCGGCTGTGGAGCAGCGATGGTTGAATATCATCTTTTGTTTGATGAAGCTGACAGATGGTATCCACGTGCAGAACTATTCTCCGATAAATGTAAAGATATTAGTTTCATATTGGATCAATTAGAGTTACCTTTTAAAATGGAAATACAGAAAACGGTTACGTATCAACCTTCTTGTCATTTAAAAAATGTTCAAAAAGTTGAAAAGGAACCGGTTCGACTTATTGAGAAAATCCCAGGCATATCTTATATTCCACACAAAAATATGAATATGTGCTGTGGTTCTGCCGGGATATATAATATTGTTCACTTTGAGGAATCAATGGAGATATTAAACTTAAAAATGGAGAATATAAGTAAAATAAAACCAGAGATCATTATTACAACGAATCCTGGATGCCATTTACAAATGCTTTTGGGTGTAGAACGAGAGGGCTTAAGAGACGAAATTAGAGCAGTTCATTTAGTTGAATTATTGGCGGAAGCATGTGATATCAGCTGAGAAAACAGCAAGGGGAAAAAGGGCAAAAACAATTGTCCCTTTTTCCTTATTTTTGTAAGTGTAATGCTTATAAAAATATCCTCAGAATGGTGAAAAAATGAATACATGCGGATTAATCGACACGTTCTGTCTTTAAGTATTTTTGTATCTTTCTAAATGCGGTTGACTGGTTGATGCCAAGGACTTCGCCTACTTTGTAAGAACTTTTATATTTTTTAAAAGCTTTTTTAATCAATTGTTCTTCTACTGCTTCTTGGGCTTGTTTTAAACTGCATATATCATAAAGATGGACTAAATAATTTGAATCAACCTTTACAGAGTTTGAAATTTTGCGAGGTAAATCTTTTAATTGAACTTCCTCGTCATCAGACATTACCACCAAACGTTCAATTAAATTTTCTAACTCTCTAACATTACCAGGCCATTCATAGTTAAATAAAGCGTTCTCCACCTCTAAGGAAAGAGTAGTCAAGGAATTGTATTTGCTATTAAATTTATTTAAAAAATAATCGATTAAATAAGATATATCTTCTTGTCTAGTCCTTAAAGGAGGAATATGGATAGGGATTACATTTAATCGATAAAATAAGTCTTCTCTAAAAGTCCCATCCTCCACCATTTTTTCTAAATCTTTATTTGTAGCAGCAATAATTCTTACATCTATTTCTATTGATTTTGTACCCCCAACACGTTGTATCGTATTTTCTTGAAGCGCTTTCAACAGTTTAACCTGAAGGTTTAGAGGCATTTCTCCGATTTCATCCAGAAACAACGTACCCCCATCGGCTTCTTCAAATAATCCTTTTTTTCCTTGTTTTTTAGCGCCAGTAAAGGAACCGGGCTCGTATCCAAACAGTTCTGTTTCTATTAGAGTCTCTGGGATGGCACCACAGTTTACATGGATTAAGGGTTTGTCTTTTCTTGCACTTTTATGATGTATATTTGAGACAATAACGCCTTTCCCAACACCCGATTTTCCCGTTACAAGAACCGTGGAGTCGACCTTAGCAATTTTCTCAACCATTTTTGAAATTTTACGCATGTTTGGTGAATAAGAAATAAAATCCCCTTGATCCTTATTTTGAAAACTTCTTAATTCTGCAAGTTCCTCCTGGTAACTTTCCAATAAATGTTCGGTGCGTTCGATTTTATCTCGGAGTTCTCTTATTTCGGTTAAATCTCTAGAAGTGAAAATAATAATTTCAATATTACCTTCGGAATCAAATACTGGGTTTCCAATCACATGGACAGTTTTGCCGCTTCTAGTTCTTTGAATCATTGAAACCTTTTCTTTTCGCTCTTTAATGATTGGAAAGATGGAAGGAGAATAGAGACCATCCTTTGCAAGTTCTTCTGAATTTTTACCAATAAGATCTTTTGCTTTAATTTCATATAACGCTTCACTAGTGGGATTCACTCGAAGTACGGTACCATTGCCATCAGTTACAAAAATTTCGTCCAAAGATGAATTGATAATTGTCTCTAATTGCTTGTTAATAATTTCATGGTCTATAAGCTGGTCCATAATTTTTCACCTCTAAAAGAAATCTTAGCATAAAAAACATTTTGTATAAATTGAAAATTTAAAAAATAATGTCAATTTGCATTATTTACGATGTCTAACTGCATTTTGATTTTAAAAAAAGGAGGTAACCTCCTTTTTTATGAATAAAAAGAGGTTGGCATCATTCTTGCATATTAATATTGTGAATCTAGAAAAGATAACAGAGAGGGGATTAACAATGAATCAATTGAAAGTGATGGATGAAAAGGAAATAAAAAGATTAGAGGAGCTGGATAAGAAATATTTCCTTCACCCAACATCTTCCTTGAAGCAGCACCAAGAAAAAGGACCTAAATTTATTTTTACGGAGGGAAACGGGGTTTATTTGAAAGATGTGCATGGTGATCAGTATATTGATGCCCTTGCTTCACTTTGGAATGTCAACATCGGTCATGGCAGAAAGGAACTAGGAGAAGTAGCAAGTCAACAAATGGGAAAACTTGCATACAGTTCGGCTTTTAATAATTTATCCCATGAACCAGTCATTAGATTATCTGAAAAACTGGCCAGTCTTACCCCTGGAGATTTAAATGTTTTTTTCTATACATCAGGCGGTTCGGAATCAAATGATACCGCTTTCAAACTAGTGCGTCACTATTGGAAATTGAAAGGGCTCCCGGAAAAGAAGAAAATTATTGGTTTGGAGAGGGGATATCATGGTGTGACTGTTGCAGCGTCAAGTGCAACTGCCATTCGCCAATTTCAGGAAATGGCACCAGGAAAAGCACCTGATTTTCTCCATGCTGTACCACATAAAACGAATTGTGAATTGGGAGATAAGAATGATCCCGATTATGCTAGAAGCCTTCGTGGAATTATTGAAAGGGAAGGTGCAGAAACGATTGCAGCAGTCATTATGGAACCCGTTCAAGGAGCAGGTGGTATTCATATCGCACCAGAAGGATATTTTGAAGCAGTTCGACAACTTTGCGATGAATACGGAATTCTTATGATTGCTGACGAGGTTATTTGTGGTTTTGGCCGTACTGGCCAAATGTTTGGTGTTGATAATTGGAATGTTGTTCCGGATGTCATGTCAATGGCCAAAGGAATTACAAGCGGGTATATCCAGTTAGGTGCAGTAGGGATTACTGAACGCTTAAGGGATGATCTAGCCAATGTATCTAATGATGTATTATTCCATGGATTTACTTATAGCGGGCACCCTACTGCCTGTGCTGTAGCATTAAAAAATATTGATATTCTTGAGAAGGAAAATCTTGTAGAACATACAAAGCAAATGGAATCGGTATTAGCAAAAGGTTTTAATTATTTGGAAGAAAAACATTCAATTGTGGCAAAATCACGCGCTAAAGGATTATTAGGTGCGTTCGAACTGTTAGCAGATAGGGAAAACGGAATTCAATTTTCGCCTGATAAAACAGTGGCTCCATTACTGGTAGAACAATGCTTTAAACGAAAATTAATTGTTCGCCCGGTAACCTATGGAGGAACAAACATCATTGCCATGTCACCACCTCTTGTGATGACAAAAGAAGAAATTGAAACCATGATCGCTATTTTTGATGAAGCCATCAAAGCGGTGAAAAAAACTATTTTATAAGGTTAATTGAATGAGGTGTAAACGGCATGATCATTGGGGTTCCGAAGGAAATCACAAATAATGAAAACCGTGTTGCCATCACACCTGCTGGAGTTACTGCTGTCAAAAATGCCGGTCACCAGGTCATTATTGAAGCTGGTGCAGGCAGGAAAAGTGGGTTTACTGACGAGGAATATATGGATGTAGGTGCCTTCGTTTCTGAGGATGCAAGAGGCGTTTGGGAAAACGTCAATATGATTCTAAAAGTTAATAAGCCGCTTCCGTCAGAATATCAGTTTTTCAGAGGAGGGTTAATAATATTTGCTCAATTCAAATTAGATACAGCCCCCAAGCTAGCTGACATGTTGATTCAAACAGGTGTCATTGCAATCAGTTTTGAAACGGTTGAAAGTAATCAAACTTTCCCATCACTCACACCTATAAGTGATGTAGCAGGGCGGATTCAAACTTCAACAATTGCCCGAACAAATGCAACACTGCCCTATATATTGGAAATTTCTAATATAGGACTGGAGAAAGCCATCAGTGAAAATTTATCTTTAACGAAATGGGTAAATATTGCAAATGGTTATGTAACTTGTTATGAAGCAGCCGAGAGTCTTGGTCTAGAATATACTTCACTAAAAGATGCTTTTAGGGTTGCAGCTAACAAATAAAGAGAAAAATATTCTATGAATTAAAAATTCTTGAAATTAAAGTAGGGAATTAGTTGTTTAATGTGGAATAAAAAAATAAATACGATGCAGATAAAAATTTTAGATTTCTGCATCGTGATTTTTATAAGACAAATCAAAAGGTACATGTATTAAATTTAAAAGAGATAAGAAAATGCGTGTTCCTAATTCAGAAAATTTAAATTAATTTTTATATTTAATTTATTTAAATAAAACGTTTAGTGACATCGTTAAATAAAGATTAGGAGTGGTTTCATGCAGACGAATGTAGAATGTTTAAGTTATTTAAATTATGTGAATGGACAGTGGCAAGCTGCAAGCAGCGGTCAAATGATTGATATTCACAATCCAGCAAATAAAGATGAAATAATTGGTAGAATTCAAGCGTCAAATTTGGAAGATTTAGATCATGCTGTTGCTATTGCGAAAAAAGCTCTACCAACATGGAGAAATCTATCATCTGTAGAAAGGGGAAATTTTCTACACCGGACTGCAGATATTCTGGAAAAAAACGCAGACGAAATAGCTGAAATTGCAACAAAAGAAATGGGGAAAATCCTCCGAGAAACAAAAGGGGAGGTGCTTAGAGGTGTAGCCATTCTTAGGTATTATGCTCAAGAAGGAATGAGGCAAATTGGAGAGGTATTGCCTTCAAGTCAAAAGCAAAATATTCTTCTAACAAAACGGGTACCAGTAGGGGTTGTTGGAGTAATTTCTCCTTGGAATTTCCCTATTGCTATCCCTATTTGGAAAATAGCACCTGCATTAATTTATGGGAATACAGTTGTTTTCAAACCTGCATCTGAAACAGGGATTTCCGCCGCTAAAATTGTTCAGGCTTTTGATGAAGCGGGACTGCCAAAAGGTGTATTGAACTTAGTGAATGGAAAAGGAAGCATTATTGGCCAAGGCTTGGCTGATCACAAAGATGTGAATGCTATTTCGTTTACGGGGTCAAATCAAGTGGGAAAACAAGTGGCAGTAAGTGCTGTTAAGCACGGTGCAAAATACCAGTTGGAAATGGGCGGTAAAAATCCGGTTATCATTATGGATGATGCCGATATAGAACATGCCGCAGAGCTTACCGTTCAAGGGGCAATGAAACAAACCGGTCAAAGATGTACTGCGACAAGCCGCGCCTATGTACATTGTTCTGTATATGAAAGAGTAAAAGAATTAGTGGTTAAAAAGGCAAACTCACTAAAAGTTGGGAACGGCGTGGATCCAACCGTAGATTTAGGCCCTCTTGCATCCGAACAACAAATGAACACTGTAATGAATTATATCAAGAAGGGAAAGGAAGATGGGGCATCCTTACTTTGCGGCGGTGAAGCTTTAAAAGGAGAACAATATCAAAGCGGCTATTTTGTACCCCCAACTGTTTTTGAAAATGTAACTCACGATATGACCATTGTCCGTGAAGAAATATTTGGTCCAGTACTCGGGTTAATTAAGGTAAATAGTTTTGAAGAAGCTCTTGAAATGGCAAATGACACTATATACGGACTTAGTGCTTCCATTTTTACCAAGGATATTGCAAGAGCGTTTAAGTTTATCGATGAAATTGAAACAGGACTTGTGCAAATAAATGGAGAAACAGGCGGAGCGGAACCACAAGCACCGTTTGGAGGAATGAAAGATTCCAGTTCACAATCTCGAGAACAAGGTCAAGCTGCCAAAGAGTTTTATACCACTATGAAAACCATTACAATTACACCAATTCCTTAATAGAAACTGAGAGGCTAGTAAACATAATTTTTATTATGTATATAAATTTTTATCTAGTAGCTTGATTGGATGAATAAGAAAACAATTTAATTATAATTATAGAATTCCAGCAACCATCGTAATTAATACTTATCCTAGAGGTAATTATTCAATTACTTTTGGGATTCTCCTAAGTTTAAAAGCGGAGTAAAAAATAACTTGAGGTGTTGTGTATGGTAAATCAAGTAAATGGGAATAACCTTCCAGAAGAAGTCCGAAAAAAACAAGTGAAGAAAGCAGCTATTGCAAGTATCGTTGGAACGTCAATTGAATGGTATGACTTTTTCCTTTATGGAACGATGGCTGCCTTAGTCTTTCCCAGGCTGTTTTTCCCAGATAATGACCCTTACATTGCTACATTACAATCATTTGCAACATTTTTCGTTGGATTCCTAGCACGTCCAATTGGAGCAGCAGTTTTTGGTGCCTTTGGGGACAAAATTGGCAGGAAAGCGACACTTGTAGCTACACTATTATTTATGGGGATTAGCAGTACGCTGATTGGACTGGTCCCTTCGCATGAACAAATTGGCGTTGCGGCCCCAATTTTATTGGTGCTCTTACGCTTTTGTCAAGGAATCGGGGTTGGCGGCGAATGGGGAGGCTCTGTTGTTCTTTCAACGGAATGGAGTCCAAAGAAACACCGTGGGTTGATGGGAAGTATGACTCAGTTAGGAGTGCCCATTGGTCTTTTTACCTCTACGGCAATGGTTTCCTTATTAATTTATTTAACGGGTGACAGTTTTTATACGTGGGGTTGGAGAATTCCCTTCTTAATTAGTCTTTTACTTGTTGGCTTTGGTTTGTATATTAGAAATGGGGTAATGGAATCGCCACAATTCACGAAAATGAAAGCGGAAAAGCGGATTGCCAAAAAGCCCGTTCTAGAAGTGATCAAGAACCATCCAAAAGAAATAATGTTAACTAGTTTTGCACGTTTGGCTGAACAAGCTCCTTTTTATATTTTTACAACGTGGGTCATTACGTACGGTGTAGAAAACTTAAAATTAGATGAACAAATCTTTACGAATGCTAATTCAGTTGGAAGTATTTTGGAGCTCTTCTGTTTACCATTATTCGCGTTTCTATCAGACCGTTTTAACCGGAAAAAAGTTTATGTCACTGGTTGTATTTTGACGCTGGCAATGAGTTTTCCATTCTTTTGGGTTCTGGATACTGGAAATATATTATGGATCTTTATAGCAATTGGTGCTTGCCATGTGATTAATACAGTACTTTATGGTCCGCAAGCTGCATTAATTGCGGAAAGTTTCCCTACTCACCTTCGCTATAGTGGCGCTTCCCTTGGCTATCAATGTGCCTCTCTTATCGGAGGGGGAATCGCACCGATGATCTGCGTTTACTTGCTCCATAAGTTTGGCAGTACTGTTCCAATTAGTCTTTATATTATTGGTCTTTGTATTATATCCACTATTTCTGTATTAAAGCTCAAGGATTACTCGTCAAGAGATATGGGAGAGAACTTACCGTTACACCCTATCAATGAAAATATGACTGTAGGTAGTGATGTTAGTTAGGTTTTCGTGCCTGTCACCGCTCAAATGAAAACGATTACAATTATACCAATTCCTTATAGGAATTGATTAGATTATAAACCATAATTTTTATTTTTGCGTAATTAAATTTCATCCAGCTGGTACTTTATTTATTGCTGATAAGAAGGTAAAACCCAAAAAATTCTGAGGTGGTTAATCCATGAATAAAGATAATAATTTAATTAAAAAGGATAATATCCCTATTTCTTACTCTAATCGTAACGTGGGGATGCTTGGATACTCTTTTGTTTGGGTTGGGATCGCCGTCATTATTGCCACATTTGCATTAGGCGGCGACGGTGTTCAGACTATGAAACTAGGCTGGGTTTTACTTGCATGTTTATTAGCAAATATTGTTTTGGGGTTTTTTATTTCTATCACTGGCGATATTGGAATCGAACACGGGATCAATTTTCCAGTCTATATGCGTGCTCCGTTTGGTGTCATAGGTTCCTATATTCCAATGTTAATTAGGGCTGTTCTGGGGGCATTTTGGTTCGGTATTCAAACCTATTTTGGAGCATTAGCAATCAATTATATTTTCTTGCATTTCACTGGCTTTGATAACTGGCTATTTTGGTATATCGTGTTTACGATTGCTCAGGTAATCAATACAGCCTTTGGGTTTAAGGCAATAGAACGATTCTCTAACATTGCAGCACCATGTATTATCATTATTTCGGTATGGATGTACTTTAATCTTGAAGGTGTAGCAAGTGCCGCAGGCAACAATGTCTGGAATACTGTCCTAGGCTCAGAAAGCACTGGTTTTGTGTGGAACACGTTTATCGTCTTGTTTTTTGTGAATATGGCTTTTTGGTCAACTGCGGCATCCGATTCTCAGAATTTAACTAGATATGTGAAGACATCTCAATTTGAGAAAAAGTGGGTGAAACGAAATAAAAATACTTTATTAGGCCATATGGTAGCATTACCTCTTACACAGTCTGCCATGATTGTTATTGGCGGGGTCTCCATGATCGCGGTAAACAACTGGAATCCAGTAGAGGCGATTCAATCTACAGCCTCAGGAGTAATTTTAATCGTCTTGTTGATTATGGTTGTTTTTGCACAATGGTCTACGAATGCTGCTTCCAATCTATTAACACCTGCAACTGTTTTTGCTGAAGTATTTCCAAAGATAGGTTATGCCGGAGGGGTTGTACTTACAGCTATAGTTGGTTCGGTTATTCAGCCTTGGGCATTGATGGAAGTGCTGACTGATTTCCTAAATATTATGAGTTCTGTTTATTCAGCAATTGTTGGAATCTTGTTCGCTGATTACTATCTACTCAGAAAACGCCGAATGAACGTTCCTGAGCTGTACAAAAAGGATGGTCAATTTGCTTATAAAAAAGGATGGAATTTTGCAGGGATTATATCGCTGGTATTAGGAATGGCGGTTGCAACAGTATTTAGTTCCTATGCCTTTATTGTTGGGTTTATTGTAAGTTTCATTGCTTATTATTATTTAGGGAAATATTGGTGGTTTAAAAAGTATAAACAAGCTGAAATTGAAGAGAATCACTCAGAGAAATATTTAGGTGTAACAAGTGGAAGGGACTGGGTACTGGATACAGAACGTAATGAAATTGTTCCCTCCATCCAAGGTAATCAGAGGACGCATGTGGTAAAAAGTCCTGAACAGATTCCAACGGCACAGAGTGTAGAAGAATTTTAGAATATAACCATTATACTATCTATACTTCGCGGTGCCAGAAATGAAGTACCGCGAAGTTTGATAAATCATAAACCCAAAATATAGGAGGAAAATGATGAGTAAATTTAGAGTAGCTGTTGATGTTGGGGGAACCTTTACGGATGTATTTGTTTTTAATGAAAAAACAGGGAATATTTCGGTTACGAAAACATCCTCTACCCCCTCTAATCCAGAAATCGGAATTCTTGATGGTATAAAAAAAGCGAATATATCTGGAAATGAAATTTCTATGTTTTCTCATGGAACAACGGTTGGGACAAATGCGCTAATCGAAAGAAAATTACCAAAAACAGCATTAATAACTACAAGAGGTTTTAGGGATATCCCCGAAATTCGCCGAGGTACAAAGCAAGATTTGTGGGATGCATATATAGACGTTGCTCCTCCCTACATTCGGAGAAGAGACCGCTTCGAATTAAATGAACGGGTTGACTACGCAGGGAACGTACTAGTCGAGGTTCAAGAAAAGGAAATTCGGACTTTGGCTCAAAAATTGAAAAAACGTGGTGTAGAATCAATTGCTATTTGTTTTATGAATTCCTATATTAACAATTCGAATGAATTAAAAACTATAAATATCCTCCAAGAGGAAATACCGGATGTTTATATATGTGCCTCAAGTAGTATCCTGCCAGAAATTTTTGAACACGAACGAATGAGTACAACAATTATTAATGCTGTACTTGGCCCTAAAGTCAGCAATTATATCCATTCATTAGAAGAGAAGATTAAGGAGAAAGGCTATGAGGGTGATATTTTAGTCCTGCATTCCGGCGGCGGGGTGATGACATCAGAAACTGTACCGAAATATGCAGCCCGTTTGGCTAGTTCAGGTATAGCAGCTGGGGCTATTGCAAGTAAATATATTGCGAATTTGTGTGGATTTAAAAATGCCATTGGTCTGGATATGGGAGGGACAAGTACGGATATTTCCCTTGTATACGATGGTCAATTAAAAATTACGAAGGATTGGTTTATTGAGTATGGATACCCAATCGGTTTTCCGAGTATTGAAATCCTTACGATTGGTGCTGGTGGCGGAAGTCTGGCGTGGGTAGATGAAGGTCGTTCGTTAAGAAACGGTCCACAAAGTGCCGGGGCTGTTCCTGGTCCAGCCTGTTATCAACGTGGGGGGGAGGAGCCTACTAACACAGATGCTAACTTAGTTCTAGGAAGGTTAAGTACAGAACTTCTTGATGGTCAAATGTCATTGGACAAAGAAGCTGCACTAAAAGTAGTAAGGAAAATCGGAGAGCAGTTTGGTTACACAGACGAGGAAGCAGCAAACGCTATTTTAAAAGTTGCAAATGCAAACATGTGTGATGCATTAAGATTGATTTCCGTTCGTAAGGGATATGACCCTCGTGATTTTGCCCTTGTGGCATTTGGAGGAGCAGGTGCATTACACAGTGCGTATTTGGCAAAGGAAATTGATATTCCTAATGTGATTGTTCCTGCTCATCCTGGAGTTGCGGCTGCAATGGGCTGTTTATTAGTAGATGTAAGACATGATGTCTCCAAAACTTTCGTTAAAGATATACAAGAAACAAATGTTGAAGAGTTAGAGAAAGAGTTTATGACCTTAGAATTAGAAGCTACAAATCTATTAAAACAAGAAGGTATCGCTCATGAAAACATGAATTTGATTCGCTATCTTGAAATGAGATATTTAGGTCAATGGAGAACTTTATCAACTCCAATTGGCAGACCTATTCAATCTTTAGAAACTGCTTTAAACACATTTCACAAAGAACATGAGCGAGCATATGCCTTCTTGAATCCAGATCAAAATGTAGAAATATATGGTTTAAGAGTAGAAGCCATTGGCGTTGTTCCAAAGCCTGAAATTGTGAAGGAAAGTCCTGAAGGTAAATTAGAGGATGCTGTTAAAAGTTATCGGGATGTATATTTTGAAGAAGCAGAAGGTTATGTAAACACGCCAGTTTATGACCGTAAGAAAATTCCAACCCTATCAGTTTTACAAGGGCCGGCTATTCTCGATCAATTAGACTCCACAGTTGTACTTCCACCTAGTTTTACTGCAGAAGTTGATTCGTACAAAAATATTATCATGACTTATAAAAAATAATTTTGCTAAAGGAGTGCTGTAAATATGAGCCTAACTATTAAAAGTAATCTAGAGGATGTCAGTTCGAAAAGTATACATCAAAGTAAATTAGATCCCGTTACTTTTGAAGTATTGAAAAACGGATTCATCAATTTAGTCGATCAGATGGCTGAACAAATTCTTCGAACCTGTTATTCATTTGTTATTTTTAATCGTGATTTTAGTTGTGCCATGTGTGATGCAAATGGAAACACCATTATGCAGGGAACACAGGATATTTCAGTACATGTTGGAACATTGCACTTAACGGCAAAAGCAGTTATAGAAGATTTTGGGGATGATATTCATCCAGGAGATGTATTCCTTGTCAACGATCCTTACCGTGGTGGTACTCATTTCAATGATGTTCGCGTCATTCGGCCTGTTTTCTATAATGGTAAAATTATTTCCTTTATGCAGGCCAATGGTCATTGGGCAGATATGGGAGGGTCAACTCCTGGTTCCTTTGATGTGAACTCTAAAGATCATTATGGAGAAGGAATACGCATTCCGCCTGTGAGAATTTGGAGCAAAGGCGAATACCTAAAAGACGTCGCAAACTTGCTTGTTTCGAATATGCGTATACCGGAAGAACGTCTGGGAGATTTGCGATCACAGGCAGTTGCTACAAAAGTAGGAGAAAACCAGCTGCTACAATTAGTAGAGAAATATGGAATAGAAACAATCCTTACGGCATTCGATGAGGTCCAAGATTATGTGGAATTTATGACGAGAGAAAAAGTGAAAAAAATGCCTAATGGAACATGGGAAACGACCGATTTCATCGATATGGATCCAGAGGCAGGTGATGGCCTAATCCCAATTAAAGTTAAAATGACGGTAAAAGACGATCAGATTTTTTATGATTTAAGCGGGTCTCATCCATACATTAGTATCTTTTTAAATTCAGGTTTCGGAGCAGCGCTTTCAGCAACATATGCTGGAACTAAAACGTTTTTTCCTGATATCCCATTGAATTCTGGTTTCTATCGTGTTGTACAAACATATCTTCCGGAAAATTCAGTTGTGAATGCCCCATGGCCAGTTGCTGTAACTGGATTTTGTTCTGGTGCTTATGAAAAAATTATGAATTCTTGTTTTGAGTTATGGTCAAATATCATGCCAGAAAGAGCTCTTGCCTGTTCTTTCAATTTAGAATACTTATTAGTCGGAGGAAATGATAAGCGAGAGGGATATAACAATCAGTATTTCATGTGGTATGACTGGATGCCAGGCGGACATGGCGGAAGAATCGATCGTGATGGTGCCAATGCATTGACTGCTGTATTTGGTTTAGGAATGATGATACAACCAAGTGAAGGTCAGGAAAGACTGAGCCCAGTCTTGACGACAAAATTAGAAATCCTTACTGATTCAGCAGGACCTGGTGAGTTTAGAGGGGGTTGCGGGGTAGAAAAAGGCGGAATACTGCAAAATATCGAAAATACCGTTATGTCATACTGTTGTGACCGCTCCCGATCAATTACTTGGGGCATTTTCGGAGGTCTCCCATCCATTCCTCACGGTGTCTGGTTAAATCCTGATAAGGAGAACAAACAATTTTTAGGAACAGTTTTCTCCAATGTTAAATTAAAAAACGGTGATATGTTTACAAGACCTTCTGCCGGCGGCGGAGGATTAGGTGATCCCCTAAAAAGAGATATAGAAGCAGTGTTGGATGATGTAATTGATGAATACGTTTCAATTGAGAGGGCAAAAAAGGATTATGGAGTCGTCATTAAAGAAATAGATCGGGATCTAGATCAGTTTGAAATTGATGTAGAAGCGACAAGAGAAACCCGTCAATATATTCGTGAAAATCGGAAAAAATGGCTAGAAGAGGATGTCAATGTGGTGTTTGAAAAATATCAAAAAGGTGAAGTGGATCACTTAGACCTTATTCGCCGATATGGAATCGTATTGGATTTGGGTACAAATACTGTTTTACAAAAATCAACTGCCCAAAACCGTGAAATGATGCGAAAACGATCCTTATCTTATTGGGATTAATAGATTAATAATTTCGAAAGTTTATGATCAAATCATATTACCTTAGAAACCTTTGGACTAAATAGATAGAAATGTAATGAACCACTACTTATTTAATATGGAGGTCATTTAAATGTGTGAATTTGTTCACCCTCGCCAATTAAAGGTAAGTAAAAGCCCTTGGGGGCCGGAAGATGAAATTGGTCGGTTAAATTTAATTACTCCTGAATCTCGTGAAAAGATTATGAGATCCATAGATATGTCAAAAACATATGATTTAAGTGTGAAATACTTTATGGGTATGCCATCTTGGACCGCAGCTGGGGACCCGCCATTTCAAATTTGGATGACACATACACCAAAGGGAAATGTTAATGACAATCTCATGGCTGCCACTCAAGAAGGAAAGGAACTAATTGGGTACTCTGGTGACGCAATTTCTATGTATACACATTGTGGGACACATATTGATACTTTTAATCATTTTGGTTACAGAGGCGAGATTTGGAACGGATTTAATGATGAACAACATCTTGGAAGCAGGCATTGGAATAAGTGCGGACCAGAACTTTATCCAATCATTGTGGCTAGGGCTGTTTTATTAGATGTTGCTGGAACAAAGGGTGTCGATATGCTGCCTGACTGTTATGGAATTGGAAGAGATGACCTTCAAGAAACGATGGAAAAACAAGGTGTATCCATCCAAGAAGGTGATGTTGTAATGATTCGCACTGGCAGAATGACAGTATGGCCGAATAGAGAGAAATTTGGTAATGATTCACCGGGAATTAATATAGAAGGAGCTGAATATTTAGCTGGTTTAGGCGCAATGATTATTGGTGGGGATAATATTGCTCTTGAGCAGGCCCCATCTCCTGAGAGAGATAATTATTTTCCTGTGCATACTTATTTATTTTCCGAAGTAGGAATTCCGATCATTGAAATGTTATGGCTCGAGGAATTAGCAAAAGAAAGAATCTACGAAGTGGGTTTTATTGGAAAAGCAATGCCGATAGTTGGTGCTACTGGTGCTCCATTGCAGCCAATTGTTTTTCCATATAAATAAAGGAAAAAAAAATTCGAAATTAAAATCTAACCTATCAGTTAATTAAAAAGTTAAGGTGTTCTCAAGAATAATCCATACTATTTTTGCGAAACGCCTTGACTTTTATTGCTTTAAGGTCGTTAATCGTTCTTCAATTACATTTTTATGGAATTACTTGTAGTTCCTAATCAATTAGGAGGGACTTATGAAATTAAAGGATAAAGTAGCAATTATAACGGGTGCAGGACATGGTATAGGGAAAGCTGTTGCAATACAATTTGCAAAAGAGGGAGCGAAACTTTCACTAAATTATTTTGGGCAAAATAAAAATGATATGGACTTATTATTGGAAGAATTAAAAAATTATGGATCTGAGGTAATTATTTCTGATGGTGATCTCTCAGATGAAAATGTTGTGAAGTCCTTAGTGAATCATACTGTAAAAACATATGGCAGAATTGATATTTTAACAAACATTGCGGGGATTTGTAACCAAAGCCTTATACAAGATTTAGAGGTTGAAACATGGGATAGGATGCTGGATGTTAATTTAAAGAGTGTTTTTTTAACGACTAAATATACTGCCCCATTTATGATTGTCCAAAAATCGGGAAGGATTATAAATTTCGCTTCACAACTTGCTCAAAAAGGGGGTATTGAAGTAAGTCACTATGCAGCCTCAAAAGCTGGTGTTATTGGATTTACGAAATCAATTGCCTTGGAACTTGGTGAACATGGAATTACAGCAAATTGTATAGCTCCTGGTCCGATTGAAACACAGATGTTAGCTAAATTTAATTATAGTTGGCGAGAACAAAAATTATCTCAACTTCCTTTACATCGTTTTGGAAGTGTGGAGGAAATTGTTCCATCTGTGGTCCTTTTAGCCTCCGACCCTGATGGAAATGCATATACCGGACAAACGTTAGGCCCGAATTTAGGAGATGTCATGTTGTAAGTCTACTATTATGGTAGGTCAATTACTAAATTATATGGATTATCATCACTTTCCATATTTTGTAAATAATATTTTTATTAACTTATGGGGGACAAATGGATTATAAAAATAAATTTGATTTAGGTAATAAAACTTCCATTGTTACTGGTGCAGGAGCAGGAATTGGTAAAGAAATAGCAATCGCGTTAGCTCAATTTGGATCCAATATTGTAGTAGCTGACATTAATGCAGATCATGCAAAACAAACTGTAAAAGAACTACAGTCATTTAATATTACATCTTTAGCTATTCCAATCGATGTATCCAAGGAAGAAGAAGTCATTCGGTTGGTAAATAATACAATGGAGCAATTTGGGAAAATTGATATTTTAATAAACAATGCTGGCAAAATGCAAAAATCCAGGTTTGAAGAAATGTCAATTAAGGATTGGAAGAATATCCTTGAAGTAAATTTAGATAGTGTATTTCTAATGTCTAAGTATGTAGGAATTCAAATGATTAAAAGTGGTGGTGGCACCATAGTAAACACTGCCTCCATTTCAAGTTTCATTGCAAATAAAGAACCTCAATGTGCATACAACGTTTCTAAAGCAGGAATCCACATGTTAACTCAATGCCTTGCATCAGAATGGGCAAAGTATAACATAAGGGTTAATTCGATTGCACCAGGATATACAAAAACAACGATGACTAAGGGACTTTTTGAAAACGCAGAAAATGTAAAGGATATAGAAAGTCTTATTCCCCTTGGAAGGGTAGCAGAACCATCTGAAATTGCCAGCCTAGCTGTTTTTTTAGCTTCCGATGCGTCTTCATATACTACAGGTTCAGTTATTCATGCTGATGGAGGCTATTTAGTTTGGTAAAGACTATTAAAATAGTAATGATTGGGGAGCTTTAATTGATAAATCAATACAACGATTCCTTAATTAAAACGGATATTTCTTCTTTGTCCTACGCTTATAGGAAAAAGCAGATTTCACCAACCGAGATTACACGTAAAATAATAGAACGTATATTATCCAAAGATAAAGAATTAAATTCTTATATTACTATTACAGAAAATGAAGCTCTTATACAAGCAAAACAGGCTGAAAAAGAAATAAATTCTGGAAACATGAAAGGACCACTTCATGGTGTTCCTATTGCTTTGAAGGATCTTATCTATACTAAAAACGTAAAAACAACAATGGGGTCAGAAATATATAAAAACTTTATTCCCAGCTACAATGCAACAGTAGTCGAAAAACTGATAAAAGCAGGAGCGGTCATTTTAGGTAAGCTTAATACTCACCAATTTGCTTATGGGACTACAGGAGATCGCTCCTATTTTGGACCAGTAAGAAATGTTCATAATCCAGAGAAAATTTCGGGAGGATCAAGTAGTGGTTCCGGTGCTGCCGTTGCTGCAGATTTATGCTTTGCAGCACTTGGTACGGATACAGGAGGTTCTATAAGAATCCCTTCCTCGTTTAATGGTATTGTTGGACTTAAGCCAACTTTTGGAAGAGTAAGTAAATATGGTGTATTTCCTCTTTGTTGGACTATGGATACTGTTGGACCGATGACTAAAACAGTTCAGGATAATGCAATTTTGCTTAATGTGTTATCTGGATTCGATGTAAATGATCCTTTTTGTGCGGAAAGAGAAACACCAGACTTTACTACATCACTTAATAAAGGATTAAAAGGAATGACCATTGGTGTCCCAAAAACATCATTTTTTGAAGTGGAGAATGATGAAATTAATCAATCTTTTAGTGTGATGTTGGATACCTTACAAAAACTTGGAGGTAAAGTTAAATTCTTGGAAATACCTAATATGGAAGAGTTAATAGAAGCTTTTAGAATTACTTTAAAATGCGAGGCGTTTACGGTCCATAAGGAGAGATTACAAGAGTATCCTGATTTGTGGGATGAGGAAGTTAAAAATCGTCTTTTTACTGGTACGCACATAAATGCTACAGATTATATTACTGCTCAACAAATTAAGCAACAAGCTATTCAGAAATTTCGTAAAGTTTTTTCGGAGATTAATGTTTTGGTCACTCCAACTGTTCCAATTTTACCGAGAAATATTAATGAAAGGGAAATCAAAATAGGGAGTTCAACAGTTCATATTAGTTCGGTACTAAATAAATTTACTGGTCCTTTTAATTTATTGGGCTTGCCAGGTTTATCAATGCCATGCGGAGTTTCTAAGACTGGATTGCCAATCGGTATACAATTAGTAGGTAAATGGTTTGATGAGGCAACAATTTATCAAATAGCATCAGCGTTAGAAGTTAGTACTAAAGAGAACGGAAAACAATTAGGTTAGGAGAAAAAAAGAGTTGTATGAATTTAGTTTAAAGTAAAGGGGGGGCATTATGTTTGATTTTGCAATCATCGGAGGAGGCATTATAGGCCTTTCAACAGGGATGGCTATTTATCAGCGATTTCCAAATGCGAATGTAGTAGTAGTGGAAAAGGAAACTGAGATTGCCCAGCACCAAACCGGCCATAATAGCGGTGTTATTCATTCAGGCATTTATTATAAACCTGGCAGCTTCAAAGCACGCTTTGCAAATCAGGGAAGTCAATCAATGAGAGAATTCTGTCAGAAATACAATATTGAATATGATATTTGCGGTAAAGTAATAGTAGCAACTAAACAAGAAGAACTTCCACTTCTTAACAATTTATATGAACGTGCTTTGGCAAATGGTTTAACAATTAATCGCATTGGAAAAGAGGAATTAAAAGAGATTGAACCTCATGTAAATGGTTATGCAGCGATTCGTGTTCCAATGGCAGGTATCGTTAATTATCGGCAAGTAAGTCAGAAATTTGCGGAAATTATTAAAAATAACGGTGGGGAGATTCGGTTAAATACAAAAGTAGAGAAAATACACGAAGGTTCAGATCGGATTACTATTGAAACTAATCAAGGCACATTGAGTGCCAAAATCCTGATTAACTGCGCTGGATTACACAGTGACCGTATGGCAGCTGCGGCAGGATACATGACAGACATGAAAATAGTCCCGTTTCGTGGTGAATATTATAAATTAAAGCCGGAAAAACGATATCTTGTGAAACATCTAATTTATCCGGTTCCAAATCCTAAATTCCCCTTTTTAGGAGTCCATTTCACCCGTATGATTAATGGCGAAGTTGATGCGGGACCAAATGCAGTATTAAGTTTAAAGAGAGAAGGATATAAAAAAACTGATTTCAATGCTAAGGATCTTGCCGAAATTTTAAGTTATCGTGGATTTTGGAAGCTGGCAGGAAAGTTTTTAAAAGAAGGAATGGAGGAATATGTCCGTTCTTTTAGTAAAAAACAATTTACGAAAAGTCTTCAGGAATTAATACCTGAAATTAAGGAGGATGATTTAATTCCAGCTCCTTCTGGTGTACGTGCTCAAGCTTTAAAATATGATGGAAAAATGGTAGATGATTTTCATATTATTATGGGGGAAAATTCAATTCATGTTTGTAATGCACCATCTCCTGCAGCAACAGCATCAATTGAAATTGGTAAAGAAATAGTAAGACGTATTCCTAAACAAACAAGATTAAAAGAAACTTTAGATGCATTTGATATTTTGGTGTAAAAAACTAGGGAAATTAGGGTCAGTCCCCCGGCGCATTAAAGCTTTAGTAAACAGGGGGACTGACCCCATCTTCTATTAATTGGAGTGATGAAAAATCTTATGGAGGAATAATTATGGATTGTAGAAAGGTAAAAAAAATCTTTAGGGAAGTTTATCCAGGGGACTATATCAGTATCAGAGTTATTAACCACCTTCCAGAAGCTACAAGTATTCATTGGCAGTTGACTTGACATTCCTAATGTGATGGATGGCGTCCTGGATGTGGAACCTTCACCTAGAATTGAACCAGGGTATTATTATGATTATCACTTTAAAATAACGAATCCTCCCGGAACCCATATATATCATTCTCACGTCAAAGTAGCCAAGCAAGATATGCTAGGGTTACTAGGAGGATTTGTAATTCTTCTAGATCCACATGAAAGAAATATTAATAAGGATTATCTACTGTTAATGCAGGAATGGAGTCTCAGTGGTTTAGAAAAAGGGGGAAAAGTAGAACTTGGTCAATATAATCTAAAGCCTTTTAAAATGGACTTTAATATGTTTATCATAAATGGTAAGAGTTTTCCATCTGCCACGCCTATGCCTGTTGAATACGGTGATATTGTGCGATTAAGATTAGGAGCTATACAGATTAACCATCATCCAATGCATATCCACGGACATCAATTTTTAGTTGAAAAAGCTGATGGTAACCCTATAGCTGCTAATGATAGAATTTTAAAAAATACTATACTAGTTGCTGATGGTAAAACTTAGGATGTCTTATTTAAAGCCAATAATCCAGGTATATGGCCTTTTCACTGCCATATTTCTCATCATATTTCTAATAACTTTACGGATGGAGCTGGCGGTATGTTCACCACCATAGTTTACAAATCATGAAGAACTGTAAATTCCCTTAATATCTATAAAAATCTTTACCAAGTTATTCAACATTCGGGCTCTCGTTTATTTAGGAACACGTCATTGTTATTAAAATGGCGAGATTGTCGAAGAGCGTGGTTTGTAATTTGCCCTATCGTTCCAGGCGGAAAAATTGGCTCTTTAGTGTTTGTAAAGCTGTGTAAGAGCCAACCCCATTTGTTTTAAGTATGTCAAAAACAGTTCAATGTAATGGTGTTAATTTCTAGGAATACATAAAGATACGTTTATTGGATCTACCGAATTTTAGATGCAGAAAATAAAGAAAATAAAAAGAAATTCCATAAAAATAAATCTGAGTATACAGATATTTTCGCTGCGCACCGGAAGGTGTGCTATTATTTTATAATTGGGCTTACAAACATCGGAAATATAGAAGAGAATCGGACTCAAAATCACCTTGATCCTGAAAGGGTCAAGTGACTTTATAAAAAGTCTAGGACCAGTTATCGAATAAAAAAACGGCCTAAAAGATTGCCAACTAGGAAAACTAGGATCATGACCAAACTAACCGGAAGACTGGTGAATAACAAATGCCAGTCCATCTGCCCATATACGACTAAAAAATAATATGTAACGAGGCAGTAAGGGATAAGAAGGAGCAATGACGTTATGATGCCAGGTGTGTACCCCCTGAACATAATACTTTGAACAATATGCATGAATGCCTGCAAAACAAATAAATTAAGAATGGCTGTAAATAAAAGAAAACCCTCTCCGTTAGATGAAAAATGGGCTGTCATCACTGAAGTGAATGAGATAATCAGTAAAATCCATGTAGCCGAAACAGCAAGCTGGGCAGCGGTTGAACCTAGTTTTTTCCTCATTCTTAATGTTAGTTCGACAAAGCTAGTTTTCGGATAGTTGTCTTTGTTCGCAGCCATGGAAGATTCAATGGTTATGATCTCTTCTAAGTCATGGAAAATAAAAATGATGGGAAACAGCCAAATTAATGTTTTTAGATCCAAAAATTGGTGGAGCGCCCCTAACACCTTTTGTCTACCTCCTTTTTAGTTGGTAAGATATTTTTCGCCAAGACTACCGTCTGTTGAGGTTTGTTCATTTTATGGGACAGGATATAAAAATATGCCAAAGGTCACTCAAGGGCTCTTTTGAACACACAAATCCTTAACTAAAATCCTTATGTGACTCACCCTTGAGAAGCTGCCCGCCAGCTAATTTTTGATAATGGGCCAGGGAAATCAATGGAAAAACATATTCATAACAATGATAATTGAGATAAAAGGATCCTGCCATGCCCCTTCCTTTTGGGTAGGTCGTCGTCCAATCTTTTTCCTTCTTATTCACTAAAAAAGCTGCACCATATTCAATTTCAGGCGTAACCCCAGTTGCCGCCGCAATGAGTGTATCAAGTGCCCAAGCGGTATGAGTGCGGGTACTTTCGCCCAACGGTACATAGCAATTTTTGATATCACTTTTACAGGATTCTCCCCAACCCCCGTCAGGATTCTGAATTTTCCGCAACCAAGTTAGAGCCTTTTGAATAGCTGGATGATTCGGAGCAACTCCAACCGCTACCATTCCCGTTACAGCCGCCCATGTCCCATAAATATACACGCCCCATCGCCCTACCCAGGAACCATCTGAATTTTGATGACGCAATAGCCAACGAATCCCACGTTTCACCATTGGATGATGATAATCTAAATGGGTATAGTTTCCGAAGAACTCTAAAGTCCTCCCTGTTAAATCAGCCGTCGACGGATCAATTAATAAATCTTTTCCTCCCTCTATTGGCAACAGGTTCAACACTTTTTTGTCTACATTCTTTTCGAATGCCGGCCAACCACCATCCTTGTTTTGCATGGAAATGAGCCAGTTTACTCCACGATCCCATGCTTGCCGGGTTTCCGCTTGCTCTAGGGCCAAAGTACGTATTGCCCGCAGCGCAGCTGTTGTGTCGTCAATATCTGGGTGGATTGTGTTTAAGTCCGCAAACCCCCAGCCCCCCGGTAACATGTTCGGTTCATGGATGGCCCAATCCCCGTATTTGATATGCTGACGGGAGAGAATGTAATGATTAGCTTTTTGAATCGTGTTGGAAGAATAGGGAAGGCCGGATTCTTGCAGCGCGTAACTGATTAAAGTCGTATTCCAGACCGAAGCCGTCGTGTACTGACAGTGAAGTTCACCGTCAATCCGGGAGGTCATTGATTTTAAACCTTGCACGGCACGGGTAATCACAGGATGTGTATTCGAATACCCCCTCGCCAGTAACGCAAAAATCATGAGAGATGTAGCGCTGAAATAATTTAAAAAGGTGCCGTCCGGTTCGATTCGGTCCAGCATATATTTTTCGGCACGATATAATGCCAATTCGCGAAGGTTAACAGGGGATTTCAGCCCCTGAATCCCCTGTTTAATCATTTTGATGATCGAACGGGCCTCTTCAGTTTGATCCTCTGAAAAAAAACGAACCTCTTTATTTTGAAACAAATCGGAGAGATTGGGCGATCGAGGCGTTCTCTTACGAAAATTCGTATTGGCGAGAATCAAAAAAGGGATAATATTCGCTCTTCCGTACACGGAGAGATCAAAAAGATTGATGGGAAAGGAGTCTGGTAAAAGCATCACTTCAATATTTATCGGCAAGTGAGGCCACTCACATTGTCCTGTTAATGCCAACATGATTTTCAAAAACATATGGACCTCCGTGGCCCCTCCGTTGTCCATAATAAACCTTCTTGCTGCCAGGATTTCCGGGTCTTTTCCATCCCGGTAACCAGAATAAAGAAGGGCATAATAAGCTTCCACCGTGGATGTCAGATTTCCTTTTTCCTCATCATGAAACAGCTTCCATGACCCATCTTCCTGCTGTTTTCCAGCGATACGTTTCACCAATTCTTTTATAAACTCTTCATCATTTATCTCCAATGTCCGTAATAAAATAATCATACTGCAGTCCGTTGCGATCCCGGTCTCGAAAGGGTAATGCCAGGCCCCGTCCTCTGATTGGTCCTGGATTAACTGATTAGCGATTCTGTTCATTTCCCTATATACACGATGCCTCATATTACCCATCCTCTCCCGAATATTCATCGTTGTATTCATATTCCGTGAGCAATATGAATATGCATTCCTTTGATGGGAATGACCGAAACACTCAAAATGAATTGTGAAAAGGATGATGCCGTTTTTGCTGAACTCTTTCTCAGAGGTAAAAAAAGAATTAAAAAAAAAGATGAAAAAGAAATCTTCCGGCCATCTGCCTTGCTTATCAGAAAATGATAAACAATATATTCACCTTATAAGAGAACAGACGAGACAACTTAACGAAAACAATGTAACACGGACGCAAGCCTATTTTCAGTTTTATCTTCAGCACCCTGAAATACATTGGGCCCTTCTCGGACATATGGTATCACGAAACGTCGGATGGAACATGACGGATTTAAAAGGGGAATTGCTGACAAAATTACTGCCTGAAAGAGATCAGAAAGGTATTTTTTCCTTTTTGGAACGCGGCAGTTGGTTGATTTTTCAAGATGTGTTCCCTCAATTTTTGGTTTATGATCTGAGTGTGAGGGGTAGGCGAGAAATGTTCCATCTATTACCTTTTTTTCACATCTCCACCTTCATGGAGACGATGTGGCGTTATTTTTGGCACAGTGGGGATAGCTATACATTGGCGATTGCGATGGTAATAAATGAACAAAGCTATTTAGAAAAAAGATTGATTCAAAATAATCATTTCAAAAAAAGCGTGACAGGTACGATCAGCTTTAAAATGTATGATTTTTTGCGCCTCAATAACATTATTTTTCCCTACTGTGCAAGAGAAAAAGGGGAGAAAGCTTCACTTGTCGGCGCCACCTCACGGTATTTCACTTCGCTCCATGAAAGAATTTTATTCGGAAAAAAATTGTATTCCCTTCTATTTCAGCGTGAAAAGATTCTGGCGGGAGTCTTGAAATGGGTGCATGAACACCCTCACACGGGCTCACGGAAAGATTATTGGCCTGATTTGTTTAATGATATCAATGAATCTTTTCCCCGATCCCTTTATAAGCGACGGGTGAAGAATTGCGTATTGAGAAAGGGTGCGGTGAGGCTGTACAGCCCGCCTTTAAAATACGCCTGGCCGAATATCCCTCATGAAGATGCGAAGAGCGATGATTGGTTTGAGGATTGGCATGTTCTGGAATATATTCATAAAGAAGTTAGTTTAGATGGGGAGATTTTAAATAATTATTGCAAAACCCTTGAAACAATTGAACTTGCCGTTATGGCGAAGGAAGCCCTTTTGTTAAGAGAAGAAGAATAATCAATAGCGAAAGGTGCTCCATCCTGAAATATTCCTGAATAATAACTAATATAGTTGAAAAATTGAGTTCCTTGCAAACTATTTCTAAAAATGCTATTATAAAGAAGAATTATTTTTGTTCGGTGTAAAGGATAGGATTAGTAATAACTTTTCGTCTTGATGATCACTGAGAGCAAGGATAGTAATACATTGTGTGTGTTAGCACACTAGGAGGCAACAAACATGGAAAATGGTAAAGTAAAATGGTTTAATGGCGAAAAAGGCTTCGGATTCATCGAACGCGAAGGTGGAGAAGATGTATTCGTTCATTTCTCAGCTATCCAAGGCGAAGGGTACAAAACATTAGAAGAAGGTCAAGAAGTGACTTTTGATGTTGAGCAAGGTCAACGTGGAGCACAAGCAGCTAACGTTCGTAAAGCTTAATTATAATGCCAAACATGGACAGACTCTTTTTTTAGAGTCTGTTTTTTTATTTATCATAATAAAACAAAAAACCCCACTCACTTATGAGCAGGGAACATGAAAACAGTAAATCAAATGGTAAATATAATAGTAACATATAATTTGTAGGATAAAAAGGCTTGGATGTCCAAGCCTAATAAATTCAGCTGATACTTTTTGTATTTAAAGATACATTTGTTGATACTTTTTTATGCAACCATTCATAAATGATTGGAATGATAATAAAGCTGTTAATGGTTGATGTTACCATACCGCCGATTACGACAATTCCAAGTGTTTGTGAAATAACCGTATCTGCATTATGCGAGAATGCAAGTGGCAACAACGTAAGGACTGTTGCAGCTGCTGTCATTAATATAGGTCTAATCCTTGAAAGGCTGCCATTTAATACAGCCTCTTTAACAGGCATTCCTTCTTTTCGGTTTCTTTCGATTTTATCAATTAACACAATACCGTTTGTAACCACGATACCTGTAAGCATTAGAACACCAATTAACGCTGCAAGATTCCATTCTCCGTGGAAAAGAATTAATGATATTACGACACCACTTAAAGCTAGTGGAATGCTTAACAGTACAGCCAAAGGCGCTCTCCATCCTTTGAAGATGGAAGAGGTGATAAGTAACACTAAAAGGATAGAAAATGCAACTGCAACGGACATATCGAAAATCATTTGTTTTACTTGTTCAGAAATTCCTCCTAATGAATAGGTTACATCTTTAGGAAGTTGGATGCTGCTTAGAGCTTTCTCTGCTTGGCTAGACACTTTGCTAATATCATTTGATGTAATCTGTGCTGTAACAAGAGAGAATGGCTGACCATCTCGTTCATTAATGGTAGAAGCAGAAGAATCTTTTGCAATTTTAGCAATTTGGTCAAAACGAACCGTTTCACCATTATTACCTTTTACTGTTTCACCGGCAAGAGAAGCAAGCACATCATCGGCAGTTGCGTTTAACGTAATGCTAGAGTTTGCTCCTGTTGCTATTTGATCTAAATATTGGTCCACAGGAAGTGCTTTATGGTCCACTGTAATCGTTGCATCTTTGGATGAAGACATGTAACGATTAATCACTGCTAGAATGTCGGAAACCTGTACACCTTTGTCTTGAATCGCTTTCTGGTCAAAAGTAACTTTAAACTTAGGTGAACCATTCGTTAAATCAACTTTTCCATCTACACTTAAGTTATCAATCTTTGATAAATTGGTTCTTGCTTCCTGCGCAACTTTATCCAATGTTACTTGGTCTGAACCTGTAAACAGGATCCGCATTTGTGAATCATCACCAGATATGTTCTGGCTGGTTACAGTATATATAACGTTTTTAGATAATGTCGGTAGCTGTTGTTGTAATTGCTTGATGACAGAATCGGCATCCTTGTCGTTTTTCAATACAACAGAAAGGTTTGCGACGTTTGGATAGGTGATAAAACCTCCACCTTGGTCAAATACGTCATCACTTTGTGGCATCATCGTCGAACCGAAATTGGCTGAATAAGCATCCACCTTTGGATTATCTTTTAAGGCTTTTTCGATTTTTTGGACTTCAGAATCTACTTGAATTAACGTACTTCCTTTAGGTAATTCTGCTTTAACGGCAATTTGTCCGATTTTCCCACTAGGTAATAAGCTTACGGGAAGAAAAGCAGAATAGATACCAGCAGCTAAAAAGACTAATATAGAAACAATAATCATCGCTTTTTTATGTTCAAAAGCAGATTGAAGAATTGGTTTCATTTTTGCATCGAGTGTGACCGTTTGTTTTTGTCCGGTTCCACCTTTCCATCCCATAAAAGCAAGAGCAGGGATGACCAGCATAGCAACTAAGAAAGAAATAATGAGTGCAATCACAACAGACCAAGCAAATCCGCTATATGAAGCACTGATGACTCCACCGACAAATGCGATAGGAATATAAACAGCAATGGTCGTTAACGTAGAACCTAATATGGCAGGAATCATTTCAACAACAGATGACGCAAGAACTGAAAGCTTAGATTGTTCCTTCGATTCTTCCCTCTTACGATACATGTTGTCCAAGATTACTATGGAATCATCCACAATTCGGCCCATGGCAACAATTAAACCAGAAACGGTTAAAATGTTTAATGTGATACCCATTGATTTTAGAAAGGCAGTAGTTGCTAGTAATGAAATTGGTAATGAAATAGCAATTATTAATGTGCTTCTTACATTTCGGAAGAAGAAGAACACACAAATCATAGAGAATAAACAACCAAGTAATCCTTCACGAACTAATCCGAAAAGTGAGCTATTTAATTCCTTCTCCCGGTCAAGTAAAACTTTAAATGAAACATCTTTCGGATTAACAGTGTCCAAGTGAAGGTGTGCAACACGATCTTTTACTTGGTCAGCAACATCTGTAATATTGGCGGAAGGTGTCTTGATCACATTTAACGTAACACTTGGTGCTCCGTCTGTTCTGGAAACTGTTTTCAGGTCATTTAAGGAATGAGTGATTGTCCCAAAAGCGGAAACCGGAATCGCATTTCCTTCTTTATTCTTAATCGTTGCGTTTTCCATTTGCTGTTCAGTTAATTTCAAACCATCAAAAGATACAGGTATTGATAACTGATTGTTTACAATGTTCCCTTGGGGCATGGAAGGAACAGCTAAGGCAAATGATTTATTTACATCATCCAATGTTAATCCGTTTTTCACCAGGTCTTTCATTCGGATTGTTAAAACATATCCATCCTTTGCTCCACCGATTACGGATACGTCCGAGACACCTGGCACTGATTTTAATTGTTTCACAATTTCTTGTGTGGCAGTTGAACGTAATGTTTGTTCATCCAATTTTGAACTGGTAATACTATAAGTCAAAATTGGGAAAGAACTAGTTGTTAAACGAGTTACTGAAGGAGTAGTAGTAATTGTCTGCGGAAGATCCGCATTTGCTAATGCCTTGTTTACTTGATCCTCCGCTTGTTTCATGTCTGTATTCATCGGAAAATACAAACTCATAAACAATCCACCATCATAAGAAGTGGTTTCAACATTCGATAAACCATCTACTGTCTTGACGGCACTTGCTAGATTATCCGTCACTTGCTGTTTTACCTGTGCTGCTTGATAACCAGGCACTCTCATACTAACGGAAAGGGTCGTATTGTTAATCCCAGGCAAATAATCTCTTTGCATCTGGTAAGCAGAAATACCTCCCCAAGCCAATATAATGACAACACACACAATCATGAGAATTGCTCTTTGCATGGTCGCCTCTACTAATCTTTTCATGGTTACCTCCTCAAATGATACAGCTAACAAAATTGAGCAAATTGAGTATATAAAACGAACCTGTACGTTGTCTGAATGAAAGATTAATATTTCATTAAATTGGAAAGTGAAAATTAATTTTAATAAATCAGGATAAATAAAATGATTTCAACAATGGAGGAAACCTTTCCATCCTTTTAACAGATACATAATGTTCCCAGGCTTTTGATAACAGCAATATAATCCCTTCTAAAAATGGTTATATTTAGAGGAATTATTGCCTTCATTATAGAAATGACAACATTGGGTATTGAACGATTGGATAGCGGGAGGGGGGACGAGATGGATGAAAAAAACTTCAAATTTTTTAATGATAATTGTTTTATTAGTGCTTACATCATGCGGGGGCCCTTTTACATCCACTACTTCGATGTTAACTGTTATTGAAAAAGGGCATTCAAGCGACTATAAAGAATATTGGATTAAAGCATATGACCCGAATAATCAAACGAAGGAACAAGCTTTTAAAATTGTAGTTCAAGAAGAGATGGTTTGGAATTTAATTGAGGAGAACAGAGAGTATTTTTCCTCGTATACAAAAGAGGGGGATAAACCTTGGATTTTAGAACAAATTGACCGTACTGAGAATGATAAAGAATAAATCATTTGAGAATGCTTTGCTTCCAACAAACGGGGGCGTTAATTAAAGTTTATGATTGCTACGGTAGCCATTTCTTGCTGAAGCAACGAGGCAGGATAGTTTTATAAAAAATCAACAAGGAAAAAATGTGACTGTCGAAAAATCTTTTGGGGGGATAATGGTGGATTGTAGAAAGGTAAAAAAAATCTTTAGAGTTGTAGGCCTAAAAGGCAGTGGAGCTTTTGTGAACTTTGGTAAAGAAATTCCAAAACAGGCTCAGCAATTTCTAACTCGTTTAGATGAAATTGAAAATCATTCGGGTACTGAAATTGCTCTTTTTGAACCGAAAAGAGATGCTAACCATCTGGAAGGTCACTATTATGTAGGAGTAATTGTTAATGAGACTCTAAAAGAAGTTCCAGTCGGAATGGATTATATCGAAACTACTCAAGCTTATGTCACGACAAGGGGGAAAATGATTAATATCGATACCCTACATAAACATTTATTAAAATGGGCTGATCATCAAGATTATAAAAGAGATTTTGAATCTTATATTGTTGAGACCTATCATCCACTGGAAAATGGTGATGAGGAAGTAGAGATTTATATACCAATCCATATTTAAAATCCAGTTCATTACCCTAAAAACTACAAACTAATCTTTTTCAACCAACAGTTACGATGCTTAAAGAACTAGGGTCGCATATATTAACGGGTGAAGGTTAATTGAAGATAAAACCAGCTTACATTTTATTGCCTTTTTATATTTAGACATGAAGACCCTGCTCAATAGTCAAAAAAAAAGGAGGGCATGACGGGATTATGGTTAGTATCTGTATTAACAGTTCTAAACCATCTTCATTTTTTGTGGTGCTGCTGTCCTAAAAAATCAGGTTCCTTGCAAACTATTTCTAAAAATGCTATTATAAAGAAGAATTATTTTTGTTCGGTGTAAAGGATAGTATTAGTAATAACTTTTCGTCTTGACGATCACTGAGAGCAAGGATAGTAATACAATGTGTGTGTTAGCACACTAGGAGGCAACAAACATGGAAAAAGGTAAAGTAAAATGGTTTAATGGCGAAAAAGGCTTCGGATTCATCGAACGCGAAGGTGGAGAAGATGTATTCGTTCATTTCTCAGCGATCCAAGGCGAAGGGTACAAAACATTAGAAGAAGGTCAAGAAGTGACTTTTGATGTTGAGCAAGGTCAACGTGGAGCACAAGCAGCTAACGTTCGTAAAGCTTAATTATAATGCCAAATATGGACAGGCTCTTTTTTAGAGTCTGCTTTTTTTATTTATCATAAAAAACAAAAAACCCCACTCACTTAAGAGCAGGGACCATGAAAACAGTAAATAAAATGGTGAACATAATTGTAACATATAATTTGTAGAAATCATACCTTTCCATCACCTAAACTTCAAAGTATCTGCTAAAAATAGAATCTATCGAAAGAAGAGATTAACTAAAATGAAAAGGTAGCTTTAGTTGAACAGCAGGGGTTGCTAATTCATCTTTTTCTTATTCCACATACAGAGTAGTTTGGTTAGTAATTTTGCTAGCTATTTAATGTATGGTAAAACATTGTTCATAAGATGTTCATAAAAGTTCGGTAATATTAATTTTGCAAACTAGGACAATTTGCAATTCCCCCCTATGAAAAGATTCAGCATAATGCTGAATCTTTTTCCATATATAAACTGTATCTTTCCGATATGAAAATAACGGGCTTACTGCAAATGCAATACATATAAAAACAAACAGCTACTCACATAATAGTCATCATTAGTTCATAATAAAAATCAAAAAAATGGATTAGATTTTTTCTAAGCCATTTTTTAAACTTTTTCTCATTTTATATCGTTATTATGGTAACTTTTCAATTATTGTTCATGTGTCCAAGTAATTGACTCACCAGTCTTTGGACAATTTGGGAACTTGTCTCCTTGTTGAAGAACTACATGTTCCCCATGTTTATCTATATAATTTCCAGATTCTAAAACAGTTTCACCTGTTAGATGAGTGTGGCTTGCATGGGTCCAGGTTGTTGCCTTTCCTGTAACAGGGCAATTTGGAAATGTTGCGCCTTGACGAAGTTCCTTCTTTGTTCCACCTGAATCTATATATTGTCCAGATTCAATTACCGTTTCTCCAGTAAGGTGAAGATCAGAGAAGTTAGCCATATTGATTCCTCCTTGTTAATTCATTCTACAATAGTTATTTTTTCACTAACTAATAGAAATATACTTTCCATAATGGTGGTCAGACTTTATTTATTTTCCTATATTCATCACAATTTGGTCATTAATGTTGGTGTTTGTGTTCGTGTTGAGTTGTAGAACAAATTACTGATTTATCATGAAAAAAAGGTGTCTTTTAGTGAAAAAGATTCATTAAAACCAATGATTATTGGGACGTGGAAGGGAGGGGGGAAGGATTAGAATCAGAACTGAAGTTCAGTTGTTATCAACTGATATTTCTCGTTATCCAATACAAGAGAACATGTATTTAATACATTATTTCTATTAACAATTAGGGTTCCTTGCAAATAATTTCAAAAAATGCTATTTTAAAGAAGAATTATTTTTGTTCGGTGTAAAGGATAGTATTAGTAATAACTTTTCGTCTTGATGATCACTGAGAGCAAGGATAGTAATACATTGTGTGTGCTTAGCACACTAGGAGGCGACAAACATGGAAAAAGGTAAAGTAAAATGGTTTAATGGCGAAAAAGGCTTTGGATTCATCGAACGTGATGGTGGAGAAGATGTATTCGTTCATTTCTCAGCTATCCAAGGCGAAGGGTACAAAACATTAGAAGAAGGTCAAGAAGTGACTTTTGATGTTGAGCAAGGTCAACGTGGAGCACAAGCAGCTAACGTTCGTAAAGCTTAATTATAATGCCAAACATGGACAGACTCTTTTTAGAGTCTGTTATTTATTTTTCTAAGAAAAACAAATAACCCCACTCACTTATGAGCAGGGTACTTGAAAACGGTAAATCAAATGGTAAACCAAGTGTAGCATATAAATTGTGAATCACCTAATTTTCTTGTATTTTTTTTAGAGGAAAACTCTGTGGGCAACATAGAAACAGACTGAAACAATTAAATGTGCTATGATTGTAGGATCACTTTTTCTGAATGTGTTAGCGAAGCAGGTTAATAAAAAAGGAAATTTCGTGTATCAAAGAGGTTGCTCAACCTAGAAAAATATTGGGGTGATGATTTGAGTAAAGCTAAGAGTAAAGGCGGAACAGGCAGAGGTACAGGCAAGAAGGGATGGAATCGTTGGCAAGCTAGTGCCAACAAATCAAAGAGTGCCAAACCTTATATAAGTAAAGGGACAAAAAAAACGGACGGTGAAAATGACCGCCAGCCATAGTGATGACTTCATCTTGTATTAATCCTCTGTCACTACAAAAATTAATTGATGGAGCCAAGTCCGGTTACCAATAGGTTATGGAAGTAGTCAGAAGTAAATATCCTAAAGGTATATTGGATATTCTCTTTTCTATATAAAAAGAGACCATTGTTCAATTGAATGGTTACAGGTAGAAAGAAAAATTTAAAAGTGAGTAGGCGTAAAACATGATTGAGGTAAAAAAATCTCCACTAAGTGATGGAGAATTCAATAGAGGGGTATTTGCTACCTGTGATATCAAAAAAGGAGAGCTTTTACACGAAGCACCTGTCATTTCTTATCCAAACGACCAGCATCGATATATTGAGCAAACCTTACTCGCTGATTACACTTTCGAGTATGGAAAAAATCATTCTGCAATCCTTCTTGGTTATGGAATATTGTTTAACCATTCGTATGAACCTAATGCAATTTATGAGATTAATTTTAAAAAGGAAACCTTTGACTTCTATGCTCACACAGATATAAAAGCAGGAGAAGAGATTCTAATCAATTACAATGGCGATGTTGATAACAAAGATCCATTGTGGTTTTAATCAGGAATGAAAAGGAAAGCAAAATATTCAAAATAGGGTTGTTGTTTAATGAACAACACAGGGATTCAGCAGTGCTGGATTGTTTCTAGTACTTCTCTTTATATTATCAAAATTAGTCTTATATCCTACAATCCCGGAATAATTTTAAAAAATAATAGCGATTGATCCAAATAAAGTAACTAACATTTTCTTTAACTCCCCTTAATATATATGAACCGATCGTTAACGAAAGGGGTAAGTTAAATGAATCGGTCCAATTTACGTATTATTGATCTTAGTGTACCGCTGGATAACGCAGCGAAAGAGCCTTTTCCTCCTAGGATTGAATATGAAACGCATGAACAAGGGGCCTTACAGGCGGCGAAAGTTTTAGGCTTAAAACCAAGTGATTTTCCAGATCGCGCAGCATGGGCCGTTGAAACGGTTACGCTGACAACACATACGGGTACCCATATTGATGCACCCTGGCATTATGCCAATACCACCGCAGGCAAACCCTCAAGAACAATTGATACCTTGCCGCTTGAATGGTTTTACGGGAATGGAGTTCTTTTCGACTTCAGTAATCAACCTCCAGGCTACGAAATTCAGGTGGAAGACTTTGAAAAACAGTTGAATGAAATGGACTATGAGTTACAGCCTTATGATATTGTCTTGGTCCGAACGGATGCCGACAAAAAATACTATCAAGAAAATTATGCTGCTATTCATGCCGGTGTTTCAGCGGAGGCAACGAGATGGTTAATCCAAAAGGGGATTAAGGTAATGGGGACAGACGGATGGGGCTGGGATATCCCGTTGTACAACCAGGCTGAGGACTATAAGAAAAATCCACGTGATGGTGTCCTGTGGGCGGCCCATTATGTAGGAAAAGAAGCAGAGTATTGTCAGATAGAAAAGCTGGCAAACCTTGACCTGCTGCCAAAAAGATTTGGTTTTAAAGTCGCCGTGTTTCCGATAAAAATTAAAGGTGCAAGCGCCGGCTGGGCAAGACCAGTCGCTATTTTTGAGTAAAAAATTTGATGGTTTAATAAGCCAATAACTTGTTGAAAAAAGTAAAAAATGGCGGTTTCTGTGGGTATTGAATATCCACAAATAAACCGCCTATTATTTTGATGAAAAATATTCATGATTAAATGGAGAAAATTTTAATTGTATGTTTGCTCTACGTATTTTTTAAAATTATTTAAAATCGCCTGCCACCCTTGTTGTTGTAACTCAATTGAATTCGTAGTCTCAGCATCAAAAGTTTCAATTACTTCTGTTTCGTTTCCTCGGTCGTTAAAAGTGATTTTCACTTTTCTTCCATCCGCCATTGTATAAGAAATTAACTTATGTAGTTTTATTTCATCATAAACTCCTTCAAAATCGAAACCAAAACTACCATCTTTGGCTTCCATTCTTGAAATGAACTTCCCGCCCTCTCTTAAATCATTTTCAGCAAAAGGGGAGTGCCATTCATCTGAAGCAAAGTTCCATTTTGTCATATGAGTGGGTTCTGTCCAGTATTCCCATACTTTTTCAACAGGTGCTTGAACAGTTGTTTCTACTGTAATTTCTTTAAATATTTCCATTAATCTGCCTCCTTGTAAAAATAAACATTTTAAACAATTTGTTTCCAAACGTTACCAAGATATATTATAATGTGTTTCGAAAAGAAAATCTATTCTGAAAAAGTATGGGATAGGTAACTAAAGAAACATTAGAAAACCTATTCTTTAGACCTGTAAAATTTGAGTTGTAGCTAATTACACTAAACTTTCAGTTTAATGGAACTTGCGGTTATGATTTTTGGTTACATGAGGTTAGAGATTAGGGGGGAGTCAATGAAAAGAATAAAAGGGTTAGTGTATAGTACTATTGTAATTTTAATTGTAGTAGGGTGGTTTACAATTCAAAAAATCACAGATGACACTTATGAAGGGATGTCCATTATTCCTGAACAAACCAAGGATGTCCCTTTATTTAAAGGCTTGAAACCAACAGAACATAAATATGTAATGGAAGGAAATCACTGGAAGGATATTTACAATTTTTATTCTATGGAACTTCCGAAGTATGGTTGGAAACTTGATTATGAACAAAAATCATCAAATGAAGATGTAAATGGTTTTATATCCGGATGGCGAAAAAACGGATTAGAATGGGAGTTATATATTTCGGCAGACTATTTTAAAATGACTAACCGAACTGAAGTTATTTTTGATAAAACTTCTATTGGGCATGCAACAACTTGGATTTATAAAGTTCCAACAAGTATCTGTATCTACCAAAGTTCTTCTGAGGAACGTTGTTCTGTAATAAAAGACAGAACCAAAATAAAAGGAATTGTTCGTTTTATCAATGACGCTATTGATTGGGATAAGGAAGTTTTTCCTCGTGAAAAAACAAGTATTATTGACACTGGGGATATACAAATTAATGTGTTGCATGAAGACGAAAAAGAAATTTATCTTCAATCGGAAAAGGGTACAAAAATAGCAAAACCTGAACAAGAATTCTTTAAACTTTTGAATCTTAAATGATATATTTCTTCTTCGACTAAGATTGTGAAGAAGAGTTAGTAGACTATCCAGACTTAATACTTTTTGTATCATTTAAAAATGCAATTCAAAAATATACTTCCAAAAAGAGTGAGAATAGATCCTATAAATACTTTGTGAACGAATGTACTTAAAAAAGGGATTAGTTGAAAGATCAGATTCCTTGCAAACTTTTTCTAAAAATGCTATTATAAAGAAGAATTATTTTTGTTCGGTGTAAAGGATAGTATAAGTAAAAACTTTTCGTCTTGATGATCACTGAGAGCAAGGATAGTAATACATTGTGTGTGATAGCACACTAGGAGGCAACAAACATGGAAAAAGGTAAAGTAAAATGGTTTAATGGCGAAAAAGGCTTCGGATTCATCGAACGTGAAGGTGGAGAAGATGTATTCGTTCATTTCTCAGCTATCCAAGGCGAAGGGTACAAATCATTAGAAGAAGGTCAAGAAGTGACTTTTGATGTTGAGCAAGGTCAACGTGGTGCACAAGCAGCTAACGTTCGTAAAGCTTAATTATAATGCAAACATGAACAGACTCTTTTTTTAGAGTCTGTTTTTTTATTTATCAAAAAAAAATAAAAAACCCCACTCACTTATGAGCAGGGAAAATGAAAACAGTAAATCAAATGGTAAATACAATAGTAACATATAATTTGTAGGATTCATAATTTTATCACCTAAACTTAAAGAATCTGCTAAATATAGATAACAAAATAGTGATAAATCTGAGATTATTGAATTAAATTAAAAGATGCTTTGTTTAAAATAACGGGCAAAGCCTTTTTCTTATTTAAGAAACAGAGCAGGAAAAATCAATAAGAGTAACTTGAAACGTTATAGGGGAGGCGGAATGATGGGAAACCATCAATTCCGTGCGGAGCAGGAGAAAAGCTGGAGATACTATCAATGTCATACCTATTTCCAACATATACGGAACAAGGTTTTGCGTCCTTTTTCCTTTTAGGGCTATATAGTCAAATAAATAAATCCCAACTTCTTAATTATGACACTGAGAAATTGGGATTTTAAATACTGAAATATCCCTAATGCTGTAAATCTGCGTTTTGCTGGAGATACCCCGTTAACAGTTTAGTGAAGTTTTGAGCAGTTTTTGATAGATAATGATTCTTCAGCCATATTAAGCCAGTATTTGCAGATATCTCTGTATCTGTAATTTTGAAAGCCTGGATATTGTAGTTTTTGTATTGCTTAATGACGGTTTCTGGAACAATTGCATCTCCTAATTGACAAGCGACTAAATCTAATAAAAGGGAGATATCAGAGCACTCGGCAATAATGTTCGGATGTAGTTGAGCTTTCGAAAATGCTTCCATAATCATATAATAAACTCCCAATCCTTCTGTACTCGGTAAAATCAAAGGGTGGTTTTGAATGTCAGCAAGCATAACCTGATCATTAAAAAGCTGCTTTTTATTGGAAGTAATAAAGTAAAAAGGTTCTGTATATAGATGGATAGTTGAAAAATCATCTAATCCGAGCGGTAATCGTATAATCGCCAGCTCAACAATCCGGTCTCTCACTAATTGGCAAAGATGAGATGACTCATTTTGATGAATTTTATAGGTAACCTTAGGATATTTTTTGTGATATTGGTGAAGCAACTCAGGTAAACCGACTACCGAAAAAGTATTGATACCTATCGTCAGTCTTCCGCTTCCCCCGTTTCCGACTTCCTTTACCTCCATTCTGGCTTCTTCCATTAACTGAGTCATTTGCAGAGCATACTTATATAAGGCTTTTCCTGCTTCCGTCACTCCTAAATATTTCCCATTTCTCTCTATTAATTTCGTTCCTAATTCATCTTCCATAGTTTTCAATTGCTGGCTTAGCGGTGGCTGGGAAATATGAAGCCTTTCAGCCGCAGCAGAAATTTTTCTTTCTTCTACAATTGCTATGAAATATCGCAGTTGTCTAATGTCCATTAGCGGAAAAACCCCCTTACTATATGAAAAACCTAAGTAAAATTAATTTTTTTTATATTTTTCATATATTACGTAATAAGATATCATAATTTTAGCTGAAAAGAAATTTCTCGTAACGGTTTGAAACCGCGATGCATTTTTAAGAAAAATCATATTTCATATTTAATTTCTCAAGGAGTGTTTTTAAATGAGTCATGAAGAATATATGAAATTGGCAATCGAGTTAGCTTACGACAATACCAAAAATAAAAATGGAAAACCATTTGGTGCGGTGATTGTAAAAGATGGTGAGATTGTTGCGAAGGGAGTAAATGATGTTCTCAAAACACACGATCCCACTGCGCATGCTGAACTTCTAGCTATCCGTCAGGCTTGTCGCACTCTTGGTACACCTGATCTGTCCGACTGTGAACTATACGCAAGCGGAGAGCCGTGTCCGATGTGTTTAAGCGCCATTTACTGGGCGAACCTTAAACATGTGTATTTTTCCTATACTGCACAAGAGGAAGAAGAAATTGGATTAGGAACGAAATACGTTTATCAGGAAATAGCTCTTCCAATTGAACAACGAGACATTAAATTAATAAAGCTGGATAAATATCCTAATGAGAAAAATCCTTTTGCTCTTTGGGAAGAAAAGAATAAATAACATATTTAACGAGACACGTTTTCCGAGAGAAAAGGATGCAAAATAAAAAAATTCCACTCCTCATGGAAAAAGAGCTAAGCATCAACAATATTTGAATAGAGGCGAATATTTTATGTGGAAGTGGATGATGGCATTTATCGGATGTATTCTCTTGCTTCAAGGTTGTTTTTCAAACATTGAAGGCGAACCAAAAAAACAGGAAAAGGAGAAGGAAATCATGAGTGAAGGCATAAATAAACAGTTGCTTCAAGCAGCGGAACATAGTGATGCAGACACCATAAGCAAACTTATTAAGAAGGGGGCCAATATCAACGCACAGGATTCAAAAGGAAGGACTGCCACTATGATTGCGACCTATAACAATGATGTAGAAACCGCAAAAGTACTGATCAAGGCAGGGGCGGATGTGAACATTAGGGATGATATGAAAAACAATCCCTTCCTCTATGCTGGTGCAGAAGGATATATAAATATTCTAAAACTTACGATTGAAGCTGGGGCAGACCCGGCGATTACAAACCGCTATGGAGGTACTGCTTTAATCCCTGCCTCAGAACATGGTTATGTGGACGTAGTAAAAGAACTTATCACGCATACGGATATTGATGTGAATCATGTCAATAATCTTGGCTGGACAGCATTATTAGAAGCGATTATTTTGAATAATGGAGACGATAAGCAGCAGCAAACGGTGCAATTGCTGATAGAGCATGGGGCGGATGTGAACATTCCAGACAATAATAAGGTGACTCCTTTACAGCATGCTCGTAAAAAAGGCTTTAAAGAGATTGAAAAAATTTTATTAAAAGCAGGGGCAAAATAGCCAGTATGTATAAAATTCCAACGGAGATATTTTCAAACGGACTGGTCGTTTTGTAGAAGCTATTGCGAGAAGGACTAAAAGTATAGCTATAGATGTTCAAAGGAAATATCGCTCGGGCTCGCTTTAAACGAAGTAAAAAAATGTAGGAGAAAAATTCATGACATCAAAATCTGCGTTTCCGTTTTTACTGATTTATATGTTCCTTGCCATGCTGGGCATTGGTCTTGTTATTCCTATACTGCCTGAGCTTTTAAAAGAATTCGGAGCAAATGGGAAAGCAGCAGGTTATTTAGTGTCGGCCTTCGGACTTACACAGTTTTTATTTTCGCCAATTGCTGGCTATTTCTCTGACAGATACGGCCGCAAGCCAATGATTGTCATTGGACTGTGTATGTTCGCTATTTCCAACCTAGTGGCTGCCACTGCAGGCCATTTCTCGTTTTTAGTTGCCGCACGCTTAATTGGTGGAATGGGTTCTGCGGCATTAGTCCCGTCTATTATGGCTTATATTGTTGATATCACGACAGAACAACAGCGGACCAGAGCCATGTCGTTTTTAGGTGCCTCGATGTCATCCGGTTTCATTATTGGTCCGGGTTTGGGTGGTTTTCTTGCAGAATTTGGAACAAGGGCACCTTTCTTCGTATCCGCAGGTATAGGGATGGTAGCCGTGGTATGCTCCACACTTTTATTGACAGAATCCCAATCTATAGAGATCCGCCTTATGCGTTTGCACTCAAATCCAAAGAGAGAAAATATTTTTCTTCAACTGGCACAATCGGTGAGATCTCGTTATTTTATCCTATTGTTCATGATATTCGCTCTTACGTTTGGACTTGCACACTTTGAAGCGATTTTCCCACTGTTCGTTACTCAGAGTTATGGATTTACGATTAGGGAGATTTCCGTTCTGTTTATGGTTTGTTCCCTGATTGGTACATTCAACCAAGTAATGCTGACCAGCCGCCTTATTCAAAGATTTGGGGAAAAGCCCATTATTAGCAGCATGCTCTTGCTATCGGCTGTATCGCTAGTGTTCTTGCTTTTCTCAGGTAACTTCTTTTATGTGATGGTAATAACGATGTTCTTTTTTACCTTTAATAACATTTTACGGCCGGCAATTAACACGCTTCTATCGAAGGAAGCAGGTGATGAGCAAGGGTTTGTTTCAGGGTTGAATAATGCCTATATGAGTCTCGGACAAATTTTTGGCCCAATACTTGCTGGACTTTTATTCGATATTCATATCAATCTGCCATATCTGTTCGGAGCATTCGTGCTGCTTGTTAGCACCTTTGTATCAGTCAAGTGGTTAAGGAGTAGCAGTGGAGCAATTTACCAAGAAAATAAGGTTTTAGAAGTCAGTAAGTGAGAAATCATTGTCTAATGGTTTCTTTTTTTGATTGTAAAAGTTGTAGCGCCAGGCGGGTTATTGTTTTCAGACATGAGGATCGAATATGTGGTTTTAGTGAATATCCTATCAGTGATTCTAGGTTTAGCAACTAATCTACTAAGCAATTATATGTTTAGTCCTGCAAAACAACATTCCGCACAAGGAATTTGTTTTATAGAAGAAATAGAATAGTGAAATTAGAAAAAACAGTAGCACAACATTTATTAGGGTTCACTTAGGTAATCATCAACAATAACAATGATTTGTTAAAATTAAATGGCAATAGAATAGGATTTTCAAGAATGGCCGGCACACTCCCAGACAGAAAGGGGGTGATGCTGAATGACAGTTTTTCAAGCTCTGATGTTTGTCATCAGCTTTACTAGTTTAATCATACCAATTCTGTCATTTCACAATAAAAAATAATCCACCCTTGAGTTCAAGCGCGCCAAGGTGGATTATTTTCACTACAGACGACCCTTAGAGGGAACCGTCTATTGCTGGACCGGACATGTTGCTGCATGTTCGGTTTATTAATTTATTAAAATTATTATAACCTATGTTTTTAAAAAGAATCTAGCTACTCCTTTTGATTTTATTAATTAGGGGAATGGTTTGCATTGCTCACCAACGCACTCCTAGTAATAGAAAACTTCGATATATCATATTCAGTCCGTCCATTTATAACAAGCTGGGATAATATTTCACCCAAAACGCTGCAATATTTAAAACCATGGCCTGAAAAACCAGCAGCTATTTTTACATGTGGATACTCAGGGTGCTGGTCTATGATAAAATCCATATCAGGAGTCTTTGTAATCATGCAAGATGTCCCTTGTTTTAATCTTCCCGCCGCGCCAGGTAAAAATCTCTCTAAAAAGCTTCTTAAATCGCCTTCATCACTAGGATATTGGTTGAAATCCTGCTTCATGAAATCTGGGTCTACTGTTCTCTCAGAATCATTCCGCCCAACCTTTACGCCGCTCCCATTGATATTAGGAAAGCCGTAGTATCGTTCATTTTTTAAACTAAAATAAAAACAAGGTAACTTCGGATAGTGATAGTATGGATCATTTGTTTCAAACCAGCCCAACGTTTTGCGTACAGGTTCTAAAGGCAATTCTAGGGAGGAAAGGATTTTACCTGTCCAAGCTCCGGCACAAATAACGACCTGATCAGCATAATAAGTATTCTCCGCCGTTCTAACAATGACACCGCCAGCAGAAAAATCGATACTGTCAACTCTCGTATTCGGTTGTAAATGAGCTTTATAGTGTAACCCTAATGTTCTGTAAGCCATGATACATTGCTCATTTAAAAGGGCACCAGAACTGGGTTCGAAATAGCCGATATAATGATTGGGCACTGAAAATCCAGGCCATCTTATACGAATCTCTGCTGCATGTAATGTCTCTAAAGGCAGGGAATACTCCTTAGCACTCTTTACTGTTTCATCAATAAATGGTGAATCACATTCTCCAACCATTAGCGTACCGGTGGGAATAAATAATGTTTTGTCAATTTCTCCTTCTAATTGATGCCATAGTTCCTGTGCCTTCAGGGCAAGTTCAACATAATGGCTGCCTTCCGCAGTAGCGTGGCGGATTAATCGGGTTTCTCCGTGGTGGCTTCCTCTTCCGTGAGGGGGATCAAAGGAATCAATCAGTAACGTGTCAATTCCTTTCTTAGCCAAATAATATCCAGTCGCCATTCCAACAGAGCCGGCACCGACAACAATTACGCTGTAATGGTTCTTCATACGGAGGAGCGCTCCTTGGGCTCTTTTTGAAAACGGCTAGGGGAGAAACATTCAATATCAAATTCAGTTTCTCCAGAACAAATGAGATCTGCCATAATTCTACCGGTTGCCGGAGCCATCGCAATCCCAACCATGCCATGGCCGGTGGCGACAAAAGCATTATCCCATTGAGGAACCTTGCCAAGAACAGGGAGACCATCTGGTGTCATCGGCCGCATCCCTGTCCACTCCATTTCAGAATCCCCATGTAATTCTTCTGTGAGATATTTTGATACGGATTGTCGGATTCCTTGTATTCGATTTTTATCTAAATGGGTGTTAATTCCGGAAAGTTCCATGGTTCCTCCAATCCTAATCGCTCCATTAAAGGGACTGACCCCAGCTCTTGAATCTCCCAAGTACAATGGATGTTTAAGTTTCAAATTAGGATTGGATATCGTAATACTATAGCCCTTTCCTGCTTGCATAGGCAGGGAATAACCCAGTTGTTTTGCTAAATCACCTGACCATGCACCTGCCGTGAGTAAAAATTTATCAGCCTCAAATCGTTCTTGTCCAGACATAACGGCGACGATCTTGTCATTCTGCCTTTCAATACCTGTAATCTCTGTCTTTGAGCGCAGCTGAACACCTAATGAAGTTAGTTTGTTCATAAACGCTTTTGCCAATGATTCAGGGCGGACATGCCGCTGCTTTTTGAGCAAAATTCCACCAACGACCTTTTCTGAAATGTTAGGTTCTAGTTCGCGTACTTCGTCGCCAGATAGCACAATCGGGGTATCATGTCCGTATAACTTTTCATTGTCCCGAAGCTTTTCAACCTTATGTTTAAGCTCTGCCTCATTAAGGAATACAAAAAGCATTCCTTCACGATGCATTTCAAATTCCAGCCCATCAGCCTCCAGGGAATCATATAATGCTATTGTAGAGAGACTAAGATGGAGAAGTGCTTTTTCACCTGCTTTAAAATCCTCTTTATTGCAATACTTCATAAACTGGGTAAGCCAGCCGGTCATTTGAGGCATGGCAGAAGGTTTAATATATAACGGACTATCTTTTTTCATCAACCATTTTATTGAAGTCGCAACAAGACCGGGTTCAGGCACAGGTGCATGTAAGGCGGGGCAGACCCAGCCTTGATTCCCGCTTGAGCAGGCAGCGGCGAAATCATTCTTCTCGAGAACCGTTACCTCTAAACCATTTTTGCGAAGGTAATAGGCACACGAAAGCCCAATGATCCCACCGCCAATTATGACTACCTTTTGCTTCATTCTTTTCTCTCCCTATTAGATCAAGATTCACTCTATAAATCTTGCAGATTATTTTTTCATTCCATGTCTAAACCAACCGACGACCACTGCACCTGCGGCAAAATAACAAACACCGGCCGAGAAATATATAAGAAGATCCCATCCGCTCATTCTTACGTCCTCCTTTATTTAAGAAGATTTTTTATCCTTTTATTGATTTATTGTCTGCAAGGTGGGAAGGAATCTTATTTTTCGTCAAGCTATGAGTAATGAAAAAGACTAGTAAATTCGTGAGAATCCCCATGACAATGGCCGGAATTCCAAAAGGCTGCCCTAAAACATTCAGCCATAAAAGTGTCATAAGTAACCCCGCGATAATAGCAGGAGGTCCCGCATATGGTGATACTTTTCGTTCTGTAGGTCCTCCCCATAAGATGGCAATTGCCATTGGCGGAAGGATGGATGGGGCCCATAATTGAAATACATAAAGCATCAAGCCCATAACACTAGGAAGGCATAGAGAAACAATGACACCACCTATACCAACGAATATGGTAGCGTATTTTGTCCATTTCAATAAAACCTGATCGGGAGCATTCTTATTTACATATTTACCGTAAATATCCCTCGTGAAAATAACAGCTGCTGTATTTAAAATGGAACTTCCAGTTGACATGACTGCTGCAAGTAATCCTCCGAAAAGCAGTCCGATAATGCCAATCGGCAAGTACTTTTGTGCATATGTGACAAATACCACATCGCCATTAATTCCTGGGAATTTGACGAACCCGATTAACCCGATAATCATAATGACAATCGTAAGAAAAATATACATGATGGCAAATGAAACCGTGCTCCATTTACTGATATTAGCTGTTTTAGATGCTGCATATCTTTGGATATAATGTGGAGCAAGTGCTTCTCCTAAAAGAAAACTTAAGAATGTTGCGATAAACACACCAGTGGTCCACGGCCCTCCAAAGAAGACTAAGTGTCCGGGATCAATAGCTCCTACTTTTTCAATAATCTCTGTCATACCGCCCATTTTCACAACCCCGATAACGGCGGCAGTAGCGATACTGACAGTCAACAGGATAAATTGCATGGCGTCTGTATAAATAACGGCTAACATTCCTCCTGCCCAAGTATAAACAATGGTCACCAAGGCTCCAATGATCGTTAACGTAATAAAAGGCAGCCCGAGCACTGGTTCCAAAATACGCCCCAGGGCTAAAACTTGAACACCGAATATACTAATCATGAACAAGAACGCTAGTATACTAGAGATAATTTGTCCGGAACGGCCAAAGTAAAATTCCATAATATCCCCGATGGAATAAACATTTTCCATTTTGCTAATGCGGGGGGCAAAAAAGAAGCCAATGATTAGCTGACTTATGACAACCCCCAAAAGGGCAAGGAAAACAACAATACCCGTATCATAAACAAACGCTACACGGCCAACTGTTGCACCGCCGCCTACTAAGGTAGCAGCAATCGTGGCAAAGATTAATGAAAATGGCATCGAGCGGCCCGCAACCGAATAATCGCTAAAAGATGAGATTTTTTTCATTGAATAATAACCAATCCATAAAGTGCCTAGTAGATAAAGAATTAATAAAGAAAGGTCAAGTCCACTTATTTGCATCTACATTCCCCCAGTTTTTCATTTTCCTTGCAATTAGTGAAGAGAAAGACCTAACCTTTGTAAGATTAGGCAGGAATTGATGAAAAAATACCACCACCTTAGAACCTCTTTTATTGGAGGTTTTTATAATATTTTGAATATTTATTTAAATTTTAATACAGCTTTATTATTTTATCATGGTGCAAATAGTACAAAATATCTTTATTATGAAGGGAGATTTTCGTGCCATTGGAACAGGAATAAACTGAATCAGCTGTTTTGCGTTTTCCATTTATCCATCAATACCGCGATATATAACATAATGGAATATTTATGATGATGGACATCAATTCCACTCAAATCCTGTATTTTGCTTAATCGGTAATGTAAAGTATTCCTATGGATAAAAAGAATCCTGGCCGCTTTTCTTTGATTAAATCCTGATTCACACCAGGCAGCAATTGTTTTTGAAAGTTCAGGCCAATCGGGTTGTTTTTTCAAGATGGTTAGCGTCTTTAACATGTACCGCTCTGACAAATTTTGAGGTATACCTGATATCAAATCCTCTAATATTAATTCATGGATGAAATAAATGGGGGTAGGGGATTCGATCTGTTTTCCTAATTTTAATGCTTGCCAAGAATCCTTGTACGATTGACTTAGTTCACCCATATTTTTGGCAGGAGCCCCAATGCCAATGAAGGTTGAAAACCCTTTAGTTTCAAATTCTTGTATGATTTGTAAACTTTTCATCCTTACATCTTCGTAAATTTTATGGGAAGACTTGTCTGGATGAATCGTATGGAATATACAAAATTTATCATGTGCCATTTCAGCAATTAAATCATTTTGATGGTTAAATGCCTTTTTGATAATGGAATGCATTTCAAATCGAATAGCTTGCATATTGAAGTCAAGGGGAGAGCTTTCTTTCGTTGTTTTAATTGAAACATCTCGAGGAAAAAGGTCAACGGCAATAGATATGAACGAGGATTTTAGATTATAGCCTATTTCCAGCCCCCTTGTAATCAAATATGATTCATTTACGAAATGATGATCATAGGCACTGATTTCCTGAATGAGATTTTTTATGGCCTGCTCTTTTATTAAAATAGATTTCATATACATTTCCTGGTAGATCATTAATTCTATCTGTTTTTTTAAAAGGTAACAAAAGGTTTTTACTTTTTCCCTTTCACCAGCAATTCCAAATGAACCTATAATTTTATTTGAGATTTCAATTGGGAGGGCGAACCCGGGTTTTGTTCCTTGAAGCTTCATTATATTTACGTTATCAGGATTTGGCTTACCAGTTTTGATAATTTTTACAGATGCTTCATGGAATTCCCCAAGTCTAGAGGTATCACTGGCACCAATAATAATCGAATGTTCATCCGTTATAATCACTTCATACCCAATAATCTCACTAGTAGATTCGGCGATTTTTTGAACAATGTCCTCCATCATGTTACATTCCTCCGTATTTTTGGAATAAGCAAAGATAGTAAATAAATTCTTTAAAAAACTCAAGAATCCTTTTTGTAAATACGAGGAGATAGATCTTGTTTTCTGGTGTTTTTCACCAAATCTAGGTAATGGGAGGGAATCAATAGATCCTTAACATAACTTGATTAGGTATGAAGGGATTAAATTAGAATTTGTTGGGGGAGACAGGCCGAGGAAAAACATAGAGGCAGTTGAAGGAGTTGTTACGGATTAGCCAGAATGGATTCTGATTTAAGACTAGCCAGTTGTTGGTCAGCCCCCCCGTTGAGTATAAGCTTCTACTGGTTGGTGGGCTGACCCTTTTCCGCCATTCTTCGGAAATTTTCACTGACACCTTATCTGCGAAATCATCGTTGTCCACTATGGGGACAGAATGGGATTAGGCTCTATTACTCGTCCTGCCTGTAAATAATTTGATAATGAATACTACCACAGCCACTACAAGTAAAAGGTGAATAAGTCCTCCAGCAATATGGAAAACAAGCCCAAGAACCCAAAATAAAAGTAATAAACCAATAATTGTCCAAATCAACATAATCCCTTCTTTCTCGACAAAAAGTTTTGATATATGTGTATATACCCACTTTTTATAAAGATAAAATTATTTTTTTATTTTGCTTATTTCTAAATCAGAAAGAATGCAAGAAGGAAATTATTACATAATCATATAGAGGAAGTTTAAGTCACAAACATACCTTGACTAGTATTGGAGCTTGGTTTATTCTTAATTATCCAATGCTTCCCAAATTGCCTAAAGAGGTGAGGAGTGAATCGAATGAGTTCCAAAGATCAAAATTCTGTCCGAAACCATAAGGACTATCAAGCAGAAGTAGAGCGCCTAGAGTTTTCCAAAGAATATATCAAAACTGTTTTAGACATATCGAAAGGGAATAAAGAATTTTTCGTGGAAAATATGAGGCAATCTTTTGCGGAACTTAATTCTAAGGATAGCAGTACGAGCTACACAGATCTCCTTGCGAATGCCAGTTTCCTTGAATTAGCCGAAACGGAATTGAAGCGGTTAGAAGCTGTAATCGGGAAACCGTACTTTTCGAGGATAGATTTTACAAGTGATAGTACGAAAAAAGAAGAAACTTTATACATAGGCAAAGTATCCTTGTTTGACCGTGTCACGCAGCAGCCGATTATCGTGGATTGGCGGTCACCGATTGCCAATGTCTACTATGACGGCCGGCTGGGAGAGGTGTCATATGATGCTTATGGGGAAATGCAAACTGGTTACTTATCATTAAAGAGACAATATGACATCGTTGACGGATTATTAAAAGAAATCAGAGACATCGATTTGACGACCCATGATGAACTATTGCAGAAATCTTTATCAGGGAAAGCGGATAATCGATTGACAGAAATCGTGGCGACGATTCAAAATGAACAAAATGAAGTAATCAGAGCATCACTGACACACCCGATTATCGTTCAAGGGGCCGCAGGAAGTGGGAAAACAACCATCGCACTCCACAGAATATCCTACTTTCTCTATTCCTTTGGGTTTCAATTCCCCCCAGAAAAATTAATGATTCTTGCACCGAACCGACTGTTTATTGATTATATATCTGCCGTTTTGCCAGAACTCGGGGTCAATAAGATCAATCAAACAACCTTTATCGATTTTATGAGAGGCTGTCTAGGACAGAAATTAAAATTATTTTCCCCAAATTCCAAACTGATGAAACTCCTTGAAGGTAATGGCACAAATAAAACGTTTCAATGGGTTTCCAGCTACAAGGGTTCACTCCAATTCAAGGAATTAATCAATCGATATGTAAATGAGTTGGAAAGTAATCTTTCCCCAAAAGAGGATTTTGTCCTTGAAAATTCCGTACTAATAAAGGGGAAAAGGCTCAGAACCCTATTTTTAAAAGAATATACCTACTTACCAATCTATAAAAGGCTTGGAAAAATAAAAAGTTTATTAGAAGAAGATGTTAAAAAGAAGAAATCGATGATGTTATCGAATCTAAATAATAAATATGAAGAAGCTCTCGATAAAGCCCTTTATAACACTAAGTGGGAGCCCGAGAAAAGAAAACAAAAAGTGATTACCTTAATGGAGAAGAAAGAACAACGAAAAAAGAGGATTGAACAGGAGTCAAAGGTTGCTGTAAAAAAATATATGGAAGCGTTTGACATGAAAGATATTTTAATTTTGTACAAGGAACTCATGTCTTCTCCAGAAAAGATCCAAAAGCATTCCACTACTCTAACAGATCAAGAATGTCAGATTTTAAGTAAATATTGTCGGCGGATTTTTGAACGGGGTGCATACGAGCTTGAGGATTTAGCACCCCTATTTTATATGAAGGCAAAACTTGAAGGCATCGATGAAAAATATAAAATGCGCAGTGTTTTCATTGATGAAGCGCAGGACTATAGCTATTTCCAATTTGCGGCATTAAAAGAAGGCTTTGAAACAGAGCTATTTACCATTGTGGGGGATTTAGCCCAAGGAATTCATTCCTATCGCGGCCTGAATAGCTGGACACCGGTAGTGAAGGAGATCTTTCCAAATGCCATTTATAAAACCTTACAAAAAAGTTACCGCACAACTGTCGAAATCATGAATTTAGCGAACGATATCCTGAGGTTGATTGACCAAGACATGCCAAAGGTTGAGCCTGTTATTCGCCATGGTCAAAAACCGAGTTATCGGACGATTGATCCGGCAAATCTCGAACAGGTGAAGCTGCAGCTCGAACAGGATATATCCTCACTTAAAGATGAGGAGCTGCACTCTATTGCGATTATTGGTCGAACCGACAGAGAATGTCAGAGACTTCAACAGCTCTTGGGAAATAGTCATCTTCCGATACAGTTATTAGAAGAAAAACAAGAGATGAAGAAGGGTCATATCGTAATTTTGCCTTCACATTTATCCAAAGGCTTAGAGTTTGATGCTGTAATGCTCGTATGTTTGGAAGAACCATACTCACAAGTGGACCTGGACATTAAATTGTTATACGTATCGATGACTCGGCCGATGCACCGATTGTATTTATATGGGGAAAAAACCGGTGACTTTTTGTTAAATAGAGCGGATTCGTTACATTTCGAGGCTAAATAGCCAAAGGGGATTACTAAAAAAAACAGGGCGCCATTGAAGTAAAACCTTGAAACGACAACGCTGAACCCATAATTGGAGTTCAGCGTTTTTCGTAGGTTGAATTTCATCGTAAATTCCTACTGATTACAGTAGTGAAATGTACTACTTTATAATACAAATTTTAGCGAAACTAAATCTATTAGATTATCAAATCTGAGCATAAAAATGAAATAACGAGAAAGAGCAGTGGGGCATTTTCATCACTGCTCTTATAATTTTCTAGCTAATTGGAAAATATTATAATGATACCAGCAGGGATTTAAATCCATTATTTTGGATATTTTATTTAAAAGTATTTATTTATAGGAAAACAATGTGCATTAATTTAAAAAGGAGCAATCATATTTGGATATGAATCATACCCAGAAGGTTAATTTTAAGTTCGAAAACGAAAAAGGGGATCTTGAAGTAAAAGGTGAAATTTACGGGGAAAGCCACATTCCATTTTTTGATGATTTAAAGTTTAAAGCGGTTATTGCGTTACTAAATTCTATAGATCAACAAAATTTCAATGATTCAGGGAATAGTCAAATATTTAATCTTTATATTAGAGAAATTGAAGAGACCATCAAAGAAATGAGAAACTATAACCAATTCCAAGAGGGGAAATTAGGCAAGTCCTGAAGCTTCCTTTTTAGTATGAATGCATTCCTAAAAGGTTGGGGAGTTAAAATAAAGCGGCTCGCTTATAAGCGAGCTTTTATGGTTTCAAAACACTTAATTTTTACTTCCCTATATAAATCCACTGGTTACTCTTCTTTCAGTCCTTCAATAGCAACAAGTCTCCTTTCGTCATGGTTTCCCCGTTGTGAAACGAATGCCTTCCCGGAAGCATCATCAACGTTTTCAATCCAAACTGGTACTCCATGATAGTGAACAGAAATCTCTTCCTTTGAAGCAAGAATTTCTTTTACCCGATTTATCTTCATGATCAGTCACCTCAAAGTTAGTATTCCCCAAAAAACTAACAGTACAAGTGCATGCTCCGATTTATTTACCCTGACAAATGGCTGTTTATTATAAGATAATGAGATGGTATACGATAAGCAAAATAGTAAGGGAAAATTCCAAAAGAAGGAAGTGTTAACAAACGATGAACGTAGAAATGGTTATGCAGGAGCTTGAAGCCCTTGGCAAGGAACGAACCAAAAAAATGTACATATCCAATGGTGCGCATGAGCCGCTTTTTGGCGTGGCAACAGGTGCAATGAAGCCATTAGCAAAGAAAATAAAAATAAATCAACCTTTAGCGGAGGAGCTTTATGCAACAGGGAACTACGATGCCATGTACTTTGCCGGCATTATTGCTGACCCAATAGCCATGACGGCGTCGGATTTTGATCGCTGGATGGATTCGGCCTATTTTTATATGCTGTCCGATTATGTGGTAGCAGTAACGTTAGCGGAAGCAGATATTGCTCAAGAAGTAGCTGATAAATGGATCGCGAGCGGTGAAGAGCTGAGAATGTCGGCGGGCTGGAGCTGCTACTGTTGGCTTTTAGGGAACCGAAAGGACGTTGAATTTTCGGAAAGCAAGATTTCCGATATGCTTGATATGGTGAAAAACACGATTCACGAATCGCCAGAACGAACGAAATCCGCCATGAATAATTTTCTTTACACCGTCGGGGTTTCCTATTTGCCGCTGCATGAAAAGGCAGTTGAGACAGCAAAGGCAGTAGGTCCAGTAGAAATCAAACGGGACAAGAAAAAAAGCGGTTTCCTAAATGCATACGAAAGTATTCAAAAAGATGTCGATAAAGAAAGGATTGGTTTTAAACGCAAGTATGTAAGATGTTAAAAGTAGCCTTGCTCTCGATGTGAAAACGCCTATAACCCCTTGATTCGAAAGGGATTAGGCGTTTTTTATTTGTTTCGGAGTGAGTCCTCTTAAACCTCAATATTTTTAGCTGAAGTACAAGCCTTTTGATGCAATGTGCATAAAATGCTTAAACGTAATGATTAAGTATGGAAGGAGTGCACCTAGTTGAATGATGCAGATTTATCAAATAAAGGAAAAGTTCCTATTGTCCCCGGGGGGAAGCTGCTTAACGGACATTTAAAGGAATTCCGGGAAGACCCCATCCTTTTTTTGAAAAAGGCTTCGAGCTATGGCGAAGTAGTAAAAATTCGTTTCGGGCCTTTCCAAAATGTGTACCTGATTTCAAATCCCGAATGGATTAAGCAGGTCTTAGTCACAAAATCAAGGTGTTTCGTTAAATCAAAGGATTTCCATGCACTAAAGCCGATTATTGGAGAAGGTCTGTTGACAAGTGAGAAAGAGACCCATATGCGTCAGAGAAGGCTGATTCAGCCTGCATTTAAACGGTCGCATATTATTAACTATGGTCAGGATATGATTGATATAACGACTGACTTTGTCTCCAAATGGGATGACGGGGAAGAACGCATTCTCACACAGGATATGATGAGTATTACTTTAGGAATCATCTCAAAAACGATGTTCAGTTTGGATTTCAAGGAAGGATATAGCATTCTTGGCAAGCCGATTGAAACGGCTATGAGAGTGGCTGTAAAGAGAATGAGGACGTTGTTTAATTTACCTTTATGGATTCCAACTAAAACGAACCTTGAATATAAGGACGCACTAGACAAGCTTAATAAAGTACTGTATAGCGTTATTGAAAATAGAAGAAAGGATACGGAAAGGCACGAGGATATGCTGGGAATCTTAATGGCCGCGCGTGATGACGACCATGGCATCGGCATGACAGATACTCAAGTACGCGATGAAGTTATGACCATTTTTCTCGCCGGCCATGAAACCACAGCAAATGCGTTATCCTGGACATTTTACTTACTATCCCAGTATCCAGAAGCGCAAAAGAAACTCTTTGATGAGATTGATAACGTAATTGGAAATCGTCAACCAGTCCCGGAAGACTTTATGAACTTACCATATACTCAAAATATTATTTGGGAGTCCATGAGGATCTATCCGCCCGCCTATGTTACAGGGCGTCAAGTAGAGAAGGATGTTGAAATAGGAGATTACCGATTTAAAAAAGGAGACACAATCATGGTGTCACAATATGTGATGCACCACAAACCTGAGTATTTTCCTGATCCAGAGTCTTTTCGTCCCGAAAGATTCGAAAACAACTTTTTAAAAACGATTCCCGCTTACGCTTACTTTCCATTTGGGGGAGGGCCAAGGGTCTGTATCGGCAATCACTTTGCTTTCATGGAAGCTGTACTCATCCTCGCTACTATTTCCCAGCGGTTCAAGTTAAATCTCGCCAAGGACCATCGTCCGGTGATACCTTTTCCATCTATCACTCTTAGGCCAAGAGGAGGATTAAGGATGAACTTGGAAGAAAGAAATAAACATGACCGAACTGATTCCAATCCAAGTTTCTAAGTGTGTTTTGCTTACATTGAAACGCTTATCCTCTGATCGAATAGATTCTTTTCTATTTATAAGAATAATACGCCACAAATTTTAGCTCAAATGACTATTTAGCCATACAAAAACTGCACCTCCAATTGATAGTTTGCTCTAACAATTGGGGGGCAGTTCAAGGTACTGTCCTTTTTTCGCTCCATGAATGGCCGATGACTGTGTTATTCAATTTACCCTGAATATAAAATCTGGTGAATCCTCCTCCATTATTGATAATTCAAAAAGGGCATGGATGAAATTCTTAGATTATGCACATTGAGTTTATGCTTGTCTATAATATATAGAATCCTTGAACAAGTAGAGGGGAGAGGGGCAGTTGGAAGATATATTTAATTTAAATGGGAAAACAGCTATTATCACAGGTGGGGGCAGGGGTCTAGGGAAACAGATGGCGATTGCCCTTGCAAAAGCCGGCGCTAATCTTGTGCTATGCTCGCGAAAGGTGGAGGCCTGCCAAGAAGTCTGTAAAGAATTGAACGAATATGGCGTTAAGTGTTTGGCCATTAAATGTGATGTAACAAAAGTGAACGACATTCAAAAAGTAATTGATGAGACGGTTAACACTTTTGGAACAATAGATATCCTCATAAATAATAGCGGAGCTTCATGGTTTGCACCATTTATGGATCTGCCGGAAGAAAAATGGGAACATGTCTTGGATGTAAATACCAAAGGCCCTTTTCTATTTAGTCAAGCCGCAGCAAAAGTAATGGTTCCTCAGGGAAGCGGAAAGATAGTGAATATAGCATCCGTACTCGGATTAGGTGGTGTTAATCCGGAGATCATGGATACGATTGCCTATAATACTAGTAAAGGTGCGCTCATTACCTTTACAAAGGATTTGGCAGTCAAGCTAGCTAAACATAATATCCAAGTAAACGCAATTGCACCAGGATTCTTCCCGACCAAAATTACCAAGGGTATACTAGAAAAAAGCAATCATCCACTACATGCCAATATCCCAGCTGGAAGGGTCGGCAGTGACACGGATTTAGCGGGGCCAATTTTACTCTTAACCTCTAAGGCTTCTGATTATATTACCGGACATATCCTCATAGTCGACGGAGGGATTAGTGCCTTAGTTTAACCAAATAATGATCATTATCACTGAATGGGGGAAAAAAGATTATGAAAGATAAATTCAAGGGAACGAAAAAGAACAAGAAAGAGAAAAAGAAACAGAGGAAGGAACAATTAGCTGCCATTTATACAGATTTAAAAAAATCAGGCCTTGCTGTAGAACAACAGCTCAATCAACACATTCAAGACTTATTGGATAGAGACGATCTCGTAAAATTCGCAAATCAACATTCTGATTTTATTACAAATAATATCAAATCCCTTCAAAAATATATTGAAGTATTTTCTAATATATTACTCCTTCCTACCAAAAATGATATCGCCAATGTGGCCAAGGTGGCGATCCAAACAGAAGAAAAGGTTGATAAGCTGGATGAGCGTATGAACGAACTGGCCAATACCATTCGAAACAGTTTGAGAATAGACAATGTTAACGATGAAATCCCAATTGGAGCTCCACATATAAAATGGTCCGGTTCTTCACGAAAAACATTTCATTAATCACCTTTGATGGAAAGGTCATGGATGATTTCAAATGTAACTAAAACAATTCACAAAAAGGATAAGATGAAAAATGTCAAAAAAGAAGAAGAAAAAGCAAAAAGACTACTTGGAGCTAGAAAAAAAACGCTGGAAGGGCTTTGAAAATGTTTTTCATTCTTTACCACCAGAGTCAAACCTTACTCCAAGACAAGCAATTTGGAAAAAAAATAAAGCAATAGTATGGTTTTATCCAGCTAAACAAAAAAAGTACAAAATACCATTAGTTCTTATCTACTCTTTGGTAAATCAGCCTTTTATACTTGATTTAGGACCAGGTTCAAGTACTATACAAAATTTTGTTGAGGAAGGCTTTGATGTTTATTTGATAGATTTTGGTGTCCCAGGGTATGAGGATAAAGATTTAACAATCAATGATTATATTACTAAATATATTCAAAAAGGAGTTCAAAAAGCCCTTCATCACTCTAAAGCCAAAGAGGTAACATTAATAGGCTATTGTCTTGGCGGCACATTGGCTGCGATGTATGCTGCCATTGCAGAGGAACCAATTAAGAATTTAATCCTAACAGTTGCCCCGATCGATTTCTCCTCTTTTCCTGCTTTCGAAAAATGGTTTGATGCTGCAAAAAATGGGCAGCTAAACTTTGATGACCCTTTGGACACTATTGGTTTAGTTCCTGGTCCTGTTATTCAGGCTGGTGTCCGAGCCATAACTTCGCCGATTTACTTTAGTCACTATTTATCATTGTTAAATAGATCATATGATAAAGATTACGTTGATCATTGGCATCGTTTTAATCATTGGACTAACAATCATATTCCATTTCCTAGTGCAGCATTAAAACAAGTTATTAATGACATGGTAATAGGAAATAAGCTAATCCGCGGCGGAATTTATATTAATGGAAAATTTGCAGACCTTCATAAAATCTATGCAAATTTACTTGTAATTTCTTCAAAAAACGACAGGCTCGTACCTGAGAATCTTACCTATCCTGTAATGGATTTTGTCTCTAGTGAAGATAAAACATATATATCAGTAGAGGGAGGACATGTTGGCACTTTATTAAATGATGGAGTTCCAAAGTATTTGAAAAACTGGCTTCATGAAAGGTCCGTTCCTATTTAATTACCGAATAACAGAATAAAAGATAGGGGGAATCCAACCGTGATTTTGCTCTTTAATTTGCCTTATCACGAAGATTACGATTACGACTCATGGCACGGGTTTGCTAGATACGTATTTAGGAACATTTTTGAGCAGCAATTATATCCGTTTACGGCGGAAAGCCCCTTCGACTCCACCAATAGTCATAACTTTCCTTATACACTTTGAGCATTTGAAAATTTAATCCTTTGGAAAATCTCTAATACTGATAAATGGATTTTTCAAACATGCCCTAAGTAAAAAGTAAACAATTTATTAAAGAAGGGGATGATGAGAAATATGCCATTTCCTAATGAAAAAGAAAACTCTTTTTTAACGATTAATGACATTGATGCGATTGATGGGTGGATATCAAAAATGAAAGAAAACCCCCTCCGTCTTCCAAGTGACAAAAGAAAACTGGCTCAAAGGACGCTTAATCTTCCCTATAATATTATCGGACATGGTTTTAACAGAATGGTCTATGATCTTGGAAGCGGGTATGTTTTAAAAATTGCTTTCTCGGAAATAGGATTGATATGCAACACTCAAGAACATAACCTATATAACATTTCCAATCCGAAAATCCGAAACTATCTCTGTCCGGTATTGGCAAAGGGAGATGGTTGGATTGTCATGAAGAAGATGGAGCGGAAGGCTTCTATCAATATAGAAAACCTTGAGAAGCTGAGCAGGCTGTCACTACTATTTTTACTGAACGGGATTATTCCAGTAGATTTAAGGCTTGCAAATATAGCTTTAACAGACGACAATCAAATGGTTGTAATTGATTATGGCCTATTTACAACAACACCGTTATACAAAAGGGCTGATCATTTAAACTAATTCTTTTTATCTTAATTATGGTGGTAAAAGTCATAAATGTGATACTGAAAAAAAGAGCTTAATGGAATTTTTTTAATTCACCTCAAAGTTATTATTCCCTAAAAAGCTAACCGTACAAGCATGTACCAGTTTATGTCGTTCTTCCTCAATAGGGGTCAGTCCAGTGCATGAAAAATTTAGTACACTGGGAGACTGACCCTATTTTCGGACGGCCGCTTCACACAGGAAAAGTCCTACTATTAAGCCACTTCTATTTTTCTCCAATTTATTGTCTATTTCATCTTAATTGGTTACTAAACAAAACACAGTAAATTGGGTTTATAATCATTCAACCTTTCGAGTATCCCAAGTTAGTTTTTAACTATGTTTATCGTCAATTCAATGCATACATATCATATAAGTTTGACTACTCCTCTTATTTTTATTCATCTATAAATAATGTATTAGCTTCCAAGGAGTGAAGTCAAAGACATAAAACCGCATTAAAGGTTTGTATTAACTAATAAACTGAATAAACTCTCAATCATCAAGGGAATAATATGACCATACCAAGATATTTAAAAAATCTTGGTGGTGTTACAATCCATCAATAATTGTGTTCATTTTTACACAATAGGAGGCAAAGAAAGTGGAAAAAGGTAAAGTAAAATGGTTTAACAGCGAAAAAGGGTTCGGATTCATTGAACGTGAAGGTGGAGACGATGTATTCGTCCATTTCTCAGCGATCCAAGGCGAAGGGTATAAATCACTTGAAGAAGGTCAAGAGGTTACCTTTGACATAGAGCAAGGCCAACGTGGACCCCAAGCTACAAACGTTCATAAAGCATAATTAGTATTGAACGAATAAAGACAGACTCTTATTCCATTTTAGAGTCTGTCTTTACTTTTCTAAAACAAAACGTAAGACTGCGTTCAAACAGCTTATATGATGAATATCATGAAATAATATCTTTCAGAGCATGCCTGACACCAAAAGTTAAAGAAAATCATTTACTAGCAAACGTGGAACTAGTTTATAATAGAAGGAGTTTATTCCTATGAGTTTAGAAGATGTAAGCAGGTGACCACAATCGATATCATTGAAGCACGGGTGAGAGGGTTTATTTCCGATATCCAACACCCTAGTCAAAAAAAGAAACTCAATATAAATGATTTAGAACTTCAATTACGCAAATTGATGGATGATTATTTTGAAATGGATGGGTATTCGCTATTTTTTAACGCTATTCAAACCTTACAAGGTGAAGGGCAGCTGATTCCTATCCAAAATAATCAATACAACGGGAAAACACCAGGACTTTCCCTCTATTACTGGGTAAATATCAAAGCTAAAGCAGCCAAATGGGATCGTCTTGAGATGATGAAATTAAGTGATCAGTTTGATTTTTCCTATTATGAACGGCATCCTGAATGGCAAACGAAAGAGGAATGGAATCGACTCCAGAATGTCTATTCCTTTTTACAAAGAAGTCAGGAGCGGGAATGGGTGTCCGTTGAAGAAAGAAGCCTGGAGCTATTCGGCCATGAAAAATTTCTGCTGGATGGCGAACAGTTTCCTAATGGCAAAGGCTTTTTAACAAGAATTGGCACCACAGAAGAGCAGCTGAAAATGGTGAACTACGGTGAGCCATTTGTGTTTTGGCTGAAACAAGGAAAAGCCATCCATGAGATCAAGCGGGTCCTTATCGTAGAAAATCTATCATTCTTCCATACTTCGATTCAATTACTAGAAGCAGGGACGCTTGATTATGAGCCTGATTTACTTATTTATGGGGAAGGCACGAAAATAGAACGAAGCTTTTCGTTTTTCTTTCGCATGTTTCCACCGGACGATTATCTTTTTTACTACGCAGGCGATTTGGATGCAGCAGGGTACGGAATCCTAATCCGGCTGATAGAGAAATATCCTGACTGTTGCATTCAGCCTGCCTTAAAAATTTATCGCAAAATGCTGGAGTGTCATGATCAAAAAAATGAACAAAAACAAGGTCAAACACAAAATCTCGTGCTTCGTGATGCCTTCTTTCAATGGTTTACAGAGGAGGAGCAAGCATTGCTCATGGGGTTATGGAAGGAAAATAAACGGATTCCTCAGGAAGTCCTGACAATCGAGACATGGAGGCGATGGATGTGAACGAATCATGGGAAGGATTCGCAGGAAGAATGCAGCGATTAAATCCATTGTTCGAGCTTGGCAGGGGGATGGATGTAGGGGAGCTGAAGCCTTATGTTCAAAGTATTCTTATGCAAGTGCTCCTTAGTATCTTTTACCGAGAATTAAATGATGATGATGGAAGAAAAAAGTCAGATATTAAGTATATAGTGGAGGATGCAATTAAACAAATGAAGCTTCTCGCAGACGAGAAGCAAATTGAGCGAATCACAAGCGGACTGTTATATTCAGGAAAAGAAGAGTACAGCCAGCCGTTTGAAGCGTTATATTACGATGAGATTAGGCAGGCATGGGAGACTCAGGTGTTCCGCTATGTCACAATGGACGAGTTATACACGAATTTAGAGATGGGCGGCTCCATTGTGTATAAACTAACTGAAGTTTCTCAGGAAATGATTTTTATGAGCAGGGAAATGGCGGAGGAATTCTCCATCACCATCGAACAACTCTACAGTATGCAGCTGATTAAAAACGGAAATTTCCGTAAAGCGACTCGAAACCTCGATCACCTCATTTCACGCGTCAACCGCTTAATGGCAAAAGAATTCTCCTTTCAAAAGGAAATGACCAACAATCCAAAAATCTTATTAATGGAAGAAGAAATGCAAAGAGCAGACAACCGTGCTGAAATTGAAAAACAATTTGAAGAGGAAAAAACGCATTTCCGTACCATTACGAGCATGATTGAAAAAACGAAGCGAAGAAATGAAGAAGATGATGATATACAAAAAGAATTGCATCTTCTTCAAGAAAAGGTTGGTCATACTAGACAATTGCATGATCGTTTTGCGAAGCTCGTTATTCAAAACATTTCCTATGAGCTGAAATTAAAAGCTGAAAACCCATCCTTATTTTGGGAAAATAGCTTGGTTTCATTCCGTGAGCATTTCTATGAAAATATGTTTATGAAGGAAGGCGTTCGGTCGTTTACAGAAATCGAAACGGTCTTGTCTCCTTTGTTTTCACCGAAGAATGAATTCATACTGCCTCTTGAATGGATTTGGGGTGAACAGGAATTCGATGAGAAACAAGTTGCCAATACGGTTGTCGAGGAGGAGGCCGAAGAAGAGCTAACTCGAATACGCGTGACGAACTGGGATTCAGTATGTAAGGCCTGGAGCTATGTTTTTCAACATTTACAAGCATCGGGAGAGTTTTCATTAGCTGAACTTTCCACCTTTCCATTAGAAGTGCAGGATCTATGGCTGGAAGAATCGGAAACCATCGATCTATGGATGATGTTTGATAGGAAGCCGCTTAAGGTTCAGGTGCTGCATCGGAAGGAAGAAACCTTAAGCGATGAAAGAGAAATTCTTCTATATAAACTACTGAACGAATACCCGCAATTTCAAGTGTTAGAAGGTATGAAAATCTTTACGTTGTTTGATCATCGGGCGGAGCCAATCCTGTGGCAGCGTACGAAAATAACACCTTTTAAACTATGTATTCAGGAGGCGAAATAAATGAGTGCAGAAACAACCAAGAGGGCAGCAGCTGTTTATTTTACTCTATTAAAAGATAAAGTCATCGATGAATATAGTGAACACTTTCAGACGTACTTTGATCCGGAGGTAAGACAGACTGTTCTTTTACTAGCAGACGAGTCAGGCACCTATATCATTGAATCGCCTAAACGCATTCAGTTGGTTGTCCAGCCGACTGGCTCCGTCTTTGCAACCAATTTCACCCATATGAAGGAAAAGCATAAGCAAATCGAGACGAAAAGACATTTTCATCTTATCAGCATTGTCATCATGTCCTTTTTAGCAAGCATCGATCGCAACCAGGCAGCCAAAATCCGCTCGCAGCGGGAAGGGATTAGTTATTATACATTGGAGCGGCAAGTAAATGATCTGATTGTAAATTGGGAGAGCATTCTAAAAACAAAGCCGAACTTCGGTGAAGAAGAACGCATCGATATGAAGGAAGTTGTCACTACGTGGAAGTACATGGAAGTAGAAACGGAAGATTATGGCGCCAAAAAGGCGAATCGACGAACAAGAATCGGGTTAATTGCCAGTGCCATGCGCTTATTGGAAGCAGAACGGTTAGTTGTCATTCTGGATCGCGATGATATCCCAAAGGTGATCCCAAAGCAAGAGCTGTTTGAACGGATTGAATATCTGTATCACGATTATGATCGCTATGAATTATTGAAACAATTAATGACTTTAGAGGAGGATGGGCATGCCGAAGATTCATCGAATTAGAATTGTTGGCCTGAAGTATGATGGCATGCAAAAGCAATATAAAAATACTACGTTTAACTTTCATAATGAGGAAACCTCAACAAACGGTCTCATTTCGATGATGAACGGCGGCGGGAAAGGAGTATTCCTTCAGACCATCTTCCAAATTCTCAAACCTGGAACGGCGTGGGGAAAACAAAATAATCGGTATTATCAGCAATTCTTCTTTAATAACAAGGAACAATTTATCCCTTATACCTTTCATGTGGTCATTCAGTGGGAATTAGATGGTGCGGACCACCGTCATCTCGTCACAGGGGGAATGTTCTCAGCTGAGCAGCGGCTCGCTATTAATGAGGAAGGCGGAAATGAAAGCAGGACGCTCGAACAGGAAGCAAAAATTCTCCCTGTTTTTACGTTTTATACTAGAGAGTTTGAACGGAAAGAAGAGGCGGCCCTTGAGCATATCCCGCTGTATGAAAACGAGGAAGTGGCCGACACCGAAGCCTTAAAAGACTATTTAAAATGGAATGGATATGATGTTTACCGGGACACGAAAAAGCATTATCGCATTTTAGATACATACGGAATTAACCGTAAAGACTGGGATATCTTGAAGGATATTAATAAGGATGAAGGCGGTGTCGGAAAATACTTTGAGGGAGCGGAAGATGACCATTCACTGTTCCAAAAACGAATTATTCCAACGGTTAGTCAGGTCCTGCATCGAACAGAACAACAAAAGAACGATCTTGTAGAAATTTTTAAGAGTCAGGCAAGTATTGCGAAGGACCTGCCTGTGCTTTTAAAACGAGAGCAAGCACATAGGGAGTTTTTAGAGGATATTCTCCCTTTTGAAGAGCACCTGGCAAAAGGGATTGAACATAAAGAAATCATAGAAGATAGCATAATGGTTGGCCGGCAGCTGCTTGGTGCATTAGAGCATTTGAAAAAAACAGAAGAAGAAATGCTCATAACCTTAGAAAAAGACATTGAAAAACTAACGATAAAACAAGCTGATTTCCGGTTCCAAAAAGATAACTTGGAGTTTGCTAAAGCGCATAGGGAAGTACTAGATTGGGAGAAGAAATTAGCAGAAGAACGGAAAAAGCATAACTCTTTACAAGAACATGTAAAGGAAAAACAGGACCGAAAAGAAGAGCTTTCCTTCCAGACGATCCTAAAAGAGTGGTATGAGTACGAACAAACTATTCTCTCGCTTTCCCAGCAAATTGCGAAATTGGAACAAAATAGCGGCTTAATACAGGTTAATCAAAGAATGGAAGAAGTCAAAAAAGAAGCCTTAGCAGAGTGGCAGGCTTCTTACCAATCGATACAAGAGGCCATGACGCAGTATGCTGGCTACCAAAAGTTCCTAAAGAAAAAAGAAAATGAACTGTCACAGCAGGATAAACAAAAAACAAAGGAGATTGCTCAGCTTAATGCCGAAATTAATCGACTCTATACGCAAATCCATCACTTCGAGTCTAGTGAAGAAGCGCTTAAAATCGAGTTTGGCGACCGCATCACCTATGATTTAAAAGGTTACATCGAAAGCCTAACGAAACAAATGGAATCCAAAAAAGCACAGTTAGAAGTGCTTCATGAAAAAGATCATGTATCTACGGAAAAGCAAAAGCAGCTAGCTGCATCACACGGTACTTTTGCTCAATCGATTACATTTTTAGAAGCAAAATGTGATGAGTTAAAGCGAGCAATAGAAGCACAATCGCAAAAAGAAGCCAAACTAGTTGAAAAGCTTCATGGTTTATTAGATGGGGTCACTGTGCCGTTAAGCCACGCCCTTTTATCAAAGTATGCACTTCAGATAGAGGAACTGCTGAGCCAGAATAAGCAGCAAGGAGAACAGATCAAAAAAGAGCTTTGGGAAACACAGCTGGACCATTCCTTAAATGATGAGCCTTTCTGGGTGGCCAATAAGGATGTGAAAGAGTTAAAGGAATGGATTGATGAGAAAACCGGGATTGATGTATTTTATGGAACCCAATTCCTGCAATCCTTGAGTCCTGAGGATCTGGCAAAATACCTTTTAACCTACCCGCTCCTTCCTTACGGTTTAGTCGTCAGCCGCCAGCAATGGGATAAAATTAATCAGCAGGTCCTTTCCGGAAGATTGTTTCATAGTCCTGTACCGATCTTCCAGCGCGAGGAAATGAATCAAGAAAGGGATAAAGCTTCCTTTGTCATCATTAACGGAACCGAAAAAGCATTATTAGCAGATAAAAATCAATTCACCAGCTGGAAAATGAATATTGCAAAACAAATAGAAGATAAGCAAGAAGCGCTTGAAGAAATGGAGAAAACAGAGGCGTCATTACGGCGTATCTTAAAAGAAATCGACCGATTCCTATCAAGTGAGCTTTCCATTGATCTCGAAAGAATGCACATTCAGGAACAAAATGCTCTTCTATCTGAAAAAGCAAAACTGCAAGAAGTCATCATGCAAGAGGAAAAAGAGAAGGAATTACAGCTACAGTTACAAGAACAGCTGGAAAAAACAAAACGAAAACGTAAAGAGCTTGCTGCGGATGTAGAAACACTAGCTAAATTTGACGAAGAAAAAACAGTTTATCAAGTAAATAAACAAGAGAAGCTCGAGAAAGAAAAGCAAAAGGAAGCATTAACCATCAGGCAGCAGGAAATAAGTAATGAGCATGAAACGATTGTTGAATTGCAAGGCAAATGGAACCAAACCTATTTTGAATGGAAGCTAACCATCGAACAAACGATCAAGGAAATTGCTGTCTTTATAGAGGAAGCTGCGTTTCCGCCAGAAGAAAAGGCAGACCTAAGTGAAGAAGTTCCACGACTTTCGCCACATCTTTTAGAAGAGATTTATGGGAGTACGAATGAGTTAAAGCAGCTGCAAAAATCAAAAGAAGAGCAAGCAAGTGAATTATTAGTGATTCAAACGAAAAAAGAATCCGAACAAAAGCAGCAAAAAAAATTAGAGAAAAAACTGACCGCTCATAATAAGGATTGGAAGGAAGTTCCTGAACCGGGTGAACCAATTAGTATCTTGGAAAATATGCTGCAAACCGCACAGAAGGAAGCAAAAACTGCGGAAAAAGAAGAACGGGAACAAGGCACGGCTGTTACGGTAGCGGAAACCTCTTTAAAGCATGCGAAAAAGCAGTGTGACAAGTTAGGAAAGAAGGTCGCGAAGCATGAAAAACAGCCTGAAAAATGGGAAGACCTTGACTTAGAAGTAAAGGCTGTTGAAATTAATGACCAAACGAAAATCGCAAAGGATGAAGTAAAGAAGGCGGAAAAACTACTGAAGGAAACAGAAGCCAGTATTACAGGCTATGAAGGGGATTTGTTAACCTTATCCGTGATCCTTAAGGAGGAAGCTGCCGTATTCACTGATCAGGATGTCGAAAAAATCAAGAATCAAGGAAAAACCTGCATCTTGTCCTGGTGTGAAGAACATCAAGCGATTCAGGACGAAGGTCAAGAGAAGCATGCGAAAATTGAACAATCCTTGCGTAATTTAAAGCTTGCGATTGAAGGGAAAGATTGGGAGATTCGGTTTAAAAATGAAGTGTTAACCACACTTGACCATATGGACACTAGGCATTATTCCCATGTTCAAACCATCGTTAAAAATATGAAGCGTTTTTCCCAAAGCGGATTGGAGCAGTTAGAACGTGACAAAGAAAGGGCGGAAAAGGCGCAAAACTTCTGGGCAAGCCGGGCCAGCATGAAGGTGATGAGTATTTCAGAGTCGATTCGTTCGATGATTGCGAAAATGAAGCTGAAAAATGAACGAGGAACGTTTCCACTTGTTCAGCTCAGAGAGGACATCCTGCCAAAAAGGGCAGAAGAAATCGAGCCATTATTAAAGCAGCATTTTGTCGCGGCGATTAACAAAATTACGGAACAGTTTGATGTGATTGATAACAACAATCTATCATTAGACCAAGAAATCAAACAGCTCATAAGTGATGAGCAAATTTTATTTGTATCGCTCAGAAATCGATACCCTGAGCTGCTTGTCTATAATATGCGCACGGATAACGCCTTTATGTATGGCAAGCCTAAAAGAGAACACTATTCGACCTGGCAGACGATTAATCAAGGTTCTAAGACGAAATCGGATGGAAGCGGCGGACAAAAGCTTTCCGCACGTATGGTCGTAATGATGATGTTATTGTCAGTGAAAAGCGAAACCGATCAAAGCTGGGTGCCTTTAATCTGTGATAATCCATTTGGACAAGCTGCCTCAGCCCATGTTCTTGACCCAATCTTCGCTGTCGCTGAGAAATTGAAATTTCAATTCATCGTCGTTACACCGCCTGAACTGGTGAAAACGGAAATCAGCCAACGATTCGACGCCTACTATAAATTGGACTTTATTCGTGAAAAAGGAAAAGAAATCGTTTCTGATACCATTGTTCCGGCATTCCGGATTTATCAGGGGGAAGAAGTTACACAATAGGATAAACTTATCTTTAATTTTTTGATAAACTTGCTTTATGGAACGAAATACATAGAGCAAGTTTTTGTATAAGAGGTTATTAAATGAAGGTATACAAACTAAAAAAGCAATTTAATGGATATAAAAGAGGAACTCAGTTTTACTTGGTTAGTGAATCGGAATTTATCGGTGTTAAAGAGTTTGTTTTAAGAACCGAGGATTTAACGCATAGGATCTCAATCAATGAAAGCGAACTTCTTAAGAATTTTATTTTTCTTAAAGAAATCTTTTAACGAATGTAGGTCCATGTCCCATATTGCCTCCCAAAACAATTCTACATACTGAAATTGGGGCAAATAAATGGAATCTCCTTCATCTTTTAGGCTATTAACGGATTACAATAAAAGGGATTAGCTCATATCTTATCGTATACTTTATTGGAAAGGGGTGTGTTATATTTGCCAGCGTTTGTCGGACCGATTCGAATAGATAATGTGAGCGGCGGCATTACCCAGTTTGGAGATAGTCTATTTATCTCACCCAAAGATGTGTCAAAGTCGTTTTCAGGTGCTGCAGGATCTAACACAGGTGGGATTGTTATTGTCAAAAGTGGGATAAGCACTACCAATGTATTTGATCCTAATGTAATTGACCAGTCTATTTCCGGAAATAAATAGAAAAGCTGCAGGGTACCGTCATACGATTGAAACCCCTTTTTTAGCACGTGTCTTTTCATGGAGTACTTCCTTGGACTTTATATAATAAATGTTGAAATAAATAACTGATGATTTCCAAGACCTTCACAAAAAGAAGGTCTTTCTCCTGTTAAATAGTCAAAAAAATATCCCCAAAAACAGTATTGTATAGCTTTCAAAAAAGAATCCAAACTAAAATTGCGGTTTCCAAATCCCCAATGCAAACCTGAAAGGGTGGTGTAAAAATGTCCAAAAAGAAAAATAAGGAAATAGGAAATAATCCAGCCATGCCGAAAAACGATGTGGAATTTGCGAACGACGGACTTGAAAGAGTAGCAATGCAGTCTCAGGAAAAAAAGAAAAAGTAACATTTAGAAAAAAACTGCACCGCATCATTGTAGAGTCCTTTACAACGATTTGAGTGCAGTTTTTTCCTTACATTAATGCAGTAAACAACGTAAGTATGCCATATAGAAATTAAATAAATTCTATAATATCCTTTAACGGTATACGTGTAGTTTTGTGTGCAGGAGCTGTTGCTTTTCCTAAAGCTATTAAAAGCATTGGCATGTATCGGTCAGATACTTGAAACTTCTCAATAAATTGTTGTTTATTAAACCCTCCCATTGGAACGGTGTCATAGCCTTTTGCTTTGGCAGCCAGCATAAGCTGCATCGAAATTAAACCAGTATCAAAAGCCGCAATAATTTTTCGAATGTCTTCTGGTAAATTGGAATATAACCGATTGGAATTTTCGATCATGAGCTTCATGGTAGCTTCGTCCATATGACCGTCTTCATAATTGCTCTTATAAACCTTCTCAACATTTTTATACATCTCTTTATCGCCTAAAACCGCAATCACAGCGGAGGAGGTTTCGACCTGTTCCTGATTGTTGGCTATCAGGCGAAGTTCTTTCTTTGTATCTTGGTCATCAATTACAATAAAACGCCAAGGCTGAAGATTGCTTGAAGAAGGAGCCAATATGGCATCATTTAAGATATCTTCTATTTCATCTCGTGAAATTTTAAATGCAGGATCATATTTTCGAACAGAGTGACGTTCTCTGATAACATCGTTAAAAGTTTTTACAGTTGCTGTTGTCATTGATTTTTCCTCCTACTCATCAACTTACTTTAAGTAAGTTTAATTCATAGATTACTATTAGTAAGCTAAATAGTCAAATGAATTAACTCCTGTTGGCAAACAGCTAGAAACCGTCTTTACCTCGATCTATGATTGGATCAAAAATAGGGAAAGTCTAGATTAACTAGTAATGAATTAGAAACTACGGGAGTTTGCTAACAAGAAAAATCTATTAAGCAACAAAATAATAGCTGCACACCAACTGTATGCTTCCATACAAATCGATGTATAAAAGGGACTTTTTCTAAAAGATACTGAATTAATGCCAAAAGGATTTGTTTTATATCCCCAGATATAGGGTATGGAAAATAATGAGGTGAGAGGAAATGGACAAAAATAAAATAAAAACTAAGGGGAACATGGACTCCCCTGAGCAATATCCAACAGAGAATGAGAGCATATTTGATAAATTTAAAAGTGAGCAAACAGTTGACCCTATACCAGTAGAGGATTTAAGAGAAGAACAACTTGAAGAAAAAGCAAAGCATGAGTCAAAAAAGACATCCTCAAGTGAAAAAAAGTATAGAACAGGAATGTAATCATCATAGCTACTGTTCAAGTAATGTGATGCATCACAATAAGAAAAGAGTCATTCGATTTAGTTATCGAATGGCTCTTTTTTTCTAAATTTTTTTGATTTCCTTAGCTAATGCTTGAAGTAATAAAATAAATTACAGATGAAACCTTTTTTAAAAAAATCATGTCCCAAGTTTTTTAATGTTGTTGTTTTATTACAGAAAGTGTTATTTTTGTCACGGATTTATTACTTTAAAGAAAAATAAATTATTTGTAAAATAGAGGAGTAACTGGTACATACATGTAAGAAGCTCTAAAAGGAAGTGATAGCCAGATGCTATATATTTGGAATATAGAGAAAATCATCGATGAGACATTACAAATACACAATTTATCTATTAACTATGAAATTAACAATACACTTACTGTACCAATGAGTTATAACGTGTCGACCAATACAATTAAATTTAATTATCTTCAAGTTAATGGTTATATCAGTAAAATAAGAATTAACGAGACAGCTGAAAACTTTGTTAAAATTATTCTTTATCGAGTGATAGGTTATTATTTAGATTTTAAGAAAAATAAACATGATCTTAGAATTTTAATGTATGGTGAAGACGATGAGATAAAAAAGCTGAAAACTGTGATAGAAACAAATGCTTGGGAATACGGAAGAACCTTGGTTCCTGAGCATTTGCTACGGGGTTATGATCAGGTTCGTGAACTAGATAAAGCCTTAATTAACGGAAAATTAACAAATATTTAAAATCCTATTTTTCTAAAGGCCAGGACAAGGGGAATTCTATTTTCATCTACTACTTTAATTGAAAAAGAAGAAAGAAAACGCCATTCAATAAAGAACGACGTTTTCTTTTTGTTTATTTTTCTATTCAAAATCCGTAAAGTAAATAATTTCTGAGAGTATTTTACACCCATTTGCTTTTTTATACTCCTCCCAAGCCTCATCCTTATTGTCAATTCGAACATTTTGATACTATCTTTTACATATAGTGCTAAAATCCATACAGTATTTCCCTCCTTGAGGATTAAGATTAATTGATTAATCACTCAACAAATTTCAAGGAACACACGTGTTCAAAATAAATTTAGGTTGTAGTAGAGGCTATAAAAGCTGTTATACGGACTTTTTCTATCCATCACTTCAATAGATATCGTCGTTTCTGAAACCTATCAATAAAATAGATCAAAACCGATTGAAATCAGCCAGCCTAGTGCAAGTGTAATTGTTAGATATGTACCAATATAAAGTAATAGATCTGCCATGTTTCCTCCTCATCCAGTTTTGAGTTATGTTTTCCATGCACTCCATCTAAGATAATGCCATTATAACAAGCGATTCTAAAAAATTTGTCGAAACAAACGATATTAACCTATTTGTAAATAGAATGATAATTACCCTTAATAATTGCGACAATTAATACAAATAGGTAAAATATGTGTGTGAAATTATTTTTGAGTGAGATGAACCTTATTGAAAGTAATTGGGATTGATTTATCAGGTCCAAGCAATCATAAAGATACTGTTTTAACCGTTTTTGAGCAACTTCCAAATCAATTAAAGTTGATCAAACTATTAAGCGATATAGGTGACATGGATATCATAAAAGAAATTAATTTTCAAAGTGAGTTTGATGAAGTGGTGATTGGAATTGATGCACCTTTATCTTATCAGGATGGCGGGGGCGACAGGCCGGGGGATAAGCAGCTGAGGCAATTTATAGTTTCATTAGGGATGAAGCCGGGGTCCATTATGGCTCCGACCCTTAATCGAATGGTCTATTTTACACTGAGAGGGATTAAGCTTACCCGTGAAATCGAAAATCTTGAAACCAAAAATCCCGTTTCCATCGTGGAAGTACATCCAGGAGCAATTATTGGATCAAGACTTCCTCCAGAGAATTTCAATTATGTTTTAACTTATAAGCAAGATTTTACTGCTAGAATGTTTATCCGAAATTGGATGATGGGACAAAATTTAACCAATCTTCCTGTTTCTGTTCAAGAAGAAAGTCATTCCATTGATGCCTGTGCAGCCGCATTAGGTGCCTGGCATTGGAAAGATAAAACCTTTGAACCAAAGTGGCTCCATCCCGCAAATCATCCGCTGCATCCTTATGATTATTGCTGTTAGGAATAAAATAGGGGGGCTATGGGTCTTAATGACTAGTAAACTTTTCGACAACCTAGGAAGCTCCTAAGTGCGCCTCAGCAAAGATAAACGAAAAAGACGCGCACTTGGGTAGCTTCAATAAACCCGTCTGTGGAGAAATATTAAGCAATACCCGCCTTCATGAGCATTCCGTCTAGAGGTCGACCCATATTCATTTCTAACCATTGTGCTGTCTGAATGAGCTTATTTAAATCCGTGCCTGTTTCAATCCCCATTCCATGGAACATATTGACCATATCTTCCGTACATGCATTGCCTACGGCTTTCGGCGCGAAAGGACAGCCGCCAAGGCCGCCAATTGAAGAATCAAAACGGCGGACGCCAGCTTGATAGCCTGCTAGGATGTTAGCCAGACCAAGGCCGCGTGTATTATGGAAGTGAAGTCCTAGTAATAAATCTTTGCCAAACCGATCATAAAATGCAGCAACAACGGTTTGCACCTGGCTCGGGTTTGCCATTCCTGTGGTATCAGCTAAAGTAATCTCGGTACAACCAGCCTCTAAAAATTTTTCGGCAACCGTTAGAACTCTCCCTAAAGGAACTTCTCCTTCAAAAGGACATCCAAACGCAGTGCCTAGTATTCCGGCTACGCCTTTATTGGATTGAACTCCGTCTTGTATAACCATCGACAGTTCCTCAACGGCTTGATTAACCGTTCTTTTGGCATTTCTCAGGTTAAAGGAATCACTTGTTGTTGTTACTACATGGAGAAAGTGAATATCGGTATTGAGTGCGCGTTCTAATCCAGAACGACTTAGGACAAGGCCGCCGTAACGGATATCCTCTCGTTTTGGGAGAACTTTAAGCAATTCTTCCGCATCTGCCATTTGCGGAACAACCTTTGGATTGACAAAGGAAACGGCCTCGATGTTGCGAATGCCCGCATCAATTAATTTGGTGATCAATTCGGCTTTGATTTCAGTAGAAAGTATTTTTTTCTCATTTTGCAATCCATCTCGTGGACCGACTTCACAAATTTCAATCATCATGCTTCCTCCTTAAACAAGTGGCTGATTGTACTATCATCTAAATGTTTTAAGACATTGTCGCGGCCCTGAAAAATGTGTTCATGCATCGCGATTCGTGCACGTTCCGGCTCTTTATTTTTAATGGCTTCAAAAATAATTTTATGAACCTCGAGAGATTGCTGAAGCTGAAAATCGGTATACCAGTAGAAGGAACGAAACACCATCGGGACAACAACCACTTTTGAAATATGAAAATATAGATGTTTATTTTTTGCAGCCGAAACAACGGTATCATGAAATCTTGAATTCACTCTGACAATATTCCGAATACTGTTCGGATCACGGTGTGTGTCGAAAATTTCTTTTTCATACAATTGGTTGGCCGTTTCAAGTTCAATTAAATCAGCCTCTGTCCTGTTTATCGCTGCTTGACCCGCAGCATAGCTTTCTAGCAAACTCCTTAAATCGTAGATCTCCCTGATGTCCTCTTTCGTAAAGTGTCTTACACCTACACCTCTTTTTAGTGGAACCACCAGACCTTCCGCTTCTAATTGTTTAATAGCCTCCCGAATAGGCGTTCTGCTTAGGTTTAGCTCTTTTGCTAACGTTTCTTCGCCTAATCTCATTCCGGGCTCAAATTTACCAAGGATAATGGCCTCTTTAATGTAATTGTATGCATCCATTTGAACACCTCAAGGTTATTGTATACAAAGTCAAAAAAACTTTCAATAAATTTTCTGAATTGCGTGATAAAAATAGCAAAGCACGCCCAAAAATACGATAAATGAACTATTTTTGTAAAATTTCAAAAAATATTATTGACTTATTGTATACAAAGACAGTAAATTGTATACATAATACAGAAGATTCAAAATCATATAACAACATAGGAGGTATGAACATGACGAAGCCGAAACTGCCATTACAAGACTTGCGCGTCTTAGAATTGGGGACATTATTAGCTGGTCCGTTTACTGGAAGATTACTAGCTGACTTTGGGGCGGAAGTTATTAAAGTGGAGCCGCCTGGGAAGGCCGATCCAATGCGCGATTGGGGGAAATCAAAGGATGGGGTTAGTCTGTGGTGGCCTGTCCAATCAAGAAACAAAAAATCAATCACCCTAAACCTGCGTGAGGAAGAAGGGCAAAATATTTTGAAGGAATTGGTAAAAGAAACCGATATTCTGATTGAAAATTTTCGCCCTGGAACAATGGAACAGTGGAATCTTTCTTATGAAATTCTATCAGAAATTAATCCAAAATTAGTCATGGTACGGACATCAGGATTTGGGCAAACGGGACCGTATAAAAGCCGTGCTGGATTCGGAAGTGTTGGGGAAGCAATGGGCGGATTAAGAAATGTCACCGGATTTGAGGATCGACCGCCATCTAGAATTGGTGTTTCGATAGGGGATTCCTTAGCAGCTCTGTTCGCCACCATTGGTTGTCTTGTTGCGATTCATGAACGCAAGCAATCGGGAAGAGGCCAGGTGGTGGATACCGCCCTTTATGAATCAGTGTTCTCCATCATGGAAAGCATCATCCCAGATTACTTATTAGCCGGATATATTCGTGAAAGAATGGGGAATATTCTTCCTGGGATTGCACCTTCCAATATTTATTTTACGAAGGACAAAACCTATATTGTCATTGGGGCGAATGCAGATGGGGTGTTCCGCAGATTGTGTGAGGCAATGGAGCAGCCGGAACTAGCGGATGATCCACGCTTTGCCACTCACCATGCAAGGGGAGAGAATATGAAGCTGCTAGATTCGATGATTGAAGAGTGGACGAAAACTTTACCAGCTAAAGAGACGCTCGACATTCTTGCAGAAAAAGGTGTACCTTCAGGCTTAATTTATTCGGCCAAGGACATTGTCGAGGACCCGCATTACCAAGCAAGAGAGATGATTATTCATGTGGAACATCCACAGCTGGGAGATTTCCCAATGCCTGGAGTTGTCCCAAAATTAAGCCGGACCCCAGGAGAAGTCAAGCACGTCGGTCCCGAGGTGATGGGGAAACATAATATTGAAATCTATCAAGATCTGTTAGGATTTGATGATAAGAAATTAAGAGAATTAAAGGAAAAGAAAATTATTTAATTAGTCTAATTTGAATTAATAAAATCTCGGAATAGTAATTCAAAATAATAGGAGGTAGCCATAATGAATAAACAAGTAAAAGAACCGATTCGCAAAAAATGGATATGGATTGGTCTATTAATTATTGTTATGGGAAATGTGCCTTGGTACTTTTCAGATTCAATGGTAGAGCCTTACATTCTCGGTTTTCCATTTTGGGCATTCTTTATTTTCGCCTTTTCGGTGGTCTTATGTGCGTACTTAAGCTGGATTTGTTTGACGCAATGGAAAATTGTTGAAGACGAAGAAGAAGTAGAAAAGTAGAGGAGGGTACATATGGGTGAGTTAACATTTGCCGGAATTGATGGAATCGTTATTTTAACCGTATTTGCGATCATTATGCTTGTGATTGGATATTACTCTGGCCGCGGTGAAAAAAATATTCACGAAAGTTTATCAGGCTATTATTTAGCAAGTGGAAATTTAGGGATTGTCGCTCTGTTCTTCACCTTATTTGCAACGCAATATAGTGGGAATACGATTGTTGGTTATGCACCATCGGCTTACCGGACAGGGTTCTCCTGGCTCCAGTCCATCTCATTTATGACGATTATTATCGGTGTCTATCTACTGTTCGCTCCTAGATTATATGTAATTGCAAAAAAACGGAATTTTATCACTCCAACAGATTGGCTCCAACACCGTTTTAATTCAAAAGGGGTAACCCTGCTAGCAATATTCCTTATGCTATGGGGATTGGGGAACTACTTACTTGAACAGCTGGTTGCGATTGGCCAGGCTGTATCAGGGATGACCGGCGGGACCATTCCCTATCAAGTTGCAGTAATTGCATTTGTTCTCGTTATGTTAGCCTATGAGTGGATGGGTGGAATGAAAGCGGTTGCTTTTACTGATGTTATGCAGGGAATTGTCCTTTTAATTGGAATATTAGCCTTCGTGGCCGGCGGGGTTTACTTAGCTGGAGGGAGCTTTGGCAGTATTACTCAATTTATCGCTGAAAATGAGCCGGCTAAAATTGCCGTACCATCAGCAGAGGTGAACATTAACTGGTTCAGTATGCTAATCCTCGTTGGACTTGGTGCTAGTATTTATCCTCATGCCGTACAAAGGATTTATGCAGCAAAAAGCGAAAAAACGTTAAAAAAGTCATTTGCCCGGATGGCATGGATGCCGCTTCTAACGACAGGATTGGTTTTTCTTGTTGGAATCATCGGAATTAAGCTTTTTCCAGGATTAGAAGGCAATGCCTCTGAACAGCTTGTAGGTGTTATGGCAAATGAAATTGCAACTATTAATCCATTTTTCTACTGGATTATGATTATCTTCTTTGGAGGAATCGTTGCAGCGATTGTATCCACAGCGGACTCCGTGCTGTTAAGTTTTTCTTCCTTAATTTCTAATGATGTGTATGGAAAATTCATTAAACCGGATGCCAGCGAACATCGAAAAGTAATGGTAGGAAAAATCATCGGGATTATTGCCATTTTCGGTTTACTTTGGATTGCCTGGAATCCACCGGGTACGCTCTATGAAATATTCGTTTTGAAATTCGAATTGCTCGTTCAAGTATTCCCGGCATTCGTTTTAGGACTTTACTGGAAACGATTAAATTCTAAGCCCGTTTTCTGGGGAATGGTCCTTGGAGCCATTGTTGCCGGTTTGTTAACCTTTACCGGGCACAAAACGGTTTACGGAATCCACGGGGGAATTATCGGGCTAACACTAAACTTTATCGTTTGTGTAGGCGGCTCATTGTTATCGTCTGCATCGTTAAAAAGAGATCCTGTTCTTGAAGAAGATTTGAATGCCGTGTATATAAAAGCATAGAGATAAAATAAGAACTCATTATTTTCTTTTTCCTGCAATGATGAGTTCACTTGCAGTGGTAAAGAGGCGAAGCTAACATGGCAAAATTAATGTTAAAAAATAAGGCTGTACTGATTTCTGAGCCATGGCGGATGCTGTTGTTTCTGCTTTTGGCTCAGCTTCTAGTCTCCTTTGTGGGCCGTAGTATTGGGCCGCTTGGAGTACTAATTGGGAATGATCTTACATTAACCAAATCACAAATTGGGATGTTACCAGCAGCACTCTTTTTAGGTCAGGCATTCGCTTCCGTTCCAGCCGGATTTTTAACGGACAGATTTGGTTCACGGAAGCTATTGATCACTGCTGCTTTTTTAGTTGGCCTAAGCTTTCTGGTGATGACGCTGTTGGGGCAGTTTTGGGCTGTCCTGTTATTCGTTATTCTAGGCGGAATTGGCTACGGATTTATGCATCCAATTACCAACCGCGGAATTATTGATTGGTTTTCCATCCATCAACGAGGAACAGCCATGGGCATTAAGCAAACGGGAGTGACTGCTGGATCTGCTCTTGCCGGGTTAATTTTACTTCCGTTGGCGGTGGAGTATGACTGGCGTTCCGTATTGCTGGGGGCTTGTCTTCTTTTGCTGATCAGTGGCTGCGTATCGTATATGGTTTACAGGGATCCACCACACTCAAAAAAGTCAGCTAATCAAGGTGGGCTTGTTTCCTTTTATAAGTCCATGTTTAAGATGTTAAAAAATAAACAGCTTATGCTGGTGAGTTTAAGCGCTATGGGTCTAAACGGATCGCAAATGTGCTTAAATACGTATCTTGTTTTATTTGTTTATGAAAAGTTTGGGATTCCATTAGTTCTTTCGGGGATTCTATTTGTTATATCGGAAGTAAGCGGGTCGTTAGGCCGAATTACTTGGGGCATGATCAGTGATTTTTTATTTAAGGGAAACCGCATTGTGATTTTACTAATCATTACCGTACTTACTTCTGTTTCGAGCTTAACGGTTGCGTTGATTCCAAGCGCTTCTTTTGCAATGCTTATTCCTATCGTCATTATTTTTGGATTTTCGGTTTCCGGTTTTAATGGCATTTGGATGAATCTTGCAAGTGAAATTGTACCACCTGAGCAGGCAGGAATATCTAGCGGGGTGAGTATAACTTTTGGTTCGATTGGAGTTATGCTGGTTCCGCCGATTTTTGGATATATGGTCGATGAGACGGGCGGCTTTACCTTTGGATGGTTGTTCATTACGGGGATAATGGTCATCGTCTTTCTCATGTTGTCTCATTTAGCGAAGATTAATAAACGAGAATAGGGAAAGAGAAGGGAAAAGGATGGATGAAATTTCGTTATAGATAAATGGAACTTGACTAATAAAAATGCACCCGATTATTCGGATGCATACTTCATGATCCCATGTAAATAAACAGAGTAATCTCGCTGTATACATTCTCTTATTTTGATTTTTCCTTCTCTTTCTAATTCACCAACAAACTCTTCAATCTTTTTTTCGTCTTCATTTGAAGCCTTTGGAATCTCTGTTGAAAAAAAATTACCTCGACTAGCATTGTGTAGTTTTTTTAACAAATCGGCTTTATTCATTAAGTGATCACCTTTATTCATTATTTTTTCGATATATATATAAGGGTTTTTCAAAATTATTTTTTATTAGCAATAATGATGAAAGGTTATGATTCTTTCATTAATTCTTCTTCAAAGAAAAAAGTGTTCGGGTATTCATTTACAACGTATGAGTACCTTTTCATGTTTTTGACATACTGATATTTAAAAATTGTTATTGTTATGCCTGACGCTCTGATCATTACCTCTTCCCCAATAGTAAACAGATTTTTCCCCATTCAATCACCCTCTCTATTTTTAAATTTAGTTTTTAATGAAGATTATCGCTCAATATTATGCATCCCTTATCATTTAAGCTGGACTGGACCTTTTATTTTGATCCAGGTTACTGTTCAACAAGGTCAGTAGACAAAAATGCTCGCTACATACGATGTCATAAAGCACGCTTATTTTATTAAAGGTTTCCAATCTCCTAAACGACTTAGTCAATTTCCTCCACTATCACAGTTCGTGTTATCGATGGGGGTTAAAAAATGTAACAGATTAACTATCTTGTTAAATTCTATTGTATCAGAGAAGTGGGTTGAGTTGATACGTTCTTATGAAAATTATAATAGGGGGTAGGATAAGACACTAATATCATCGATAACCAACCGAGAAAATTAAAAGCAGCATGGTCACTATCACCTTAGTCAGGATGGCCAAGATCCCGGATAAAGAAACTAGCTTTAATGCAGGTTGACTGAATTATAGGCGAAAACAAATACTTTTACTGCTTTGTATGCTTGAAAATACATTCGAAATATGCTATATTAATAAGAATTATTTTTGTTCCGTGTAATGGATAGTATTAGAATGAACTTTTCGTCTTGATGATCACTGAGAGCAAGGATAGTAATACATGGTGTGTAAGCACATGGGAGGCAACAAACATGGAAAAAGGTAAAGTAAAATGGTTTAATGGGGAAAAAGGATTCGGATTCATCGAACGTGAGGGTGGAGAAGACGTATTCGTTCATTTCTCAGCGATCCAAGGCGAAGGCTATAAAACATTAGAAGAAGGTCAAGAAGTAAGCTTTGACCTAGAGCAAGGTCAACGTGGACCTCAAGCTGCTAACGTACGTAAAGCTTAATTATAAGAACCGAATTAAAAGAGACTCTTAAATAAGAGTCTGTCAGATTGTCGAGAAAGGGTATTTTTCTCGGCAATTTTTTTATTTTATCTGAACGTAATACCATTATTTGTTAAAAGATTGTCCATGCTAA
>NZ_BNDS01000009.1:90559-198427 GCF_014656545.1 Neobacillus kokaensis
TTTTATATTTTGGCAAGCCGCGGTAAGGAGAGCTTGTTCACTTGCATTATTCAATCCCCGTAACCGGCTTGAATCCGTAAATAAAACACGTCCGCCAACCCTCTTATGATTCATTGCTAAAAGCACTATCTCATCAAAAATCTCCTGAAAAATATTGGTATCCTTAAAACGATGTTGACGATTCCAGCTAATCGTGAAGTGATGTGGAACTGAATCCTTGAATTTTAACCCTAAAAACCAGGAATAGGCGACGTTTGTTTTTACTTCCCTTTCTAATTGAAGTTCTGAACGAATGCCATAAATGTAGCCAATAAACATCATTTTAATAAGAATAAGGGGATCAGTAGGGCGTCCGTTATCTTCACTTTAATAAGGACGAACTTTTTTTGAAGAAATGAAAAATCTATATATTTGTACATCAAGCGAAGGAGGTGATCATCTGGAACTAATTCATCAATAGATACAAATTCGTATTCATTTTGGCTAAACTTTTTTGGCCTTAAACATTGATTTTTCACCATTTATATTAATTTTATATTAGTTGAATGGAAGCTCTTTATTAAATAACAGACTGTTGATTGGAGCGGAAGGCGGCGTAGACTCCTGCGGGAGTACGGGGCTGGGGAGACCCCGCAGGCGCTTAGCGCCAAGGAGGCTCCCCGGCACGCCCGCGGAAAGCGAAGCCGCCTGGAGCGGAAATCAACAGACCTATTGAAAAGCCTATATATTAATAATATTAGATCTAATCAATGCGGTGAAATCTTAAAGGAATTATACAAAAATAAAAGGCCATCGAAAGTTTCTCGACAGCCAGAGACTCTTAAATAAGAGTCTGTTTTTTTTTACTTAAAAATAAAAACCCCTCTCCTAATTGAAGCAGGGGTCATGAAAACAGTAAAAGTAAACTGTAACATTCCGTTTCATTAATATTGTCAAAAAAGTATTATAGCTTCCAAGGAGGAAAGTCACTATTTTTTTGTTCTTCAAAATTTTTCATTCTGGAGTACGCGTTGCCTAGTTTAAATACTATAAATCCTTGAGGGCTCGTGGTTTTTACATGATTGTTTAACTCTTGAATTCTAATGTTTGTAAACATGTTTGCTACCTGGGCTAAACTTTCAATTGTATCCATTAATTCAGGGTGGTCACTGTAATTACTTTTAGCAATGGAGTTAATATAAGTAAGTTTATTTCTAATTCGTTCAAGCGTTTCGACATCAAACTGACCATTTTCCATAATTTTTCCTCTCCTTATATATTCAGCATATGGAAAAAAGCTAATTAAAGTACTGAAAAATGATAAATAAAAAGAAGTGGTTAAAGATTAGGAGGGAAGCATATCTAATTAGATTTATTGAATTAGTGTAGATTATTCTCGGTGGGAGAGATTAATAGTAAGGCGAGTTTTTTTATTCAATGGATTAAGGGAAAGTAACTGTTTATTTAGTGGAAAAAAGCGCTAGTAAGTCCAAGTGCAGCAAAGTTAAAAAAATAAATAAAAAGTACTATTAAAGTCATTGACATTAAAATATAATCAATGATAAAATATAAAATTTGATTATCGGATATGACTGTGGTATCCTTAATAAGATTACTAATATGGAGTAATTAGTAATCCACAAGAAATTTAGGAATGTGTAAAAGTTTTACCTCAATATGGATTTATTTGAAAAATGGGATCCTCTTCAACTCAAAAGATATCAAGAACTTCTTTATTTCATCACAATATTAGGTATTTTTCTTATTTCTTCTTCACAAAAACGATATTTTCCCGAATGAGTTAGTAAAAGTAATAATTTGGTTTTACATCCCTGATTCACACTGGCACGGTCACGGAGCCGTAAGGATGAAAGAGAGGCAGGGCTTTCGTTGTTTTAGGTATATCAATTTTTTATTATCGAGAATTTTCGAATTTTGATTTATGGACGGGATATTGCAGCATTAGTACTTTTCATTTCCTTTCCATCTTTTTAAGAAGACAAATGGCAAATAGTTAGTATAAACAACCATGTTCCTTCTTTGCTATATGAAACGTTTTATGTGATTACTGGATCGCCGTCTCACTTTTTTTAATACTTTGGTATTTGTTCTTATTTTAAGGATGAAATCCTACGATAAGGAAAAAGTTTTTGAAGGAATAAATAAATTGGAGGTATTACTTTTGGACAAATCAAAACTAATAAATGCAGTTTCAGTAAAATCGGGGATAACTAAAAAAGAGGCAGAATTAGCTGTAGAGACTGTAATCGATGTCATCACACAATCACTAGTTAGCGGAAAATCTTTTTCACTTATAGGGTTTGGCAAATTTGAGGTTTGCCAACGGGAAGCTCGTACTCGAATCCACCCTAAAACGGGGGAAGAATTCCTCACCAAAGCGGGTAAAGTCCCTGTTTTCCGGGTGAGCAAGTCATTGATACAACTAATGTAAGTTAAAGGCATATCCTTTTCTAAATTAAGATGTGCGAACGTTATGAAATAAGTATTTCTGCGTTAAACAGTACACTTCATATCTATAAAGTCATCTCCATGATTTTATCATGGGGATTTTTTTAAGGATGCGTGTAAGGGACGAAAGAGATATGAACACCGGATCTGCACGGTGGTCTTGTTTTTTTGTTGATCAAACGGTTCAGTATACTTCATTTACTTATGTTTAAAATAGGATGCGGCATAAACGTGTACTCCAAGCTTCAAACGTTCAAAAAGATTCATTATTAAAAGAGCGAATACAGAGATGCATTCAATCAAGAAATTTAGTCTAAAATAAAAAATAGTAAACAGATGAAGGGGTTTTTAGGTATGACAACATTTCAGGAAATAGGCATTAGTGAGCCTATTCAAAGAGCAATTACGGATATGGGATTTGAAGAAGCATCCCCTATTCAAGAGAAAGCCATTCCCGTAGCATTAACCGGGAAGGATATTATTGGTCAAGCACAGACAGGTACAGGAAAGACAGCCGCTTTCGCCATACCCATCTTGGAAAAAGTGGATACGAGTAAAAAATATGTTCAGGCGATTGCAATTGCCCCAACAAGAGAATTGGCTATTCAGGTTTCCGAAGAGATCAATCGGCTGGCTAAATACACCGGCATAACTTCTCTTCCTATTTATGGAGGGCAGTCTATTGATCGCCAAATCAAGGCATTAAAAAAAGGCCCTCACATCATTACGGGAACACCGGGAAGACTTTTGGACCACATTAAACGTAAAACGCTAAAGTTAGACCGCATCTCCGTTGTGGTTTTGGATGAAGCGGATGAAATGTTAGATATGGGCTTTCTGGAGGATATCGAACGAATCCTCAAAGAGACCCCTGAAGATAAACAAACCTTGTTGTTCTCAGCAACCATGCCTAAACCAATTCAAAATCTTGCTGAAAAGTTTATGAGAGATCCTGAGTTAGTAAAGATGAAAGCGAAGGAAGTTACCTCTCCAACTGTAAAGCAAGTTTATTATGAGGTTAATGAACGAGATAAATTTGAAGTGCTTTGTCGTCTATTAGATGTGTATAACCCAGATTTAGCCGTTATTTTTGGGAGAACTAAAAGACGCGTAGATGAATTAAGTGATGCGTTGAATAAAAGAGGGTATCTTGCTGAAGGATTGCACGGTGATTTAAATCAACGACAGAGAGATGTTGTCATGAATAAATTCCGTGACGGAAACATCGATATTTTGGTTGCCACCGATGTGGCTGCGAGGGGAATAGATGTTTCAGGGGTTACCCATGTCTACAATTTTGACATTCCTCAAGACCCAGAAAGCTATGTTCATCGAATTGGCAGAACGGGGCGAGCAGGTAAGACGGGCTTAGCCATTACGTTTGCTACACCAAGGGAAATTGGACAAATTCGCAGTATCGAGAAAGCCTCGAAAGGAAAGATTCAGCGAAAACCAATACCAACTGTTGCAGAGGCAAAAGAATCAATCCAGAGAGTCGCTTTAGAAAAGATGGTTCATTTGGTTGAAGAGGAAGAGTACAAAGAATTTAAACAATCAGCAGGCGAATTGCTTGAGCAATACGATGCGATCGCGTTGGTTTCAATTGCCTTGAAATTATTGTCGAAGGAACAGAGGGATGTTCCTGTTCAGCTAACTTCCGAAACACCGAGATATGCCAATAAGCCTAAAATAAAGGTAAAAGAAAAACGACGGGTTAACTATAAAGGGAATAAGCAATTTGGAAGAAAAGGTGAAAATAGCAAACGCCCTAAATCTTTATAATAGGATAAACGCAAATACTTGAATTCGAGCCTGCTATCTAAAGCAGGACGAGGAAGTAATATTTTTTTCAAATAGCGGAGGGATTTATTGCATGTATTCTTCAATAGCAGAATTTATCGACGATTGGACTCAAGAAGCTGCTTTAACTCAAAACGTATTGGATGCCTTGCAGAATAGTTCCTTGCAGCAGCAAGTTTCAACAGACGACCGGACATTAGGGAGAATAGCCTGGCATATTGTGACAAGCACACCCGGAATGTTAAACGAGTTTGGCATTCATGTTCCGCAAGTCGAAAACGCTGAAACCGTTCCACAATCGGCGAAAGAAATTGCAGGAGTATTTCGGAGAGTCACCACCGACACTGCTCACGCTGTAAAGGAACAATGGACCGGCGCTTCTCTTACTGAAGAGGTGAATGTGTTTGGAAGGACAATGACGAAGGGGACAACCCTCTTATTACTAATTAAGCACATGATTCATCATCGCGGTCAAATGACGATTCTCATGCGTCAGGCCGGAGTAAGGGTTCCCGATATTTATGGGCCAGCTAGAGAAGGATGGGCGCAGATAGGAATGGATGCTCCAACCATATAGAGAAAAATCGCTAAGGTACTATTAAATTATAGTACCTTTTTTATTGAAACATTCCCTCTTATTTATTTGAAAGCTTTGATAGTAAACTTCAACAGCGCGGTTATCAATGCCAATAGAGCACTCCAAACTTTATTAAGCAATTTAATGGAATTAGAAAGGAAAACAAGGTAATCTGTAACAGTGTATTTTACATTGAAGCAGGGGAGTTGGATAAATGGAGAGTTCAGGCAATAAGCAATCGATGATTGTGGGACTTTTGCTCGCAGGAACATTTATTGCCATTTTAAATCAAACACTGATGATAACAGCAATACCCCCGATCATGGATGAAATGAACATTACTGCAAATAGTGCACAATGGCTGACGACAGTCTTTATGCTTGTAAATGGGATTATGATTCCAATCAGTGCTTTTTTATTAGAACGATTTACGACGCGGCAATTATTTCTTTCAGCAATGAGTATTTTCGCCGTAGGAACAGTTGTCGGCGGAATTGCTCCTAATTTTGAAATCCTCCTATTAGGCAGAGTGATTCAGTCGATTGGAGCGGGGGTAATGCTGCCGTTAATGACAACGGTATTTTTATTGATTTTTCCAGTTAATAAGCGCGGTGCCGCAATGGGGCTTGTAGGGCTTGTTATTTCCTTTGCACCCGCCATTGGGCCAGCCTTGTCCGGATGGGTAACATCACATTATTCATGGAGGGTGTTATTTTTAATCATTTTGCCTATTGCTATAATTGATATTTTTGTTGCATACCTTACCTTGAAAAATGTCACCGAGATTTCTAAACCAAAAGTGGATGTACTTTCAATCCTCCTATCCTCATTAGGTTTCGGCGGGCTTCTATATGGGTTTACATCTGCAGGGAATTACGGATGGTCACATACTGCAACTAGTGGATCACTTACAATTGGAAGTATATCATTGCTGCTATTTATATTCCGCCAGATACGACTAAGTCATCCCATGCTGGAATTCCGTGTTTTTACGTTTACCATTTTTCCATTTGCTGTTGGAATTGGAATGATTGGGTTTATGGGCTTAATAGGGGCTGAAACCATTATCCCGCTGTTTATGCAGCGGATGGCAGGGTTTTCTGCCTTTGAAGCGGGGCTTGCTTTACTGCCTGGTGCTCTAATCAGCGGGTTCATGTCCCCGATTGTCGGAAGAATATTTGATAAAATTGGGGCGAGATGGCTTGTAATGATTGGTTTAACAGTAATGACTGCAGCATCATTTGCGTTTACTCATTTAAGTCCGTCGACCACATTAACCTATATTACAATTCTGTATGGGATTCGGATGTTCGGTCTTTCAATGGTCATGATGCCGGTGGCAACAGCTGCTTTAAACCAGCTGCCGAAGAGATTAATTCCCCATGGGGCTGCGATGGATAATACCATGAAAATGATTGCGGCCTCAGTAGGAACCGCTATTCTTGTAACAGTTATGACGACAACATCTGAAGCAGCAAAACAAAACCCTGACATTGCCTATCCGGATATTCATGGCGCTAATATCGCTTTTATAGTGGTTTCCATACTTTCTTTACTCGGGCTGATTCTATCATTTTTCATAAAGTATAGCCGACAGGCCGACGATGAAGCGGCGGATAGAAAAAAACAAAGGAATGTTCAGATGAAACTTCAAGAATAAAAAAATTAGGGTCAGTCCCCAGGTTACTAATGGTTTAAAGTACCGGGGGACTGACCCTTTTTTGAGACTTCTTAAGCTATTTCCTGCTGAAAACAAGGATCATTGAAATAGATAACTTCAGAAAGGATTTTACATCCTTCCATGGTATTGAGAGCTTCTCTTGCTTCTTCTTCCGTATCAAATTCAAATTGAGAAATATTCGAATCTACATAACGAGTAATAATCCACATTAAAAAAATCCCTCCAGGTTATTTAAGGTTTATTCCGTCAATACGTTATTAATTGCTATGAAGTAATGATAATGTAATAATGGAAATAAATAAAATTCTAAAAGATTATAATGTGATATAAAAAAAATTTATATGGAAGAATTAGGGTGAGGATAGTGGATTATCGTGATTGGGAAATACTAAAGGTCCTGTATAGTCAGAAGAATCTAACGAAAGCAGCGCGCCTTTTGTTTATAACCCAACCCGCATTAACCAACCGATTAAAGCAAATGCAGGAAGAATTAGGGGTCAAAATAGTAACCCGTGAAAGCAGGGGAGTCCATTTTACCCCAGAGGGGGAATATCTTGTTCGATGCGCTGATGATATCCTAGCTCATTATAACAAAATAAAAGAACATGTCAGGAATATGAGTAATCAGGCAGGGAATGAAATTGCTGGAACACTGAAATTGGGTGTCTCTAACTTTTTTGCGAATTATGAACTGCCGCATATTTTGAAATTATTTAAAGGCCAGTACCCCCATGTGGATTTTAAAGTCATTACGGGCTGGAGTAAGGATGTAACAAAACTAATACACAACAAGGATGTTCATATTGGCTTTGTTCGTGGTGATTATAGCCCACGAGGACTTAAGAAATATTTATTATTAGAAGAAACGGTGTCTGTAACATCCAAAGAAGTGATTGATCTTGTGGAATTACCTAATCTCCCTAGAATTGACTATAGCGGAGATTTCTTATTAAAAACATTAATTGATAATTGGTGGGCCGAGAACTATATACAACCTCCTTTTATTAGTATTGAAGTGGACCAGGTAGATACTTGTAAGAAAATGGTTTTAAATGGGTTGGGCTATGGCATAATACCGAGCCGAATGCTCATAGATACAGAGGATTTATATAAAATTGATTTAATGGACCAAGATGGAAACCCAATATTACGCAGAACCTGGATGTATTACCATATGGAATCCTTGGAATGGAATGTCGTAAAGGCTTTTGTAAATTTTATTGAGACAATGGCGACAGATTGAAGAAGTTGCGGTTAGTACCTTCCTTCTCCATGAAGCAAAATTTTTAAGAATTAGGAAAATTTATAGACTATTCGCTCAATAATGTTTAAAATTTATATATTATTGCTCCACAAAATATGATAGTAATATTTATACAACGACGGAGTAAAACTTTTAATAGATTTTGGAGGCAGCTATGAACTTTGTTAGTACACGCGGAAATGTTAGTAAAATCGGATTTATTGATACAGTCTTAATGGGACTGGCAAATGACGGGGGACTTTTAGTACCAGAGAAAATCCCACAGATTTCTGCAGAGAAATTGGAATCTATGTCAAAGCTTTCTTATCAGGAATTAGCATTCGAAATTTTTTCCTACTATGTTAATGGGGAAATTCCAGAAGCAGAGCTAAAAACATTAATTGAGAAAAGCTATGCAACCTTCCGATCTCCTGAAGTCACGCCTGTTCAAAAGGTAAAAGATAACATGTATGTACTGGAGCTTTTCCATGGTCCAACCTTTGCGTTTAAAGATATTGCCCTGCAATTCTTAGGTAACTTATATTCCTATGTATCTAAAAAGACAGGGGAACCTATCCATATTCTTGGCGCCACGTCAGGCGATACCGGTGCATCTGCCATTGAGGGTGTAAGAGGAAAAGAAGGCATTCGAATTTGTATCTTACATCCACATGGAAAAGTAAGTAAAGTACAAGAACTGCAAATGACAACTGTTGATGATCCTAGTGTATTAAATTTAGCCATCCAAGGAACGTTTGATGATGGTCAAAGAATTATTAAGGAATTGTTTGCAGATTTAGATTTAAAAAACAAATACCATTTACGTGCTATTAATTCCATTAACTTTGTCCGTATATTGGCGCAAACGGTATATTATTTCTATGCGTATTTCCATGTGAAAAAAGAAAGGGATTTACGGAGCATTAACTTTAGTGTACCGACAGGAAACTTTGGAGACGTCTTTGCTGGGTATCTTGCAAAGAAAATGGGACTTCCGGTTGGAAAGCTGATCGTTGCGACGAACGAGAACAATATTTTAGAACAATTTATTCAAACTGGGGTATACATGCCAGGTGTGTTCCAAAGTACCTACAGCCCTTCGATGGATATCCAGGTAGCCAGCAATTTTGAGCGCTATCTCTATTACTTGCTTGATGAAAATCCAAGCGAAGTGACAACCTTAATGGAGAAATTCAAGACAGAAGGCAAAATTGTCGTGAGTGAGGAGCAGCTCCGTCAAGTGCAGCTAGACTTTGCGGCATATGGAGTCGAAGGGGGAGAATGCCTCCAAACCATCCGTAAGTACCATGCTCAAACAGGTTATTTATTAGATCCTCATACCGCATGCGGGGTTGCTGCTTACGAATCTTGCAATGAGCCTGATGAGGTTTGTGTTACTCTTGCAACAGCTCACCCGGCAAAATTTAATGAATCGATTGAGCGTTGTGAGATCCAGCAGACATTCCCTGAACAAATCAGCCAATTGTTCAATAAACAACAGCATCTTGAGGTTGTGGAAGCGGAAAACGAGGAAATCGTTTATCATGTAGAAAAGCTTTTTAGTTTTTCAGCTAAATAATACTTCTAGAAATTTAGGGTCAGTCCTCGGCAGTGGGAGGACTGACCCTATTTTTGACCATTTAACTTCAGTAGGCAGGGGTCAAAAATAGAGATTCTCCTGATTAACCTGTATAATCAGGAATGGGAGTTGAAGCAAATGAATAAAAAAGACATTGCTAATATCCGCAAGGAATTTAAATTAGACAATCATCGAATGAATATCCGAGAAATCTTCAATGTTTATGTGAAAAAAGAATCCGGCGAAATTTACCATCAAGTCAGCCGCCCTTTTCAAATGTTAGATCAAGAAACACAGGAATTATTTTTGGCAAACTTTAAAAAGGTTTTGACAGGCCATCTTGATGCCAAGCTTTTTGAACTGAAATTTATGCGTGATGTGGATTATAGTACACAAATGATTCTATTTGAAGGGTTACAGGCGGACTCGGCAGATTGGCAGGATAACATGCTGGACATAGTTGGGAAAATGTTTGCTCATGCCGTTTATGAATTTGATACGGTGGTGACATTTATCCGTGGAGAATATCGAAAACCGACTAGGAAACGGAATCAGGAATCCGAAGAAGGCGGCGATGATGAAGTTTATTCCAATCAGTTTACACTTTGCAGCCTTAATAAAACGGACCTGCCGAAAAAAGCCTTGCTGTTTGATTATATCGAAAAGGAATTTAAACCCTCTCATCTCGTTGATCCGATTATTAATTTAGACTCTCCTATGTCAGGCTTTCTGTTCCCGGCTTTTAACGACAACGCCGCAGATGTAAACCATATTCTTTATTGTGCTGGGAAAGTGAATCAACCAGATTTCACCTTTATTGAAAAGGTTCTTGATTGTGAAGATATTTTTACGGCACAGGATGATAAGGACTGCTTTGACTTTATTTTAAAAGAGGTAATTGGTGACGAAGTGGACTCCGCGGTCATTTCAAATGTTTATGAGGAAATCGATCGAGTGGTACAGGAAAGCCAGGAAAAAGAAGAAAGTGAAATCCCAACCTTGGATCATCGCGACATCGAACGAATTTTAACTGTTAGCGGAGTTGAAAATGTTGAACCCGCAAAAGTGGAGCATGCCTTTAAAAAGGTTGTCTCTGATGAAAAACATGAGTTCAAAGCAACTAGTTTAATCCCTAAAAATATAAAAATTAGCACTAAAGTGGCGAATGTAACCATCGACCCGAAAGACCTGAAAAATCTAAAATATATTACATACGAGGGAAAACGGTGCCTGCTGCTCGAGGTTGATGAAGAGGTCGTCGTCGAAGGATTTCGTCTGGAATCGAAGTCCCTCTAAGGACTAGGATAGCAAAATGTCGGTAAAGACTATTACAGTTTGATTCTACGCAAAGGAGTGCATGGAAGTGCCGCATTTATTTATTAGAGGAATTTCAGTTGAACAGGTTAAAACCATTAGCAGACCATTAGTACAAGAATTGGCCGAGCTATGCGAATGTGGAACAGACAATTTTACACTTGAAGTGGTTAATTCTACGTTTGTTTTTGATGGGAAAGAGGTCCCGGGGTATCCATTTATTGAAGTAAAATGGTTTGAACGCGGACAGGCTGTACGAGATCAATTTGCCAACATTATCACGAAGTATGTTCATTCACTTGAGGTCCCAGAGGTGGAAATAGCCTTTAGTACTTTCAAGGAGTCTGAGTATTATTTTAATGGAAAGAGTTTTGCAACTGAATAATTTGGTTTTTGAAAAGGCAAAAGACAGTTCCGAAGAGCCGGAAACTGTCTTTTTTTCTAAACGGCTGATGTACAGTTAGTCAATCAAGGTCAAGATGTGTATGTAACAGACCGTTCCTTCTTAGTTATTATAAATTGGTAAAATGATTTGAAACGTTGTTAAATCATCATTAGATGTGCATGTAATTTTACCATTATGCCTTTCTACAATATTTTTAACGACGAATAACCCGATTCCTGTACCTAATTTCTTTGTGGTATAAAACGGTTCAAAAATAAATTTGACAGCATCTGGATTTATAGTAGGACCGTTGTTAGAAATACTGATCTTGATTTGATTATCCTCAACATCTGTATAGATGCTAATTTTTCTCTGGTTTTCTGCCTCACTTACCGCATCAACAGCATTCATTAATAGGTTTAGAAAAACTTGCTTTAATTCATTTCTATCACCGGTTACCTTGGTATTGGCATCTATATTGGAAGTCACTTGTATATTACCATTAACAATACTTGGATATAAGAAATCAATTACTTCTTCTATTAAAAATTTAATCTTAATCTCTTCGTTTTTACTTTCATTTACGGTATTCATTTTTGAGGTGTGAAGGAATTGAGTTATTCTAAATTTTAGCTGGTCAAGCTCTTTACTAATAACATCTAAATAGGGTAATCGTGGATGATCGTTTTTTAATAGCTTGATAAATCCAATCACAGAAGTAAGAGGGTTTCGGAATTCATGAACAAAGCTGGATGACATTTGTCCAAGAATAGACAATCGGTCCTTATGGGTTTGTGAAATAAATACGTTTTTTTCTTGTAGTTTCATATCTTTTAATTCAGTGTATTTTGAAACAGCATAATAACAGAATAAATCAAACTGGTTGTTTATTAAGTCGACGATTGATTGTAACTCTTTCAACGCAATTCCAGAATGATTTACACATCTTACAATAATACTCCTGCCAAGATTCACATTATAAACAAATTCCCCAATGTTGATATCGGCTTCCACTCGTTCCTTAGCCACTTTGAAAGCCAATATTTTAAGATCATTCTTTGACATTTTATTTATAATTGAATTAGTTATTACCTCATACATTAAACGGCCGTTTCTTCTAATCAATTCAATATTATCTTGATTTTTATTAACAATGATTTGTTCTTCCCATAAATCTAAAAATACTTGTTCATTAGTTTTAAGTATATGAACTAATTTCTTATATCCGCTGTCCATTCGTAAATTTATCTCCATAACAAGCCTGCTTTCTGTTTGGTGAAAAATAAGATTTATGAGTAAGAGTTTGCTCCTCTGGTTGACTCATTCTAAACCAGCTTTCTTAAAGAAAATATATCATAAAAATTTGAATCTTCATACAGCAATTGTTGTCGAAAGCTGTTTAGCTTGTCTTTTTTGTAAAAGACAAGTATTTGTCTAATAATCCGAAAATATTGAATAATAAAAATACTATTGTTAAAATTACCATATGAACTTCATTTAATCATAATACGACAATAGAAAGGAATTCAAAGGATGAATTTTGAACATCTGAAAGTTTTCCATACTGTAGCACGAGAAAAAAGCTTTTCAAAAGCAGCAAAAACTCTACATATGTCTCAACCCAATATCAGTCTTCAAATCCGCCAGCTTGAAGAATCTCTTCATACGAAACTATTTAAAAGAACGACTAGGAAGGTAGATTTAACTCAAACCGGTGAGATTTTATTTCAATCGGCCGAAAAAATATTTTATATTATTCATCAAACCCAAAAAGATATTACTCTTTTATCTAATTCCACTCATGGTGTATTACATATAGGTGCCAGTCTAACGATGGGAGAGCATATCCTTCCACAGGTTATAGGAAATTATAAAAAAGAATTTCCTCATGTTCAAATTGTATTAGAAATCAACAATTCAGAACAAATAATTGAAAAACTAGTAAACGAGAAAATTCATATCGGATTTGTACAATCTATGATCCATTACCCGGAATATCGCCAACGTATTTTTTTTGAGGATGAGTTAATCATTATAGCGGCGAATGACTTTGTTCTGAGGGATTCGCTAGATCCTAGTAGCAGCCTGTATCTTGATGATCTTTACAAATTACCGTTTATCTTTCGCGAAGCACGTTCTGGTACGAGACAATTATTTGAAGAGCAGCTAATTAAAAATAATATTGATCCAAGCAAAATGAATATTATTCTTGAACTTGATAATACCCAGTCTATAAAATCAGCAGTAGAAGCGGGAATTGGTATTTCAATCATGTCAAAAGCCTCTGTCCAGCATGAATTGTCATTAAAAACACTCCGTCAGTTATCGATTCAAGGTCTAAATTTAAAGAGATACTTTTATTCCGTTTATGATGAAAAAAAATTAACACCGGCAAGTGAATCCTTTTTAACCTTTATCCACAAGGAACTTTAATCACGACTTCCTCTTATAATAGAGGTGGTCTTTTTTAAACTTATTGGCTGTCCCGATAAGATTCATAAATATTTCAGATAAATCTAATATTATATCTGAATATATTAAATATTCAAAATATATTGAATTACTTGGACTCCATCCGGTAATATAAAGACTACAAGCTCAACCTTTAAAGCTGAGTTAGTAAACCATGAACTTAATGGAGGGGAATCCATGGAAGAAGTAAAAAACCTGGTCGAGGTAAATGTTCAAGAAACAGTTACAGAAATGGTCAAAAAAGCAAGAGAGGCTATGAAAATCTTCTATAGCTACAGCCAGGAACAGGTCGACGAAGTCGTGCAAGCTGTTGCTTGGGCGATCTATAAGCCGGGCCATGCAGAAAGTCTGGCCGAACTTGCCTTAAAGGATACAGGCGTAGGACGTTACGAAGATAAAGTCCTTAAAAAGCGCCGCAAAACAATGGGAACATTACGCGACCTTAAAGGAGTAAAATCTGTCGGTGTAATAAATATAGACGTAGCAAAAGGAATCACGGAAATTGCCAAACCAGTCGGAGTCGTAGCAGCTGTCGTACCATCTACAAACCCAGGAGCCACACCTGCGAATATCGCCATGATGGCTTTAAAAGGGCGAAATGCCATTATCATCGCGCCTTCACCAAAAGGACATTCCACAAGTCAATTACTTCTCAATTATATACACGAAGAATTCGAAAAAATCGGTGCACCAAAAGATCTATTCCAAATACTACCCGCCCCTGTCAATAAAGCGATTACAAAAGAATTAATGAGTCAGGCTGATTTTATCACAGTAACTGGGTCTGCCAACAATGTTCATAACGGCCAGACAAGCGGCAAGCCCAATGCCTGTGTTGGGGCAGGCAATGTCGTTTCCATTGTAGATAGGACTGCCAGTATTGAAGAGACCGCACGTAAAATTTTCTTAAGTAAAACCTTCGATAATGCTACAAGCTGCTCAAACGATAACTCCGTTGTCATTGAAGCAGCCATCTATGAAGAAATGATAGAGGCATTGAAAAAACAAGGCGGATACCTTTGTAATGCGGAGGAAAAACGACAGCTGCAAGAAGCCATGTGGGTTGATGGGAAAAGAAATTCACGTACCCTGGCAAAAGATCCAATAGTAATAGCGCAGGAGGCAGGTTTAATTCATCCGGATGCTCAAGCAGCCAACTTTTTCATGGTAGAAGAAAGTGGAATTGGAAAGGACTATCCTTTCTCCGGGGAAAAATTAGCTGTTGTCTTAACCGTTTATAAAGCTGATGACTTCCAAGAAGCTATTAAAATATCAAAGGATATTCTAAATTACCAAGGAAGAGGCCATTCGTGCGGACTCCATTCTACCGATGAAAAAAATATTGAGCAAATTGGATATGAAATGGATGTGTGCAGGCTGCTCATTAACCAAGTTCAAGTGTTTGGTAATGGCGGTAATTTTAATAATGGGCTAAACTTTACGCTTTCCATGGGAGGCGGCACATGGGGCGGCAATAACATCGGAGAAAACTTATCCTATAAACATTTTCTTAATATCACTAGAGTATCTCGGGTCATTCCGGAGGTTGTTCCGACAGAAGAAGAATTGTGGGGAAATTATTGGAATAAATACGGCAAATAAAGCGAGGTGTGATGATGAAATTATTTGAATATCAGGCAAAAGAACTTTTTGAACAAATTCAAATTCCAGTCCCAAATCGTGTATTGATCGAAAATCCTGAGGAAATGGCAAAAGCAACTGATGAAATCGGATTCCCTTGTGTTCTAAAAGCTCAGGTACTGCAAGGAGGAAGGGGGAAAGCAGGGCTTATAAAGCTAGTTTCAACTATTGATGAAGCACACCTCCAAGCAGAAGCTATTTTTTCTAAAGCTCAAAACATGTCAGGACTTTTGATTGAAGAGGCTCTCCAAATCGATAAAGAGCTGTACGTTTCCATTACTGCGGATCCGGTGTCAGGCACCGCGATGATGATGGCCTGTTCAGAAGGCGGGATCGATATTGAAGAAATCGCCAAAAACATCCCTGAAAAAATTCATAAAATTACTATTGATCTTTCACAGGGCATCCAGACCTATCAGGTACGCGGGCTCCTTTATGAGATGGGGCTTGATGATAGATTAATTGGCACCGGAACTAAATTATTAATGGATTTATACCATGTTTTTAGAAACCATGAAGCAGAATTGGTTGAAATCAATCCATTGATTGTCACAAAAGATGGGAAATTAATGGCGGGCGACGGAAAAATTAGTATCGATGATAATGCTTTATTTAGACATCCACAGTTTCAAGTGACTAGAGCTTATTATGAAAACGATGCAGAATTTGAAGCTGCTGAAGAAGGGATACCTTATATCCAGTTTGACGGGGATATTGGACTGATGTGTGCGGGTGCTGGCTTAACGAATACCGTATTTGATCTCGTTAATGATTATGGAGGAAATGTAGCGAACTATCTGGAGTTTGGCGGTCCCAATTATCATAAAGCCAAAAAAGCGATGGAAATCATGATGAAAAATGATATTAAGGTATTACTTATTGTTACGTTTGGGACAATTGCCAGAGCGGATGTCATGGCGGAAGGAATCGTTGAAGCTATGAAAGAACTAAACCCTCCATTTCCAATTGTGGCAGCCGTTCGCGGCACAGGGGAAGAAAAAGCGCATGAGCTCCTGCGAAGTGTGAACATTGATCCATTAATTGATACTGAACAAGCGGTCATTAAGGCCATTGCACTATCAGGAGGTGTTAAACAATGAGTATTATTTTAGATCAGTCCACCCGTGTATTAGTGCAGGGCATTACCGGGAAGGAAGGCAGCTTCTGGACAAAACATATGATCGATTACGGGACAAATGTTGTAGCAGGTGTAACGCCAGGCAGAGAAGGTCAAAACGTTGCAGGTGTACCTGTTTTTCATACAGTAAAAAGAGCTGTAAGAAATATTCCTGTAGAGGCATCTCTTCTGTTTGTACCACCCCGTTTTGCAAAGGAAGCATTATTTGAGGCGCTAGAGGCAGGGATCAAGAAAGTAGTGATTTTGTGTGACGGCATTCCTCTCCATGATGCCATTCAAATGAGAAAGGCAGCCATCAGCGCTGGTGCTATGGTAATTGGCGGGAATACGTCGGGGATCATTTCTATGGGGCAGGCCATGATGGGATTTTTTCCGTATTGGCTGGAACGTGTTTACAAGCCCGGTCGGATTGGTATCATGACCCGAAGCGGCTCACTGACAAATGAAATCACTGCAGAAGTGGTAAGAGCCGGTTTTGGAGCTTCTTCACTAATCGGAATTGGCGGGGATCCCGTGCCGCTAACTAGGTTTGCCGAGGTACTTCCATTATTTGAAGAGGATCCGAATACAGACGCAGTCGTTTTGATTGGCGAATTAGGAGGGACGATGGAAGAAGAGGTTGCCGAAGCAATCGAAAATAAAATATTTACGAAACCTCTTGTAGCCTTTTTAGGGGGCAGAACGGCACCAAAAGGGAAAAAGATGGGGCATGCCGGTGCCATTATCACTGCTGGAAAAGGGACTGTTAAAGATAAAATGATCGCCTTAAAAAATGCAGGGGCACTTGTGGCAGAACGACCTAGACAGGTTGGTACGTTATTAGAAAGTATCTTAGCATCGAAGATTTAATGAATTGTAAGCGCTTAAAAGGTAATATTCCAACTCTAAATAATCGGAATATTACCTTCCTTTTCATCATACAAATGTAAGCGTTTTAATTATTTGCTATTAAGGAAGGCAAATCCAAATTATAGGGGGAAGGGTATGAAGAAAAAAATCACGGTTGGAAATAAAGTGTTATTTCTTCTATGTGCTATGTACTTCATCACCTACATTGATCGGGTTAATATTGCCACAGCAGCTCCATTTATAAAGGAAGATTTGGGTTTATCCACAACGGAAATGGGTTTTATTTTATCTGCCTTTGCTTATCCATATGCGCTTCTTCAAATATTTGGCGGCTGGATCGGCGATAAAGCAGGCGCTAAAAAGACTCTTACATTTGTAGGAATAATTTGGGCTGCCACCACCGCGTTAACAGGCATGGTCACGGGATTAGTAAGTGCCATTTTAGTAAGAATCGGTCTTGGTTTTGGAGAAGGGGCTGCGTTTCCTACGGCTACAAAAGCGATGGCACAATGGCTTCCAAAGGAAAAATTCGGATTTGCACAGGGGATTGTCCATTCTGCTTCAAGGCTAGGAAATGCAGTTGCACCACCAGTTATTGCTTTACTGATCGTTGCTTTCGGCTGGAGAGAGTCATTTTTCATCATGGGAGCGATTAGTGTACTTTGGATTATTGCATGGCATTGGTATTTTAAAGAAAACCCTAAAGATCATCCCAAAATTACTCAGGAGGAATTAGAGAAATTACCTGTTTTTGAAGAGAAGAGTCAACAAAGCAAAAAAGTTGTTCCTTGGAAAAAGCTATTTAAAAGAATTCTCCCTGTTACCTTTGTCGATTTTTGCTATGGATGGACATTATGGGTATATTTAACCTGGCTTCCTTCGTTTTTATTTACTGCTTATAATTTGGATATTAAGAAATCGGCATTATTTGCTGCAGGAATTCTTTTGTCTGGGGTCATCGGCGATACACTTGGCGGAGTTTTATCAGATAAAATTTATGTGAAGACAAATAACTTGAAGCTTGCTCGCCGTTCTATTCTTGTTGTAGGTTTAACAGGTTCCTTAATCTTTTTATTACCGACATTATTTGTGCATAACCTAACCTGGATTGCCATTTCCATGAGTTTAGCATTCTTTTTCCTTGAGCTTTGTAATGCCAATTTATGGGCCATTCCAATGGATATTGCACCGAATTATTCAGGAACCGCTAGCGGTATGATGAATACCGGATTTGGGGTAGCCGGCATGATATCACCAGTTGCCTTCGGATTTTTAATTTCATTTTCCGGTAACTGGCAGGTTCCATTTATCATGTCGGTCTTGTTATTGTTAATCGGTGTTTTTGTAACATTTACCATTGATCCATCAAAAAAATTAGAAGTTGAACCTGACCAGCCTGGGACAGATATCTCGAGTCAAATCTAAGATTTAGATAAAAAATAGACACGACTAAGGTGCTTCGTGTCTATTTTTTTAATTCATTTAAAATATATTCAACATCAATCTCGACAATCGCTTCATCCAAAAGGAGCCGATATCTAATATCACTCACTAATTTTAGCAATCTATCATTAGCCTTTGATAAATCTTCTTTTTTATGAAAGACTGAATATAAAGTGAGATCCCGCAGTTTGAAAAACAATGGCAGTTGTTTAAGCCAATAGACGTCAAGATCGTTCTCCTCATAATATCCTTTTAAAAAATGGGCAGCGAAGTTTTGGGCAAATTGTGAGCGTTCTTGCTTGGTTTTTAAATCTGTTTGAAACCAAACTGCATAATAAATCGGGATGGCAATATCACTGGCAAACCAATGATATGAGCAATCATCAAAATCAAATACTTCAATGTTGCCGTTTTCTACAAAGAAATTCCCTGAATGGACGTCCGAGTGGATTAAGCCATAGGAGTCAGGTGTTTTTTCAAGCTTTTGAATTTGCTGCAGTAAGGCATTTCCTTTTTCAATCAGGTCTTTATCTTCCGCGGGAACATATTGTTCAAATACAATTAAATCTTCTTCATCCCATTCAGGCCGTTTGGTAATCTGTTCTGGTATTTGATAGTTTTTAGTTGCATGATTCATTTTACCCACTAACTTACCCCACTCATAAAACAAGGCATCGTTGAAATCTTCAGTTCTGACATTTTTTCCATTTGCCTTTTTAAACAGGCAGGCAAAAAAGAATGTGTCTTCTGCAGCTAAAGCTTCTACATAACTTCCATTTATAGATGGAAGTGAGCGGCACACATTTATCTTTTGATCTGCTAAAAAGTTCAACCAATCGAGCTCTGATTCGATTTGGTCCTTAGTCCTATGGGAGCTGTGAGTTAAACGAAGGATGAAAGGGGTTCCATTTCGATAAACCTCAAATGCATAATTTTCGAAATCCCCCAGCTCTTTAGGTTCTTTTTCTACAGCGTCAAATAAAGTTAATGCCTGTTGAAAAATCTCTTCAGTAAACAATTTTGAAACTGATTCTTCCATTATTTCATCCTCATCTTTCCAGTGTTGTAAGAAAATTCTACAAAAATATAAATAAATGGTCAATATTTAAATCCTATAAACCACTTTCATTCACTAAGAATAGTTTTATATAATACTTTTATATATCAGGAAGAAATGTATGAACAAAATTATTCGATCTTAAATGGATTTAGTGTGGAGATAAAAAAGACTTTTTAATCTAACAGCAAGATATAAAAAATCCACCTAGAATTGTCATTAGGTGGACTATCATTTAGCAGACACCATAGTTCTTATTTTTTGATCGGCGGAATGTTACTTTCTATTTGGAATGGCAGAGAATTGATTTCTTTCTTATTTTCATAAAACTGCTCATTAATTTGATGATTAGCCGTTTCTGCCTCAGAATCCCCTCGAAAATGCCTGGAATCATTGTCATTAAATATTTCATCCATTTGTTGATTGGCTTCAATCGCTTCATTCTCTTTTTTCATCGTGTATACACCTCTTTGATAACAAGTTGATTGTATTTTGCCCAATCCAGTAAAAAGATCCCGCTTTTTAAAAGATTTTTGAAAATGGAGTTTGGGCAGTTATGTACTACTGTTTAAACCTGCTTGAAAAAGGTATAAGAACAAATTTGATGCGCTTTTGGGTCACTTTTTCCTTTCATTTTAGTTATCCAGATAACCCTTGACACCTTTTTTCCATAATCATTAGTTTGAAGTACCCTAGTAAGTCATTAAAATTTACATAATATTAACAAAAATCAAATCTTCCTTTTACGATAATGTAATAGATTCTATAAATTCTACCTATAAAATAGGTGTTGTTATTAAAGGAAGGTGTGGATAAGATGAGAAAAGGACCTATTATATTGGCGGTGATGTTATTGATTTTTACACTTACTTCTTTGGGAAACAGTGCTTTCGCAGAAGAACAGGAATTCCCACGTGGAGAAACGGTTGATGTAAAGGTTATGTCTTATAACATTCATCACGGTGTTGGGGAAGACGGAGTTTTGGATTTAGAACGAATTGCACAAATGATTGAGGGAGCAAATGCAGAAATTATTGGACTGCAGGAAGTGGATAATCACTGGTCAAGCCGCAGTGATTTGCAGGATCAGGCTAAAAGGCTGGCAGACCGGCTTGGAATGTTCTATACATATGCCGCAAATCTTGACTTGGAGCCGATAAAGCCAGGGGAACCCCGCCGTCAGTACGGTACAGCGATTTTAAGTAAATATCCAATTTTGAAGTCAGAAAACCATCCCCTTACGAAAATTGGCAATACCGAGCAGAGGGGACTACTGGAAGCGGTTATTAACGTGAAAGGAAATCACCTTCATGTTTACAATACGCATTTAGCATTAACCTCAGCAGAACGCCATATCCAAATTGAGGAAATAATTAATATTGCGGCTAAGTCTGAAGGGCCAAAAGTCATTTTAGGTGATCTAAACGCAACACCCGAAAGCAACGAAATGCAGTTGTTGTATTCTAATTATCAAGATACATTTGCAGGTGAAAACAAAGCAAATACGTACCCTGCAGCAAACCCTGCAAAAAGAATCGATTATATTTTCTGCTCCACTAATTTAGAAATAAAAGAGGCCAAAGTCATTAATACACTAGCATCGGATCATCTACCAATATTGACCGAGCTTGTATTGGAACGCAACGAGCCTTTTAACAACGGAAATAAGTAATTTGGATCCCTCCGCATTTTGCGGAGGTTTTTTATTTTTCCCGCCTCCAAGGGGAATCACCAAGCTGAATGAGCCTGGAAGAAATTATCAACTTGAATTGAATGTAATTATTTATTTTCTATTTTCATATTATATTTATACAAGTTTTGTTTTTTTACTAGCTTTCTGTAATCGTAAGGTTAGAATTTGAAAAGTTTAGTATAAATAAAAGCCTTTAGCTTCCCTACATAAGCTCCCAAAGGCTCTGGAAGTACTATAATAAATAAATTGAGGTGACATTATGTCTAAGATATATGATGTAATTATTACCGGTGCCAGGTGTGCAGGTACCACTCTAGCGATCTATCTTTCGAGAGCAGGTTTTCGCGTGTTATTAATTGATCGTACAGCCTTTCCTAGTGATACGTTATCTACTCATACTTTTTTTAACAATACTACAGCGATTCTTCGCGAACTCGGAGTAATGGATCAATTATTAAAAACCAATACACCATCAGTACGGGATATAAAGTTTCAGTTTGATGAGACCGTTATCGAAGGAGTCATTCCAATGGTTCATGGTGAGGATAACTGTCACTGTATCAGACGTACATATTTTGATCACGTAATGATTGAGAAGGCCAGGTCTGAGCAAAACGTAACGATTTTGGAGAAGTTTCGTGTGATGGATGTGCTTTATGAAGGCGATACCATTATCGGTGTTAAAGGGATAGATGCTCACAATATCGAAAGACAGTTCCGGGCGAAAATTGTCGTTGGAGCAGATGGCCGTTCTTCAGTTATTCGCACATCTGCAAAAAGTAAATTGAAAGTAGCGGAAAAAGCAAATGCTGCTATTTTTTATGGTTATTACGCAAACTTTCAAAAAGAGGATGTACCAAAATTTGAAGTATATAAAATAAAAGAACATACTGCGATTCTTTTTCCGACATGTGATGATTTATATGTTGTAGTCGGTATTCTTCCATTGCAAAACAAAGCATGGATTGAGAGGATCAAAACAAACCCGAAAAGTGGTCTTTATGACTTTTTAATGGATAATTTTAAAAATACACCGATTCCAGAGCGTTTGCAGTCTGCACAATTAATGGGTGCAATCAAAGGAATCGTTGGGTATGATAATTATTGGTATCAAGGAATGGGAAAAGGCTGGGCATTGGTAGGAGATGCGATAAGCTTTAAAGATCCGGGCATGGCTCAAGGAATGCATGATGCTATTTATGGGGCTAGAATTTTATCGACAGTTTTATCAAATCATCGTGATTGGAACCTGCAGTGGGAAACCATGGCTGATGAATATCAACAACTAATGGAAAACGAGTTTATGATTCGATTTCAAATGGGGTGTCAAATCTCAAAGAATGAACCGATATCCGAGCAACAAGCAGCGATGTACAACATCATTCGTTCACACCCAGGAGCGATACAAAAGTTCTTAGGAATTTACAATTATGCAAATGAACCAGCGGATTTAGAAACGGAAATGAAAAACATCATTCATCCGTAGCATATGTTTATGTCAATGGCGTTTAAAAAGCCTGAAAAACTTAAAGCAATCAACGATTAAATCATTATAAAAATATTTTCAGTTAAGCGAATTGTAGAAATATATTTCATTAATAAGTGAAAAAAGTAATAGGACTCCTAAAGGGTTAATGCCAAATAAAAAATAGCTGATGGATATCCATCAGCTATTTTTTATTTGTTCAAAATTCTTATAAAGAGAAAAAAGAACTCTATTCTTTATGATGTTTTCGAAGAGTGAATAATCAGCCTTATACACCTTTTGCATTAATTTTGCATCAGTATTGTAGAATTGCATCAAATTTTGTAGAAAAATCGTCACAACAAGTATGAAATAAGTTAAAATTCTGGCATGATTATTGCATAATGATTTAAATAGAAAAATAAATGAGGAGGATTAACATGGCTGAAGGTAGGGTTGTTGGATTTATTCATAGTGGTATAACTGTAAAAAATTTAGAAAGTGCACTTGATTTTTATGTAAATATTCTAGGTTTTGAACTTTTATCTACACAAGTAGCAAATAGTGACTATATTTTTGACATTGTAGAAATTCCTGGTTTAAAAGAAATAAAAATTGCTTTTGTTCAAATTCCTGGCGGTCATGTGCTTGAATTATTAGAATATGTCGGTATTGATACGTATTCAGCAAGTTCACGTTCGTGCGATTACGGTACTGGTCATATTTGTTTAATGGTTGAAAATTTGGAAGAAATGTTTAAGGAATTAAAAGCCAAAGGGGTTCAATTTAAGTCGAAAAAAGTAGCGAATATTTCAGCTGGTGCAAATAAAGGATCCAAAGCTGTTTATATGCTTGATCCTGATGGCTATATTATCGAGTTAATGGAAAAGAAATTGTCTTAAAGTATCGGAAACATTGAGAGGTGTAAATAAATGAACGATTTAAAAGGTAAAAAAGCAATTGTAACAGGTGCTGCGCAGGGTCTAGGCTTAGCAATGGCTGAAGGGCTCTGTTCTAATGGTGTCAAAGTTTGTATTTTAGACATTTCACCAAATTTGGACCAAGTAGTAGAGGAGTTAAGAAAAAAAGATTTTGATGTTGTTGGACTACATGCAGATTTATCGAATCAAGAACAGCTTCCTAATTTATTTCATACAGCTGTTGAATTGCTAGGCTGCGAGCTAGATATTTTAATTAACAATGCTGGTATCCATAAACCAATGCCGGCTTTAGAACTGCCTGTCAAAGATTTTCAAAGAATTTTGGATATAAATGTAACGACGGTTTTCCAATTATGCAGACTCGCAGCAGAGGAAATGAAAAAGAAAGGGAAGGGAAAAATTATTAATATTGCATCCGTCTTAAGTTTTATGGGTGGATTTAATGCCGCGGCTTATTCTGCTAGTAAAGGTGCTGTTGCACAATTAACGAAATCATTATCGAATGAATGGGCAAGTGAAGGGATTAATGTCAATGCGATTGCTCCGGGTTATTATATTACGGAATTAAATCAGCACATTCTAAACGATCAAGAAAGATTGGAGTCATTAGTTTCTCGAATACCTGCAGGCCGCTTAGGCAATCCGGAAGAACTATCAGGGACCGTAGAATTTTTATCTTCTACTAAGTCAGATTATATTAACGGAGCAATCATTCCAGTTGATGGTGGATTTCTAGGCAGATAGTAATTTATCGTCAATGATTGTAGTATTGCATCACGAAATGTAAAAATGCATCGAAATTACAGACTATTATGGTAATTATAAGTGTTTTCTCAACAAAATAAATTGGCACAAAGCTTGCAAGAAATAAAAATAGTAAACATTAAAGGGGGACTTACTTTGGGGAAATTAAGGCTTTCGGTCATCTTATTCACAATCGCTTCTATCGTTTTAATCCTTTCAGGGTGCAGGGCTGGAAAGGAAGCTGGAACAGTTGGGGCAGATGGTAAGAAAGTTGTCATTAGAATGGCTAATTTAGTTTCTGACAACAACTTTCTCCATACTGGTTATAAAAAATTTAAGGAAGTAGCTGAAAAAGAGAGTAATGGTCAAATTGAAGTGCAAATTTATAACAACGGAACTCTAACTCCTTCTGAAGATATGGAATATGAAATGCTTCAAACTGGTGTTTTAGATGTTGTAACAAATGCAGGGTTTGTTGTAGCAAGTAACGCACATGCCCCTTCCTATAGCATTTTTGATGTTCCTTTCTTATTTTCAAATGAAGAGGAAATGTACAAATTAACAGATGGGGAATACGGAGAAATCCTTAAGAAGGATTTAGAAGAAAAATCGAATGCCTATTTTTTAGGAACGTTTAGTATTGGCTCATTTGCAATCGCTAACAATAAACACGAAGTACGAGAACCATCTGATTTAAAAGGTTTAAAAATCAGAAGTACAACTACACCGCTTCAAGCAGGGACCATTGCTGCAATGGGAGCAAATCCGACGCCAATTTCATATGGGGAAATTTTCACCTCACTACAGCAAGGGACAATCGACGGGGTCCAAACTACGACGCCACTAATACATGCAGACAGATTTTATGAAGTGGCGGATAATTTGACGCTTACACGACATTTTCCGCTCCCTCATATTTTGATGGTCAATAAAGATTTTTATGACGGCTTAACCGATGAACTGAAACAAGTCGTAGATAAAGCAGCAAATGAACAAATTAAATATGCCAGGGAACTAGCTGTTAAAGCAGAAAAGGAAGCTATAGAAGGCATGGAAAAGAAAGGTGTTAAGGTAGTTGAGCCAACTGCTGAAGAGTTAGAATTATTTAAAAAATCTGTACAGCCAGCAATTGATAAAAACATTGATAGAGTAGGTAAGAAAAATTATGAAATAGCTTTAAAGCTCCTTGGGAAAACCGAGTAAGGCAGGAATTCATATTCATACTAGATATTAGAGGTGAGCAATTTGAAAGAGGAGAAGACAAATATCAGAATCGAAGGTTTATTTTGTGTTCTATTAATGCTGATTATGACGGTTCTTATGTTTACGGAAGTTGTTGCTAGATATATTTTTGGTACTTCCTTTATTTGGATTGAGGAGTTAACTAGATATTTATTTATTTGGCTAACATTTATCAGTGCCGCATACGTAACGGCAACACATTCACACATCAAGGTAGATGCAGCAATTGCAATATTTCCGAAAAAAATACAACCAGTAATTTTGAAAATCGGCTTAGTTATTTGGTTAGTTTTTTCAATCGTTATAACTTTTATAGGATTTAACTATTCTTTCACCATGATTCAATACGGTGGGGATTCACCAGGATTAGGATTAGCAAAAGGAATCATTTATCTCGGTATTCCACTAGGCTATCTAGCTATGTCGGTCCGTTTAATTTTTCAGATGTTCAAAAAAGTTACAAATACATCAAATCAAGAGATCATGTTGTAAGGGGAGGGAAGGATTCATGGGTACAGTCACTTTAATGCTATTTGGTTTTTTAGCTATTTTGGTTATTCTGCAGGTTCCAATCGCCATTGCCTTAGCAACTGCAAGTCTATTGGTTGTATTAATTGAAGGAACCGTTCCATTAACATTGTTTATTCAAACATCGTTTAGTTCAATGGATTCATTCCCGTTAGTGGCAATCCCGTTTTTCATCTTGGCGGGTGACATTATGAGCAGGGGCGGTATGGCTAGACGATTAGTTGAATTTATTCAAAGCTTTGTTGGTTCGTTAACAGGGAGTTTAGGTATTATTACTATTATTGCTAGTTTTATTTTTGCAGCGATTTCAGGGTCTGGTGCGGCGACGGTTGCTAGTATTGGGGCTATTCTGATTCCATACATGCTAAAGAACGGCTATGCTCCGGGTTATGCAGCATCGATATCTGCTAGTGCCGGGGCATTGGGACCAATTGTGCCCCCTAGTATTGTATTTATCCTATATGGGGTAATGTCTAATTCATCTATTAGTGATTTGTTTATAGCCGGGATTTTTCCAGGAGTTTTAGTTGCTGTAGCGTTATTAATCGTCAATTATTTCATTTCTAAAAAAGAAGGCTTCGGCTTGCTAGACAAAAGAACTGTTTTAGAAACAGCCGCGGCGGCAGCTGAAAAAAATAAGGCCAGCTTTTGGAAAGCCTTAAATGAAGCAAAATGGGCATTGTTAGCGCCAATTTTAATTCTTGGTGGAATTTATGGCGGAGTGGTAACACCTACAGAAGCAGCTGTTGTTGCCGTGGTGTATAGCTTAATTATTTGTCTTTTTATTTATCGCGAAATAACCATGAAAGAATTATTGGAAACCTTTTTACAATCGGCCCGTACAACCGGTTCTGTTTTAATCTTTGTTAGTGCGGCGACATTTTTCGGACAAGTATTATCAATTGAAAGAATTCCGCAATTCTTAGCCGAAACAATCCAAAGCATTACAACGAATCCAATTATTATCTTGTTAATCATCAATTTATTCCTATTAATTGTTGGTATGTTTATGGAAACGGTAGCAGCAGTATTAATTTTCGTGCCATTATTGCTCCCAATTGTTCTTCCATTAGGGATTGATCCGGTTCATTTTGGAATGATTATCTGCTTAAATTTAAGTTTGGGACTAATTACGCCTCCGTTAGGTATCAATTTATTCATAGGAAGTAATATTGCGAATATTCCATTTGAAAAGACCTTTAGATATGTTGCGCCAATCTTTGGTGCATTGTTGGTTGTATTATTGATTATTACGTATGTACCATCGATTACATTATTTCTTCCAAATTTAATAGGTGGCTAATGATGCAAAAGAACATCGTCTTATGATAGACGATGTTCTTTTGTTATTTTTCAATTTTATATTTTTGCATTTTCCGCACTAAAGTTGACTGATCAACTTTTAATGCAGTTGCCGCTTTTCTAATGCTAGGGAAGTGGTTAATCGCTTCGCGGATCAGTTCGGCTTCAAAGGATTCGAGTTGATCTTTTAATGGTTCCATATTAGAATCCATGGCTATATCCGTTTGTGGTATTTTATCGTTAAATTTTATGTCATCAGTGAATTGTAATTCCTTTTGTAATTCGTGTATATCAATTTCAGGATTCATACTCATTAAGGCAACTCTTTCGACGATATTTTGCAATTCACGTACATTCCCTGGCCAATCATAATATAAAAAGGCTTGTAAAGCATCATTTGAAAATTTTCGATTAATCCCATATTTATGATTAATACGGTTTAGGAAATGATAGATGAGCGGTATTATGTCATCTTTTCGGTCCTTCAAAGAAGGTATTCTGATTGGGATTACATTTAAACGATAATACAGGTCTTCCCTAAACTTCCCGCTTTTTATCATTTCTGCTAAATCACGATGAGTTGCAGCTATTATTCGAATATCAACGGGGATTGGCCGCGTGCCGCCAACACGAGTAATTTCACGTTCTTGCAGGACCCGCAACAATTTTACCTGTAATGGCAGCGGCATTTCACCAATTTCATCTAAGAAAATGGTTCCGCGATTAGCCGCTTCAAATAAACCCGCTTTTCCTTTCTGATTTGCACCCGTAAAGGAGCCGGATTCATAACCGAATAGCTCCGATTCTAATAATGACTCTGGAAGGGCACCACAGTTAATCTTAATTAAAGGATGATCTTTTCTGAAACTGTGACGATGCACTAATTCTACAATCATTTCTTTACCTACTCCAGATGGTCCTTGAATTAGAACTCCCGAATCAATTTGTGATACACGTAAAGCCCGGTCTAAAACATCCTTCATGATGTCGGAATTAGCGATAAAAGAAAGCTTTGGATCGTTTTGTTCTTTTAACAGCTCTAATTCATCATGTATCTGTTTGTTTTGTTTTTCGAGCTGCTGTATTTCTCCTTCAAGGGTGTTCAGCTGGGTTAAATCTCTGACATTATTTACAACCTTTACAATTTCTCCATTTTTATTTCGTATAGGTACAGCTGAAACAAGAACGGTTGATCCCGTGTTTATTTTTTGGATAATCGTGACGGCTTTCTTTTCTTCCAAGGCTTTTAATGTAGCCGAAGCATCAATTATACCTTCTTCTTCCAGTTCTTTTAAACTTCGTCCAATACAATCTTTTGCAGATAAACCGGTAATTTGTTCGTAAGCCGGGTTTTGGTGAATGATGATCCCTTCATGATCGGAAATAACAATGCCGTCAAATGAAGAATTAATAACACCGTTTAATTCATTTTGTAAATTTTGCAGTGATTCTTTTTCTTTTTTTAATCGTACTAATTCGTTTGTAGGATTGATTAAAACGATAATTTGGTCATCTTGCGAAAAAGCGCTGATTTCTGCGGGATATTTTATTGTGCAGAAGCACCCCGCATGATTCATGACCGCCTCCATCATTTCATCAAAATAATAACTATATTTTTTTGCAATTGAATTGGTATATAGGATATCTCCTTGTTTATTTAAAATAAGAACACCTATGATGTTAATTTTAGACAACAGGTTTTCCATTGGTACCTCCTTGCATCATTATTCCTTTAATGATGATATTTTACATCAAACTAATCAATTGTACATCATTTTGTTTGTATAAAAGTATGAATTCATTGGAGATTGTGTGTTTTTGCAGTTGGCACAAAAATTGCATAATTATTCTTGTAAATACTACCAAAACAATCTAGGAGGTAAATATATGTCAAATGCAGCAACTTTGAAAAGCTCATCAATAACACCTGAAAAATTAAAATCCATGTTATACGACATGATGGTGATTAGAAATTTTGAAGAAACTTTGAAAAAGTTATATCAACAAGGAAAAATTCACGGGACCATGCATTTATGTATTGGGCAAGAGGCAACTGCAGTTGGAGCATGTGTACCATTAACGAAGGAAGATAAAATTACCAGTACTCACCGGGGACATGGTCACAGTATTGCCAAAGGAACCGATGTCATGAAAATGATGGCCGAATTACTTGGAAAAGAGACTGGTACTTGTAAGGGTAAAGGGGGCTCCATGCATATTGCTGACCTTGATGTTGGTAATCTTGGTGCAAACGGTATCGTATGTGCAGGTCTTCCTTTAGGAACAGGGGCAGCACTAACATCGAAAATGAAGAACTTAGGGTATGTTGTCTTATGTTTCTTCGGTGACGGTGCTACCAATGAGGGGGCTTTCCACGAATCACTTAACCTAGCATCAGTTTGGAAGTTACCTGTCATTTTCTTCTGTGAAAATAATTTATACGGAATGTCAGGTTCAATTAAAGAAATGACCAATATTGAAAATATTGCAGAACGGGGGGCAGCATACGGTATTCCAAGTGAAACAATTAGTGGAAATGATATTTTAACCGTTGTTGAAGCTGTTGAAAGAGCGGTGGAAAGAGCTAGAAATGGTGAAGGTCCAACACTTATTGAGGCACATACTTACAGATGGGAAGGTCATTCTCGCAGTGACGCCAGAAAATATAGAACGAGAGAAGAAGAAAAAGATTGGAAGAAACATAGAGATCCAATTGCGTTATTTAAGCAAAAATTAATCGAAGAGAACATTCTTACAGAAGAAGAATATGGCGAAATGGAGAAAAAAGTCCAGACCTTGATGGATAATGCAGTTGAATTTGCCGTAAATAGCAAAGCTCCAGATTTAGACACTTTAATGACAGATATTTATGCTTAAGCGAAAGGTGATGACTAAAATGAGAGAGATAACATATTCAGAAGCAATTAGAGAAGCAATGAGTCAAGAGATGCGTAATAATCAAGATGTTTTTATTATGGGTGAAGATATTGGCGTTTATGGAGGAGCATTCGGCTTAACAAACGGGATGATAGAAGAATTCGGACCGGAGCGGGTAAGAATCACTCCAATTTCTGAAGCGGCAATTAGTGGTTGTGCAGTTGGTGCGGCAATGACAGGAATGCGGCCTATTTTAGAAATTCAGTTTTCGGATTTCATTATGATTGCGATGGATAACATTGTCAACCAAGCAGCAAAGAACCGCTATATGTTTGGCGGTAAGGCGAAAGTTCCAGTTGTTGTGAGACTCCCGGGCGGTTCCGGTGCCGGATTTGCCGCACAGCATTCGCAAAGTTTAGAAGCTTGGATGACACATGTTCCTGGCTTGAAAGTGGTGCAGCCTTCAAATGCATATGATGCCAAAGGCTTAATGAAAGCAGCCATTAAAGATGATAACCCGGTTTTATTTTATGAGCATAAGATGCTTTACCCTGTGAAAGGTGAAGTACCTGAAGAGGAGTATGAAATTCCTCTTGGAAAAGCAGATATCAAAAAATCAGGAACAGATATCAGTATTGTTGCAACTGGAATCATGGTGAATAGAGCCATGGAAGCAGCAGCAGAACTTGAAAACGAAGGAATAAACGTGGAAGTCATTGACCCACGTACATTAGTGCCATTAGATACAGAAACGATTTTAGAATCGGTTAAGAAAACCAGCCGTGTATTAGTAGTTTATGAAGCTGTTAAAAGAGGCGGATATGGTGCAGAAATTGCTAGTATGATTGCAGAAAGTGATGCCTTTGATTACTTAGATGCTCCGATTAGACGTTTAGGTGGTGTCGCTGCCCCTATTCCGTATAATCCGGAATTAGAGAAAGCTGCCGTCCCGCAAGTAAATGATATTATCAAAGAATGCCGAAAGTTAATGAACAAGTAAGGAGGTGGCATCATGGCAACAGAAGTAGTTATGCCTAAACTTGGCGCCACAATGGAAGAAGGAACGATCGTTTCTTGGTTAGCCCAAGTGGGCGAAGTAGTTGAAGAAGGCGACGCGATTGCAGAAGTTCAGACAGATAAGATTGTCTTAGAGGTTGAAGCAGAAACGACAGGTGTATTATTAAAAACGTTATATGATGAAGGTTCGACTGTAAAGGTACAGGAAGTGATCGCTTACCTTGGTGAGGAAGGCGAAAGTGTAGATGGCATTGACCATAAATCATTTAGTGCTTCTCAGGCAGCAGCAGCTGAAGATAGTGCTATACAAGAGAGACCTTTTGAAAACCCAAACAAAAAGAGAAGAACACCGGCGGCCAGAAAATTGGCTGAAGCTAATCATATTGACTTACGTAGGATATCAGGTTCCGGACCAAAAGGGCGTATTCAAAAAAACGATGTGGAAAACTACTTAGTGGAGAATACAAAGAAAATTACGCCATTAGCCGAGAAAATTGCTGTTGATCTAGGCATTGATTATAAGAATGTAACGGGAACAGGTTCAAATGGGAAAATCGTGAAAGCGGATCTTCTTACGTCGAATCCTACAAATGAATCACATGTTCAACCAGCCATTCAGCAGGGCGAGAAACGGGTGCCGTTTAAAGGAATTCGCAAAGTTATTGCGGATCGTATGGTGCAAAGCGCCAACACAGCTCCACACGTGACATTAACGAGTGAAGTGGATATGACAAATTGTGTCCGTCTGCGTAAAGAACTGCTGCCGGTTATTGAAAAAATCAGTGGCTGTCGACTTTCGTTCAACGAAATCATTTTTAAAGCAACAGCTCACACATTGCAGCGTCATCCTGATATCAATGTTTCATTGGATAAAAATGAAATAGTTTATCATACAAATGTCAATGTTGGGATGGCAGTAGCGGTACCGAATGGTTTAGTTGTTCCAGTAGTTAAAAATGCTAATCAAATGGGGCTTGCGGCCTTGACCGAAGAGTGTAAGGCCTTGGGCAAACGTGCAAGAGAAGGAAAATTATTGCCTGAACAGATGCAAAATGGCACTTTCACCATCAGTAACCTGGGTATGTATGCGGTGGATGGATTCACCCCAATTATTAATCAACCCGAATCAGCTATTCTTGGTGTTGGAACCATTAAAGAAAAACCAGTTGTGATCAATGGAGAAATCTCCATTCGATCGATGATGGTATTAAGTCTATCATTTGATCACCGTATTATTGATGGTGCTCCTGCAGCTGCTTTCATAACGGACTTAAAAGAGACTTTAGAAAATCCATTTAAATTAATAGTATAAGGTGGTAACAGAATGACGTCTTATGATGTAGTAGTTGTCGGCGGCGGACCCGGCGGATATGTTGCCGCCTTAAGAGCAGCAAAGAATGGTAAAAAAACAGCGATTGTAGAAGTGGATTATTTAGGTGGGACATGTCTAAATAGAGGATGTATCCCTTCTAAAACTCTCTTAAAACATTCGGAAATTATCGAAAGTATCGAGAAAGCAAAAAGCTGGGGAATAAAAACCGAAAACTTGAGCTTTTCATTAAAAGAGATGTTTGCCCGAAAAGACCAGGTGATTGCTACCTTGAGAAGCGGTATCGAACATTTATTGAATGCCGGAAAAATTGATGTCCATAACGGTTTCGGCACAATTCACAATGATAAATCTATTACGGTGGTAAATGGGAATGAGAGCTATTCCATTCGTGGTGAAAAAATTATTATTGCAACAGGCAGTCAACCTGCTGTGCCGCCCATAAATGGATTAGATTCGGTTCAGTTTCACACGACTGACACCATTTTTAACATCACTGAGATTCCTCAATCGATCGTTATTGTTGGTGGAGGGGTTATTGGCGTAGAGTTTGCCAATATTTTTTCAAGTTTAAAAACCGAGGTAACTATTGTTGAACTTGGTAACAGAATCATTCCAACTGAAGATGAGGACGCCTCGAAAGCCTTACTAAAAAGTCTGAAGAAAAAAGGCGTAAAGGTTTTAACAAATTGTCAAGTAACATCAATTGAAGAAAGCAAACAGAAGAAGACGGTCCATATTACATCTGAGAGAGGGCAAACAGATAGTATTGCTGCTGAAGAAATACTATTAGCGGTTGGCCGTAAACCGAATCTCTCTGCTGTTACAGAACTAGATTTAAATATGAACGGCAGACATATTGCGGTAGATGAGTATTTAGAAACAAGCAAAAAAGATTATTTCGCGATTGGTGATGTTATTGGAGGATTACAGCTGGCCCATGTCGCCAGTGCAGAAGGATTAACAGCTGTCGAAAATTTAGATGGTAAAAAGGAAAAAATGAATTACAAGGTAATGCCGCGCTGTATTTACACAAATCCGCAGGTTGCTAGTGTAGGGATGAGTGAACCAGAGTTGAAGGAAAAAGGGGTTAAATTTAAGGTGAACAAATTCTCTTTTTCAGGAAATGGCAAGGCTTTAACAGCAGGCGAAACTGATGGATTTTCAAAAGTGATAATTGATGAAAATTATGGAGAAATACTTGGTGTGGTAATGGTCGGTGCCCACGTTACGGAAATGATTAGTCAATCGGCTGCTTATATGGTTTTGGAAGGTACAGTCGATGAACTTGCCAGCATGGTCCAGCCGCATCCATCACTCTCGGAAGTAATTATGGAATCTGCCAATTCGCTTATTGGCAAAGGGATACATTCTTAAATTTTATAAGAAGGTGTAAAGATGTTTGATATTACTGGTAAAAAAGCAATTATTACAGGCGGTGCCCAAGGATTAGGGCTTACCATGGCGGAGACCTTTCAGAAAATGGGTGCTGAAGTTGCGGTTATTGATATTTCAGATGAGGTCTATAATGTCCCTGCTAAATTAAATGAAACTAACGTTTTGGTACACGCTGTTAAAGGGAATTTACTAGACCTAGATCAATTAAAAGATTCCTTTAGTGAGGCTTTAGAAAAGCTAGGAGGCAAAGTTGATATTTTAATCAATAATGCAGGAATGATACAAAGAAAACCTGCCCTTGAATTTTCAATTGAGACTTGGAATCGAATCCTTGGATTGAATGTGACTTCTGTTTTTGAATTATCTAGATTAGCGGCTGTTGAAATGAAAAAACAAGGCTCAGGAAAAATCATTAATATGGGTTCCATTCTTTCTGTATTAGGCGGCTATAATGCGGCTGCTTATTCAACGAGCAAGGGCGCCATTTTACAATTAACGAAGTCTTTATCGAATGAATGGGCTGAGTTTGGAATTCAAGTGAATGCGATTGCACCGGGGTATATGTTAACAACGATGAATGATGACCTCATGAACGATCCAGTGAGAGCACCGCAAGTTGAGGCTAGAATTCCGGCGAAAAGATGGGGAACGGCCGAAGATGTAGCAGGTGTTGCATTATTTTTAGCATCTCCGGCATCCGACTATGTAACAGGCACGTTAATTCCGGTAGATGGCGGTGTACTAGCAAGATAGAAATTGTATAAAAGGGAGTGAAGACTGGCATGAAAAAGAAATTATATATTAATGGGGAATGGATAGCGGCTGAACAATATGCAAATCTATTTTCACCTTATAGCGAGGAAAAGATTGCAGAAATACCTCAAGCTTCAGAAAATCAAGTGGATGAAGCAATTAATGCTGCTTACAATGCACGAGAAGCAATGGCTCAGTTAACTTCTTATGAGAGAGCTGAAATTCTTGAAAAATTAGTTCGTTTATTCCATGAAAAAAGAATACAAGCGGCTCAAATTATTTCTTTGGAATCTTCTAAGCCGTTAAAATTCTCTATGGCAGAAGTAGATCGAACCATTGAAACGTATAAGTTTGCAGCAGAAGAAGCGAAACGGATTCATGGTGAAATGATTCCCATGGATGCGGCGAAAAACGGAGCCAATAGATTGGGCTACACTTTAAGAGAGCCAATTGGTGTTGTTGCTGCTATTACTCCATTTAATTTTCCGATGAATCTGGTGGCGCATAAAGTAGGACCCGCGATTGCGGCGGGTAATACAATCGTTTTAAAGCCTGCGTCACAAACACCGTTGTCTGCCTTTTTCTTAGCGGAACTTTTGGAGGAATCTGGTGTACCAAAGGGTGCTTTCAATGTGGTGACGGGAAGCGGTCGGATTGTCGGTGACAGACTTGTCAATAGTGATAAAGTCAGTATGGTCACTTTTACCGGCAGCCCGGAAGTAGGAATTGGGATTAGAAACAAAGCGGGTTTGAAGAAAGTAGCATTAGAACTCGGTTCTAATGCAGGCCTCATCTTAGATGACAAGGTAAATTTAGATAAAATTATTCCAAAGTGTGTCATTGGGGCTTTTTCAAACCAAGGTCAAGTATGTATTTCCCTACAAAGAATTTATGTTCATGAAAATATTTTGGATGCTTTTGTAGCGAAATTCAAAGAGGCAACTGAAAAGCTAGTAATAGGTGATCCAATGGATGCAAACACCGATCTATCATCGCTCATCTCTCTGAAAGATCTTGAAAGAGCTAAGGCATGGATTGATGAGGCAGTTAATGAAGGCGGCAATCTTATTACAGGCGGCCGGATTGAAAATAATGTATTATTGCCAACCATTATCGTTAATGCCGCAGCCCATTTAAAAGTTTCTTGCCAAGAGGTATTTGCCCCAATCGTAACGATAAATTCAATTAAAGATGTAGATGAAGGTATTGATCATGTAAATGATTCGAGATATGGATTACAGGCAGGTATTTTTACAAATAATATTAACACTGCATTCAAAGCTTCTAAGCGATTACATGTGGGCGGCGTGATGATTAATGATATCCCGACGTATCGGGTAGATCAAATGCCATATGGCGGTGTAAAAGAAAGCGGCAATGCCCGTGAAGGTTTAAAATATACAATTGAAGAAATGACTGAAATGAAACTAGTTGTTTGGAATCAAGATTAAGTATCAAGGGGACAGGGGGTTAAACCTCGTCCCTTTGTTGTTTAAAGAAAAGGGGAATCTGGGAAACTATTAATAAGCGCATGTAGATTGTTTGTATCCTAAGCTTACGCATGCAGACTTCCTCTTCGGGAAGCTAAACCTGTTTTCTCGCTATGTACGGTCACGTAGACCATTTCTATGTGACCGTAACACAGGTTTTTTTCCCATTTCGGTCGCGTAGGCCGCTTCTACGTGACGGTAATACAATTTTCCTGCTAACAGCAGCCACGTTGGCCCTCCTAGTTGCCCTAACTACATTCTAAATCCGCAGACAATATGAACTTATCATTATTTAGCGTAAACCTTTAATTAATCTCAAAATTAGATTGAATCTATATAAAACGTATATTGTTCAGATGGAATTTTTCGCATATTATAAAAACCAAGAACAATACTCCAAAAAACAAACTCAATTTGGATGAGTTACATGTTCTCAATAATCCATAAGAAAGGGTGAAAACAGATGAAACCATCATTTAATCTGCCAATAAAACAAGGGTTATACGACCCGAAACATGAACATGATGCATGTGGGATTGGATTTATTGCCAATTTTAGAGGGGAAATATCACATCAAATGATCCAACAAGGCTTATCGATGCTTTGTCGCCTAGAACATCGGGGGGGAAATGGCAGTGACCCTGATACTGGCGATGGTGCAGGGGTTATGATTCAGATTCCACATAAATTTTTCCAGCGAGAATGTTCACAGTTGAACAAACTTAAAGAGGGGACCTATGCTGTAGGCATGATTTTTCTTCCTCAAAACTCAGAACTTCGCTCGTGCTGTGAAGAAGTATTACAGCAATTTATCGAGGAAGAAGGGCAAACAATACTCGGTTGGCGGACCGTTCCGACTGATGATACCACGATTGGTGCAGCAGCAAAACAGACCCAGCCATTCATCCGACAGGTTTTTATTGCCAAATCAAAAAACGAAGCAGATGGACTTGAATTTGAGCGGAAGCTGTTTCGAATCCGGAAACGGGCAGAAAAGGTCATTCGAGAACAACAGCTTGCACAAAACGAAACCTTTTATGTCGTAAGTTTATCCTCCAAAACCATTGTGTACAAAGGATTGTTAACTCCAAAACAATTAGGGGAGTATTATCTTGACCTGCAAGATGAAACAGCCGAGTCTGCTTTCGCGATGGTTCACTCTCGCTATAGCACCAATACGTTTCCAAGCTGGGAAAGAGCACATCCTAATCGCTATCTAGTCCATAACGGAGAAATCAATACGCTACAAGGCAATGTAAACTGGATGTCTGCACGCGAAAAAATGATTGAATATTCAGATTTGGGCGCAGGTTCCGCAGAACTTTTACCGATAATTGAAAAGACGGGAAGTGATTCTGCCTCTTTTGATAATGTTCTAGAATTTTTAACTTTAACTGGCAGGCCGTTAGCACACACAGCGATGATGATGGTACCAGCAGCGTGGGAACATGACGAAACAATGGCTGATGACGTAAAAGCGTTTTATGAATTCCATAGTCATCTTATGGAGCCATGGGATGGTCCAGCAGCATTGGCCTTCACAGATGGAAAACAGATTGGCGCCATGCTCGATCGAAACGGACTTCGCCCAGCACGTTATTATATCACCGATGATGATACGATTATTTTATCGTCTGAAGCGGGTGTTTTGGATATTGATTCTGAAACAATTATTGAAAAAGGACGATTAAGTCCAGGGACCATTCTTCTTGTTGATTTACAGAAAGGCCGAATCATTAAAGATAAAGAAGTAAAACAACAATTGGCAAGTCGTCTTCCATATCGCAAATGGTTAAATGAACAAAGTATTTCAATTCATGATTTACCAGACGTTACAAACATTGAAGATATTAATGATATTTCATTATCCCAATTCCAGCGGGCATTTGGTTACACAACAGAAGAAGTAATGAACCAAATTATGCCCATGGCTGTGGATGGTAAGGATCCAATTGGGTCCATGGGAAGTGATACCCCATTAGCCGTGCTCTCTAACCGGCCGCAGCTCTTATACAACTATTTCAAACAATTATTTGCCCAGGTTACCAATCCGCCTATCGATGCGATCAGAGAACCATTTGTTACCTCAACTTTCAGCTACCTTGGCGCAGAAGGGAACTTCCTACACCCTGATGCTGAAAGCTGCCGGCGAATCAGACTAGAGACTCCAATTTTGACAAATCAAGAACTTGCAAAAATACGAAACTCTAATATGAAATTCTTCCAGTCCAAAACATTTCCTATTGTTTTTCCAGCCGACAAAGAAAAAGGAAATCTTGAGGACGCGATGCAGGAATTGTTTCAAAAAGTGGAAGCAGCGATTGCCAATGGTGTTTCCATCATTATTTTATCTGATCAGCAGGTGAACAAGGAATTTGCGCCAATCCCAGTCTTACTTGCCATAAGCGGTCTTCACCATTCTCTTGTCCGCAATGGCACAAGAACGCAGGTCAGTATTATTGTAGAAACGGGGGAAGCACGGGATGTTCACCAAATTTGTACCCTCCTTGGATACGGTGCGGATGCGATTAATCCCTATCTCGCTTTTTCGACAATTGAAGAACTTGTAATGGATGGTCAAATAAAAGAAATGACTTCTCCAGAAGCCATTCAAACTTATATTCAAGCTGTAACTGGCGGTGTTGTGAAAGTTCTCTCCAAAATGGGGATCTCCACTGTACAAAGTTACCGGGGAGCACAAATTTTCGAAGCAGTCGGTATCCATTCTACTGTTATTGATCAATACTTCACAGGGACAACATCCCAATTAGAAGGGATCCGCCTAGATACGATTGCCGATGAAACGCTGCTGCGTCACCAACAAGCGTTTCAAACGGAGGAAGGTCTTGAAGCAGGAAGTGAGTTCCAATGGCGTAAGGGCGGGGAAGTGCATGCATTTCAACCACAGACGATCCATTTGTTGAAGCAAGCCTGCAGGAAAAATGATTATCAAATGTATAAGAAATATGCTGAAAAAGCAAATAAGGAACAGCTCATTTTTATTCGCAACATGTTCGATTTTAGGGAAACTACACCTATACCGCTTGAGGAAGTAGAATCAGTCGAATCCATTTGCCGCCGTTTTAAAACAGGGGCGATGTCGTACGGATCTCTTAGTCAAGAAGCACATGAAACGTTAGCAATCGCGATGAACCGAATTGGTGGAAAAAGCAATAGTGGTGAAGGCGGAGAACATCCTGACCGATATATCCCTGATGAGAATGGCGATCTGCGCCGTAGTGCCATCAAGCAGGTTGCTTCCGGACGCTTCGGTGTATCCAGTCATTATTTAGTAAATGCCGATGAAATTCAAATCAAAATGGCCCAAGGTGCGAAACCCGGTGAAGGCGGGCAAATACCGGGCAGTAAGGTATATCCGTGGATTGCTGAGGTACGCGGCTCAACGCCTGGAGTTAGTTTAATCTCACCGCCGCCGCATCATGATATTTATTCTATCGAGGATTTAGCCCAGCTTATTTATGATTTAAAAAATGCTAATCCAAAAGCCAGAATTAGTGTCAAACTTGTTGCGAAATCAGGTGTTGGCACCATAGCAGCCGGGGTAGCCAAAGGGCTGGCAGATGTCATTTTAATTAGTGGTGCAGATGGCGGAACAGGTGCTGCACCAAGAACAAGTATCAAGCATGCCGGCCTGCCATGGGAGTTGGGGTTAGCAGAAACACATCAAACATTAATGCTAAACGGTTTGCGTGACCGAGTGGTTTTGGAGGCCGATGGAAAATTGATGACTGGCCGTGATGTGGTATTGGCCTCACTGTTAGGGGCTGAAGAATACGGCTTTGCAACAGCGGCACTTGTGGTTTTAGGATGTGTGCTTATCCGTGCCTGTCACCTTAACACATGTCCAGTCGGTATAGCAACTCAAGATCCGGAACTTCGTAAAAAGTTCCTTGGCGATCCTGAGCATGTCGTGAATTTTATGCGATTTATTGCCCAAGATGTTCGTGAATTAATGGCGGAACTTGGCTTTAGAACAATTGATGAAATGGTCGGCAGATCAGACTTGTTAAAGCAAAGTAAGCAAGCACTCAGCCATTGGAAAGCAAAGGACCTAGATCTATCGCCGCTTCTTTATCAGCCTGAGAATGCAATAAAAGGTCAAATGTTTAACCAGCGTACACAGGACCATGGACTTGAAAAATCACTTGATTGCAAGAAGCTTTTAGAGGTTTGTCAGCCTGCTCTAACTAAGAAAAAACCGGTAAAAGCTAGTTTTTCAATTCAAAACATTCACCGGACTGTCGGCACGATATTAGGCAGTGAGGTCACTAAACGATATGGTCGTGAAGGTCTTCCGGAAGATACCATTCAATTGGAATTCACTGGAACAGCGGGCCAAAGCTTCGGTTCTTTTCTTCCAAAAGGAATTACACTCATGCTGAAAGGCGACGCCAACGATTATGTTGGTAAGGGTTTATCCGGCGGAAAAATCATAGTAAGTCCATCTGATAAGTATACTTTTGGATTTGTAGAAAATAGTTACATCGGTAACGTTGCTTTTTATGGGGCAACTTCAGGTGAGGCTTATATTAGAGGGCAGGCCGGAGAACGGTTTTGTGTCAGGAATAGCGGCATTCATGCGGTTGTAGAGGGAATTGGCGACCACGGCTGTGAATATATGACGGGCGGTCGTGTTGTCGTACTTGGTCCTGTAGGCAAAAATTTTGCAGCTGGAATGTCCGGTGGAACGGCTTACGTATTTACAGAGGATGAAAAAACATTGAAAACACAGTGTAATCAGGAATTTATCGACTTTGAGATTGTAGATGATTCCCATGAAAGAAACGAAGTAAAACAACTGCTAATGAAACACTTCCAACATACAGGGAGCCTAAAAGCATTGAAAATACTTCGGCAATGGGATCATACGATCAGTAACTGCGTGAAAATCATACCAAAAGAATACAAACGAATCATGCAGGCAGGAGGAATGAGTCATTAATGAAAAAAGTAATTCGCCGATAAAACGATAAATTCGCCGTTATATCACTTCGATTCGCCGAAAAGTTATCTAAAATCGCCGATAAATGATTAAAATTCGCCGATAAATAAAGGAGGATTCACAAATGACAAATTCTAATTCAAAAGAACAAATATTAGAGATTACTAGAGAACAAAACGTTCGATTCATACGCTTACAATTTACGGACTTATTTGGAACGATTAAAAATGTGGAAATTCCGATAAGTCAGCTGCCAAAAGCACTGGATAATAAAATGATGTTTGACGGTTCCTCCATAGAGGGGTTTGTCCGCATTGAAGAATCGGATATGTATTTATACCCCGATCTTGACACCTTCGTGATATTTCCATGGACAGCGGAAAAAGGAAAAGTTGCCCGCTTCATTTGTGATATTTACCATCCAGATGGAACACCGTTTGAAGGAGATCCGCGCAGTAATTTAAAACGACTGTTAAAAGAAATGAATGAACTGGGCTTTTCCGAGTTTAATGTAGGACCAGAGCCTGAATTCTTCTTATTTAAATTAAATGATAAAAATGAACCAACGATGGAATTGAATGATCATGGCGGTTACTTTGATTTGGCACCAACCGATCTCGGGGAGAATTGCCGACGTGATATTGTGCTGGAGCTTGAAGAAATGGGCTTTGAAATTGAGGCATCACACCACGAAGTCGCTCCGGGACAGCATGAAATAGATTTTAAATATCAAAATGCCGTGAAATCTTGTGATGATATTCAAACATTTAAATTGATTGTCAAAACGATTGCCAGAAAGCATGGGCTTCATGCCACCTTTATGCCAAAGCCATTGTTTGGAATCAATGGTTCGGGAATGCATTGTAACCTGTCTTTATTCAAAAATGGGGAAAATGTGTTTTTTGAAAAGAATGGCGACCTTGAGCTTAGTGAAACCGCCAGACATTTTATTGCCGGGATTTTGGCACATGCCCCTAATTTCACGGCAATCACGAACCCGACGGTGAATTCTTACAAACGATTAGTGCCAGGATATGAGGCTCCTTGCTATGTAGCATGGTCTGCCAGAAACAGAAGCCCGTTAATTCGCATCCCAGCTTCACGCGGTCTAAGTACTCGCGTAGAAGTTCGCAGTGTCGATCCAGCTGCCAATCCCTATTTAGCCATGGCTGTTCTGCTTGCTGCAGGATTGGATGGAATTAAGAGGAAGTTAACTCCGCCAGCTCCTGTAGACTTGAACATTTATGAGATGTCTAAAGAAGAACGAGTAGAACATGGCATCATTGATTTACCAGCAAACTTATCAAATGCCCTGGAAAATCTTAAAGGTGATGAAGTAATCACCGCCGCTTTAGGCCACCATTTATTTCAGCACTTTTTGGAAGCAAAAGAAATTGAATGGGATATTTTCCGTACTGTTGTCCATCCGTGGGAACGTGAGCAATATATGAAACAATTTTAAGCTGACTGTTTTTCGGAAAATTATTTCATAGAAAAGAGTGATGAATCATGTGTGGAATTACAGGATGGGTTGATTGGCATCAAGACTTAACGAAGCAGGTATTCATCGTGAAAAAAATGGCGGAAACATTGAACAAGCGCGGTCCCGATACCTCCAATGTCTGGAGCGCACCGCAAGCATTACTAGGTCATACACGGCTAATTGTCGTGGATCCTTCTGGGGGAGCACAGCCGATGACCAAGGCGGGGAACGGGCGTACCTTTACAATGGTGTATAACGGAGAATTGTATAATACCGAAGAAATTAGGCAGGAATTGCTGAAAGCAGGACACCAATTTGGATCTCATTCTGATACGGAAGTATTATTAACAGCCTATATAGAATGGGGAGAGCAATGCGTCGATCATTTAAATGGAATTTTCGCATTTGCGATTTGGGATCATCGAGCGAAAAAGTTATTTATGGCAAGGGATCGCCTTGGTGTCAAACCTCTATTTTACAAAGAAGAGAATGGAAGATTGCTATTCGCTTCTGAATTGAAGGCAATCCTCGCACACCCAGATGTGAAATGTGAGGTTGATCGGGAAGGGCTCCTTGAGGTGTTAGGACTCGGCCCCTCCCGTACTCCAGGGTGTGGCGTCTTTCGCGGCATCAAAGAACTTAGGCCTGCACACGTCTTACGTTATGATCAAAACGGCTTAAAGATAAGTAGATATTGGAATGTAAAAAGCAATCAGCATCCCCATTCATTAGCAGAAACGGTTGAACAGGTAAGATACCTTTTAAAAGATGCGGTTGAACGGCAATTGGTGGCAGATGTTCCTGTTTGTACATTTTTATCAGGAGGGGTTGATTCCAGTGCGATCAGTGCATATGCCAGCGCTTATTTTAAAAAGGAAGGCAGGGGAGCGCTTCATACGTATTCGATTGATTATGATCGAAATCATGAATTTTTTAAAGCAAATTCTTTTCAGCCTGATCAAGATACACCATGGATTCAAAAAATGCAGCAGTATTTAGGGTCCGTCCATCATTCGGAAATTATTGATAATGGAGAGCTTGCGAAACAGTTAACAAATGCAGTTATAGTGCGGGATTTACCTGGGATGGCTGACGTGGATTCTTCGTTGTTGTGGTTTTGCGAACGGATTAAGCAGCATTATACGGTTGCCTTATCTGGCGAATGCGCCGACGAAATTTTTGGAGGCTATCCATGGTTTTACCGGGATGAATTGCTGCTTGAAGGCGGGTTCCCTTGGATGAAATCGCTGGATGAGCGGCAGCAGCTTCTGAATCCGCATTGGCAGAAGAAACTTCATCTAAAAGAATATGCGTATGAGCGTTACCAAGAGACCATTCTGGAGGTGCCGACGCTTGAAGGGGAAAGTCCATTAGAAGCACGGCGCCGGGAAATGTTTTACGTGAATATGGTCTGGTTTATGACGACCTTGTTAGAAAGAAAGGATCGCATGAGCATGGGTGCCAGCTTGGAAGTGCGGGTCCCATTTGCGGATCATCGTCTTGTGGAATATGTTTGGAACGTTCCGTGGGAAATGAAAATGTTAGATGGGAGGGAGAAAGGCATTTTACGTAAAGCGTTGGAAGGGGATCTCCCTCATGATGTTCTTTACCGGAAAAAAAGCCCTTACCCAAAAACCCATCACCCAGAATATATGAAACTCGTCAAAAAACAGCTTTCCTCTATCCTAGATAACAAAACCTCTCCATTACTCGAAATAGTTTCAAAGCAAAAGATGAAAGAGATTATCGACACTGATGGGAACTCCTTCAAAACTCCTTGGTTCGGGCAGTTGATGACCGGCCCGCAGCTTCTGGCTTATTTTATTCAAATCAATACTTGGCTGGAACACTATCAAATTAATATTCTTGACAGCTAATAATATGGGGACGGTACTTGTGTTTTACCTTGGAAAAACAAGTACGTCCCCATGTCTTGTTTTTCTGTTATAATAGACACTATGAAATTTTTCCGAGGTGATAATTTTGAGTAATAATAACAACATAGATGAGGCAGTTTCTAAACAATTACTTAATGCATTAGGGAGAATGAAGGAAATGTCTCGGAAAATGGAAGAGAAACAAGAAATGAAGAGGTGGAGCGAGATTTCTGTTCCTCTGACAATGAAGGATGCGCTCGAAAGGCTTACAAAAGATGAATTGAGTAATATTAGAAAACGTTTGGAAATCAGTGGCGCAAGCCAATTAAAAAAAGCGGATCTCATCGAATTATTAAGTAAAGAGATTCCGCTTTCGTTAAATAGAACTTGCCAGTACCTAGATCAAGAGCGCTATAAGCTGATTCAAAAAATCATTCGCAAAGGCGGAGTCATTGAAAATCCATCATTAGAACCACATCAGTATGGCTTTTTTCGTGACAGCGGTATTCTTTTTACCGGTACGTTAAATGGGATAAAGGTTGCTGTCATACCGCAGGAGGTTATCCAAAGTCTTTTTTTCCAAGACAATAATGAGCAAATCATGTCCATTTGCCGTCGGAATACGGAATGGATTAAGCTTACGCAAGGATTTCTCTATTATTACGGAACTTTGAATCTTAGTGAAATTAGCGATTTGCTAGAAAAATATTCGAATGAAGGGATCAGACTCGTAGATTATCTGCGTGTGATAGAGGAAGCTAAATCCTACTATAAACAAATTAAAAAGGATCAATCCGGCTATTCCTATTTCAGAGTATTAGATCCTAAAAGAGTAAAACAGGAACATCAAATCCGCAAAGATCTCCCGTTTTTCCCATTCTCGAAAGAAGATTTGCTGAAAGCTGGTGAACCAGAATTCAACGACCGTAATGAAAGCTACCTTCAGTTTGTCCACTTTCTAACCCTAAACTATCAAATTAGTAAGAAAGAAGCGGAAGAGATTGTAGAGGAATGCATATATGCGACTCAATTCGGGGAGAAACCGGCTTTAATTTTTGAGTTGTTGGAAACGCGGCTTGAATTCCCAAATATGGAAACAGTTCAGGCATGCATGGAAAAAGTCGTTAATCTTATAAATGGCACGAGACAATGGTTCCTTAAAGGCTATACACCTGAAGAGTTATTAGCACAGGAGAGGAAGTCCTTGCTGCACCTTCCAGAACACGAGAGCAAAGTCTATGATTTCGCAGCCAAGAAGAAAATTGGCAGAAATGACCCATGTCCGTGTGGAAGCGGGAAGAAGTTTAAGAAGTGCTGTGGCAAATAATAGAATAAATCGTTCGACGAACACAAAACATATGTTCTATTTTTATGAATAATGTGCTAAAATAAAAAAGCAATAGAATTGGATTTCTCAAGGGTGGTCGGCCCGCTCCCAATTAGAAAGGGGGTGATGCCGCTTGACAGTTTTCGAAGCTTTGATGCTAGCACTATCATTTGCCAGCTTAGTCATGGCGATTCTGTCATTTCATAACCATAAAAAATAATCCACCCTTGAGTTAGCGCTCTGGTGGATTATTCTGTCCTTAGCCGCCCCCTTAGAGGGAACCGCCTATTGCTGGACCGGACATGTTTCCAGCCATGTTCGGTCTTTTTTTAATGTATGAATATCTTACTTCCATTATAACTGATGTTCTTCACAAAGACTATTTTTTAAAAAAATTTTGTTGTTATTTCTCATACGAAAGACCTATAACCAAGGTTCAACTCGCCTTTTTGATTTCCTTCATCTAAACTGATTGGTAAAATAAGAAAAAAGAACGTTTATAGGGAAGGGAAGAGCTTATGCCGTTAGAAATTGTTCGTCATGATCTTACGAAGATGAAGGTGGACGCAATTGTTAATGCTGCCAATACCAAATTGAAAATGGGCGGCGGTGTTTGCGGTGCGATTTTTCAATCAGCGGGAGCCGGCCAGCTGCAAGAGGCATGTGATCAAATTGGGGAATGTAAGACGGGTGAAGCTATTATAACGGACGGATTTAATTTGGATGCTAAATATATCATCCATACCCCGGGACCGATTTGGCAAGGAGGTTCCTATCAAGAAGCGGCAATGCTTAGGTCTTCTTATTGGAGTTCATTGGAACTGGCAAAAAATTATCAATGCGAATCAATTGCTTTTCCATTAATTTCAACTGGTATTTATGGCTATCCAAAAGAGGAAGCTTTACAAATTGCCATATCCACTATCAGTTCATTTTTAATGAAGCATGATATGCAGGTTTATCTTGTTGTTTTTGACAAGAAAGCTTTCGGATTCAGCCAGAAGTTATTTACATCCATTCATCAATATATTGATGATCATTATGTTAATGAAGTAGAAACGTTCTTTCAACGTAATAGAATTGAGGAAATACGGGAAGTTGAAATTCTTCAGCAAGATGTTTATCATGAAGCGGAATATTCATTGGTTGACCTATTAGACCAGCTCGATGAATCGTTTTCCGAAAGACTCCTTCGGATTATCGATGAAAAAGGTATGACCGATGTGGAGACATATAAAAGGGCGAATATTGACAGGCGGCTATTCTCAAAAATTCGGAATGGGGTGGATTATACTCCAAAAAAGAAAACTGCCGTCGCTTTTGCCATTGCCTTACGATTAAATATGGACGAAACGATTGACCTGCTGACATCAGCAGGCTATACATTATCACGCAGCAGTAAATTTGATGTCATCATTGAATTCTTTATTCAACATGGGCAATACGATATACATGAAATCAATCAGGTGTTATTTACATTTGACCAGCCGCTCCTTGGTGCTTAAAAATGTCGCTTTCGAAGCGACCAATTCTTTTTGAATTATTGTTATCCTTTGTTTATCAACTAAACGGAGGATGATTAGTATGAAAACGGAATTAGTATTTATTTTAGATAAAAGCGGCTCGATGGCAGGCCTTGAGTCGGATACGATCGGCGGATATAATGCCATGCTTGAAAAGCAGAAGAAAGCAGAAGGAGAGGCCGTCGTGACAACTGTATTATTCGATCACGGATACGAATTATTGCACGACCGCATTAATGTGAGAGGCATTTCTTCTATTACTGAAGAGGACTATCAAGTAGGAGGAACAACGGCATTATTAGATGCGATTGGGTTTACCATTCAAAAAATCATAAATGTACAAAAGAAAACGAGCACGGAAGAACGAGCAGAAAAGGTTTTATTTGTTATAACTACGGATGGAATGGAAAATGCCAGCCGAGAATTCACACAGATGAAAATCAAAAAGATGGTTCAGTTCCAAAAAGAGAAGTTTGGCTGGGAATTCTTATTCCTTGGCGCGAATATTGATGCTATCTCTACCGCTGCCCAATTTGGAATTGAAGAGGACTTCGCCGTTGATTATCATGCGGATGAAATTGGAACTCAGCTGAATTATGAGGCAGTTAGCGAGGCTGTGACAAACCTTCGAAGCGGAAATAGGATTGATTCAAGTTGGAAAAAAGGTATTGAGCGCGACTTTAATCGACGATCGAGAAATTAATAACTTGAAATCAAGCGTTGGGAACCCTGTTAAAAAGGAAAGAAAGGGTTCTTTTTTTCGTCAAAGACATGATCGTGATGTAAGTCACTTTTTTTGAATTCAGTTTACACTATAATGATAGTAGAAATTATTCCATTATAGATAAAGAGGGTAAATATGCCAGTATTATTAGAACAAGAAAAAGTAAATGAAATGGTAGAGCGCTTTTATGACAAGCTTTTACAAGACTCCTACTATGTATCCATGTTTAAAGAAAGAAACGTCGATGTTGAAATACTAAAAGAACGGCAAAGAGTTTTTATTAGTCGTCTCGTTTCAGAGGATTCTGCTCAGGAGCAAGGCAAGCAAGCAAATCAAGTAAAAGAACGACATCCATTCCAAATTTCACCCGAGAGAGCAGCCATATGGTTTGGCAAATTGAAAGAAACGATGGACGAAATGGAAATGGACCCAAGTGTAAAAGAACGTCTTAAAGAGAAAGTTGAGTTTTTGTTAAAAAAAATAGTTTAATTTATAAAAGCGCAGCTGAAACGATTGTTTCCTGCGCTTTTGTGGTATTTTAATGATAAATTGTAATTAGATTGGCGACTGCAAGTCCGGAAAAAAAAGTTAATTCAGTAATTGGGAACAAAAAGCCTAGGCTAAGAGTTAGTGCGGCAGCCAATAGAAACCAAGGAGGTACGAGCTATGCCAAACAAGAAGGATTATGAAAATGGCTATCAAAAATATGAATCAAAAGCGAAAGAATACATGCACGATAAAGAAAAAGCTGAGAACCTTTTATATAAAGCAATAAACAAAGCGAATGACAGAAAAGGCAGGCTGACAGAGGTTTGGGAAAAACTGCAGCTTTTATTTGAAGCATTTAAAGCATGGATTAAAGGAGATTATCGGGAAATCCCCGCAAAATCAATCATTACAATCATTGCTACCATCATTTATTTTGTTTCACCTGTGGATTTAATCCCCGATTTTATTGTAGGATTAGGACTTTTTGATGACGCAGCTGTAATTGGTTTCGCCATCAAACAGGTTGTCAGTGACCTTGATAAATTTAAGGCTTGGAAGATGAACCATCAGGAATAGAAGGAAGAACTTGGGGTGTTTTTATAATGATTAGCACTATCGAAACATGTACCAATCTGATTAGAGACGCGGAGAACATCGTTGTACTGACGGGCGCCGGAATCAGCACGGAGTCGGGGATCAAGGATTTTCGGTCGAAAACAGGAGTATATCAGCACGCGCCGGAGTACATTCTTTCATTGGATTATTTTTATTACAATCCGGTAGACTTTTATCAGTTTGCCGTAGAGCATCTTTACCATCCCGATGCCATTTCGAATAAAGGACATGAAATTCTAGCAAAATGGGAGGGTCAGGGTAAAGTTCGGCATATTATTACCCAAAACATTGATGGCCTTCATCAAAAAGCAGGAAGTCAACAGGTCATCGAGTTCCACGGAACGATGAAAACCGCCTCATGTTTAAATTGTAGAAAAATCTATCCGACGGAGGAAATGGTTTCACGAATGCAAACGATGGAGGATTTTTATATTTGCAATCATTGTCAATCCAAACGGGAAAAAGACCGCTATATAAAGCCGGATGTTGTTTTGTTTGGAGATGCTGGTGAGTGGTTCACTGCACAGGGATTTCATACCATTCTTCAATACATCGATCAAGCCGATTGTATATTAGTGTTAGGAACAAGTCTTAAGGTGACACCATTTTCAAGTTTTCCTCGATACAGAAAGCGGGATGTCCCGCTGATTATTATTAATAAGGGAGATACTCCTTACGACCATCAAGCTGGAACATATGTCATTCAAGAATCCATCGGAAAAATTTTAGAACAAATCGATAGAAATTTAAGACGTTGAAGATGCATGGGGAGGTTTCTCATGCTTCTTTCTATTTCCTACTACAAAAAGCAGCAGAACCAGATTTGACTTTGGTGTATTCTTTTTATAAAAACAAATTAGCAGATCTCTTAATGGATCATAAAAACCATTTAAAGGAGGTCTCCTTTCATTTTAGAAAAATTAGTATAATTATAGTATTATGGTAGTTAGAATGAAACATGGGGACGGTTTTATGGTTGAAGTTAAATCGGTGAAAATAGATGGAGAAAGTATACGCATTTTTAATAGTGCAATTTATATTTATGAAACGATCGAAAGTATTTCTTTACAATTAGATGTTGTAGTAAGTGAAGTGACAGTGAATAGATATAGGGGATTGGATAATCTGATTGTTGAAATAGAATTAGAGGATGGGAGATTGGTCAACTCGATCATGCATGTAAACAGTCTGTCAGGGGGCTTGCCGCAGCTGAATTTATACGTTGAGCTGGAGGACATGCTGGAATATGGAGAGTTTCCTATTGTTAATGAAAATGATGCATCGTTTCCAAACATTGAAGAAGGCATTACGCTTGAGGAGATTAGGAAAGTCGAGATGCCGGATGTAGAAGTAAAATTAAAACTTAAGCTGCCGATTGATCAGGCAGAATGGCTTATGAAACAAAAAAAGGCTGCATTAAATGAATTGTTTAAAGAATTTATTTATGATTATTGGAAGAAATAAATCCTTTAAGTCCATACTGACTATTAATTAAGACAGAAAAGTTTCTAAGAAGGTGCAAATTTGAGTAAAAAAGTGGAGAAGGCCGGTCTTGAACTTGATTCAATGGGAATTGAACAATTGTCGGATATTGAAATTATAACCATTCTTGAGGGCGCGGCTGATTTGGAAATGTACGGCGGCCGTACGATGCTGGTAAAAATTCTTACAGGATCAAAAGATAAAAAATTGTTGGAAGATGGATGGGATCAGTGTCCTGTATATGGGGCATTTAAGGGCACCTCCCAAAAAGAGGTTCTTGCGATGGTTGACTGGATGATTATTAATGATTTTTTATCGATTAATAAGGGTTTTGGAATCCCTTTGCTTGAAATAACTGATAAAGGCATGGAAATTTTACATGAAACCTTTGCCGAAAAACAAGAAGAAGATTCCAATAAAAAAACCAATCACGAGACAATTTCTTTTTCCGCATATAAACAATGGATGTCCATTCCTGAAGAATTCCGGAGACAACTTGAGCGGAATGTTTGGTGTTCCAACTGTGTAGATGTCGTCCAAATTCAAAATTATACTGTTGATGAATCAAAGCATGGAATCGTGCTTCATGGTACTTGTAAAAAATGCGGACATGAAGTTGCAAGGGTTATTGACTAACATACTTCATTCACAAGGGCTAAATCTGTAAAAACGATTTAGCCTTTTCCTATTCATTCCATCATACATCTCATCCCGAGCTTTTGACTACTGCACCCCCACATAAAAACAACCTTGGAAATCAACTCTATAAATCCTTTATACTAAATATTAAGAATTTCTTCATAATTTTCCTAAATAAATGTTAAGATTTGCCGGTTATTATAGTGATAGTGAAAAGGTGCTGAGAAGGTAGGGACGTAAATGAACCAATATTATGTGCTCGTTGTCGATGATGAAAAGGAAATCCGCGACGCGATTGAAATCTATTTGAAAAACGAAGGGATTACCGTGTTAAAGGCAAAGGATGGGGTGGAAGCGTTGGAAATCCTGAATGAACACCAAGTTCATCTCATTATCTTAGATGTTATGATGCCTAAACTCGACGGGATTTCCGCTACATATAAAATTCGGGAAAAGAAAAATATTCCGATTATCATTTTAAGCGCGAAAAGTGAAGATACCGATAAAATCCTAGGGCTGCAGGTAGGGGCGGATGATTATGTCACAAAGCCGTTCAACCCAATGGAGCTGGTGGCCAGGGTGAAATCACAGTTAAGACGTTATGTGACATTAGGTACATTTGAAGGCATTCAAAGGGTCATTGACCTAAATGGGCTTACCTTGGACCCATCGGCAAAAACAGTGGCAGTGAATGGTGAACCTGTAAAGCTAACGCCAATTGAATATAAAATAGTCGAGCTGCTGATGACAAACGCCGGACGAGTGTTTTCAATTGACGAAATCTATGAACGGGTGTGGAAGGAACCAGGTTTTAACGCAGAAAATACAGTGGCAGTCCATGTCCGTAAAATTCGCGAAAAAATTGAAATTGATGCAAAAAATCCAAGATATTTGAAAGTGGTGTGGGGGATTGGCTATAAAATGGAAAAATAGAATAAAAATCGTGGTGTGGAGCTTTCTTTTCACGTTTGGCATTAGCGGCATCTTATTTTTTTTTAATTACGGCCTCCAATATGTTCACCGCGACTATTTCCACACTACTCAATTTCAGGATGAGCTGGGTGAATTTGCAAGCTATTTAAATTTATTTGAGCTTAATAGAGTTCCATTGGAGGAAGCAAAGAAATCAATTACCGTATCCAAGGAGGAAATCGATGAACATCGCTACCGCTATGGAACTTTACCAGAGCAGATTGACAACATAAAGGGCCAATATGAGCAAAAGATTCGTGAAGCAGCTGATGCCGGCAATGATGTAGTTGAAAAGTCCCTAACGTCTGAACGGGATAGAAAAATTGAGGATATAACCAAGAATTTTGAAAGTGAAGAGTATGTCAAACCTAAGGTAATAAAAGAAAAAGAACAGAAGCTAGAGAAATATTATAAGGAAATTGAAAATTCTCGTTCGAATTATTTACGATACAAGAAATCATTACAATATTATTTTAAAAATGATCGTACAGGTAAGGTGTATACCAATACCAATACCGATAGCAAAGAATTGAACAAAAACAATACGTTATTTATAAAAAATATGACAATTACTCGAGATTATATTATGGGTTTTTATGGAATTCTAGACGCTGATGATAATTTCCCTCTCGCAAATGAAACATTTTCAGGCGTAATCGCCGTCCCAAAAACCTTAGCTTCATCCAATTTGTTCATTCACCAAAACGAAACATACAAACGTTCGCAGTTAATCACCTTGATTTATGTTCTGTCTGCATTAGTTTCATTACTAATAAGTGTAATTTATATTAAAAAATCAAAGGCGATTCCGGCAGAAATTGCCGGTTGGGCACCTTATTATAACAAACTTCCGATTGATATAAGGGCAGTGTGTTTCATCGTAACGGGTTATGGGGTCATTTTTTCTTTAATGGTAGCCACCAATAACCAATTCCCATATCTATATGAAAATCCATATATTTATGGCTTTGAGTTATCCATCTTTTTAGTAGTTTCATCATTTTTGGTAGGACTTACATATGTCCAGTGGAAAATCCTTTTTCCAGCAATGAAAGATTGGCAAACTGTGAAAAATGAGTGGGCCAAGTGCCTGTTTATTAAAGTATGGCAGAGAACTCTGATGCTTGGTAAGAAAACGGCAAAAGGGGTAAATGAAGCATTTTTGGATCAAAGCATAGGGACGCAGATTTTTATCCTGCTGGGAGTCATATTTAGTCTTGGGCTAGCTGTCATCCTGATTGCCATTCATCCTATCTTTTTATTTTTGTACGTGCTAATTCTAGGGGTGGTAGGGATCCCAATTATTATGCTTTTAGTTAAAAAAATTGGATATTTCAACAAAATCGTTGAAAAGACAAGCGAGCTGGCAGCAGGGAACCTAGGGCAGGATCTCGAGGTGTCAGGAAATACTATTTTGGCAGACCTTGCTGGTAACATCAATGTACTAAAACAGGGGGTAAAAACTTCACAAAACGAACAGGCAAAAAGTGAACGGCTGAAAACTGAACTGATTACCAACGTCAGTCATGATTTAAGGACGCCGCTAACCTCCATTATTACGTATACGGAGCTGTTAAAAACAACAGAGGATTTATCACTGGAAGACAGAGCAGCATACTTGGCTATTATCGACCGGAAATCACAGCGGCTAAAAGTATTAATTGAAGATTTATTCGAGGTGTCGAAAATGGCTAGCGGCAATATTAAGCTGAACAAGGAAAAAGTAGATCTTGTTCAGCTGCTGCAACAGGCTCTTGCCGAGCACGATGACACGATTACGGAATCGAACCTGCAATTTCGGGTCACTAATACCGAGAAGCCTATTTTTTCCTATGTCGACGGACAAAAGTTATGGCGTGTGTTTGACAACCTGATTGGCAATATTCTTAAATATTCGCTTGAGAACTCACGGGTATATATTCATGTATCAAAGGAAAATGGCCGAGCTGTCATTTCATTTAAAAATGTCTCAAAGTACGAGCTAAACCAATACAGTGAGGAATTGGTTGAACGTTTCAAACGCGGAGATACTTCAAGGCATACAGATGGGTCGGGCTTAGGACTAGCAATTGCAAAATCCATTGTGGAGCTACATGAGGGCATTTTGGATATCGAAACCGATGGCGACTTGTTTAAGGTGACAATTTCTTTGAGGCTGGAGGAGTGAAGGGGAGTGGACGGTGGTGGTTAACAACAGTATTGATTTTTCAGAAGTATATAAAATGCATTATAATAGACTATTTCATATTGCTAATTCCATTACAAGAGACATGCATTTGGCAGAAGATATTGTGCATGAAACGTTTATTAAGGCAATGAGCAAGGTTGAAACAATAGAGGAGAAAAGCAAGGTGGCATCCTGGCTATCAGTGATTACCACCAGGACCGCGATTGATTTTGTCCGGAGGGATAAATATAAGAAAGCGATTCCGATGGAGCAGGCAATGCTTGAATATTTGGGGCAGGAAATGAAGCATAACGTTGAGGGAGAAGTAACAACAGGATTGCTGACGGAACAAGTGAACCGTGCGATTGGTAAGATGAAGCAGGAGTATCAAAATGTGATAAAACTAAAGGCGGGAAACGGTTTAAAGGAAAATGAAATAGCCTATTTTCTAAGCCTTAAACCAAGCACTGTAAAAACTAGACTTTTCCGGGCAAGGAGGAAATTAAAGCAATTATTACAGGAACAGCCAAGCACCTGGACCATTTGATGTTGAATTTTTATTCATAGCACACGTTTGATTGAAACATTTTTAAAATTTTATGTTAAAAGATGTCGAATTTCCTTCAATTCATGTAAAATAAATAATAGATAAAAAATTAGCATGGAGGAAATACGGTGTCTTACAAATTAAAAAAGAACTTTAAAATGTTTACATTAAACTCAAATAGTGAACTGGCCACAGAAATGGCAGAGCTTTTGGGCTGCGACCTGGGAAAGTGCTCTGTGACACAATTTAGCGACGGGGAAATTCAAATTAATATTGAAGAAAGCGTACGAGGAAGCGAAGTATTTGTCGTGCAATCCACTTCCGACCCTGCGAATGAACATATTATGGAGCTTTTAATTATGGTTGATGCTTTGAAAAGAGCTTCAGCAAAAGAAATAACCGTTGTTATGCCATATTATAGCTATGCACGCCAAGACCGTAAAGCCAGATCTCGGGAGCCAATTACAGCAAAGCTGATTGCTAATCTTTTAGAAACAGCAGGGGTAACCAGGATCCTGACAGTAGACTTCCATGCGCCGCAAGCACAAGGGTTTTTCGATATCCCCGTGGATCATCTTACAGGGATTCCAATCCTTGCTGATTATTTTAAGGAAAAAGCTTTGGAAGACATCGTGATTGTTGCTCCGCATAACGGCGGAGTGGTGCGAGCAAGAAAGCTGGCTAGTCTATTAAATGCGCCAATTGCCTTAATTGACCGTCGGCAGCCTACACATGATGTGTCTGAAATCATGCATATCATCGGAAATATTCAAGGAAAAAATGCCATAATTATCGATGATTTAATTGATACAGCCCGTACGATTACCTCTGGAGCCAATGCTTTAGTGGAAGAAGGGGCAAAAGCGGTATATGCTTGCTGCACACATTCCGTATTCTCCGGGCCTGCAATTGAGAGAATACAATCATCATCCATTAAAGAACTTGTAGTAACAAACACCATTAAACTGCCGGAAGAAAAGCTGATTGATAAAATTTCGCTTTTATCCGTTGCACCGTTATTATCAGAAGCAATTGAACGAATTCATAATGAAAAAGCAGTAAGTCCATTATTTGAATAAACATTTAGGCCAGTTCATGGGAAGTAAAACAACCAATCTTCCCTTGGAACTGGCTTTTATTTTGGAAGTATGTGTTAAAATAGAGATAAAATTCAAAGTAAAACACAAGGACGCGTGTTGTGTTTTATTTTTTTGGAGGAGAGGACTTTTGGTACAACAAGTTGGGAAAATTAGCAGCATAACACGATATCCGGTGAAATCGTTCGCTGGAGAGCAATTGGAAACGTGTAAAATTGAGAAATACGGATTGGATGGAGACCGTGTTTATGCTTTTTATGATGCGTCGAAAGAAGGATGGGAAAGTTTTATAACAGCCCGACAGATTCCGACTATGCTAGCCTTTAAGACTAGCCTTTACGGCAAAGAATTAAAAGTAGTAGCACCGAATGGTCAGGTTTTTGGCTGGAATGAAGAATTATTAGCGGAAATTCAAAAATATTCTCCTCAAAAAGTATCAATGACGAAGTTCCAAGCACCAAACCCAGTAAATCCTGAGCTTTTGTCCGTTGACTCGGCTAGTATCCTGATTGCAACAGACGTTACCTTAAGAAAACTTGAAGCGCTTTGTGGTGAAAAATTAGATCCACGCCGTTTTAGAGCAAATTTCATCGTATCCATAGATGGAGAAGCTATGAATGAAAGCGACTGGATGGGAAGGCGGCTATCAATTGGAAGCGCTGAACTTCAAGTAGATCAATACTGCGAACGTTGTTCAATGATTACTATTGATCCTGACACACTTGTCCGTGAGCCATCCTTGTTAAAAAAAGTATACGATGAAATGAATTTGCACTTTGGTGTTTATGCTTCTGTTACAAAAACTGGGGATGTACGAGTCGGTAATAAAGTAATTTTATTAGATACATGATTTTGTCGGCAACTATTAAAAGATAAGGACACAGATATTTTTTGAGCAGCGCTTGTCCTGCATCCCATAATAATGTAATCACTTCGCCGTTCATTGTTTTTTCGTCAATTGTATCATTGCTGAGGGTTTTACCAGATTGTTTTAACACATACACTCTCCATAAGGATACCTTCGCATTCTTTACAAAGGGAGAGAGAAACATGAATTTTGAGATGCAAAAAGCAAATTTGCTTGCGGAAAATATTGATGCTTTTATAAAGTTCGTCCATAAAAGGCATGAAAATAAAAACAGCCTTTGCTCCAATCCGGATAAGGTATATCAAATAAAATTAATAATGGAAGATTTTAAATTTCAAATTATTGCCGATGAGCTCCGCAGAATCAATCAGTTTGATTGGGATCCAAAGTATACTCATTATTTAGTAGACCAGTTTCTTGAAGGCTTTCGTATTATTGAAGAGTTCGTAAAAAATAATTATAGTGATTTATTCATATTTATAGGAAGGATTTACACCCTAGATGAGCTATGTCATCCATTTAAACGGATGACACAGTAGAACCATTTCTATGTCTTTATGGTAAAATTAGTCCATAAAAGGCTAGGGGATGGAATGAAGATGGGGCGGAATTTTTCGAATTGGTATGATTTTTTAATGAATCCGTTGGAAAAAAGAAAATTTAACATGATACGAAAGGAACTTTTAGCTAATGCAACAGGTAATGTCCTAGAATTGGGATCGGGGACGGGGGTGAATTTTCCTTTTTATAAGGCTGCAGAAAAAGTAACAGCTGTAGAACCGAGCGAGCATATGATTAAGCATTCTTTATCTAAAATAAAACAAGCATTCGTTCCAATAGAAGTTGTTCAAGCAAGCGCCGAAGAGCTCCCATATGAAGACAGCAGCTTTGATACAGTGGTCGCAACACTTGTTTTTTGTACCATTCCCAATCCGGAAAAAGCGGTGATGGAAATGAAACGAGTATGTAAGCCAGGAGGAAAAATTCTCCTTTTTGAACATGTGAAAATGGAAAATCGGATTCTAGCATCACTCCAGGATCTATTAACCCCAATTTGGAAAAAAATCTGCGATGGCTGCTGTTTAAATCGAAAAACATTGGAACTATTAGAATCCCATCAATTAAAGATAACCAAAGTGCAAAAATACTATGGTGATTTATTTGTTTATGTGGAATGTCAAAATCAATCATAGGGACGGATCCTTTGTCTCATCAGGGAAGATGTCCAAAAATAAAAGAGACAGAACAGGGCGCAGTCCTATTTGTCTCTTTTTTTGTACAGTTATTTCCCAAACCTTTTCTAAAATTTTCCCAACCCCCGTTTATGAAAACGGATTCATAACTACGTCATTCCCTAAATAACTTCATAAGTGCAGTCAAATGAGCTGCTACATATTACAGAGAGGGGAAGAGGTATGAAAAAGGTTAAAAGATTAGGTTCAGCTTTACTTGGAGTTTTAATGGTCGTGTCTTTGTTTGCGACCGGGGCCTTCGCGCAAGGAATAGATTCAAAGGAAACCTTTCGTGTCATTATTAAAGGGCCAAGTGGAGAAAGGGCAAAAGCCAAACAAACCTTTGGGATGCGCTGGGATTTCGGGAATGAAGGGTTTACAACCACTGTTAATTCTAAACAATATCAAGCATTATTGAAAAACAAAAATTTAAAGATTGAAAGAGTTCCAGAAGTTCAGTTGGATAAAATTGAAACGAGAACGAAACAAAAAATCGGAAATGCTGCCATTACCTCTCTTCCTGATGACCGTACTCCATGGGGAATTCAAGCCATCTACAATGACCCATACATTTCAAGTACATCTGGAGGCGCAGGAATTAAAATTGCTGTTTTAGATACTGGGGTTTATATCAATCATTATGATTTAGTTGGAAGTGGTGAACAATGTAAAGACTTCACTCAATCTTCTTCCTCTATGGTAAATGGTACATGTACTGATCGTAACGGACATGGTACACATGTCGCAGGGACCGCACTTGCTCATGGTGCATCTGATGGGTTAGGGATTTATGGAGTCGCACCACAAGCAAAGCTTTGGGCGTATAAGGTTCTAACTGACAGCGGATCAGGATATTCTGATGATATTGCTGGGGCAATTCGTCATGCTGCAGATGAAGCTGTAAGAACAGGATCTAAAGTAATTATTTCGATGTCACTTGGATCAAGTGCAAAAGACAGTTTGATTGCTAGTGCCGTAGATTATGCCTATAGTAAAGGAACCCTTATCGTCGCTGCTGCTGGCAATAGCGGCTATGCTAACAATACGATCGGATATCCAGGTGCCCTGAAAAATGCCGTTGCCGTTGCTGCGTTAGAAAATGTTCAACAAAACGGAACCTATCGAGTGGCTAATTACTCTTCCCGCGGTAACTCTGCAACAGATGGTGATTATATTATTCAAGAAAGAGATATAGAGATTTCTGCACCAGGCAGCAATATCCAATCCACATGGTATGATGGTAACTATAACACTATCAGCGGGACATCAATGGCGACTCCACATGTGTCAGGCCTAGCCGCTAAAATCTGGTCATCCAACCTATCTTGGACCAATACCCAGCTTCGTACTGAACTACAAAGAAGAGCGAAACTATATGACATCAAAGGCGGATACGGTGCAGCAACCGGAGACGACTATGCCTCAGGATTCGGCTTTGCGAGAGTAAAATAGGAAAACAATGGGACGGTTCTTGGTTTTACGAGAACTGTCCCTCCCTATTTATAGGAAAAAAGAAGCGAAAAACCTTTCTTCAGATTCCCAAAATAGTCATTTTGAACCAAAAATTAGGAATTAGAGTAATAATTTTCTAAGTTTTCCGTCTCTTTGGTAGAATAGAATTGTACTAGTATATGTGAGGAGGAGAAAAGGTTGAGAGGTTCATGGAAAGCTTGTTTTGCGGTTTTGTTTAGTGTTCTCCTAATTGTAGGAACACTTCCTTTTAGCGCGCAGGCTAAAGGGAAAGAAGTCGATTACGGAAAGTACAGCCAAGTTGCGGTTGGAAAAGATGGAATGGTTGCGACGGCTCATCCTTTAGCTTCTGAAATTGGCGCTGAGGTCTTACGAACCGGCGGAAATGCGATTGACGCGGCAGTGGCGATTCAATTCGCTCTGAACGTTGTCGAGCCAATGATGTCAGGAATTGGCGGCGGCGGATTTATGATGGTTTATGATGGAAAAACAAAGGAAACGACCATTATTAACAGCAGGGAGCGAGCTCCAGAGGGTGCAACACCCAATATGTTCTTAGATAAGGATGGCAAACCCATTCCATTTGCGGAAAGATCAACAGGAGGTACAGCGGTCGGCGTTCCGGGAACATTAAAAGGATTGGAAACAGCGCTGGAAAAATGGGGCACCCGCCCGATGCAGCAGCTGATTAGTCCCGCCATTGAGCTTGCTGACAAAGGCTTCCCGATTGAATCAGTACTGGCAGATGCGATTGCTGATAACCAGGAGATGCTGTCAAGAACAGCAGCAAAGGACGTCTTTCTGCCTAATGGAAAGCCACTTGAGGATGGGGATATTCTTGTACAAAAGGATTTAGCTAACACATTTAAATTGATTCGCTCAAACGGTACGGATGCATTTTATAAAGGGCCAATTGCCAAAGCCCTTGCAAATACGGTTCAGGAATTTGGCGGTTCAATGACAACTGCTGATTTAAACAAGTATGAGGTGACAATTGACGAGCCAATCTGGGGCGATTATCAAGGTTACCAGATTGCGAGTATGCCACCGCCAAGCTCAGGCGGCGTGTTCCTTTTACAAATGTTAAAGATTTTGGATGATTACAATCTATCACAATATGATGTTAAATCATGGGAAAAATATCACCTTTTAGCAGAGACGATGCATCTAGCTTACGCAGACCGTGCTGCTTATGCAGGGGACCCAGAATTTGTTAATGTGCCGTTAAAAGGTCTGTTACACCCAGATTATATTAAGGAACGTCAAAAGCTTATTAGTTTAGATCGTGTAAACCCGAATCCAACAGCGGGCGATCCTTGGAAATATGAAACAGACACAGCAAATTACCAGATTACGAAGCAGCCAAGTGATCGCAAATACGGCGAAACGACGCACTTCACCGTGACGGATCGCTGGGGAAATGTGGTTTCCAATACAACAACAATTGAACAATTATTTGGAACAGGCATTATGGTTCCAGGATATGGTTTTATGTTGAATAACGAATTAACCGACTTTGATGCTGTTCCCGGCGGTGCTAACGAGGTTCAGCCAAATAAACGTCCATTAAGCAGTATGACACCGACAATTGTCTTCAAAGATGACAAACCAGTATTAACGGTTGGCTCACCAGGCGGACCAACAATAATCACTTCAGTATTACAAACAATTCTATATGCGATTGAATACGATATGGAGCTAAAGGCAGCGGTTGAAGAGCCAAGAATTTATACAAATAATCTAAGCTCTTATCGATATGAATCAGGTATACCAGCTGAAGTGATCAAAAAGCTAAATGACTTAGGGCACAAATTTGGTACTAGCCCGACAACAATCGGAAACGTACAAAGCATCTTAATTGATCACGACAATGGCATCTTTAAAGGAGTAGCCGACTCCAGCCGTAACGGTGCTGCCATTGGGGTTAATTTTAAAGGGAGTCGATAATACGTAAGGACGGTTCTTCTGTATCATGATAAGAAAAGGAGGAACCGTCCTTATGCTTCAAGAAAGGAGGATTAAATTGGGAGCGTGTTATAGTGATTTACTGCAGGTAAAGACTTGGATGACTCCTAGTCCTTTTTGTGTTTTGGAGGGGGAGACAATTAGGGAAACAGTCGAGAAATTGGAAAAGCTGCGTGTGGATTGTTTGCCGATGATTGATCGGAACAGCAGGTTTATAGGGATGATAACGTCACGTAAATTACTCCGCGGTTTTCTGTACGGTATGAAGGAGGATGAATTGGCGAGCAGTATTTTGCTTCAGGACAGTGTAAGGGTTCGTCCAACTGATTCTATTTTAGATGTTTATTCACTGCCGTTTGACCATTTGCCCGTTATTGACGATAATGGCAGACTTGTGGGAGTTTTAACAAGACGTGATATTCTTGATGGGTTTTCAAAATATATTCACCAATTGGAGCAAACGCAAAACTCTGCTGAAGCCCTTGAAGCAATCCTTGAGAGTGCCTATGAAGGCATTGCCGTTGTCGATGAAAATGGAATTCTTCAGGAATTTAATGAAGCCTATTGCCGTTTTATCGGAATTAAAAGGGAGGATGCAATCGGCAGGCATGTAACAGAGGTAATTGAAAATACTCAGCTCCACGTGACCGTAAAAACCGGCATTCCAGCGCGGGGGGTTCTGCAAACCATACACGGTGAAGATATGGTCGTGCACCGGATACCTATTTGGCGGGATGACAGGGTGGTAGGGGCGATTGGCATGCTTATTTTTGAAGGCGTTACCGAGGTTTATAAAATTTATGAAAAATTGTTGGAAAATAACCAGAAGAAACACTCAGAAAAAGAACCTTTTTCCGTTAAACAAGAAAGGGACAGCCTGGTAACTCTCGATCAAATTATTGGGACGAGCGAAGAGATTTTACACGTCAAACGAATGGCCAGAAAAGCAGCAAGGACGGCTGCTACCGTTTTAATCACGGGCGAAAGCGGAACAGGTAAAGAGATGTTTGCCAAAAGCATTCACAACTTAAGTCCTTTTTCCAGAGGGCCGTTTATAAGCGTAAATTGCGGTGCAATCCCGGATAATTTATTTGAATCAGAGCTTTTTGGTTATGATGATGGAGCGTTTACCGGTGCTAAAAAAGGCGGAAAACCAGGTAAGTTTGAATTAGCCAATAACGGTACCTTGTTTTTAGATGAAATTGGAGATTTGCCGCTCATTATGCAAACAAAGCTGTTGCGCGTCCTGCAGGAAAAAGAGGTCGAGCGTCTCGGAGGAGTAAAGAAATTTCCCATCAATGTCAGAATCATTGGGGCCACGAACCGGGACCTGAAGGAGATGGTTGGTAAAGGCCAATTTCGTGAAGATTTATATTACCGTTTAAATATTATTCAGCTAATACTGCCGCCATTAAGAGAACGTAAAAAGGATATCCCTGATTTAATCGCTTATTATATGAAGGATATTTGCAGGCGCTATCAGATGCCTGCCAAAAGGTTAACACAAGAGGCAGTTACAGCATTTATTGACTACCCTTGGCGGGGGAATATAAGGGAGCTGGTCAATTCGATTGAAAGATTAGTAACTCTTGTCGATGGACCTGTCATAGATTTAAAGCACCTATCCATATCATTGAAGAATGCTGCCGAGGAAAAATTAAACCAGCAAATACCGCGGAATTCAACAACTACTTTAATTGAAGAAGCTAAACTGGAAGGAAATAAGAAAGAACTTGAAATGATTCTAAAGGCGCTAAAAAATGCTGGCGGGAACAAATCGAAGGCTGCAGAAATCCTTGGAATTCATCGAACGACATTATATCAGAAACTTAAAAAACATGAAATTCAGTAGAATGACCATCAGTCTGCGCATAGTGTAGTTGTTTCACTACATATTTTCTACACTTGTAGTGAGTTACCTACATTTTTTTTATGATGATAGGTTCATCTTAAAGTAATTCCATTTGGCACGCTTCTTGCAAACAAATACGTAAGAGGTATGAAAAAGGGGTGTAGCTGATAGTGGAAAATTTCGCTGTGTTTCGAATGCCAAAATCGATATTTTACGGAAGAAACGCGTTTGAAAATGTAGGCAAGGAAGCGGCATCACGAGGAAAGAAAGCTCTTATTGTAAGTGACAAAATCATGGACAGCCTTGGTTACGTCGAGAATTGCCGGAATCTTTTGCAAAATAGGGGAGTGGAATCTGCAGTTTATCTCGGAGTTAAATCGGAGCCAACTGACATTTATGTCGCTGAAGCCCTTAATCTTTTTAAAGCAGAAAATTGTGATCTCGTCATTTCGTTGGGAGGTGGCAGTTGTATCGATACAGCAAAATCCATTGCCGTTGTTGCCACTAATGGAGGTTATGTAGGAGATTATATGGGAGAAAAGAAAATTGCACATATCCCGCCAATCCCTCATATATCGATTCCAACAACTGCTGGCACTGGTTCGGAAGCAACCGATGCGACCGTAATTACGAATACATCAAATGATGTTAAAATGATGATCAAGCAGCCCGCATTTATGCCGGATGTCGCGATTGTCGACCCATTATTAACAATCTCTTCGCCAAAAAGTGTGACATCAGCTACCGGAGTGGATGCCTTAAGTCATGCGATTGAGGCATATCTTTCGAGAAAAGCACATCCTATGAGTGATACATTGGCATTGTCTGCAATGAAACTAATTGTCAATAATTTACTTACAGCTTACAATGATGGGGAAAATATCGATGCCCGTGAAGCGATGTCGTTAGGCTCGCTGCAGGCGGGAATGGCTTTTTCCAATGCTTCTGTCTGCCTGGTTCATGGGATGTCCCGGCCAATTGGCGCCCTGTTTCATGTTCCGCACGGCATTTCCAATGCAATGCTGCTGCCGGCAGTGTTAGAGTTTAGCAAAGATGCCTGTATCGATCGATTGGCCGACATCGGAAGGATTTTTGACCAGAAACATAAAACCCTTTCCAATGAAGAAGCAGCTGAAATGGCGGTTATCTCGGTTAAAGAACTATGCCGAAAATTGAACATTCCTAATCTGAAAGGTTGGGGGATTGACCAAAAGGTATTTGAAAGTGTTCTAGAAAAAATGGCAGTTGATGCTATTGACAGCGGCAGTCCTGGCAACAATCCACGCATTCCGACCCATAGTGAATTGGTAGAGTTATATCATACTTGCTATCATTATCAGTTTTCAACTCAAACAAAAGTGTAAATTTGTAAACTTAGAACTGCCAATACAATGAAGTCTGTGTTAGGTTCCAACGAATTATATTGGGCTATTAAACAATTATATTGTAAGCAATTTGCGGTCAGAAGCATAAACGAGCTTCTCGGTCAGTAATGTTTAGTGTAGACTTTCAACAGATGATTTTTAGCGATAATAATATTCTATTTTATAAAACTAGTAGAAAGGGGAATTTTCATGACAGCAACAACTACTACAGTATTAAAAAATTTTATTAAAGGGGCGTGGGTGGAGGCAAAGACGGAAAAATTTGAAACCGTTCCGAATCCGGCTACAGGGGAAGCGCTTGCCCGTGTTCCATTGTCCACCCGCGAAGACCTTGTTAGCGCAGTTCGAGTGGCCAAGGAAGCCTATAAAACCTGGAGCAAAACGCCGGTGCCAAAGCGGTCGCGAATTCTCTTTAAATATCAGCAATTATTAGTAGAACACTGGGATGAACTGGCAAAGCTGATCACACAAGAAAATGGGAAGAGCTTTAAAGAGGCCTATGGTGAAGTTCAACGCGGGATTGAATGTGTAGAGTTTGCCGCTGGGGCGCCATCGTTAATGATGGGTCGTCAGCTTCCCGATATTGCGACAGATATGGAGTCAGGGATGTACCGCTATCCAGTAGGTGTTGTCGGCGGGATCACGCCATTTAACTTCCCAATGATGGTGCCATGCTGGATGTTCCCGCTGGCCATTGCCTGTGGAAACACGTTTATTTTAAAACCATCTGAAAGAACACCGATTCTTGCCAACCGATTGGCAGAATTGTTTAAAGAAGCCGGTCTCCCAGACGGCGTCCTAAATGTTGTTCATGGTGCTCACGATGTTGTAAACGGTTTATTAGAACATAAAGATGTGCAAGCGATTTCTTTTGTTGGTTCCCAGCCGGTCGCGGAATATATTTATAAAACAGCTGCCGCAAACGGTAAGAGGGTTCAGGCTTTAGCCGGTGCCAAAAATCATACGATTGTAATGCCGGATGCCGATTTAGAAACAGCTGTGAAAGAAATCATCGGTGCAGCTTACGGTTCTGCTGGTGAAAGATGCATGGCTTGCTCTGTGGTTGTGGCTGTTGGTGATGTGGCAGAACCGCTGATTCAAAAATTAAATGCCAAAGCAGATGAAATTATTATCGGTAATGGCTTGGATGAGAATGTCTTTTTAGGTCCGGTTATTCGCGAGGAAAATAAAAAAAGAACAGCCAATTATATTGAAATTGGTGAACAAGAGGGAGCGACATTGATCCGCGACGGCCGAAAAGACCAAGCCTATCATGAAAACGGCTATTTTATCGGACCAACAATCTTTGACCATGTTCAGCCGTCAATGAGAATTTGGAAGGAAGAGATTTTTGCACCAGTTCTTTCCATCGTTCGTGTTGACAGTCTTGAAGAGGCAGTTGAGCTGACAAACCAATCTGACTTCGGTAATGGTTCCTGCTTATTTACACAAAGCGGCAGTGCTGTCCGCTATTTCAGAGAAAACATAGAAGTCGGCATGCTAGGCGTCAACATCGGTGTCCCAGCCCCAATGGCCTTCTTCCCATTCTCAGGCTGGAAAAACTCCTTCTACGGCGACCTCCACGCAAACGGCCCAGACGGAGTAGAATTTTACACAAGACGAAAAATGCTTACGGCACGCTGGTAAAATGAGGCGCGAGGCCGGTATTTATGCTTATTGCATAAGTACCGGCCTCATTTTTATAAACTGGAAGTTAAATTCATAATATTATCACATATTCCTCGGGAATGTTGTCGTTTTTTTATTATAATAAAAGTATAAAGGAAAACGATTTCAATCCTTACACAAAGCCTTGGTATTTAGTTAAAAACTTCAAAATAGAAAGGGGATTTTGACATGGACTACCGAGAAGTAAAGAACCAATTGGAGGAAACGAAACTTAAATTAATGAAAAAAGCAGAGAATCCCAAACTATCATTAGAAGAGAAAGAGAACATTCAACATTCCATTATTAATTTTGAATATATCATTGAATTAACGGATATGAATCATTATGAACGCGGTTTTGATTATGATAAATAGATAAATTGGGGCCAGGGAATCCTTCCATCATGGAGGTGCCTGGCTTTTTCAAATCGTTCTAAAATACAAGATAGATTCATATAATCAAACACAGGGGCGGTCTATGTATTGTCAATCCAATACGTGAATCGTCCCCGTGTTTTATTTTTTGGCAAGGAGGTGTAGACGTGAAGTATAGTTATCTATCGCACTTGTACTGCCCAAAATGTGACCAAACCTATGGTGTTCAAGAAAGGCATCAATTATGTTCGTGCGGTTCACCACTGCTGGTTGCTTATAACCTGGGAGAATTAAAGAATGTATTTCATCGTAATCAATTAAGGGAAAGAAAGCCGGATTTGTGGCGCTACCATGAGCTGCTTCCTGTCTTTGATGAGAAAAACGTTGTGTCCCTGGGAGAAGGAATGACCCCGATGCTCAAATTAAACGCTCTAGGGGAGAACATGGGCATTCAGCAGCTCTATATGAAAGATGAAGGCATGATTCCATCGGGATCCTTTAAATCGCGCGGGGCTGCTGTTGGCGTTTCAAAAGCAAAGGAGCTGGGGATTGAGCGAATTGCCATGCCTACAAATGGCAATGCCGGAGCGGCATGGTCGTTATATTGTGCCAGGGCAGGAATTCATTCCACAATTGTCATGCCTGTTGATGCTCCAGAAATAACCAGAAAAGAAGTTATCGCAGCGGGTGCTGATTTGTATCTTGTTGATGGATTAATTGGCGACGCTGGAAAAATTGTTGGCCAGGCAGTAGCAGAGCATGGTTTTTTTGATGCTTCGACTTTAAAAGAACCTTACCGCATTGAAGGCAAGAAAACAATGGGTCTGGAAATTGCCGAACAATTCGATTGGGAGGTTCCAGATGTCATTCTCTACCCAACGGGCGGAGGAGTTGGGTTAATCGGAATTTATAAAGCTTTACGGGAACTGCAGACACTTGGCTGGATTGATGCAGAAAAAATGCCTAGATTAGTAGCTGTCCAGTCAGAGGGCTGTGCACCAATTGTGAAAGCTTGGGAAGAGGGCAAATCAAATGCCGAAGCGTGGGAAGATGCTTCAACCATTGCGTTCGGGATTAATGTTGCAAAAGCCTTAGGAGATTTTCTAATTTTGGATGCCATTAAACAAACAAATGGCTGTGCTGTTGCAGTAAGTGATGAAATGATTTTACAAGAATTAAAAACAGCAGCATGTATGGAAGGGGCTTTCATTTGTCCAGAGGGTGCTGCGGCCTTTGCAGCCGCCAGACATCTGCATGAGAAGGGCTGGATCAGTACAAATGAGCGGGTTGTCGTTTTAAATACGGGAGCTGGAATTAAATATCCGGATACTATCCAAGTAAACGTACCTATTTTAAACCGAGGAGAAAAGATTCATAGACCCGGATAATCGTATGTACGATTTAAAAAAGGGGGATATCGAGTGAAGAAAAATTTGGTGGTTCAAATTATTGCAGCCTTTATCCTTGCCGTTATCGTGGGAGTTATTTTTGGCGAAAAAGCCTCAGTTGTCCAGCCGCTCGGAGATCTATTTTTAAGACTGATTAAATTCATCATCGTGCCATTGATTCTCTCATCGCTTGTGGTTGGCGTAACAAGTGCCGGTGATATCAATCAGCTTGGTCGTTTAGGCGGAAAAACAATTTCCTATTACCTGGTTACTACTTTAATCGCTATTATCATTGGTTTACTTGCGGGATATATTTTTCAACCCGGAACTGGAACAGGGCTAACCCTTGATGGTGCGAAGGTTGAAGCGAAAGAAACAGAGGGCGTTATTGCTACATTATTAAATATTATTCCTACCAATCCAGTCGAAGCGATGACGAATGGGGCTGTACTGCAAATTATCTTCTTTGCTATTTTCCTTGGTATTGGAATCACAGTTGTCGGTGATAAAGCAAAGCCTGTTCAGCAATTTTTCGAAGGATTTGCAGAAGTTATGTATAAAATCACCGCAATGGTCATGGTATTAGTACCAATCGGGGTTTTTGGATTATTAGCGCCAGTTGTTGGAAATTATGGGGCATCTGTCCTGCTGCCGCTGATGAAGGTCATCATTGCCATGGTTGTCGCTTGTATCGTGCATGTTGGGGTTACTTACACAATAGCTGTTAAGACGTTAGGTAAAATGAGCCCGATTAAGTTCTTCAAAGGGATTTTCCCTGCCGCCTCGGTTGCTTTTTCTACTTGCAGCAGTTCCGGAACCTTGCCAATTACAATGAAAAACGTTCAAGAAAATCTTGGGATTTCCAATAAAACGAGCAGCTTTGTATTACCTTTAGGTGCCACTGTTAATATGGATGGCACCGCTATATATCAAGGGATTGCTGTAATGTTTGTTGCCCAATATTTTGGTATCGATCTAACCTTCTCACAAATTCTTATGGTTGTTTTAGTTGGTACTTTGGCATCGATAGGAGCAGCAGGTGTACCTGGAGCAGGGCTAGTTATGCTGACAATGACACTTGCTGCCGTTAACCTGCCGCTCGAAGGCATCGCCTTAGTAGCTGGAATCGACCGGATTCTTGATATGTTCCGCACCTCCGTCAACGTCATTGGTGACACATCCTGCTGTGTCGTCGTAGAACCAAGAAAGAATGGGGACAGTTCTGCTGTTTCATAGATTAGATTCTAACTATAAAGTCAGCCCTATGGTATCTGTGAAAGATTTACTTTACCAAAGGACTGACTTTTTCTTAGAGTAGTGCCAGACACCAAAAAAGAAGAATTTGTCTAAAAATGCTGTCGTAAGTTTTTTTCAAATTTTTACAGCTATTGCTTGATTGCTAGTTTTTAACAATGGTAGAATTGGATTTGGAATTGAAAGCGCTATCAATTCCTTAAAGAGATATTTGTTAAGGGAGGAATAACATTTGAGTCAAGTAACAGTCGGTTTAAAAGAGAAGGTAGAAAAGTTTTTACTAGGAAAAAAGAAACTGTACATTGATGGTCAATTTGTTGAAAGTCTCTCTCAAAAAACATTTGATACGTATAACCCGGCAACCGGTGAAGTGCTGTCAGCTGTGTATGAAGCCGGACCTGAGGACATTGACCGTGCTGTAAAGGCAGCTCGAAAGGCATTTGATGAGGGGCCTTGGTCAAAAATGGGATCTGCCAAACGCAGCCGTCTCATGTATAAATTAGCCGATTTAATGGAGGAGCACCAAGCGGAGCTGGCCCAATTAGAAACGCTGGATAACGGAAAGCCGATTCGCGAAACAACCGCTGCGGATGTACCTCTCGCAATTGAACATATGCGCTACTATGCCGGTTGGTCTACAAAAATTGTTGGACAAACGATACCTGTTAATGGGCCATTCTTTAACTTTACTCGGCATGAAGCGGTAGGGGTTGTCGGCCAGATTATTCCGTGGAACTTCCCGTTATTAATGGCGATGTGGAAGTTAGGTGCTGCATTGGCGACAGGCTGTACGGTAGTATTGAAGCCGGCAGAACAAACACCGTTGTCTGCCTTATACTTAGCTGAATTAATTGAAGAAGCAGGATTCCCCCCTGGGGTCGTCAATATTGTCCCTGGTTTCGGCGAAACAGCTGGACAGCCGCTGGTGGACCATCCGCTAGTAGATAAAATTGCTTTCACCGGCTCAACTGAAGTCGGAAAGATGATCATGGAAAGAGCAGCTAAAACATTAAAGCGTGTAACTCTTGAGCTTGGCGGTAAATCACCGAACATCATTCTTCCTGATGCTGATCTGACTCGGGCGATTCCTGGTGCTTTAAATGGTGTTATGTTTAACCAAGGACAAGTTTGCTGTGCTGGTTCAAGAGTGTTTATCCAGAAAAAGCAATTTGACAACGTGGTATCTGATATGGTCAGCCACGCGCAAAAAATCAAGCAAGGTTCTGGATTGAACGCTGATACCCAAATTGGTCCACTAGTTTCAATTGAACAGCAAAACCGCGTTCTTGGCTATATTGAAAAAGGAATTAACGAAGGTGCCGAATTGTTGGTTGGCGGAGACAAGCCATTTGAACAGGGATATTTTGTCTCACCAACTATTTTTGCCGATGTTCGTGATGAAATGACTATTGCGAAAGAGGAAATATTTGGACCGGTTATTTCTGCGCTGCCATATGAAGACCTTGACGAGCTGATTAATCGTGCCAACAATAGTGAATACGGCTTAGCAGCTGGCGTATGGACTCAAGATGTAGCGAAAGCACATTATATTTCAAGCCGCCTTCGTGCTGGAACGGTTTGGGTCAACTGCTACAATGCCTTTGATGCCGCTTCGCCGTTTGGTGGATATAAACAATCCGGTATCGGCCGTGAAATGGGCTCCTACGCATTAAATAACTATACAGAAGTCAAGAGTGTCTGGATTTCAATGAAATAAAGTTCTGCAAAAAAGCTCTTCTCACATGAGAGGAGCTTTTTTAGGTTTTTTCTTTTACAGTGGGCTCCGTAATCTGTTCCATTTCGACTACCTTCTCGCTTTTAATGTTGGGAAGGGTTGTTCAGGCGGCCGGCGCAGGGGTAATCATGCCGCTGTTAATGACCGTATTTTTAACCATCTTTCCTCCTGAAAAACGGGGAGCAGCAATGGGGCTTATGGGTGTCGCCATTCTTTTTGCACCTGCCATAGGTCCGACTCTTTCAGGCTGGATTATTGGACATTATTCTTGGCGGATATTATTTGATATTGTCATCCCGTTTGGAATATTGTCCATCCTCATGTCATTTGCTTGGATGATTGATGTTACAGAAATCACTAAACCAAAATTTGATACACCTGGGTTTATTTTTTCAACCGTTGGATTAGGATTTTTACTATACGGCTTTAGTGAAGCAGGTAATAATGGCTGGGATAGTACAGAAGTGCTGGTTTCACTTATTGTAGGTGCCATTGGATTAATAGCCTTCATCTGGCGTGAATTAACAACAGACCAGCCGATGCTGGAATTGCGTGTGTTTAAATATGATATTTTTGCCTTAACTACTGTCATTGGGATGATTATAAACATGGCTATGTTTGCTGCCATGATCTTACTGCCAATCTACCTGCAAAATATTCGCGGCTTCCCCGCCCTAGATTCAGGACTATTAATGCTGCCAGGAGCAATTGTCATGGCCATTATGATGCCGATTTCCGGAAGGCTGTTCGACAGGATGGGGGCACGATGGCTTGCTGTTATTGGCCTAATTATTACTGTAATCACAACATGGCAATTTACAAAACTGACAACGTCAACATCCTATGGGTATATCATGCTGCTATATGTGATGCGGATGTTTGGTATGTCGTTTTTATCCATGACGGTACAAACAGAAGGGATGAACCAGCTGCCATTACGTCTGGCCGGCCACGGGACATCTGCTTCGAATACGGCGAGAACTGTTGCTGGGAGTCTTGGAACAGCCTTTCTTGTTACCGTTATGACAACAAGAAGTGATTATCATTCGGCTAATTTTTCTAATGTCATCACAAGTGCCAATCCGTATTTGGCAAACAAACTAGCTGAACTTGGTCACGGAATTGCGGCAATGGCAGGAATTCCTGTCCAAAAAGGCCAAATGCTTGCCACAACAACAATTTATGGCCAAGCTGTAAAAGAGGCAACCATCAGCGGCATCAACGACGCCTTCGTGGTAGCTACAGGCATCGCCACAGTTGCCTTAATTCTTGCCTTTTTTATCAAAAGAGCAAAACCAACAGCTGAATAAAAACATGGGGACGGCTCTCATGTTTCCTTTTTAGGAAACAGAAGGACCGTCCCTTTACTTCATTGATTATTCAGCATTTTTAATAATTCTCTTAAGGCGAAGGAATGGTAGGCGTCTTTTTTTGTGATGATACCCAGATTCCAGTATAGGGTTGGGTTTTGTAATGGCACGATTTTGACGTTTTTGTTGGTTTGTTTTTGGTAAATTAATTTGGGCAGGAGAGCGATGCCAAGCTTTGCCGAGACAAGTTCTAGGATTAGGTCCCATTGCGAACTTTGGTAAGAGACCTGGGGAGTGAATCCTTCGCTCTTACAAGCATCGATAATATAATCATGCAGGGCAAAGTCTTCTGAGAATAAAATAAAGCTTTCATGTTGTAAATCTTTTAAAGTGACCGTCGTTTTTTGAGCCAGTTCGTGGTGCTCATGAATAAATAATACGAATTCGTCTTGAAAAAATGGAAAAGTATGAAACATTGCCTCATCAGCAGGTAAGACCACTATCCCAACATCAATCTTCGCCTCATCAATAAGCCGGCCGATTACCTTCGCTCCTAATTCAACCAACTCTAGTGTGACTTTCGGATATCTTTCATTAAATTGTTGGGCAATCATCGGGAAAAATAAAGTTCCTATAAGCGGTGGAATGCCAAATTTTATTTCTCCCGCAGCAATGTCCCTCAGTTCATCCAGTAAAATATTTAACTCCGATAATGCAGCGAATGCTTTTTGACTCTGCTGATATACGATTCTGCCGGCATCAGTTAATCGCAGGTGTCTTGTCGAACGATCAAATAGTTCAACATCAAGCTCTTCCTCTAACTTTTTAACGGCTTTACTTAATGAAGGCTGTGTTAAAAATGAATGTGCAGCAGCATTAGTAAAGCTTTTAAAATCTGCTACTTCCATAAATGATTTTAAGTCCCTTAATTCCATCTTGATCACCTATTTATTCCTTCTGGGCATATTATTGATTATTTTTATTCATTTTACATATAAATTAACGCGATGTAAACTATTATAGGAAAACAATTGAGGCGCTAATAACTAATCAAGGAGCGGCGAAAATCATTACGTTTTTTTGTTCGATTCTATGATTGATGTTATTTTAAGTATTTTACAAAAATAATTTATCAAGGCGTTCAAAGAAGATTAAAACTTTTACATATGAAAAGAGGTGAATGATAGTGTTTAGTATAATTGTAGGTTTAGTATTATTAATGGGGTTAGCTTATCTGGGCTGGTCGATCATATGGGTGGCGCCTCTTGCTGCTGGAATTGTTGCCATATTAAGTGGTTTGAATGTTTTTGACACGTATACCGGGACCTATATGGATGGTTTAGTAGGATTTGTTAAGAACTGGTTCCCTATTTTCTTATTAGGCGCTGTTTTTGGTAAACTGATGGAAGATACCGGATCAGCTCGGTCCGTTGCGAAAAAGGTCACACAATTAATTGGAAAAAAACGTGCTATTTTAGGAGTATTAATTGCTTCTGCTTTATTAACTTATGGCGGTGTCAGCTTATTTGTCGTTGTGTTTGCCATCTATCCAATTGCACTTGAATTATTCAGAGAAGCAAATGTCACTAGAAAGCTGCTTGTGCCAACCTTTGCACTTGGTGCCTTTACGTTTACCATGACGTCCATGCCAGGAACACCGCAAATTCAGAACTTGATTCCAATGCAATATTTTCACACATCACCGACATCGGGAGTAATCGTTGGTATTATAACTACCATTATCATGGCTGTCGGCGGATATTTATGGCTGGCATTAAGAGCAAAGAAGTTTGCCGAAAGAAATGAAGTCTATACAGAACCAACTCATGCAGCTATTACAAATAAAAAAGGAGAGGAAAAATCGCCAAATTGGCTGCTTTCCTTAATTCCTCTTTTGGTTGTTGTAGTATTGTTGAATATTGTAAAATTGCAAGCCATCTATGCATTATTGCTGGGTATAATTAGTATCATGGTCATCCACTTCAAGTATTACAAGAAATTCATTTCTTCTATTAACGAAGGTGGAAAAGGTTCCGTCATGGCAATCTTAAATACCAGTGCCGCTGTTGGATTCGGCGCGGTTATTGCTGCAGTACCTGCATTTGATCATATTACTTCATGGCTGCTTCATGTTTCTAGCAATCCGTTAGTTGCTGAAGCTCTTTCGGTACAAATCATGGCTATCATTACAGGATCAGCATCCGGAGGGATGGGGATTGCACTCACTACCCTTGGTAAAACTTTTTACCATATAGCACAGGTTACAGGATTAAGTCCTGATGTACTTCATAGAATTGCTGCCGTTGCTTCAGGCGCTTCAATATTTCCAAATAACGGTGCATTATTAACGCTTTTAGCGGTAACTGGTTTAAGTCATAAAGAAACGTACAAAGACGTATTTGTCGTTGCATTTCTTATTCCAACTATCGCATTGATTATCGGTGTTATCTTAGGTGCAATAGGTTTAGTATAATTTTGAGGGAGGAAATTTATCATGGTTGAAAACAAAGTTGTCATTATTACTGGTTCTGGTCGGGGTATTGGGTTTGAAATTGGAAAGCATTTTGCTGAAAATGGAGCAAAAGTAGTTCTTTCCGATATCAACGAAGAAATGGTAAAAGAATCTGCTGAATCCTTGAAAAAATTAGGGTTTGAGTCAATCGGGATTAAAGCCGATGTAACTTCAGAAGAAGATCTTCAAAACCTAGTAAAAGTGGCGAAAGAAACTTACGGTACCGTCGATATTGTGATAAATAATGCAGGTTTACAATATGTATCACCGATTGAAGATTTTCCAACAGAAAAGTTTGTATTAATGCACAAAATTATGCTGGTCGCTCCTTTTATTCTAACGAAGGCTGTTTTCCCAATTATGAAGGAACAAGGGTATGGTCGAATTATTAATATTGCTTCGATTAATGGATTAATCGGCTTTGCTGGCAAAGCAGCCTACAATAGCGCCAAACATGGTGTCATTGGCTTAACAAAAGTGGCAGCCTTAGAAGGGGCAGAACATGGTATTACCGTTAATGCCTTATGTCCAGGCTATGTAGATACACCGCTTGTCCGCGGACAAATGGCAGATTTAGCGAAGACTCGCAACGTTCCTGTTGAAGATGTCTTAGCAGAAGTTCTGCTTCCATTAGTTCCACAAAAAAGATTACTGGATGTTAGTGAAATTGCAGATTATGCTCTTTTCCTAGCAAGTGATAAAGCAAAAAGCGTAACAGGGCAGGCCGTTGTAATTGATGGCGGGTACACAGCGCAATAATTTTGTTCTATGTTTCTAAATTATAATAAAGTTAAAGAAGGCTCCGCCGTTAATGAATCGGCTAGAGCCTTTTTTTAGTGTGAATTTCCTTCCGTGAAAATCTGAAAAAACACACCAAATTTATCAATTACACTGCCATAGGCAGGGCTGAAGAAGGTTTCTTGGAGCGGCATCTCTACTTTACCACCGTCTTTTAATGCATTGAAATATTTTCGAGCCTTTTCTTCGTCGTTTGTAGAAATACAGATCGTTACGTTTGTACCCATTTGATGAGCCTGGCCAGGGAAAGCATCAGAAAACATTATATCTGATTCACCAACTTTTATTGTTGCATGGCTGATCAAGTTTTTTGTATTCTCAGGAAGCGGGAATTCTGGGTTTTCTGGCATTTCTCCGAAGGATTGTTTGAAGAGAACTTGAGCGTCTAAAGCTTTTTCATAAAATTCAATTGCCTCATTAGCATTTCCATCCATTACAAAATAGGGGATCAAACGTACAGTCATTAAAATCGCTCCTTATGTATAAATTATATTTCTAATTAATGCGATAATCATGTTAATCGCTCGATATTACTAAAAACAACAGCATTTCCTATTATTACCGCTATTTTAATTATAAACCAAAGAACATTTGTTCGCAATATAGAAGTTGATTAATTTTGCGCATTAATACCAGAAAAGTTGAATTGGAAGAGGGATTTGTTTACGCTTAAAATAATTAGAAGAAAAGATTTTGACTGGAGAGCTTGTGGATGGATGATAAAACTAAATGGAATGCGAAATATAAAGAACGATTGAATGAACCGGAGGAACCGAAACCAAACAGTAGATTAAAGAGCTTGACCACATATTTCAGCGGGGGAACGGCACTTGATATCGCTTGCGGTCTTGGTGGTAACAGTATCCTTTTAGCAGAACATAACTATCTTGTCCAAGCGATCGATATATCGGACGTTGCCATCAAATTTGTTTAAGAACAAGCGGCAAAGAAACAGCTCAAAATCGATGCAAGGATTTATGATGTAACAAAATTGAATAACCTAATATGGGAAGATGGTACTTTCGATTTGGTGAATGTAACCTATTATTTAGATCGAATGCTTTTTCCAATAGTAAAAAAAATCGTAAAAGAAAAAGGTTATTTTTTTATGGAAACCTTCTACGATTCACCTAATACTAAAGAACAGGAGATTTCTAAGCAGTTCAAACTTCAGCCAAAAGAATTATTAAACGAATTCGCCGATTGGACAATTCATTACTTCGAAGAAAACGAAAGAGAGGGCCGTCAAACAATCCTATGCCAGAAAAAATGAAATGGGGAAGTTCCCTTGGTTTCATCCGATTTGATGAAACAGAAGAACCTTCCCCATAAGTGCTAAGCTTTTCTTGATACATATTCACGAACCATGTCAATGGTGACAATTTTTCGTTCTGGTATAAAGCGGAGGTTAATGTTATTTATTTGTTTGGTAACTGCATTTATTTTATCTGTTGTAAAGGGTTTGCCTTCTTTACATAAATTTATTGCTTCTTCAATATAGCTTTCCCGCTGTTGGTCCAGTTGTAGAAAAAATTGATATTCTTTATTTTGATTGGCTGCATGCTGGATTAACTCTTTATGTACGCTCATGATATCACTCCTAAGAATATGAATATAACGTAATCATATCATGAAATTAAAAAGGACTGTGAAAAAATTGTGGAGCAGGGCATTTTTTAGTTAAATAGGAAATAATGAATGAGTATATGTTATAATTTTTCAAACAAATTGTTTTAACCATATGGTTGAAAGGAGTGAATAAAGATATTTAGCCCTGTCTTTATTCGATCGCTTGTATATGCTGGCATAGGTTCTAACGCTCTAGCCATTATCGTTTGTCTGATATTTAGTGAATTCGTGTTCATTCCTGGAAAGTCAATGGTTTTAAGCATTTGGATTGCTGTTTATTTTATTCATAAAAAATTTCTAGGTACTTGGTAAATTATTTGGAGGAAAATATGTTAACTTTTGAAGAAAAACTTGCTATTATTGAACAATTCCCTGAATTGGAAAGAGTGAATGTATCACTTGGAAGGGTCAATTTCCAGTTTAATGAAAGTGTTTTTGATAAAAAAAATGTCGTTTATCACCTGCATCCAAACGGAAATGGCTTCGTCTATGGTGGACGTTTGACAAATTATCAGACCGATCAAAAAGGAATGGTCAATATCCGGGATTATTCAGCTGACGAGTTAAAAAAAATCCTAAGAGAGTCCATTAACAGTTTGTCGGCTGCAGAAACTATAAACTCAACCATTGAGGCAGCTATTGTAGGAGACAATCAAGAAGAACGCTGGGTAAATGAAAACAATGAAGTTCTTCTTTTAGTGTGTGAATTGGAGATATGGAATATTTATTTTGGACTAAATCTCGAAGAAACCTTTGACACCCGTGAAGAAGCGGAAATGTTTTTAGTGGATGAGGGATTTAGAAGAGCATAAATGATTATATTAAAAAAATTGGCCTGCTAATGAATAGCAGGCTAATTTTTTTTGACAAATAGGCATATATATTTATTATTTATTGAATTATGGGAAAATTTAATTAAATATATTGAATTTGCCATAAGTCTGTGTTACTCTTTGATTAGTAAAAATACGTGTGCTATAACAGATGAAAGACTACTATGATTTTAAAAGTCTTCAAAACAAAGTGTCGACAGGCGACAAGGATGGAGAGTAGGATGGATTCTTTTTCGATAGAAAAACCAATTAGATATTATGATCAAGTTTATAATTCTATAAGAGAAATGATTGTAGAAGGAATATTAAAACCCGGAGACAGTATTTTTGAAGCGCGAATTGCAAGGCAGCTAAATATCAGCCGCAGTCCTGTCAGGGAGGCAGTCCGTGCATTAGAAAAAGAAGGTCTGTTGGTTATTGATGATAAATCCAGAATCACTGTCTATAAACCAACCATGAAGGACATTGTAGATATTTATGAATGCCGGATGGCACTTGAATCATTAGCAGCGAGGCTGACAACTAGACTCGCTACGACTCAAGAATTACAAAACATTGAAAACACTGTACACATTTCAAAGCAATATCTAGTCAAAGAAGGGGAACATAACCGGCAGGCACTTATTACTGAAAACAGCCGTTTTCACGAGCTAATTATAAAATACAGTCAAAATAGAAGGTTAAAGAAACAGTTAAGAGATTTACATTCTCTAAGTCATTATTATCGTGTTCTAAACTTTAAAGGGGAGAACAGAGAATGGGTTGTTTATACTGAACATCAAGAAATTTTAGAACAAATGAAGCGAAGAGATGAGGATAAGGCTGCATTTATGATGAAAAAACACCTTGAAACTGACTTAAACCATTTAAAAGAAATTTTTGCGGAAATGTAAGCAAGCCCCCTCTAAGTTGTCATTAGTATGCAGTTTTAACATTTAACCATTATGCTGTCGACAGACGACGCAAATTAAAAACCTTATGAAAGGATGGACCTTAAATTGAAGACAATTATTAAAAATGGCATTGTTGTGACTTCTACTGATACGTATAAGGCTGACCTATTAATTGAGAAGGGAATCATTAAACGTATTTCAGATCAGATTCTTCCCGAAACAGATGAAAAGGTTATTGATGCCAGCGGTCAATATATTTTCCCGGGCGGGATAGATGTACATACGCATCTTGCGTGGCCATTTCAAAGCACTGGAACTGCTGATGACTTTGTAAGCGGTACCAGAGCAGCCGCTGCAGGAGGAATTACTAGTATAATCAACTTTACAAATCCGAAAAGAGGACAGACGCTTCTTGATAATTTACAAGAATGGAAGAAAAAAGGAGAACCCTCTTTAATAGATTACGGCTTTCATTCCATCATTAGTGAGTATAATGACCACGTCTTAGAAGAACTTCCCTTGCTTGCAGAACAAGAAGGTGTTACTTCTATAAAACTATTTATGGCTTACAAGGGAGAATTAATGGTCAATGATCGTGAAATGTATAAAATTATGAAAAAGGCTGGCGAAGCTGGCATTATAACAAATGTTCATGCCGAGAACGGCGACATCATCGATGAATTGATTGCAGAAGCCATATCCAAGGGAAATACTGATCCAATCCATCACGCATACACCCGCCCGCCATTAACGGAAGCGGAGGCAACAGCAAGAGCGCTGGCGATAGCAGAAGCAGCCAATGCCCCGATTTACATTGTTCATGTCAGCTGCGCAGATGCACTGGAAAAGATAGAACAAGCTAAAAAACGCGATGTTCAGGTTGTTGCTGAAACATGCCCACATTATCTTGTTCTGGATGAAAGTTATTTATCTTTACCTGATTTTGAAAGTGGTAAATACATTTGTTCCCCGCCGCTGCGCGAAAAGTGGAACCAAGAATATCTTTGGAAAGGGATTTCCTCTGGGTTGATTACAACGGTTGGGTCGGATCATTGCCCATTTTTATTTAATGGACAGAAGACATTAGGAAGAGATAATTTTGCAAAGATTCCTAATGGTGTTCCGGGTCTAGAAGATATTTTCTCCATTGTTTATCACTTTGGCGTTCATGAAGGAAGGATTTCTTTGCAAAAATTTGTTGACGTCATATCCACTGGTCCAGCGAAAACCTTTGGACTTTATCCGAAAAAAGGCAGTATAGCCATAGGATTTGATGCTGACCTTGTCATTTTCAATCCAAATACTTCAAGAGTTATCACGCATAAAAAACAGTATCAAAATGTTGATTATAACCTTTATGAAGGTATTGAAGTTCAAGGTGCCATCACTCAAGTTCTTTCACGCGGAGAAGTGATTGTTCAAGATGGATATGTTGTTGGCCACGAAGGACGCGGGCAGTATCTTTTTAGAAAGAAAATACCGGCTGGTCAATCAAGTGTTTCTTGTTAGTAAGACCCATTAAGTATAATCCCCGAAAGATGTGTTTGCATTGCTATTTAAGGAGGTGATGAATCCAATTAGGGCAGTCCATGAAGTTTGAAACACATCTTAATGATTAAAAAAGGGGGATTTTTATGCAAAATATTCCGGGTTTGAAAGCTGACCAAAGCGCGGCTCTGGCTGCAAAGCCAACAAATGTACGTTGGCGCGTGTTCATCATGCTTCTTATGCTCGTCACTATCAATTACGTTGATCGTGCTGTTCTATCGATTGCCATGCCGGCAATTCAAAAGGATTTATCCCTAGATCCCGCAATTGTTGGTCTCATCCTTAGTTCCTTCTTTTGGGGTTATGCACTAATGCAAATTCCTTCAGGGTGGCTGGCGGACAAATTTCGTCCTGACAAAGTAGTTTACGGCGCTGCCCTAGGCTGGGGGATTGTCCAAACGATGACTGGCTTTATCATTGGTGCCAAGTCATTGATGTTTCTGCGTGTTTTACTTGGTATTACAGAAGCACCAGTCATGCCAGGCTGTTCGAAATTACAAGCGGTTTGGCTGAGTAAAAAAGAGAGAGGCCGCGGGGCAACCATCATCGACAGCGGTGCACCGCTTGGAACTGCCGTTGGCGGGCCGATTATCATTGCGTTTATGGCCTGGTTCGGCGGCTGGCGCGGAGCGTTAATCGGGGCGGGCATTCTCACGATTGTAGTTGCTTACTTGGCTTGGAGAGTCATTAAGGGCGGACCAAACGGAAACCCAAAGGTTAACGAAGCAGAGCGTGAATACATTCGTCAAGCGCTGGAAGAAGAATACGAGGAGCATAAACGCAATTCAACTGGCATTAAAATCGGTGCCAAGGATTACTTGAAAGCACGTAATTTCTGGTGTATGTGCTTAGGCTGGTTTTCGTTTAATACTGTGTTTTATGGGTTAATGACATGGGGACCTTCCTATCTTGCGCAAACTCAAAACCTTGATATTAAGGCCATTGGAAGCTCCGTATTGATTATCTTTGGTGCTGGATTTGTTGGTGAAATCATTGGGGGGTTAATTACGGATAAGTGGCGTGAAAAAGGCGGAAATGATAACACGGTTATGAGAACGATGTTATCCATCGCAGGCATCATGACTGCAATTTCTATCTTCTTATTATCAAAGTCAACTTCTGTCACGATGGCGATCACAACACTTTCCTTTGCACTGTTCTTCCTGCGCTGGGGAGGGCTGTACTGGAGTGTTCCTGCAGCAATTTCACAACGGGAGCATGTAGGAACTGTTGGCGGGTGTATGAACTTTGCCGGAAATATTGCCGGTGTAATAACACCTATTTACATCGGAATTATTGTCTCTGTCACTGGCTCCTATTTCTTAGCACTTATGGTGTTTGTTGTAGCTGGATTACTGTTGGCAACCGTTTCAAGTTTAATTAATTACAATAAAAAAATTGGCAGTGCCATTAATTAATTTGGAGGTATTTAAATGTCTGAACCAAAGAAAATCGGGATGCTTACACCGTCCTCTAATACTGTATTAGAACCAATTTGCTCTAGAATGTTACATGATGTACCAGAAGTAACTTGTCACTACGGCCGTTTTGAAGTAACAAAAATCTCACTTGATCAGGATGCTTTAAGCCAATTTAATTTTGAACCGATGCTTCAGGCTGCAGAGCTGCTGGCACATGCAGAAGTGGATGTCATTGCTTGGAATGGAACATCTGGGGGATGGCTCGGCTTTGACGTAGATCATGAATTATGCGAGGCAATTACGAATAGAACCGGGATCCCTGCAACGACGTCTATGCTGTCGCAAGTTAGAGCATTTAAAGAGCACAATATTCAATCGGTGCACCTAGTTACACCATACATCCCAGAAATTAATAAACTTATTGCCGAGCAGTACAAAATACATTGTAATGTAGATACAGTCAATATTTCCGGCTTAGCTCAAACAGTAAACCGTTCATTTAGTCAAGTATCTCAAGAAAGAATTGAAGAACAGATTAAAGCTGTAACCGCTTCACCTGCAGACGCTTTAAGTGTTGTCTGTACGAACTTTCCTGCAGTAGGCCGAGTGGAGTATTATGAAGACAAATTTAACATTCCTATGTATGACACGATTAATGTCCTTATTTGGGAGTGCTTAAAAATGGTCGATGTAGACCCGCGTAAAGTAAAAGGCTGGGGGAATTTATTTTCTAGAGTAACCGTAAACAACTAATGGAGTAACCCATTATGGAGCATTCAACCTGGCGGGGTTGCAATGCTCTTTCATTTCCGTTTTGAAAAGGAAAGGTATCTAGATGGTGGTTTTTGCGTCTTATCTGACGACTCCCTACATTTTATAGAGCAGAAGATTCACTGCTAAAACCCCCGAAATGTAAGCGAATTTCCATCTGGAGTACCAGTTTAATTATAGCATAATATAAGTCCTAAGAAAATTTCTTGCAGGAATTCCTATATATGATACCGAAAATAAACTATGATATAAATTTTTTAATTAAAGGAGTTGCGACCATGTCAAATTATGTTAAGGCAGGAAATCTCCAAGTAGCTGAAGTCCTTTATCAATTTATTAACAATGAGGCTCTTCCGGGGACCGAGCTTAATCAGGAGAAATTTTGGTATGATTTTGAAAAAGTGGTAGAGGAACTTGCATCAAAAAATAAACACCTGTTAGCCCAACGTGATGAAATGCAAAACAAGATTAATAGTTGGCATAGAGAGAATACACAGTTTAATGCTGCCGACTATAAGCAATTTTTACAAGAGATTGGCTACATAGAGCCAGAAGTAGAAGATTTTCAAATTATGACAGAAAATGTGGATGAGGAAGTGGCCATTAAAGCGGGACCACAGCTAGTAGTCCCGGTAGATAATGCACGGTATGCCCTTAATGCTGCTAATGCAAGATGGGGTAGCCTATACGATGCGTTGTATGGAACTGATGCCATCAGTGAAGAAGATGGTGCCGAGCATACTGGTGGTTACAATCCTATTCGAGGTAATAAAGTCATTGCTTTTGCAAAGGACTTTCTTGACCAGACTGCACCATTAAGACTAGGCTCGCATAAGGATGCGGTTCAATATGCAATTGTAAATGGTGAACTTTCGGTTTCATTAGCAACTGGAGAAGCAGTTGGTTTAAAAGATACTTCGAAATTTGTAGGATATCAAGGTAATCCAACAGATCCATCCGAAATTTTACTGAAAAATAATGGTCTTTATTTTGAAATTCAAGTGGATCGTACTCATCCAATTGGGCAAGCAGATCAAGCTGGGATCAAAGATATTCTTTTAGAAGCCGCTCTTTCGACAATTATGGATTGTGAAGATTCTGTTGCTGCTGTTGATGCTCAGGATAAAGTTAATGTGTACCGGAATTGGCTTGGCTTAATGAAAGGAGATTTAACCGTAAGTTTTAAAAAGGGGCAAAAGACCGTGGAACGGAAATTAAATCCTGACCGTGTTTATACATCTCCGCTTGGTGATGAGTTCTCCCTTAAAGGCCGTTCGCTGATGTTCGTCCGAAATGTAGGGCATCTAATGACTAGCAATGCGATTTTAGACAAGGATGGCGAAGAGATTCCTGAAGGCATTTTGGATGCGGTTCTTACAAGTATGATTGCCAAACATTCTCTATTAGGGAATGGAACCTACCAAAATTCCGATAAAGGTTCCGTATATATTGTTAAACCAAAAATGCATGGTTCAAAAGAAGTTGCATTTGCCAATGAATTATTTGACCGTGTGGAAGACATGCTTGGGCTTGAAAGAAATACATTAAAAATCGGAGTAATGGATGAAGAACGGCGTACTTCATTGAACCTGAAGGCGTGTATTCGTGAAGTAAAAGAGCGGATCGTCTTTATCAATACCGGTTTCTTAGACAGAACCGGCGACGAAATTCATACCTCGATGGAAATCGGGCCAATGATTCGTAAAAATGAGATGAAAGCATCCCGCTGGCTGCAAAGCTATGAAAAATCCAATGTTTTTAATGGACTGGCTGCTGGTCTGCAAGGCCGTGCTCAAATTGGCAAAGGGATGTGGGCAATGCCCGATTTAATGGCTGAAATGCTGAAACAGAAGATCGGCCACCCGCAAGCAGGAGCTAATACTGCATGGGTTCCGTCACCAACCGCAGCAGTTCTGCATGCACTTCATTACCATCAAGTAGATGTTGCCGAAAGACAGTCTCAATTATTGAAGGAAATAAAAGATTTATGTGATGACATTTTAGATATACCGGCAGCTGTTACACCTGCTTGGACACCGGAGGAGGTTCAGCAGGAACTTGATAATAATGCTCAAGGAATACTCGGTTATGTCGTTCGCTGGGTGGATCAGGGGATTGGATGCTCCAAGGTGCCTGACATTAATAACATCGGTCTCATGGAAGACCGCGCTACGTTGCGCATTTCCAGTCAGCATATTGCTAACTGGCTGCACCATGGTGTTTGTACAAAATCACAAGTGCTGGAAACGTTAAAAAGGATGGCCAAAGTGGTAGACGAGCAAAATGCAGGAGACCCTGATTATCAGCCTATGGCGGACAGGTATGAACAGTCAGTTGCCTTTCAAGCTGCCTGCGATCTAGTATTTTTAGGATATGACCAGCCTAACGGCTACACAGAACCAATCTTGCATAAACGCCGTCTGGAAGCAAAAGCGAGATTAGCGGAGAATATAATATAACGAGTAGGATAAGCAAAAAAAGGATCGGGCAAAAGCCCGGTCCTTTTATACTGGATCCCTATTCAAGAAGGCTGTCATACAGTGGATAGCACCCCATCCATTAATAATTTCGTCCATCTCAAGCTCAATCACTTCAATACCATGTTCCTTAAATAATTGCTTTGATTTCTCGTTACCTGATGGCATGACAATCTTTCCGGGGGCTAAAGCAATAAAATTCAGACTCATTCCATGTTTTAGCTCATCAATATATGGCAGTTCAATTAATTCGATACCAAGATCCAGTAATTGTTTCATACAATCATAGGTTGTATGCCAAGGGAAAATGACAAGTTTATTAACATCGATCATATTCATATAACCATCTAAATGGATGGAACCATAAGGGATTTGTGTCCTAATGATATTTTTTACACCAATGTTTCTAAGCTCCCGTTGAACCTGTAAAGCACCAGACTCGTTTGAGCGGCTGCCAGTCCCAATGATTACTGTTTCGCGATTCACCCACATGACACAAGCACCTTCAAAGTAGCCATCACCATTAATCGTTTTGATAATAGGAACACCTAAGGATGTAAGAGTTCTGGCTACAGCTTTTTCTTCTCCGCGTCTAGCTGGAATGGCTGGGCGGCAAATAATTGCTCCTTCTGGTGTCATGAACATTAAATCTCTCATATATAGAGCATTTGGCCGATCTGTCCGCTGTCGTTCGACATAATGAACTTCAACACCATGCGAACGGAAAAGATCAGCTAAGGCATCTTGCTGCCTTCGTGCTCGAACTGGATTCATTGGTGCACGAAAGCGAAAATCAGCGAAATTCTCCTCATTAATGCCTTCAATTTCTAATCCGGGACGGTGTAAAAGGACGGATCTTAGGGTCCCTACTTCGGAATCACAATACCAATTTCCCCATAAATCCTTTAATTCCTCAGAAAAGTTCGTTTCAGCAGGGAACCATCGTTCACCTTGTACTTTAACTTCCATTATTATGTACCTCCCAAATTTTTAATGATTAAGTACTTTTGAAAGAAATCCTTTAGCACGTTCTGTTGATGGATTTGAGAAGAACTTCTCTGGTGGTGCAACTTCAACGATTTTCCCATCTGCCATAAAGACAATTTGGTCACAAATCTCTTTTGCAAATCCCATTTCATGAGTAACAACAATCATTGTCATCCCCGTTTTGGCAAGGCTGCGAATAGAGTCTAGAACTTCATTGATCATTTCCGGGTCAAGTGCAGATGTTGGCTCATCAAAAAGCATGACCTTTGGGTCCATTGCAAGTGCACGGGCAATCGCCACCCTTTGCTGCTGACCGCCGGATAGCTGTGAAGGGTATGATTGAAACTTAGATTCAAGCCCAAGCATTGAAAGCAATTTCTTTCCCTTTTCTTCAGCCTCTGAGTTATTCATTTTTTTAACATTAATAGGGGCAATCGTAACATTCTCCAAAGCTGTCAGGAAAGGGTAGAGGTTAAACGATTGGAATACAAAGCCAATTTCAGTACGAGCGGCATTAATATTAGTCTTTTTATCATGAATCGAAATACCGTCGACGATAATGTCTCCTTCATCAATTGGCTCTAATGCATTAATCGTTCGGATTAGAGTACTTTTACCTGCTCCGCTCGGCCCGATGAGTGCGAAAATTTGTGATTGAGAAACTTCAAGATTAATATCTTCTAAAACTTTATGGTTTCCAAAAGTCTTTTGTACGTTTTTTATTGATATCATACATGTCACTCCTTTTACATCTCATGAAGGGGAGAGTGTTTTATTCTGAAACTTGATATTTCTTTTCGAAATAGCGAATGATTTGCGATAATGTAAAAGTTATTAAAAAATAGAGCAAGGCAACAAAAGTCCATACTTCAAGAGAGCGGAAGGAGGTAGCTACTAAGTTTTTCGCAATAAGTGTTAAATCTACTACTGAGATTACGGATACAAGTGATGAGTCTTTAATTAAAATAATAAATTGCGAAGCTAAAGGCGGTAATACTTTACGGAACGCCTGAGGCAGAATGATCAATCTCATAGCTTGCGTGTATGTCATGCCTGAGGAGCGTGCTGCTTCCATTTGCCCTTTCGGAACCGATTGAATACCAGCCCTGACAATTTCAGCCACGAAAGCACCTGAAAACGTAGCCAGACCTAATACAGCGGACCAATATGGCCCGAGGCGTAAAAATTGACCCATTACGAAAAAAATCCAAAACAATAGAACCAGCAGCGGTATTCCCCTCATAACCTCAACATAGGCTGTGGCTACAAATGATACAATTTTATTCCGAGAAATTCTTAATAAACCTACTATTATTCCTATAGGGATACTGAAAAGTAGAGCTAACACTGATATTTCAAGCGTTAGCAATACTCCCTTTAGGAAAAGCCCCATGTTATTTGGAATAACACTCCAATCTGTTGAATATAGCATTGAATAGGCCCCCTAAGATGTTTTCTTATTTCTTTTGTTCCACTTCTTTCATCCAATCAATATTTTCAAACCATTTTGCAAAAGATTCTAATTCTTTAGGTCCGCCTTTATATGAAGCTACGAATGAATTTAACCATTGAACAGTTTCTAAATCATCTTTACGCACGGCAATTCCTAAATTTTCTTTCGAAATAAGGTCATAGACGCCGCGAACGCTCCCAGGATTCATTCCTTCGTATGAACGGATTCCTGGTTCATCATAAATTACACCATCAGCTTGTCCCTGAACGAGTGCCATGGAAGCAGCAGGGAAGTCCTCAAAATCCGCAACTTCAGCATTTTTGAAAATTTGTTTTGCTAACAAAGCACCAGTTGTACCCAAAGAAACAGCAATTTTCTTACCTGGCTTATCAAGTTCTTCCCATGATTTTGTTGTTGTATCTTTCTTAGGAAGCATTAATACTTGTCCTGTAGCAAAGTAAGGGTCAGCAAAGCTAACCGATAATGCACGGTCACCGCGGATAGTCATACCTGCAATTATCATATCGATTTCTCCCGTTTTAAGGGCAGGGATCAAACCGTCAAATCCAAATTGTTTAAATTCAACCTTCACACCTAACGATTCACCGATTGCTTTAGCAGTATCAATGTCGTAACCAATAAATTCACCTTTTGTGTTTTTCATTTCAAACGGGAAATATCCAGGTGCAGTCCCGACAACAAGCTTTTTGGCTTTTAAGACTTTATCAATGGTGGACGGTTGCTTTTCACCGCCTGAGGTCGATTGTGTACATCCAGTAATGATGACCATGATTAAAACTAAAAGTATCGTTAATATTTTTTTCAACTGCCATTCCACCCTTCAAGTGTTTGCTGGTTTATATTGGATCCCGATTCAGGAAGGCTGTCATGCAATGAATGGCTCCCCAGCCCTTTAGAATTTCTGTTACATCAACTTCAAGAACAGTGATTCCAGCGTCCTCTAATTTCGCCTTCATATCTGGACAATTTGCAGGCATCACAACCTTACCAGGTTCTAATGCTACAAAGTTGACGCAGGCGTTTGTCTTGATTTCATCGGTGTTAGTAGCTTCGATAATCGTAAAATCTCTTTCAAGGAAAACTTTGACTACATCGTAAGGAACCTGCCAAGGGAATAGTGCTGCAATCTTTCGGTCAGCAATATTGATCAAGCCATCTAAGTGGGCATGTCCATATGGAATTTCAAACGGAACTATGTACTTGACACCAATATTGCGCAATTCCGCCTCGACCTGTTCGATGCCACTCTTATTAGCCCGAGATCCTGTACCAATTAGAACTGTTTCCCGGTCGACCCACATTCCACAGGCACCATCAAAAATGCCATCACCGTTAATGGTTTTAATGATTGGAACACCAATTTCCCCTAATGCTTTGGCTGCATATCGCTCTTCACCACGGCGAGCCGAAATACCCAGTCGGCAAACAATCGCCCCTTCTGGAGTCATAAACACTTGATCTCTCATAAATAGAGAGTTCGGACGCTCTGGGTGCACATCCTCCACATAATGAACATCCACACCATATGAACGGTAGACATCAGCTAATTTGTCATGTTCTTCTCTTGCTTTTTCCACATTCATTGGTGCTTTCCACCGATACTGAGAGAAGTTCGCATGCGTTACAACTTCAACTTCTTTTCCGGGCCTTCTTAATAGAACGGCTCGTAATTTTCCGATTTCTGAGTCACAGTACCAATCTCCCCAGAGGGAAGGCATTTCTGACTGAAAAGAATTTTCTAATGGAAACCAACGTTCTCCTTGTATTTTTACTAGACTCATTGACCCACCTCCTTGTATTATAAATATATTAGCACAAAATTCTAAATATTTTAAATAGTTTCAATTATTATCGTTGCAAAAATATTTGTTTTCAGAGGTTTACAGTTAGAAATTGGAAATTGTTCCAAAAAATCAGGAGGTATTGCTAGTATGAAAGTTGATTTAATTATTAAAAATGGGCTTGTGATGACAATGGAAGGGAAAGGGGTTGGCTTAATTGAGGACGGAGCTATTGCCATCAAGGGTAATACGATACAGGCAGTGGGCTCGACATTCGAAATTACTAGAGATTATAAAACGGAGAGGGAAATTGACGCAAAAGATAAGCTAGTTATGCCTGGATTAATAGATGCTCATATCCATACTGGTTTGGCTCTGCTCCGCGGTGTTGCTCAAGATATTTCTCATTGGATGCAAAAAGGGCTTTGGCCGTTTATGAAGCATGTGACAACAGATGATAGTAAAAAAGGATCGATGGTGAATATCATTGAAGGGATCCAAGCAGGGACTACCACATTTTGTGATTACGATCGATCGATGATTAATTTAGTAGATAATTTTATAAAGATTGGGGCTCGTGCGCGTGTTGCCGAACTTGTGAATGAAATTCCTGATAATATTGGCGATGTTCCAGTAGGAGAATTATATCCTTTTTACCCAGAAATAGGTGAACAGAAGCTGGCGAATAATCTTACGCTGATTGAAAAGTATCATGAAAGTGCAGATGGGAGAATTACCTGTATTCTTGGTCCGCATGGTCCGGATATGTTGAGTGTAGAATTGCTTAAAGAGATGAAAGCATTAGCGGAAAAATACGATACTAAGCTCCATATGCATGTTGCCCAAGGAGACCGGGAAATCGATCAAATGGTAAAACGTTACGGAAAAAGAAGTATAGCATTTTTAGAAGAAATGGGCTACTTAAATGATCGCTTAATAGCAGTCCATTTAACGGAGGCAACCGATAAGGAAACGGAGATTGTAGCCAAGAGCGGTGCAGGAATGGTTTATTGTTCAGGAAGCATCGGCATCATAGATGGATTAGTTCCGCCTGTATTAAAATTTATTGAAAGCGGGGGAATTGCAGGGTTAGGTTCAGACCAAGCACCGGGAAATAATTGCAACAATATGTTTAATGAAATGAAATTTGCTGCTATTTTGAATAAGATAAAGCGGTCAAACCCGACTGTCTTTCCGGCAGCTCTATCCCTTCGGTTAGCAACCATTGATGCCGCAAAGGTAATGGGGATTGATCATGAAGTAGGGTCTTTAAGAAAGGGAAAGAAAGCAGACATCATTATTATTAACATGCTTGAACCAACGCTTTCACCACTTTTCATCGATCCAATTCGTAACATTATTCCGAATCTAGTATATTCTGCTAGAGGTCATGAAGTTGAAACAAGTATAATAGATGGGGAAATTATTATGGAAAACCGCCAAATAACCACAATTAATACAAGAAATGTTATTTTAGAAGCACAGCAGGCAGCAAAAGAAGTCAGTATACGAGCAAAGAAAGATATTCTCCATGCCAAAAGTGAAATGCTGCAAATGATGGAGGAGGGACTTTTATAGGGTGTCAGGCACTATGTGAAAATTTCACATGGTGCCTGACACCTTTCCAATGTTTTGGTCGCTGCTGAGGTCTATTGATGATTTTTTGAATAATTTTAGGATGTAACCAGCAGATAAGATTAATTCAATTGTTAATAAAAGAATGATAATCCATACCCCTTCAGTTAAGACAGCGTTCTTAACATTTTGGATAATAAGAAATTGTGGATGGAAAAAGGATGTAAAGGTATAAAACATGGCAAACGTAAATATTCTGCTCCATTGGGTTACATTGTAAACAAATAGTCCTTTTTTAACACCAAACAATTGAATACGCCTAATAATTCTGTAAATTTCCATAGATTCCACTGCTAAGAACATTATCGCGGCCAGCCACCAAATCAAGCGTATCATCCCAAAAGGAACTATCCCTGAAACTAAACAGGCGATCCCTGAAATGGATAATGCTCCGTGCACAATACAATTTGTGTTGTTCCAGTCGGCTTCAATTGACCAGGAAGTAGTTCCATATCGATAAAAAAGCAAAAATGCAGATATACCATAAAAACTTAATCCGATTAAAAGAAATGGAAGGGATACGCCAACAGGTAAGTCTTTGAAAACGGTGTTCATTAAAAGGACAATCGATTGGGTGCTGACGGTCGTTAAAAGGATTATACCATGCACCTTCCCGTATAATTTGGACCGACGAATTTCAATTATCGTTTTTAAACAAAATCCAATATAAATAGACCATAAAATGATATTTAGAAAACTGATTATTTCTGAAACCATTCTCCATTCCGTAAATTGATTGTACATAATAATCCCGCATATCGATGTACTCGCAACCCATGTTCCAATACCGAAACGATTGATCTGGTTTGTATAATGAAGCTTCTTAAATTTCCCATGAAACAAAGCAATGAAGAAAGATGAAATACAGGCAAACCAAAAGGATAAATTACATATACTAAGAATTTTTCCGACATTGCTATGGAAAAAACGAGTCCCAAAGTGGTTTAACAAAACACCCTCCGTAAAAATACCGAAAGCCATCACAGCAGCCATTGTCGATGTTTGAAAATAGATTTTTTTACAAAAAATCAACAAACCTACCCCAATAAACAAGACCGTCATAATCCAAATATATAACACAATCATCACCTGAAAATATTATATCATGGTCCCAGACACCGTTTCAGGTTTGTTTCTTATCTTTTTTTGCTTTTGTTATCTTTTGCGGCTGGCTGCACCTTTTTGACCTGTTCAAAAATGACAGATGCATGGTAGACATTTTCCTTCACTTCCTCAATATTTGTCACTTTTCCTTTGCGACCTTTAATTTTGATATTTTCATCGACGGATGGAATTTGTTTAACCAGCTGGCTTAAAACAACTGTTTTATTTTCGAGAAAGTGAATGACCAACATCTTTGATTCTCCCCTTATTATTCAAATATTAATTATTCCTGAAGGATGAGGCGTTTCTTTTAAAGAACTCATCCTATATGTCTAAAATATTGAATAATTGGCAGATTTAGACCATGAAACAGCACCATTCTTTTATTGAATGGTGCTAGGCTTGTATTATTCTTATTCGTTTGATTCCGTAATTTTTTTAACTGTTTTTTCGTGATGAAACAGAAGATCCGTCCCTATGCATCATTACTTTTCCGATGAGTTTGGGGTGCATTAGTATGGTCATGGGTTTTAACAGGTTCATGACTTTGATGAATGTGTTGTATATTTCTTTGTCCTTTGTGGAGAGGAGAAAGATTTTTTTGGCGTACCATTGCAGGAAAGGTAATCCTAATGGTTTTTTCCCGATTGTTTCGGGGTATCGGTAGTCTTCTGTGATCACCATATTCCAAATCGGGGCAATTATTTTTGCAGCCTGCTTTTGAAACGAGACAGGCAATTGCCTCGATTGATTAGTACTCCTCAACAGTTTTTGTAGTGCTAATACTTCTAACACGGAAATGCTCATGCCTTGGCCAAAGACGGGATCAATCCGGCAAATGGCATCACCAATCAATAAAAGCCCCTCAGGTAAGTTCTTAACCTTATCAAACCGTCTCCATGTAATATGGGGAACACGGTAAATCGTAGTTTTCGATAGGGGCTTTGCATCTTTAATTTCTTGATAGATATCAAGTTTTGGAAGTTTCTTCGCTATGTCAATAAAGCCTTGATCATTTTTCAATACAGATTTTTCGTCGATTTCATTATGGTAGCCGATGATGGTCACAATATGGCGATTTCCTTCTACTTTCGAGATCGTACCACCAATTTTTTCATGAGGCGGGTTAGGGTAGAGCAGTTTAATTGCCCAATCCCGATCACAGTTCTCATTTAATTCAAACATTCTAGTAATATAACTTAATCCGATTTTTACCTTTTCTTGTGGAATATGGACCCCTCGTTTATTTAACCAGCTTTGTGAAAAACTGCTTGCACCACTGGCATCCACAAACAAATCAGCCCCTAATGTTTGTAGGGATCCGCTTCCGTCTTGGACCACAACACCAAGAACGCGATTTTGTTTCTCATCAAAATGATAGTTTTGTACGGTTTGGCCATACATTACAGTAACGTTCGGTATTCTATAAATATATTGTTCCACAAGCCATTCCAAATTCGGTCGGGTTTGCAGCGTGGTAGTGTAGCCGCCGTCAAAGCGGAGCTTCCAAACTCCATGATGAAACCAAGCCAAATCTCTGGTTGAATTAATTTTAACAGCTCCGCTGGAATGAAATTTCTCGGTGATCCCAGGGAACAATTCTTCGAGTCCGGATTGGCCAGCGAGGAGAAGGGCATGTAAATGTGCCCCTTGGGGAGCTCCTTTTCTTGGAATTGGCTCCTCTGTTTTCAAGTCACGTTCTAGAATAATAACTTCTTGAAAAAGATCAGACAGCACCCGAGCTGCCAGTTTACCAGCGATTCCGCCGCCGATGATAATTGCTTTTTGGTAGTTGGTCAAGAATCAACAACCTCCATCTTACAGTTTAAAAACATAATTTATTATACAATTTTGCAAAATTTATATGAAGAAATTCCTACAAACGAAGCAGACGAACCGTTCCTTCACATCATTAAAAAGGACTTTATCCTTATTTGTAGCTTGTATATAATAGTAAAGTATCAAATTTAAGGAGGACCATTGTGGTACAACAAGGAATCATTTCATTAGGAGAAGCATTTGTCGATTTTATCTCCATTGATCGTTCAAATACAAAATATAATCAATATTTAGGTGGAGCTACGATTAACCTTGCTGTTGGTGCGAGGAGACTTGGGGTCCCAGTCTATTATTTATGTAAATTAGGTACCGATAAACTCAGCGAATTTGCGGAACAGGAATTAAAGAAAGAAAAGGTTAGTCTGGAATATTCTGTTCAATCTACATCGAAAAAAATCTGCGGCGTGTATGTTCATTTGAATGAAGAGGGTGATCGTTATTTTCATTCTTATTTAAACCCCACAGCAGATGAGGTACTAACAGCGGACGAATTAAAACCGGAAGTATTCCAATATGCCAAAATGTTCTATTTTGCTTCGGGAACCCTTTTCCATGAAAAAGAAAAAGAGACCACTGAACGGGCATTAAACTATGCGAAGGACGCTAATCATATAGTAGCCTTTGACGCCAATATTCGACTAAAACGGTGGGAGAGTGAAGATCACTGTCGTCAAACTGTCCTTTCATTCATGAAAAAGGCCGATATTGTAAAACTTGCCGAAGATGAACTGCATTTTTTAACAGAAACAGATTCACTTGATACAGGACTAGAGAAATTAGCAAGAGAAAACATTCCCTATCTTTTCGTTACATTGGGAAGTGAAGGTGGATGCGCCGTAATGAATGGGAACAAAGTGTTTGTTCCAGCGTCTCCAGTAAAGGCCATCGATACGACAGGGGCAGGGGATGCATTTATGGCTGCTGTTTTATATTGTTTTCATGATTATGGATTGCCAGTTAATAAATCACAAATAGTAGAATACTTGGAATTTGCAAATCTTGTTGGAGCAGCAGTGACAACAGAAATTGGAGCATTGACATCTACTATTGATATAGAAGAACTTAAGGAACAGTTTCAAAAGAAACAAAAACAATAAAACAAATAAATCCCCAAATTGGGGATTTATTTGTAAATAATGTAACTGAAAACTTAATAATACGTACTTTCTGTATAACCACACTTTTGACATTTCCTCATTACTGATGTTTCTAAAAAAATATGTTTGCAGTGCTGTTGGATGGAATCAATTCTATTTTTCAATTGATGAATCTGTTCCTGGAGGAAAACAATTTCAGCTGTTAACTTCTTGATGTCATGAGCATTATTGTTAGCTATATATTTTTGAACCATCATGAACGAATTCCTCCGCTTTTTTCCTCATGCCTTCTTTAATGGACCATTCTTCACCAGAACCATCCTCATTTGCCATTCCACGAATATCATGTGAAATCCTCATAGAGCAAAACTTAGGCCCGCACATTGAACAGAAGTGGGCTGTTTTTGCCCCTTCCGCCGGCAGGGTTTCGTCATGGTAGTCCCGTGCCCGCTCTGGATCCAACGATAAATTAAATTGGTCCTCCCATCGGAATTCAAAACGCGCCTTGGATAAAGCGTTGTCCCTAATTTGTGCACCTGGATGACCCTTTGCTAAATCAGCAGCATGTGCAGCAATTTTATACGCAATAACGCCTTCACGGACATCGTCTTTGTTCGGCAAGCCGAGATGTTCTTTAGGTGTAACATAGCAAAGCATAGCTGTCCCGAACCAGCCGATCATAGCCGCGCCAATTGCCGAGGTAATATGATCATAGCCCGGAGCAATGTCAGTCGTTAACGGTCCTAATGTATAAAAAGGAGCTTCTTTACAAATATCCATTTGCTTGTCGACATTTTCCTTGATCATATGTATTGGAACATGTCCTGGACCTTCAATCATTACTTGAACATCATGCTTCCAAGCAATTTCCGTTAATTCCCCCAATGTTTCAAGCTCAGCAAACTGGGCTTCATCATTGGCATCGGCAATACTTCCCGGCCGTAAGCCATCACCAAGTGACACCGAGATATCGTATTGTTTTAGAATTTCACAAATTTCTTCAAAATGAGTATATAAGAAGTTTTCTTGATGATGTGCCAAACACCACTGCGCTAGAATCGAACCGCCGCGAGATACAATCCCGGTTGTGCGCTTAATCGTTAATGGGATATAACGCAGCAGAACACCTGCATGGATGGTAAAATAATCGACTCCTTGCTCTGCCTGTTCAATGAGCGTATCCCGGTATACTTCCCATGTTAAGTTTTCGGCAATGCCATTGACTTTTTCCAGTGCTTGATAAATCGGCACGGTCCCAACAGGAACAGGGGAGTTGCGAATGATCCATTCTCTAGTAGTATGAATATTTTTTCCGGTCGATAAGTCCATGATGGTATCCGCACCCCAGCGTGTCGCCCACGTCATTTTTTCAACTTCCTGCTCAATTGATGAGGTTACTGCAGAGTTACCAATATTCGCGTTAATTTTCACATGAAAGTTTCTTCCGATAATCATTGGTTCGTTTTCAGGATGATTGATGTTAGCAGGGATGATTGCTCGTCCCAAAGCCACCTCGCTGCGGACAAATTCAGGATCAAGATTTTCACGGATGGCGATGTATTCCATTTCGGGTGTGATGATTCCATTTTTCGCATAATGCATCTGCGTCACATTGCTCCCTTTTTTCGCACGCAAAGGCGTTTTGTTGGTATGTGGGAACCACTCTAAATTTGCACGTTGATCGCCGTCAGCAAAGCCGTTATCTCTAGGCTTAATTTCTCTTCCTAGATACGCCTCAACATCTTCTCGTTCGAGAATCCACTTTTTTCGTAATGGGGGTAGACCCATTCGTATGTTAACTTTGTAATCAGAATCCGTGTAAGGGCCGCTTGTATCATATACTCGAACTGGTGCGTTTTCTTCCTCGCCAAAGGATGTAACTGTCCGGTTTAATTGGATCTCTCTCATTGGAACCTGGATATCTGATCGTGATCCCTCGATATAAACTTTCTTGCTCCCAGTAAATTGTGACTTCAACTCAATACTCATTTCTTTTTGCTGCATTTGTGTTTTCCTCCTTTTAAAATTTGGTTTTGATCCGGAGGTGGCAGCATAGGGGGACATTAAAAAAAGGTCCTGTGTCTAAACACAGAACCTGATTGTTCGTCAAAAAAGTAGTGGCGCAAGAATTTGTTTACCGCCTATTATAACTACTTCCCTACGCTGGTATGATCCAGATCAGGTTCAAAGGGTCAAAGAATTATGCGTTCTTCTCTCAGTCCGAGCTATCAGACTCCCCTAGTAGAGCTGTTAAAATATTCATTTGTGAATTACTGCTATAAAGATAACATACTATTTACCAAAGAGGAAGTTATTTTTCAGAATAAAATGAAAATATTCTTTTTTACCTATGTCTTAATAACTAAATGGCTTAAAAAATCAAACTAAGCTTTCCTAAATTAATATATAACTTAAATGGATTTGAATTAGAGATTGTTTGAATTATACTATTAGTAAAATAAGGAATAAAAGGAAGTTTTAATAAAAGGGGAGAGAAAATGAGAATTGTTATTGCTGGTGGTTCGGGATTTATCGGGCAGAAATTGACTCAATTTCTAATAAATAAAGGACACGAAATAGTAATTTTAACAAGGAAGGATAAGCACCCTTCAGAAAAGATAACGTTTATTAAGTGGCTTGTGGAAGGAGCTTCTCCTGAACAGGAAATAAAATCTGCCGATGTTTTTATTAATCTAGCAGGTGTCTCGATTAACGATGGTAGATGGACACAAAAACACCAAAAGCAAATTTATGAGAGTCGGATGAAGGCAACGGATGAGTTGATTAGAATGATTAAAGCACTGTCCGAAAAACCGTCAGTCTTGATTAATGCTAGTGCAATCGGTATTTATCCGGCATCCGTTAAAAAAATATACACAGAAAAATCACTGGAAAAGGCAAATGATTTTCTTGGGAAAACGGTATCAGACTGGGAAAACAAAGCTGAACAGGTTAAATCACTATCCATTCGTACGGCTATGATGAGGTTTGGCGTAGTATTAGGAAATGAAGGAGGAGCGCTTCCTTTGATGGTACTTCCATATAAATTGTTTGCTGGCGGAACGGTTGGTTCAGGGGAACAATGGGTGTCGTGGGTCCATGTTACTGATGTTGTGCGTAGCATCGCATTCGCCATTGAAAATGATAAAATAAACGGACCTGTCAATGTCACAGCACCATCGCCTAGCCGAATGAAGGACTTTGGAAAAACCATTGGTTCTGTTTTACATCGTCCGCACTGGCTGCCTGTACCCGCATTTGCTATGAAACTGGCACTTGGGCAAAAAAGTGCGCTTGTACTTGAAGGACAGCACGTTATCCCAAAAGTTCTTTTGGATCAAGGTTTTGAGTTTAAGTTCCCATCACTTCATAAAGCCTTGGAGGATCTATTAACAAGTAAGTAATAACAGGGGAATCATCAGTAATTTTGGGAAAAATATTTAATAGACCTCGGATACTCTATTTAGAGGATGCAAGGAAAAAAGCATTTGTTAGCGCTTAATGTTTAACCTTTTGATGTAAAAGCCATTTTGATTTAAATGGTTAACAACGGCTTGAATAATGTCTGCTGAGTATCGTTTCGCAGGTGTCCAAACGGGGGAACACTCCGAGGAAATATTAAAGGAACTGGTTGGCTTCAACAAAGAAACCATACAAGTAATAGCGGATAAGGGAATTTTAGGAAATCAAGTAAAAGGTTGAGGAGATGATAGAATATGAATTTAAAAGATAAAGTAGCGGTAGTAACGGGAGGCGCTTCAGGTTTAGGTTTAGCAACTGTCACAAAGCTTGTTGAAAAGGGGGCCAAGGTGGTTATTTTTGATCTAAATGAATCTAAGGCAAAAGAGGCCGCGCTGCAATTAGGTGAGCAAGTACAATATGCACTTGTGAATGTTGCGGATGATGTATCAGTTCAAAAAGGCATTAATCAAGCAATTGAGAGCTATGGAGCGATTCATATTTGTGTAAACTGTGCGGGTGTTGGTACCCCTGGGAAAACAATTGGGAGGAAGGGTGTATTGCCGCTGGAAGACTTTAATAAAGTAATTGGAATTAACCTAATCGGAACATTTAATGTTTTAAGATTAGCAGCGAATGAAATGAAAAATAATGAACCTCTCACAAAATCTGGTGAAAGAGGAGTCATTATCAATACCGCTTCGGTTGCCGCATTTGACGGCCAAATGGGGCAGGCGGCATATGGTGCAAGTAAAGCCGGAGTGGCTGGTATGACGCTCCCTGTTTCCCGGGATTTATCAGAGTTCGGTATCCGCGTGAATACAATTGCACCAGGCTTATTTATGACCCCAATGGCAGATGCTTTATCTGAAAAGGTCATCAAGAAACTATCAGAAAGTGTTGAGTTTCCAAAGCGATTAGGACGTCCATCTGAATTTGCTGACCTGGCAGCATTTATTATGGAACATGAATATATAAACGGGGAAGTTATTCGTTTAGATGGCGGAATCAGGATGTCACCAAGATAATAGGAGGTGGATAATAAATGATAAAGCAAGCAAATGTAATTGGCGTTAACATGGTAATGTTCGAGAAGCCTGGCAGAAATGACCCTTATGACATTTTGGCATCAAAAGCGATTAAAAATGATCTCGAAGATGCAGGGATTACCTTAACCGATGTGAACCAACCCTATGCCGGTTATATTTATGGTGACCCGCGGGCTTAATCGATTTCAACCAATTCCTAAATGGTGATTTATCCCTCCCTTTAATTCATATGGCCGGTCAATTGATTTTTGCTTAGAAAATAGATCACAGGGTCTGCTGATTACAGTATGATCTTATTTTTCTTAGGATCAATCTATATTGGTAAACCAATAATGAAATCTTATAATCCAATTTACCATTTCCACATCAATTTTTTACATTAGGTTCATAAAGAATTAAAAATGCCTTGCTATTCTATTAATAGATTCATTATTAATAATAATCGATAAATCGATGGGGAGGCATTTTTTATGAGTTATGACGATTTACAAAAGGGCCTGGATAGAAGAAAGTTTATCAAAATAGGCGGAATGAGTACGCTTGCCCTTACACTTGGATCAGCTGGTATTCCTAGTGACTTGTTCACCGGAATAGTAAACGCCGAGGCACCTGAAAGCAATTCGCTCCAATTTAATCGGGATGGAAAGTTCAAAATCGTGCAGTTTAACGATACACAAGACGATGAGAACATTGATCGACGAACCGTTCAACTGATGGAAAAAGTGCTAGACTCAGAAAAACCAGACTTTGTTGTTCTTAACGGAGATAATATCTCTGGCGGATGTGACACGCCGACTGAAGTGAAACAAGCCATCAATAATGTCGCTCAGCCGATGGAGCAACGCGGGATTAAATGGGCAGTAACATTTGGAAATCACGATGAGGATTCCACGCCGAATAACGGTCTAAATGAAGAGGATATGCTCGAAATTTATAAGAGCTATAAATATAATATGAACGAACCTAGTATTAAGGGTATTACAGGAACTGGAAATATGAACATGCTGATTAAAAATTCAAAGGGTACTGATGCGGCTTTCAACCTTTGGCTGCTCGATAGTGGAAGATATGCACCGAAAACCATTGCCGGTCAAGATTTTGCTGGTTACCCAACATGGGATTGGCTCCGTTTTAATCAAGTAAACTGGTATTCTGAAACTTCTAAAAAATTGGAGAAGCAATGGGGGCATAAGGTTCCATCACTTGTTTTTATACATATTCCACTCTGGGAACATAGATTTATGTGGTTTGGAAGCGTTGATGGAAGAACAGATGACCATCATGCTAAAGCGCTTAAAAAACACAATATTGTGGGAGAACGAAACGAAAATGAATGTCCAGGCCCTGTCAATAGCGGAATGTTTTCGGCGATGCTGGAGAGAGGAGATGTAAAGGGAGTTTTTTGCGGACATGATCATATAAACACCTATGTGGGAAATTATTATGGAATTTTGCTTGGTTATGCTGGCAGCGCAGGTTTTGGTACATACGGTTTACCAGGTGCGGAAAAAAATCGTTTGCGTGGCGCGAGGGTGTTCAATTTAGATGAAAACACTAATGATGTACTTGTAGAAACCCATATGGTATTTGCCAAGGACTATGGAATTGATTTGACAGCCAATGACCAAAGCATTCCACCTGTACCATTAGATGAGAACAAAAAGAAAGAAGAGAAGGTAAAAAACTAGACTAGTTTAATAAAAATAATAGACAGGGTCAGAAAATTCCATTCTGACCCTGCTAGCATGTTAGTTTATTAATTGAACCTCGACCCATTTCCTCACACTATTAATAAACCAAATTCTTGTGCATGTTTGAAGGTCTATTAGGTTTAAGGTTTTTTCCTGAATTTCTCCATTTTTCAGTAACACTTCACGGAAAGTTCCCGCTAACAATCCACTGTTTATTGGAGGTGTCCAATACTCCCCGTCGATCTCCAGAACAACATTTCCATTCGTAAATTCCGTCAACTCACCGTCCTCATTCCAAAGGAGGACATCAAATACATCTGCTGGCTTTTTCCTTTGAAACTGCGAATAAACCTCTCGATTTGTCGTTTTATGATAGATGAATGGATTATTTTTTTCAAGCGGCTGCTCTGCTAAAATAACCTTTAATGGTCTCTCCATTTGGGAAATGGGGGATCCCTCCGCCATAATTTCTCCAGTCAGAGTAACTAAAACCCGAACTTTAAACATACCTGTGGAATGCTTCATAGCAAACTCCATTAAAGTCTTTTTAACTGCGTCCAGGTCACACTTAAAGCCAAAATAATGAGCAGAATCATTCAGACGGACGAGGTGCTCTTCCAATACAAAATACTCACCATTTTCCAATAACAAGCTTTCCAGCAGTTGAAATTCCGGTCTATCTTCTTCCAGTAATTTAGCTTTCGTCAAAATTTCTTCATATTCACCCTCAGATGTGGAATCCCAAGTAATGCCACCGCCAACTCCATAAGTTGCGCGGCCAGATTGTTGTTTAATTATCACCGTTCGAATCGGGACGTTAAAAACCGCTTCCCTCTCAGGAGTAATAAAGCCAATTGCACCGCAATAAGCCTCGCGTGGTGCAGACTCCAGGTCTGAAATAATGCTCATTGTACTAATCTTCGGAGCCCCGGTTATAGAACCGCATGGAAAAAGGGCCTTAAAGATATCTACCAACTTCGCGTTTTCAGAAATTTTTGCAGTAATAGTCGACGTCATTTGGTGAACAGTAGGGTATTGTTCAACTTCGAATAATTTAGGGACGGTAACCGTTCCTGGCTCTGCAATCATCCCTAAATCATTTCGCAGCAAATCAACAATCATTAAATTCTCGGCACGATTTTTCTCCGAATGATAAAGCCATTCAGCATTTTCTACATCTTCTGTAAATGATTTGCCTCTCGCTACTGTTCCTTTCATCGGTCTTGTGGTAATTTTCTCACCTTCCAGACGGAAAAATAGTTCCGGAGAGGCCGATAAAATACTATGATCACCCGTGTTGATATAGGCACAATAATTGGAAGACTGGGCTCGTTTTAATTTTTCAAAAAAAGCAATATCATCGCCTTGAAAGTGGGAATGTAAACGAATCGTATAATTGGTCTGATACGTATCTCCACTTTCGATCGCCTCTTTAATAAAGGCAATGGCCCGGTTGTATTCGCCCATTGGAATGGATGGTTTCCACTCAGTTAGCTTATACGTGCCTTTACTGCTGAGAGGCTGCTCCAAAGGTTCTGAAAAAATTCCAAACCATAGAAGCGGTATATCCGTACCATCCTTAACCCGAAAAGCTGGATCAAAGGCAGGAGCGCTTTCGTAGGATAAAAAGCCTGCAGCATAATAGCCCTGATCGATAGCTTCCTGAACAAGCTGAAAAGAGGGCAGCACTTCGTTAATTGTATGAGCCGTAATGACCTTTATTGGCTTTTGAAATGTAAACGGTCTTATTTTTCCGTTTGCCTCTGCAAATTCAAAAGATAAGAGTGGTTGTTGTTTTTGCATTTTATTGGTTTTCATCCTTTTTGAAAAAATTCTTAAGCATTTGTATGCCATGATTGGTCATGATGGACTCTGGATGGAACTGGACGCCTTCAACTTTGAATTGCTTATGACGAAGGGCCATAATTTCCCCGTCCTCACTTCTTGCACTAATTTCAAGGCAGGAGGGAAGAGAGGCTTCATCAGCAATCAACGAATGGTACCTTGTAACTTGTAATGGGGTTGGAATCCCTTGAAAGACGCCTTTTTGGTCATGGGTAATCATTGAAATTTTTCCATGCATCGGTTTCTGCGCCTTCATTACGGTACCCCCAAATACTTGGGCAATAATTTGCTGTCCCAGGCATACACCTAATATGGGGATTTCCTGATAAAACCTTTTGAGAATTTCTAGACAAAGTCCGGCTGTATCTGGATTCCCGGGTCCTGGGGAGATCAAAATATAACCCGGGTGTATTTCTTCAATATTCTTTATCGTCAATTGGTCGTTTCGCCGAACCAACACTTCTTCGCCAATCGTACGAATGTATTGGACTAGATTAAATGTAAAAGAGTCATAGTTGTCAATTACTAAAATCACTTTTATAACGGCTCCATTTCTATGCATAATTTTACGATTAAACCTCAATTTACAATAAAATTAAAACCGTTTCATGTCAATGACTAAATGGAGGTTAGAAAACTAGGGAGGAGAGTAATAAATGCATTTTTTAAAATCAATTTCAGAAAATGTTAAGCCTGCACAGCTGCAATTTCAAAAAAAGTCCAAAACAAAACGGCTGGTAATAGCCGCTTTGTTCGCTAGTATTGCCGAGGTTCTTCAATCCGCGGGAGGATTTTTGCCGGGAATAGGGTATTTCATCAGTCCTTTCTCAACAGCGCCGATTCTCTTCTGCTCGATGCTTTCAGTACCACTCGGGGGAGTAACCTATCTCCTTACGATTTTATTATTATTGATTCTGGTGCCAAGTGAACTCATCGTCTTTCCTTTTACTACTGGATTGTTAGGACTAGGAATCGGCGCCGGGTTTTATTTCTTTAAAAAAAGAATGACGGTCATAGGGTGTGGCACGATTTCCCTTGCAGCTGGAATATTAATTTTATTATATGGGATAAAATTTCCAGTTTTAGGACCTGCAGTTTCAAGTTCCTTTTCAGTTCTCGCCAGCGGCGGCATTTTGTTATTTTCCTTCATTTATGCATGGATTTGGGTAGAACTTGGATTATTTATTTTTAACAGGTTAAAAAGGTTTATAATTCGGTCGTAAATTACACTGCAATTGTCCCCCTAGAATAAGACTTTTCATCTGCATTTTCCGCTTATACAGCCTTATTCCAGGGAACGTAAACGCTCATTCTTCAAGGGCAGTGTCAATTAAAAAAATTTCATTGCTGCTTTCCAGTGCTTCTTTTAAAACAGCATCAAAATCAACGAGTGTTTGTGCTCTACGACCTTGGATGCCAAAGCTTTCCGCTAATTTCACATAGTCCGGATTCAAGAAGGCTGCCCCGTAACTTTCACCGAACTTTTTGTCCATTTGCTGGACTTCAAGTTTTAACATGGAATCATTTAATACAATGATAATGAAAGAAAGCCCGAGCCGCTTAGCTGTCTCGATTTCTGCCATATTCATCATGGCGCCGCCGTCACCGGTGATACAAATGACTGGAGCTTCAGGTGCTGCTAACTTAGCGCCAATTGCGCCTGGAATGGCGATTCCCATGGAGGCAAGACCATTTGAAATAATCAATCCGTTTGGCTTTTTCGGCTGATAGGTTCTCGCAATGGAAACCTTGTGAGCCCCGACATCGGAAATGACAATCGTATCGCCATTTGTATGCATTTCGATACTGTGCAGCATATTGTCAATTGTAAAAGTCATGTTTCCAGATTCGGAATTTAATTGATAGACAGTTTTTATTTCTTCCTTAAGGTTCCCCGAGGGTTCCCATGGTTTCTGCGGCAGTGATGTTTGGTTAAGCAGCTGCAATGTCTGCTTTATGTTTCCAACCAGTTCGACCTCTACTGGATAATATTCATTTGTTTCTGCCGGCAGTGAATCAATATGTAAAACTGGGATTTTCTTTTTATTCCAATCCTTCGGAAGTTTTTCAACAAAATCAAAGCCGATGACAATCAATAGGTCCGCTTCTTGAAGACCAGGAAGAACCAGGTCGTTCTCGTTAAACCCAAAGGTATAGAAGTTTTGAGGGTGGTCTTCAGGCAGCACCCCTTTTGCCATAAAACTGTGAATGGCAGGGGATTGAAGATTGTCAACCAGCATTCGAAGCTCTGGTGCAGCCTCTTGCCTGATCACCCCATTGCCAATGATAAAAAAAGGTTTCATATATTTTTCAATTACCCTTTTCGCCGAGTTAATAGATTCCATTGCCGGAACGGTGACCGACACCGGGCTTACTTTTAAAGGCTCATTTGGAATCATTTGTGCGGAAAAATTCTCCGGCAATACAATTGCAGTTGCACCTGGTTTCTCCATGTTTGCCGTCCGAAAGGCATTGCGAACAACGGCCGGTACGGTTGGTGATGCTTTAATTTGCGTACACCATTTTGTTACTGGTTCCAATAATTTTACCAAGTTCACATATTGATGCGATTCATTATGCTGCCGTTCAATTCCAGCTTGACCGACAAAGGCAACCACCGGGGAATGGTCCAGCTGGGCGCTGGCAATGCCTGTTAAAAGGTTAGACGCACCCGGCCCAAGCGTTGATAAGCATACGCCGGGCTTTTTCGCTATCCTACCGTATACATCAGCCATAAACGCAGCACCTTGTTCGTGTCTTACATTGATAAACTGAATTTGCCTTGATTTAGATAAAGAATCCGCAAGATCAAGCATCTCCGAGCCAATGATTCCAAAAATATAATCTACACCTTCATTCTCCAAACATTTCACTATTACATCAGTTACCTTCATATGTTCTCCTTTCAGGAATGGATACCATTTACAGTTAGTTTAAGCTATTGCTGTAGGTACCATTCTTTCTAAATGTAACTTGTTGTTCATCTTTTGTTCATATTCGGCTAGTATTATTTTAAGAGAAGATGGAATAAGCCTTATAGGACGAACATTGTAATGAAAGGGAAGATATTTGATGAAGAATTATAGTAATCTTTTATTAAAGTTATCAGCTATATTTGGTTTAATTGGAGCAGTTTTAGGAGGGCATATGGCCGGCTCCGGTTCTTATGCGGTCCGGCCAATTCACGCACATATTTTAGTGGTAGGGTGGCTGACCTTATTTTCTTGGGCTGTTTATTATAGGGTGTTTCAGCCGGCAAACCGCATTTTGGCGAGGCTTCATGTGTACTCAGCGGTTATCGGCTCTATCGGCTTAACAGGGGGTATGGCCTTATATAATTTCCGTCCGGGATTTCTTCCGCAAGCATTAGAAACAGCCCTATATATCTGCGGAGGAGCCATCTTACTTCTTAGTTTCTTATTCTTCTGTTTGCTCGCTTTTTTGCAGCGGCCATTAAGTAAATAATTTATAAAAATCGGTATTCTGAAGGGTGCCGGTTTTTTGTTATTTTTGCCTTTGATGCACCTTATTTGGCTTACGTGCCATATGATATTACAATGGACATTATATGAATAGGGAGGAATAGCAGTTGAATGTAATTGATTTGATTAAATCACGCCGTAATATAAAAATATTTAAACCCGATGCGGTTGATCCAAGTTTCATCCAACTTTGGCTTGAGGCTGCCGCTATGGCACCTAATCACAGGATGACAGAACCCTGGGAAATATACGTGATTGGACCGGAAACAAGAAAAAAGTTAAATCATAAAACGAATTTTGGGAATGCGCCAATGGTCATGGCAGTATTATCAAGGCATGGCGCAACAAAGGTTGAAACTGATGAAAACGCCACTGCCACCGCCTGCTTTATTCAGAACTTTAATATAGCCGCATGGTCGGAGGGAGTAGGGACATTTTGGTCTTCCATCGGCATCTCCGGAAACAACCGCGAGCTGCTGCAGATACCGGAAAATTATGATCTGCTCGGTGTAATTGCTGTAGGTTACCCCGAAGAAGTTCCGGAGGTTAAGCGACGTAAGCCGATGAACGAAAAAACTAAGTATTTGCCGTAATTTAACTTCTATGGGACAAATTTCTCTTTTGTAAGCAAAAAACTGTCTCATAGAAGGGGCCTATGGGATAGAACTGACCTTAAACTTACAAATCTGTCCCATAGAAGGGGCCTATGAGACAGAACTGACCTTAACA
>NZ_BNDS01000010.1:0-62509 GCF_014656545.1 Neobacillus kokaensis
GACAGAACTGACCTTAACACTTACAAAACTGTCCCATAGAAGGGGCCTATGGGACAGAACTGACCTTAACACTTACAAAGCTGTCCCATAGAAGCTACCTACTACGGTCATTGTCAGATACATTTGCTAATAATAGGTAAATTCGCTAATATGCCATAAAAAACGCTAATAAACGGACAGAAATCTCTAATATAACTTGATTATTCACTAATAGAAAAAAGCAGATTTACGTAAACCACGCAAATCTACTTGTAAAGGAAAAGCTTACTCCACCGTAACCGACAAAGACTTTACTAACACCGATGGAGCCCCGACCGGTGACAGTGGGAAGGTTAAATCTGCGCCAATTTCTTCAACATCATGAAGCATCTGATAAAAATTACCCGCAATTGTCATTAAATTAACCGGGAATTGAACCTTACCATCCTTTACATAAAATCCATTTGCTGCAACCGAGAAATCTCCAGACACTTGATTCGTCCCCGAATGTAGTCCGGAAAGATTAGTTATAAACACACCCTCATCCATTGAAGCCAGCAATTCCTCAAAAGAAATCTCAGAGGGTTTGATATATAGATTAGACGGTCCAACCTTGACAGCAGTTTTATAGGAATCCTTATGGGCATGACCGGTTGTTTCGGTTTGATCTTTTTTCGCCGTTTTTTGGTTGTGAAGCAGGGACGAAAGAACACCAGATTCAACCAATGTCAGCTTCTGAGATGCAAACCCCTCGCTGTCAAACGTTCTGCTAGCGAGACCATCCTCAAGGAATGGGTCATCAACAATTGAAATCTTTTTAGCTGCAATTTTTGCCCCAAGCTTATCCTTTAACAACGAAATGCCCGCCTGAGTGTTTTCAGCGGAGAAATTAGATGAGAAAACCGAAAACAGACTTGCGGCTGCATCATTTCGTAATAGTATTGGATAATCTTTACTTGCAATATTTCTTGACCCAATTTGCGAAAGCACTTCATCGGCAGCTTTTGTAGCGATTTCTTTCGCATCTAATGCTTGAAAATTCTTTGTCACCTGAAAAGAAAAGGCCGATTTTATATCCTCGCCATCCTTGGCAATGACTTCAACCATCAAATACAAATAATTCATTTGATCAGAAAGAGTCAACCCTTTGGTATTGACAAGATTTCTTGTGACTGACTCAGTCTTAATCATGCAATAATCGGTCGCCGTAATACGGGAATCCGCAGCCAAAATTTCTCGTTCTACATCTTTAATAAACTGAATTTTTTCCGGAATAGTAACCATATTTAGTTCTTCAGAGAAAAAATTTCGTTCCACATACTGCTCGCTTCCGGAAAAAATATCTTCCACATCTTCATCATTCATAATACTTGTATTTTCTTTGGCGCTCTCTAACAAGAAGGGGATGGAAGCTTCATCAATTTTTTCGGTATAGGCATATACCATTTTGTTGTTAATCTTTCCGCGAAAGGAGACACCGCCATCCTCGGCAATTTCATATTGATCTATTTCACCATGGAATACTTGGCAGCCGAATACTTCTTTGTTTTCATAGTACAGTTCTACGTCAGAAAAACCACTAGCCGCTGCGGCTTCAAATAGTTTTGTTTGAAATTCTTGAATGTTCATTTATTTATTCCCCCTTTGTCCCGCCGACAGTAATCTCACTGACGCGAATCATCGGCTGGCCGACATTCACCGGGATGCTGCCGCTCAATGCACCGCACATTCCCGCTCCGTGCCCTAAATTATTCCCGACCATATCAATAAGCTTTAGTGTTTTTGGTCCATTGCCAATCAATGTTGCGCCTTTTAACGGTTTGCCAAGTATTCCATTTTTGACTTCATATGCTTCCATCACAGCGAAGTTGTAATCACCTGATGCAGGGTTTACCTGGCCGCCGCCCATATATTTTGCATAGATTCCATTTTCGGTATTGGCAATAATTTCTTCAGGTGTAGAAGCACCCGGTGCAATATAGGTATTTGTCATCCTTGATGTAGGGGCGAAGCGGAAGGATTGCCGTCTTCCAGAACCAGTGGAATCCATCCCCATCCTTTTGGAGTTAAACTTATCAATTAAGTAGCCTTTTAGAATTCCATTTTCGATTAGGACATTTTTCCGTGCTTTTTCACCCTCATCATCAATATTGATGGAGCCCCATTCATTTGTCAGGGTGCCGTCATCAATATATGTAACGATTTCCGGTGCCACTCTTTCACCAAGCCTGTTCGCAAATACAGAGTTGTTTTTGGCAACAGCGGTCGCTTCTAAGCCATGTCCGCATGCCTCATGAAAAATAACACCCCCAAATTCATTATCAATAATAACCGGGAGTTTTCCGCTAGGGCATGGACTGGCATCAAGCATCGTCACAGCTATCCGGGCAGCTTCCTTTGCATAATGATCCATATTTAATTTTTCAAAAAACTCATATCCCTGATGGGCACCTGGCCCGTAGAAACCTGTCTCCATCTGGTGATCCCTTACTGCAACTGCCTGAATCGCCAGTCTTGACCTAACCCGCTTGTCTTCAATCCATTTTCCCTCTGAATTCGCTATCATCACATTTTGCTCTTCATCCATGAAGCGGACGGTTACTTGAGAAATACTAGAGTGATAGCTTTTTGCCGTATCATAAGCATTCATCATAATGGCCGCTTTGCTGGATTTTGCCACCCCTTGCGGCTGAAGCTGAACAGGATGGATCGTTTCTACATGTTCTTGTACCAAGGGGGCAGGCTGAATCAATTTATTTCCGCTAATCGCTTGCGCAGCATTTTTTGCTGCCTTTAGCAGACCTTCCTTGCTATGGTCGGTAGTATAGGCATAAAAGCTTTGTAGTCCTTTAAACACACGGATTCCGATGCCAAAATCACGTCCAGATAAGCAGGTTTCAATTTTACCGCTTTGTAAGGTGATATTATTGGTAAATCGATCTTCAACAAAAACTTCGGAAAAATCACCGCCTGTTGATAAAGCAGCTGTCAGCACGTCTTCAATTACAGATTTAGATAGCATTTTAGACCTCCTGTTATCCTTTTAAAAAATAGCAAGATTCAGTTTTTTTATAATAAGAATCCGCCAAAGAATGGTACGTTTTTATCATACATCATTTTTTATACTAATGGTTAAATTTTCCTTTTAAAATATAAAACTCTTTTAAGGAAAACTTTCCACCTAGTAATTTATACCTATCATTCCAGCGATTATAACAATTTACTAATTGTAAGTAACTATAGTAATTATTGACAATATTTCGCCGTATTACTACAATATAATTGCACGGACATTTTTGGAAAAGGGGGATTATTATGAAAAAGAGAAGATTTTTATTATCGATGGTTTTTCTTTTAGCTTTCTCTATGATTCTATCAGCCTGTGGAAGTAAAGAAACAGGCGGTGAAAAGGATGGAAAAGATGGCGGAAAGAGTGAAGATAAGCCTAAATTCATGAGTATTCTTACAGGGGGAACCGGTGGTACATACTATCCGCTTGGTGGTTCTTTTGCCAAAATAATTAAAGATGCAACTGGCATTGATACAAACGCTGAAACAAGTGGGGCATCTGCCGAGAATATGACTACCTTGAAAAAGGGTGATGGGGAGCTTGCTTTCACTCAAACAGATATCGCCTCTTATGCAAGTGAAGGAACATTAATGTTTAAGGATAATAAAGTAGACAATATTAAAGCGATTGCAACACTTTATCCCGAAACGATTCAAATTGTTACGACTGAGAAATCTGGAATTAAATCCGTGCAAGACTTAAAAGGTAAAAAGGTATCTGTGGGTGCACCTGGTTCAGGTACAGCAGCAAATGCTGAGCAAATTCTTGAAGCATATGGTTTAACTTTTAATGATATCAAGAAACAAGATCTTTCGTTTGATGAATCAACTCAAGGTATTCAAGATGGAACAATCGATGCAGCCTTTGTAACTGCTGGTACTCCAACCGGTGCTGTGGAAGGGCTTTCAGCAACAGAAAAGGTGGTTATCGTGCCGCTTGACCAAGATAAAATCGATGCCATCATTAAAAAGTACCCATACTACATTAAAGAAGAAATTCCTTCTGGAACATACGGTATGGCGAACGCTGTCCCTACTGTAGCAGTTCAAGCAATGTTAGTTGTACGCAGTGATTTATCAGAACAAACCGTTTACGATATCACAAAAGCAATATTTGAAAACCTTGATAAGGTTACACATGCAAAAGGAAAATTAATCAAAGTGGAAAATGCTTTAAATGGAGTTGGAATCGAAGTTCATCCAGGAGCACAAAAATACTTTGATGAAAAAGGTGTTAAAGCGGAGTAACGTGCATAATCATCGTTAGTCTAATCGGTGACCGGCTGATCTAGCCGGTCTCCTTTGCTTAAGACTCAATCTTGGATGATATTTCCACATCTCATCATAATGGGGAACATGCCTCGCAATTAGATTAATAGCGTATTTCTTCTCAAGATCGGAATCTGTCCCACAAGCCAGGAGGAAAAATGAAAAAAACGACATTCATCATCTTAACAATTTCGGTCCTATTTATATTGGGTACTGTTTTTATATTCATTCCTCTCCGGCAGGCACTTGTTATTGAGCCTCGAGATCCTGATTTAAGGCTTGCCTACATTCCAGTGAAAGAAGAAGCCTATTTTAAAATAAAATACACCCATTCGATTCATTTAACAGATGTTGTGGAGAGCTACAAGATTTTACCCAGCCAGAAAATACAACAATATGAGCTGATGTATGAGGATTTTTCAATTGGCATGCCATCCGATTCGGAGGATGGGGAAAAGTTTGTACAAGAAAACGGAAAATATTACATCAAAAATATGAAACGAATCTTTCCATCCTTTTATATAAGAATTGGACAAGTGAAAGCAAATCATCGTCTCATTTATCAAAAGAAGGAATATCCATTAGCCAAGATTATTAAACCGGGTGCGTCCGTAAAAGTTGAAGCACGGAAGCTTAGTTTTGTTCAACAATTGAAAGGAGTGAACATCCTTGAGTCATTTTGATGGGACTTTATCAGAAGAAAAACAACAGGAGCTTTTGGAAAAGTTTGATCCAGAATCCGGTACAAGAAAATTAACTGGAACCATTCATTGGATTGTATTTTTTGTTTTATTAGCATTTTCATTATTCCATCTCTACACATCGATTTTCGGAGTCTTAACGGCTCAGCTGCAACGCTCGATTCACTTAGGTTTTGCCCTTGCACTTATTTATTTGTTGTTTCCAGCCCGTAAAAAAAATCGGGGAAAGGTACATAAAGTAGCATGGTATGATATCATTCTTGCGCTTATTTCGGTCGTGGTAGGTGCCTACTGGCCGTTAATGATTGATACTTTGGTATTAAGGCCGGGCACACTGGCAGGACTTGATTTTTACGTCGGTTTAGCGGCGATTATTTTAGTTTTGGAAGCGACTCGACGAGCGGTAGGATTACCGATTACGATTATTGCCATCGTATTTATCGGATATGCCCTGTACGGTCCATACATGCCTGGATTTATTGCCCATCGCGGTCTTGATCTGGAACGTTTAGTACAAACGATGTTTTTCACGACAGAGGGGATTCTTGGGACACCGCTCGCTGTATCGTCAACCTTTATCTTTTTATTCTTATTATTTGGTGCGTTTTTAGTGAAAACAGGGGTAGGACAGTATTTTAACGATCTTGCGGTTGCGGTAGCAGGGAGAAGTATTGGCGGACCTGCAAAAGTTGCCGTTTTCTCCAGTGCCTTACAAGGGACAATTAGCGGGAGCTCTGTTGCAAACGTTGTAACTTCCGGATCGTTTACGATTCCGATGATGAAAAAACTTGGCTATAAAAAGGAATTTGCTGGTGCTGTTGAAGCAGCTGCTTCAACCGGCGGACAATTGATGCCGCCAATCATGGGGGCTGCAGCCTTCCTAATGGCTGAGTTTATTGGCGGCGGCATTACTTATTGGGATATCGCTAAAGCTGCAGCCATTCCAGCAGTGCTTTATTTTGCCGGAATTTGGATTATGACTCACTTTGAAGCGAAACGAATTGGACTTCGCGGGTTAACAAAGGAAGAGATGCCAAACCGGAGAGAAGTATTAAAGAAAATCTATTTGTTAACACCGATTGTTGCCATCGTTGTCTTGATGATGACAGGAACAAGTGTCATGCTTGCAGCATTATGGTCCATTGTCATTACAGTAGTTGTAAGTGCGATTAAAAAAGAAACGCGAATTGGTCTCGTTGGTATCATTGAAGCGTTGGTTGACGGGGCACGTTCCGCACTGGGTGTTGCAGCGGCTACAGCTGCTGCTGGTATTATTGTAGGTGTCGTAACAAAAACGGGATTAGGATTAAAGATGGCGAACGGATTAATTGATTTAGCCCATGGATACTTATTGCCAACATTAATCTTAACGATGATTACTTCCTTAATTTTAGGGATGGGATCACCGACAACTGCTAATTATGTTATTACTTCTACAATTGCAGCACCTGCGATTATTTTACTTGGGGTGCCAGATTTATCAGCTCATTTGTTCGTATTCTATTTTGGAATTATCGCAGATATTACACCACCAGTAGCATTAGCTGCATTTGCTGCCTCTGCGATTTCTGGCGGGGAGCCGTTCCGAACGGGGGTTAACTCGTCAAAACTGGCAATAGCGGCGTTTATCATCCCGTACATGTTTGTCCTGTCACCAGAGCTATTGATGATTAATACAACCTGGTATTATTTAATTTGGGTAGTGTTCACGGCATTCATCGGTATGCTGATCATCGGTGCAGGGGTCATGGGCTTCTGGTACCGGAAACTGTTTTGGATTGAACGGATTCTAGCGATTGGAACTGGATTATCCTTGATCTATCCTGAGAAAATAAGTGATATCGTTGGTATCGTAATGTTCGTTGTTCTGCTTGCGCTTCAATTCATTTATAAAGGCGGGCAGTCACCGAAGATTGAAAAAGGACGAGGAAAGAACATGGAAGCATAAATTATGGAAGAAGGGCCAGCCTCAAAAGCAGAGGACTGACCCTTTTTTTATAGTTGATTTTTTATCGTTTGTTGCCCCATGGCGACTAGTCGTTTCGTCATTTCGCCGCCTACGGAACCGTTTGCTCGTGCGGTCGTATCAGCACCAAGCTGAACTCCAAACTCTCCCGCGATCTCTTCCTTCATCTGATCTAAAGCATTGCCTGCCCCAGGAACTAATAGTTTGTTTCTAGCCAAGATACATCACTCCCGAACGAAGATTTGAGCAATTAAATTGCTCGTATATAATATAACCTTTTTGAAAAACCTAATTCATATCAAGAGAAGTTACAAATTTCCACTTAATTATTTCGCGTAAAAATTTTCGGTATAGTAAGGCTGTGACTTATCATTAAAGGCAACACCAACACCTAAAAATTTATATCCTTTTCGTAAAATATTTTCCCGGTGGCCAAGTGAATTCATTAGCCCTTCGTGGGCGAAGATACTGCTTAGCTGTCCGTAAGCAAGATTTTCCCCAGCTAACATAAAGATAATATGATCCTCTTTCATCCGGTCAAAAGGGGATTGGCCCTTCAGGTTTGTGTGATCAAAATATTTATTTTCCGCCATATCAGTACTATGTTTGCGAGCTGTTTCTCGGACATGCTCATCCCATGCTAGGATTGGAAGCTGGTGACGGACACGGGCTGCATTTGTTAAATCAAATAATTGGAATTCAAAGCCTTTCTTTAAATTAGTGCTTGCTTTTGTGTAAAAATCCGTTTTCCTTTGTTCCATTTCTTTTGATATCAGCTGCATTGCTGTCACCGTATTCTGTTCGTGTTTATCATAAAAAATGGTAATATATACACCATCTTTCAAAAAAACATCATAATCGCTGTTTTGATCTAGTTGATAGATAATAAGACCTTTTTGAATTTTGGTTAAAGGTTCACCTAGGGCTTTTCGAACGTCCGTTTTCTGTGTACCAAGTTTCATCCCATTTTTAGATGAAATTAAGTCTTGGTTCGTATAGAGTCCGGCAGCTTTGTTATTTTGATCATACATGACCATAAAAAAGTTTCGATAATTATCATGGTAGGTATTCCAATTGGTGCCGTATTCATTCAGAGATGACCTCTTTGGTGATCCTAATTTTTGTTCAATCTCCGTTTTAGAATCTCCAAGTTCGATATTATGAATAGAAAAAAATTGCTCGGCGGGAGCCCTTAAATTTATTTTTTCATCAATTTCTTTTGTCGGTTGAGTTTTTTCTACTTTATTTTCAAACATGGACAGTACTTGCTGCACTTGACCGTATAATTCATCAATTTTTTTCGAGGTTTCAGGATTATTTTTAATTGTTTCGATTTCCGATTGAATTTGTTCGAAGGAATCTTTGTTTTCCAGGTTTTTCTCAATCGATGGCCATGAAAAATATAAAAGGCCGATGCATGAAAGCAATAAAAGAAAACGGGCCATTTCAGCACCTCCATTTCTAATAGAATTGTAACTAAGGTTTAGTTTTTATAATTATGTTATTTCCATTTTTAAGAATAAAGAAACCCTCATTTTACTAATATGAGGGCTGTTTTAGGTATTATGGTAAGCATTTGATTAAAAATTAGGCAATCTGTGTGACTGGGATATAGGAAGAAATCTCTGCATCCCACTTGAAAATTCCATCTTGTAATTGAATAATAGAATCAAACGGGCAGGGGATAAGGGTCTCCGATTCCTTATTCTGTTCAATGGCTGCCAGCATTTCTTTTTTTAACCGCAATAATTCATTTTTTGAAGCAATCCGAACAACGGTATGAAGGGAAACTTTTTTCTCACTGATTCCGAGTTTTTGACTAATACTTTCTTGAAACGTTTTGTTAAATTGAATCATCATATCTAAATCGCTTAAACAAGCCACACCGAAAACATCTTTTATAATATTGTCATAGCGGAGCTGGTAATCAGTTGCAAATTTGACGATATTTTTTTCGGGATTTTCGAGTATATAAATTTTTTCAATCGTCTTTTTCAAAAATCATCACCCCTTAAACTATTCCTGGTTCAGTACTTAAGACTCTTAATTATAACATAGTAATAGTATAATGGAGTGTTAGCAGGTTATACCATTGTTTACAATATATCTAATACTTCTGGATTCACGAGATTTTTTGGCCGTTTGCCGTTTAGTCCATCCAGTAAATTTTCCATCGCAAGTTTTGCCATCTTTTCCTCCGTTTCAAATGTTGCCGAGCCTAAATGCGGCGTCGTCACAACATTTGGAAATTGAAGAAGAGGGTTATTCATTTTAACTGGCTCGATTTGATATACATCAAGCGCCGCTCCGTAAATCTCATTATTTTTTAATGCTTCAATCAATGCAGCTTCATCAACAGTTTTCCCACGAGACCCATTAACGAATATCGCCGAATTCTTCATTAATTTAAATTCACGTTCCCCAATTAAATTTTCAGTTTCTTGTGTAAGAGGGGTCATTAGTAGGACGAAATCTGATTTTTTCAGTAAATTATCAAGATCACAGTATTCAGCATGATATTTTTCCTCAGCCTCTATGTTTCGGCTGCGATTATGGTACAAAATATTCATATCAAAGCCACAATGACCACGTTTCGCAATTTCTGATCCGATTTTCCCCATACCGATAATCCCTAATGTTTTATGGTGAACGTCTACTGCGAATTGCTCGGTGGTTAAATGGTGCTGCCAGTTTCCATTTTTAACAAACTGATCCATTTCAGGAATGCGCCGTGCTGCAGCTAATAGAATGCCGAAAATCGCATCAGCTGTCGTTCCTTCCAAAACCCCCGGAGTATTGGTTCCCATTACGCCTCGCTTCGTCATTTCGTCAAGTGAAAGATTATTATAGCCAGTTGAATTGTTCGATACTATTTTTAAATTCGGGGCACGATCCAATAATTCAGCATCAGCGGGTAGTGCTAGTCCAATAATGCCTTCAGCATCTTGGAGGGCGTTTATAAAAGCCTGATCCGTTTTCGGATTAATTTTTTCAAAAAACTCTACATCATACTCATCCTTTAACGGTTCGAGCACTTCTGTTAATACAAAATTATAAGCGATAATTTTTCGTTTCATTCTACAAGACTCCTTTCAATTAAAAACATAGTAGATTCCTAATTTAAAAATAATTTATTGCGAATGATTCAGCAATCTTTTTTCATTAAAAGCTTACTTTCAAATAATTTGATTATTTTTTATTTACAAATTATTCTGCATACTATACAATATATGTAAACGCTTTCCTTATTTAAAGACGTTAAAACTAGGACAATGACTGTTTAGGTTCGACAGCAATTCACACCGGATTGTTTTCTCGGATCACGAAGCCAGTTACCGCCTCGTTGGATGTTTAATACCTCCAGCTTGGTTTGGTCTGGCTTTTTGTGTTTTAATTTTGTTTTTTTAGGAGGTGAAAATTTCATTAGGGTTTGGTCAGGCCAGGCATATCTATTATCAAATTTTTAAAAGTGGAGGAGAATACATGAGCGATCCGAAATTGTTAAAAATTTTAGGTAACAAAGATGTTCTTGCACTTGCTTTTGGAGCCATGATTGGCTGGGGCTGGGTAGTAACAACTGGTTTATGGATTACCGGAGCCGGATCCTTAGGCGCCATTTTAGCATTTTTGATTGGCGGCATTTTAGTTATATTTGTCGGGCTGACATATGCCGAATTAGCTTCATCTATGCCGCTTGCCGGCGGTGAGCACGTATATAGCTACAAGGCGATGGGGCGGGGGGCTTCCTTTATTACAACATGGGCTATTATTCTTGGCTACGTTTCGGTTGTAGCATTTGAGGCAGTGGCTTTGCCGACGGTATTTGAATATTTGATTCCCAACTATAGTCAAGGCTATCTGTATACGATTGCTGGCTGGGATGTAACAATTACGTGGGCTGGTGTCGGCATTTTAGGATCAATCTTAGTTACAACGATTAATTATCGGGGAATTAAGCTGACCACCGCCATTAATTTTATTTTTACACTCTTAATTATCATTGCTGGTGTACTATTAATCACGGGAAGCAGTATCGGCGGCAGCACTGAAAATATGAAACCGCTGTTTGAGAATGGTGTAGGCGGACTTTTAACTGTACTTATTATGACTCCATTTATGTTTGTTGGCTTTGATGTCATACCACAGGCATCTGAAGAAATTAATTTACCACAAAAAAGAATTGGCCAATTATTAATCCTCTCTGTTATTTTTGCGGTAGTTTGGTACGTGTTGATTATATTCGGCGTATCACGAATTTTAACTCCGGAAGAAATGAATGCTTCTAATCTTGTTACTGCAGATGCAATGGCAAAAGCATTTGGCGGAAGCAAACTGATGGCAAATGTCCTTATATTAGGTGGTATCGGTGGAATTATTACTAGCTGGATAGGCTTCTATATAGGCGGAAGCCGCGCCATCTATGCACTTGCAAAGGCAGGTATGCTTCCAAAATCTTTAGGTGAACTGCATCCGAAGTATAATACTCCATACAAAGCGATTTTATTAATTGGTGTATTTTCGTCACTTGCACCCTTAATGGGACGCCCTGCATTGGTGTGGCTAGTCGATTCCGGCGGGCTTGGATTAGTCGTTTCCTGGTTCATGGTGGCTGTTTCCTTTATTATATTACGGAAGAAGGCTCCAACAATGAAACGCCCGTTCAAACTTCCTGGCGGAACCTCACTTGGCTGGATTGCGATGTTGATGACATTGGGGATAACTACACTTTATATGCCCGGAATGCCATCTGCTCTTGTCTGGCCATATGAATGGGTCATTGTTTTTGTTTGGGCGGCATTAGGAGGAGTTCTTTATAAAATATCTGTTAACAAATATGGTAAGAAATACTCGCAAGACCACATGAAAGAAGAGCTTGCAAGAGTCGTAGAATATGAAGAGGAGGAGGAATTAGAAATTAAAGATGCATAATCCAGAAGATGGTTTAAATTCATTTTTCAAAAAATTAAGATTAAATGCTTGATTGTTTTGAAAATTGCCTTATAATATTCCTATATTAAAATTCCGACTTATTAGAATTAATTAGTCAAAGCAAAGTAGAAAGAAGGATCATCAATGAATTACTCATTTGCACCGCTAACAAAAAATTATGCATCTTCTGCAGTTAGAGACATTTTAGCTGTTATTCAACAAGGAAATGTCATTTCATTTGCAGGAGGCTTGCCAGCTGAAGATATTTTTCCGTTAGAAGCAGTAAAAAGCGCTTATGAAAAAGTATTTGCATCAGGAAAAGGATCTATGCAGTACGGGGCAACTGAGGGTTTTAAGCCTCTTAGAGACGCAATCCAAGTGAAGATGGAGCAAAAAGGTATCTATACAACCCCTGATAAAATCCTCGTTACAACTGGATCACAGCAAACAATCGATTTGTTCTCAAGAGTCATGCTAGCTCCTGGAGATGTTGTCCTAACAGAGGATCCAACATATTTAGCAGCATTACAGGTTTTTCGCTCATACGGTGCTAAGATTGTAGCCGTTAAGGGTGACGAGAATGGGATGGACCCAGAAGATTTAAACGCTAAAATAGCTGAATACCGTCCTAAATTTGTATATGTCACCCCAACTTTCGCTAATCCTGATGGTAAGGCATGGAGCGACGAGCGCCGGCAGCAGCTTCTTGCCCTTTGCTGTCAACATGAATGTTTAGTACTTGAAGATGATCCATATGGAGATATTCAATTTCATGAAAATGAAGTATACAGGCCAATTGCTTCATTTGACCATAATCAGACACATGTTGTGTATACGAGTACATTCTCAAAATCTGTTGTACCTGCTTTAAGGACTGGATGGGTTACAGGGCCAACGGAAGTTTTGCAGATGATGATCCAAGCAAAGCAAATGAATGATTTGCACTCGAGTTCCATCGACCAGCAGGCTCTTTACTATTTACTGCGTGACTTTGATTTGAATGCTCATATTAAATTAATCCGCAGTGTTTATTATGAAAGAATGACGATTATGCGAGACTATTTAAATCAGGTAGAACCAGGTTTATTTACATGGAGAGAGCCTAAAGGCGGAATGTTCATCTGGGTTGAAGGGCCCGAGCATATCGACACAGCTGCCTTGCTAGGAGAGGCTGTTAAAAAGGGTGTAGCTTTTGTTCCAGGGGCGCAGTTCTACGTCAATGAGCCAAAACGCAATACATTCCGAATTAACTTCAGCCACTCAACTCCTGAAAATATCAAGCTCGGTATGGACCGTTTAATGGATGTTTTGACATCTGTTCCTGTGGTTTAACTTTTGGTGCCAGACACCTATTTTGAATTAAGCTCCTGCAGATGCGGGGGCTTTTTCATTACGATTAGAAGGTAAAAGTGAAGTTTATGTAACAAAAATGTTTTAAGCAAATTAATTTTTGATTAAATGGTAGAAAGTAACCCTATTTCTGTATAATTTGTGTATAATTCTATTAATAGAGTGTTTATTCAAAGGACATAATATTACAATTTATAGTTTTTTGAATAGTGAAAATGTAATTTGATGAGAGTGGGGAAAAGAGACATGTGGGAATTTGATATGGATATAGATCAGGTAGCGAGAATAAAAGTAATTGGCGTTGGCGGCGGCGGGAATAACGCTGTTAACCGAATGATAGAAGATGGGGTTCAAGGCGTGGAATTTATCGCTGTGAATACCGATGCTCAGGCGTTAAAACTATCAAAAGCAGAGGTTAAGATGCAGATTGGTTCTTCTTTAACTAGGGGATTGGGTGCCGGCGCTAATCCTGAAATTGGCAGAAGAGCAGTGGAAGAAAGCAAGGCGCAGCTAGAAGAGGCCCTAGAAGGTGCAGACATGGTTTTTGTGACTGCCGGTATGGGCGGTGGAACAGGTACAGGTGCTGCACCTGCAATTGCCCAGATTGCCCGTGAACTGGGAGCTTTAACCATTGGAGTAGTAACACGTCCATTCGGATTTGAAGGGCATAAGCGCAGGGTCAATGCAACGGCAGGAATCGAGGCAATGAGACAAGCGGTGGATACTCTAATCATTGTTCCAAATGACCGTTTATTGCAGATTGTTGATAAAAAGACACCAATGATTGAAGCTTTCCGTGAAGCCGACAACGTTCTCCGCCAAGGGGTACAAGGTATTTCGGATTTAATTGCCGTCCCTGGATTAATAAATCTTGATTTTGCTGATGTGAAAACGATTATGTCCAATCAAGGAACTGCCTTGATGGGTATCGGGGCAGCCAAAGGAGAAGACCGTGCTGTTGAAGCAGCGAAAAAAGCAATTTCCAGTCCGCTCTTGGAAACCTCGATTGACGGTGCTCAGGGCGTCTTGATGAACATTACCGGAGGCACTAATTTAAGCCTATTCGAGGTTCAAGAAGCCGCGGACATTGTCGCTTCTGCTGCTGATAAAGATTTAAATATGATTTTTGGTTCAATTATTAATGAAAATTTAAAAGATGAAATTATGATTACTGTCATCGCGACAGGTTTCAGTGCAAAGGAAAACCAAACTGCAAATCAGGCAGCCCAAACGTCTAGAGACTTTTTATCAAACAGAGGACCACAAGGTATTCCAAGCAGACCGCAAAGACCGCGTGAAGAACGGACTCCATTTCATCACGAACAGAGACATGAAGCTGAACCTGTGACGCATACTAATTTTCCTAGACATCAAGACCAGGGACAAGGTCAGGGCCGATACTTTGAACAGCCTTCTTATGAGTATGAACAAAGACGAGAGCCAGCCGGACAGACTAGAGAACATAACAACGGCTGGGATCACCAAGCGGAATCTGAGCATGATAATAGCAGCCGTAGTCAAGAGGACAACAGGTTCCTTGATATTCCTGCATTTTTACGTAATCGTCGAAGAAATAGGTCTTAATTAACTTCACAAAAAACGCTTGGTTAAAATCCAAGCGTTTTTTGCCGAAAAATATTTTGGAGAAAAACGTATCGCTGGGGGTTTTTCATGAATGATTTATCAGTAGATCCATTGGAGAAGCTATTGAAAAAATTTCAAACGATCGCAGGCCTTGCGGTTCATCATTTTCCTTTTTTATCGAAGCCTTTTGTGCAGCTGTTAAATTACTCAGAAAATGCAACATACTTTGTTAACGATGACACAGGGAAAAAATATATATTGCGAATCAGCCGTCCATTTTATCATTCGAAAGCAGAGATTGAAAGTGAGCTTGAGTGGCTGCAATCAATTGCCAAAAATACCTCAATAAATGTTGCCTTGCCTTACCTTGGGGTAAATGGAAGTTTTGTCCAAGAGTTTTATTTTGAAAACATCCTATATTACTTTACCTTATTTGCTTACTTAGAAGGTCAAGCTCCTGATGAAAATCACGAAGATGAGCTTGTGCGGCAATTTGAAACACTTGGTGAAATGACTGCACAATTACATATCCACAGCATTGAACATTATGCAGAGTTTCAACAGCTCAAGAGGCTTGAATGGAATTACGATTCCATTCTAGGCATGGCACCGAAGTGGGGTAGATGGCAGGATGGCTTAGCAATGACAAACGAAAGGATTAAACTGTTCGAGCAAGTATCAGAAAAGATTCGAATGAGATTAAATCACTTTGGAAAAAGCACTATGAAATTTGGCCTTATTCATTCCGATTTACGCTCAGCCAATCTGCTAGTTGAAGATGAGCAAATCAAGGTAATCGACTTTGATGATTGCGGGTTTGGATGGTTTTTATTTGATTTGGCAGCCTCTTTAAGCTTTATTGAACATAAACCATATATCCCTAAACTCATCACCTCATGGTTAACGGGTTATCGAAAGGTTCGAACGCTCTCCAAAGAGGACGAATTGGAAATACCGAGCTTTATCATGATGCGGAGACTTCAATTAATAGCCTGGATTGGCAGCCGTGATAATGAAACAACCCGGCAGCTTGGTAGTGAATTTACTGCGGATACAGTTGTATTAGCACAAAAATATTTGGCCGATAATTGGTGCCTCACACCCTAATTTGCAATACATATTTGCTAAAAAATAAGGAATTATATTAAGAAAATTCCTAAAATAATTTTTAATGAAAGCGTATGCTATAATAAAAGTGGTATTGATATTATTCCACCAATAAGGAGCAATTAGCATGTTAAAAGATTTATTTATGGGCTTATCACAAAATCAATTCCTTAATAGTGCTGCTAAAAAGTACGGGTTAAAATTAGGAGCACAAAGTGTTGTTGCTGGGACAAATATTGAAGAAGCCATTCAAAGTATAAAAGAACTTAATGCTCATGGCATATCATGTACAGTTGATAACCTTGGTGAGTTTGTCTTTAAAAATGAAGAAGCCATTGCGGCTAAAGAACAAATTCTTAAGGTAATTGAAGCCATCCATGATAATCAAGTGGATGCCCATATTTCCCTAAAGCCAACTCAATTAGGACTGGATATTGATTATAATTTTTGTGTGGATAATGTAAGAGAAATTGTTGATCGGGCCAGTCAATATAATATGTTTATTAATATTGATATGGAGGATTTTAAACACCTGCAGCCAACGTTTGATTTATTAGATGAACTTTCATTAGAGTACGATAATGTTGGTACAGTGATCCAAGCTTACTTTCATAATGCACTAGAATACTTAGAAAAATATCAGAACTTCCGGATTCGTCTTGTAAAGGGTGCCTATAAAGAGCCTGAAGAAATTGCCTATCAAGATAAAAAAGAAATTGATGCCAACTACATTAAGTTAATTGAGTGGCACTTATTAAACGGAAAATTTACGTCAATTGCTACACATGACCATCGAATTATTAGCCATGTTAAGGAATTTGTCAAAAAACACAATATTCCGCATGATAAATTTGAATTCCAAATGCTATACGGCTTCCGTAAAGAGTTTCAATTAAAACTTGCCAGCGAAGGCTTTAATTTCTGTACCTATGTTCCATTTGGAAATGATTGGTACGGATATTTCATGCGCCGTTTGGCAGAAAGACCACAAAATTTAAATCTGGTGGCGAAGCAAGTATTTAACAAGAAAACCAACACAGTAATTGGTGTTGCAGCCGGGGCTTTTATTTTAGGAAGAATTACCAAATCACAAAAGAAAAAACGAAAATAATCGTCAACATACACGAAACCGTCTGCGGGATATCCCATAGGCGGTTTTTTCCAAAAAAAAGTTATTGTAACCTATTAAACTATTATCTTATCATTCATATAGAGCAAATATATGAATGGAGGATGATTGTGAAAAAATCCGCAGCCAGTTTACTAGTAATTATATTACTATTTTCTCTTTTAAGTCCCAGTGCCTCAGCAGAAGCTGCAGAACCGATTGTTAAAGTTAAATTAGTAAATTATTTAGGAAATAAATCATCGATAACAATCAAACCAACCGGAGATTACATCGTTCAAGAATCAAATACCCGCCTATTAAATGGAAAATCATATACAATCAAATATGAGAATCAAGATCAATTAACCCTTTTAGACGGAACGTCCACCATAATCACAACAGACCAGTTACATGTTATTCCGTTGGTCGAGACAAATTTTCTATCCATTAATGACCGTCCCTATTTAGGGTCATTTCAATTTGTTAGTGAAAACTCAAAGTATGTCCGCCCAATAAATAATGTGTATATGGAAGACTATCTAAAAGGCGTTGTACCATATGAAATGATGGATGGATGGAAAAGAGAGGCGTTAAAAGCGCAAGCAGTGGCAGCAAGAACGTATGCTTTGCAAAGAATCTCAAGAATCATTGATGATTCAATCAATTACCAAGTTTATGCTGGCTACAAATGGCTTCCAAATAGTACTGCAGCGGTAGAAGAAACACGTGGAAGAGTTTTAAAAGTAACTAACTATTACGGTAAATTGGTTTTAGCAGATGGATTATTCTCAGCCAGCAACGGTGGAAAAACCGAATCCAACGCCAATGTTTGGGGATCAACTGCTCTTTCTTATTTACCAATAAAAGACGACCCATTTGATGCACAAGCAAATATCAAGTGGCAATTTACTGTGCAAAAAAAGCAACTGGAGCCTGCAAATAAGACATGGAGCCAAATGAATGAAGCAGATGCAGCAATCGCTGGTAAAATAAAATCATGGATGGCATCCCATGGCTATGCTGGAAAAGAACTAAAGCTACTTGGAATTCCAGTTTTAGGGTTTCATACTCCAAAATCAGGCGGCCGTATATCAAAAGGAGATATCACGGTTGAATTTATTACAAAAGATAAAGTAGATGTAAATGGTGCATATGTCCCGCAAAAGCTAGTCTATACCGACGTTCCCGCATCACAGATACGGGCAATGGTTGGCATTGATAAAATGTGGAGCTATCTAATCTCTAACATTACTGAAACAAAAGATTCCATAACTGTTAGTGGTCTTGGCAACGGCCATGGCGTCGGCTTGAGTCAATGGGGAGCGCAAAAACGAGCAGAGGCTGGTCAAAATTATTCGGAAATTCTCGGATTCTATTATGATGGAGCAAGCCTTATTCAGGAATATAATGAGCGTCCGATATTTACAGCACCCACTCTTTCACCGGTTGAGTCAGTAACCTCTGGTGAACAGCCGGGAAAAGAACAGACAGAATCGTTAATAGAAGATACCACACCACCTATTATTAGTTCTGTAAGCATAAATGTTGATAATGTGAAAAACAAAGCTAATCTTTCTTTTACTATTAACGAAGCATCTAAATTAACCCTTTATATTAAAGATAACCAAAATAAAAAAGATTATGTACTCGAAAATGATCCGTTAAATGCCGGAAATGTTACAAAAGAAATTGACCTGTCATCGTATGTCGCAGGGAAATATTATTTTGGAATTATTACTGTTGATGAGAGTAATAATAGATCCTCAGCTTTGCCATCGTTTGAGATAATACGTACATCAGCAAGCACTACTAAGACACCGACTCCGGCAACCGTAAAACCTGTACCTGCAAAGGACAAAACGGCTCCAAAAATTAGCGCTGCGAAGGTTTCTGTTGATAATGTGAAGTACAAAGGCTCGCTTACTTTTAAAACAAATGAAGCAGCCTATCTTACGATTACACTTAAAGACAGCAGAGGAAAAACTATTAAAACATTAAAAAACTATAGTTATACAAAGGCTGGGAACATAAAACAGGATTTTGACTTAGCAAGTCTTGCTAACGGAAAATATACTGTTGCTATTTCCGCCACAGACAAGAGCAAAAATCGCTCATCATCATCTTCTTCTTTTACAGTTATTAAAAAAGCAAAAACAAAAACAGGAAAAGTAACTGCAACGCGCTTAAATATGCGTGCGTCTGCTTCCACTAGAGCCAAGGTAGTTTTTACTCTAAAGAAATATCAAAATGTAACCATTCTATCTACCAGTGGTTCATGGTATAAAGTTAAATATAGTACAAAAACAGGTTATGTTTCAAAAGCGTATATTAAATAGCAGGACACTGAGACTAGGAAATCAGGCTGAATGGCCGATTCCTGGTCTTTTTTATTATTTATTTACTCTTTACGAAAAAGGGACAATCTTCGACATGACCTCTGTACTATAATAATGGTTACACATATAGAAATATCTGGGTTTTTTATTAATACAATACATATTTCCTATGGAGATTAGCGGATTTCAAAATAATCGCCATTATTTAGTCATATTGTCATACGGTCTTGAATACGATGTTTTGTTGGAAGGATTCCTGTTTTTTACATCTAAGATCACGGAAAGAGGAGAGAAGTAGCTGTATGGTAAAGGGGAAATGGGTGCTTTCGATTTTACTGATTGGTAGTTTAATAGGACTGGCTGGATGTGCTGAAAAGGAAATGGCAGAAAAAGTGACAAAACTGCCAAAACAAGCAGAAACAAAGGCTCCAGAGAAACAAATTAAGGAAGAAGAGCCAAAACCGATTGTAGTTAATGTAATCGACCCAAATACAAAAAAGGTGATTAAAACCTTTAGGCCTTTGGAAATGGGATTTGATATAAATCAAGAGGCATATAAAAAAGAGCTTGAACAATGGGCGAAGGAGCTGGCGCGGGGTAATGACACTACACCAGGATATGATCAAAGGATGGAGCTTGATAAGATTAAAGACGGCAAAATTATTAAAGGGAAGCCGCAAGTCATTTTAGAAGAATCAGAGCTCGTGGAAAGGGTTCTTGAAGCATCGATTAATGGCGGAGATGTCGAGCTCCCTATTTATGTGAAGGAAAGCGGCTATAACCCTGACGAAATTTTAAGTTTAGATGATGTGGTATTGGCATCATTCACGACTTTTTTTAATCCAGGTGTTGTTGGTAGATCTAAAAATATTGAACTATCCGCCGATGCCATTGATTATATTATCGTTGGCGATGGGGACATTTTTTCCTTTAATACCACCGTGGGACCAAGTGATGCGGCCAACGGTTATCAAAAAGCGAAGGAAATTGTCAACAAAAAATTGGTGGACGGTATCGGCGGCGGTATTTGCCAGACATCCTCAACATTATTTAATGCCATCGATAAAGTAGGGGTAAGTTATATTGAAAAGCATCATCACTCCTTATCTGTCGGCTATGTCCCTGCCGGACGTGACGCCACTGTATCTTACGGAGGGAAGGATTTTCGCTTTCAAAATACAACTGGAGTACCATTACTCATAAAAACAGTCTACCAAAGAGGCAAACTTACTGTAGAAATTAGAACCTCAACAAAATATAAACAGCTTTATGCAAAAGGGAACTAACTAATGGTGTCAGGCACCAATATCCGCAAATTGGATGTTGTGCCATTTTTTTTCGAAACAATTTACTTTAACGTTAAACATTTTAATGTTAAAATAGTTTTAGAAAGGGGAAATGATAAAAACTACTTAACCAAGGGTTGAAAAAGGGTAAGTGCAAACCCTGAATATTATCAGGCTTTTTTTCTAAAATATCAATATAAAAATGTGGTAAGCCGGAAAGTGATATCGGTAGAATAGCCGTCTTTTTAGCAAATTCAGATTCTGATTTCATATTCGGTCAAAATCAATCATGGTGAATGGCGGCGCTATAAACTTCGTTAAGTGAGGGGCATATGTGGAGAATAATAATATTTTTAAATTAATTCATACAGTAGAATTATTCACAAATGAAACGATCATCAAATGGAATCAGACATTTAAGTATAATATTGGGGTTGCACCCATTATTACACTGGCTGAATTAAAACAAAACGGCCCGCAGCAGCAAACCGTTTTAGCTAAAAGGCTTGGTTATACGCCTGGTGCAATGACAAATATAGCTGCACGTTTAATTAAACAAGGTATGGCCGAGCGGCAATATAATGAGAATGATCGCCGCCATGTCCTCCTCGCAATTACTGAAAAAGGATTGGATGTCCTTAAAGAAGCCCAGAAAAAAGGACAAGAAATGCGAGTGGAACTTTTTCAAGAGTTAACAGAAGAGGAAGTCGAACAGTTTTTAACGATTCATGAAAAGTTATTGAACAAGTTAAAAAGCCGGGATTAACCGGAGAGTAACTATACTAAAAAATTTAAAGGAGATTACAATATGGGACGTGTTAATGGTAAGGTAGCATTGGTAACAGGCGGTGCCTCTGGAATCGGTTTGTCGGCAGCAACATTGCTGGCAAAAGAAGGAGCGAAGGTAGTAATTGCTGATTTCAATGTGGATGGGGCAAGGGAAGCGGCCACCCAATTGAAAAATCAAGGCTTGGAAGCTGAAGGAATATTTTTAGATGCATCGAAGGAAGAATCAATTAAAGAAGCGGTTGAGTTTACCGTCAACCATTTTGGTACGATTACTGTTCTTTACAATAATGTAGGGTTAACAAATTTACAAAAAGATTTAGACGTTGTGAATATGGATTTGGATGAATGGGACAGGCTGATGAACGTCAATTTGAAAAGCGTGCTCTTAGGCAGCCGGTATGCCATTCCACATATGATAAAAGCTGGAGGCGGCTCCATTATTAATACCGCTTCCATGGCAGCATTTGCGGGCGATGCAATGAGATCTGCATATGGTGCTTCAAAAGCAGGTGTTGTAAATCTTACTCGGTATATTGCAGCTCAATACGGAAAGCACAAGATTCGCTGTAATGGCGTTGCCCCTGGGTTAATTTTAACACCAGCTGCTAAAAATAATATGCCGCAGGCTGTTTTAGATATTTTTGCTAAATATAACGCCTTGCCATATCACGGTGAAGCGGATGACATTGGAAATACAGTATTATTCCTTGCCTCGGATGAATCTAAATTTATCACAGGTCAAACGATTCAAGTTGAAGGCGGCCATTATATGGCAAACCCGAGCATCGCTGATTTTAATGAGTTTTTAGCAACTGTTCAAAAATAATTTTGTAAATTTGAAAGGCTGAATTTAGCAAATAGACTAAATTCAGCCTTTTTATTTGATCTTGTAATTTATTCAATCTTCACTTTTATTTGGTCGATGGCATTATAGCCATAGCCTTTACGGTTCCAGAACGGGACTTTCGGTTGAATTCGTTGAAGAGAATCTGCAGCCCTGGTTAAAATGGTGTATTCGCCTTTTTCGTCCGGGTTCCATTCATAGCTCCAAGTAGTCCAAGCATATCGTTCCTGATTTCTTTGAACTGTTAATTTGGCAGTAGACCAGTTTGTACCGTTATCAGTACTGACCTCTACTTTTGTAATTGCCCCTTCACCAGTCCAAGCAATACCCTTAATCAAATGCTTTCCTGTATCTAGGATTTCCCTATTTAACGGATTCAGTATGGAGGAATTAACGTTGATTGTGGTAACACGAAAAGCACCGGCATCGCTCTCTTTTTTAGGATAATAAACATAGTCATCCGCTTGGAACGACCCGTTGAACTTGTAATCAATAACACTAATCTGCTTAATCCATTTAACGGAAGCAACAGCATACCATTGCGGAACAATCAAGCGGAGTGGATAACCATGCTTGAACGGGATTGGCTGATTATTATATTGGTAGGCAATCAGCGTGTCAGGATGCAGTGCTTTATTCAGAGGCAGGCTCCGGGCGAAGGTTTCAGGTTGATTCATGTTTGGTTGTTTCCCAAAATCGTAGCCTTCAATCAATACTTCTTTAGCTCCGGGTTTTACACCACCGGCTAATTCCAGCAAGTTCCTTAACGGTACACCTTTCCAGTAGCCTTGGCTCATAGCTCCTTTTTCCCATTGATCACCAAACACTTTTGGTTCAAAGAAGTGACGTTTATTACCAGCACATTCAAGGATTACTTTTAATGTTTTTGACGGCATCTTTATAATTTCGTCAAGTGTAAATATACTAGGTCTATGGACCAGCCCATTGACTGGGAGCCAGTAACTTGATTGAGGCAGAGCCGGATAGGAAAAATGATTTCTACGGTAAAACAAATCATTGCCGATTGTATCATTCTCAATAAACTGAAGCGGAGATTCTCGATTATCAGGATGTACCTTTCTAACAATAAGTGATGGCTTTCCCGATGAAAAAGGATAACGTGCCATAAAATCCGCCCCCTGTAATGGTTTTACTAATATTTATTCCTAAACTCCCACCAAATGCAGGCATTTAAAATTGGAAGTAAAACCTCAGACGGACAAACAGAGCAAAATGTCCACGGGTGGTGCCTGACACCAAATAATACAACATGAAAAAGACTGCGGTCTCATGGAACACAGTCTTAAATCATTTATTGAAGTCCTTTAATCGTAATATCTTTCACGGGCAGGAAGTCTTCGCCTGTGTCGAGATATTGTAGATTTACCTGATCGCCTTCTTTTAGGTAGATGACAAGCGGTACTTTTTCGGATGAGATGATGAAGTTTTGCTTGTTATCTAGTAAGAAAGAGACGATGGTGAAATCCCCCGACTTCTCCTTATAGACTCGCAGAACAGTACCTTCTTTTTGTTTTTCTTCAGCTTTAGAGCTGCCATCGACCGTGCCGCCGCCTCTTTGCAATGCTGTCTTATATTGTCTTAGCGCTTCATTCGGAGTGACACCATTTGCTGAAATTTCCGGATTGGCAGCCGAAACAATAAAATAGTTTTGCAAAAATCCATTAGAATCTAGGACAGGCGTTAACCAACTTGCCTCCCCGTAGAAATTATATAGAATCGGCATTTTTCCACGCCATTTCTTTTCAATGAACTTTTTTTCGATAATCTGCAGGGCGCCCTGTGAATCCATGTAAGATTCTTCTGGATTCCCTGTATAATAGGTTGCTTTTCCGGTTCTGCTATTTGTTATCGAGTAACCAAGCATCGAGTCGACGCCTTCTTTTGGACTGGTGAAATCAGTAAAATAATACATGATTCCATTTTCATCAAAAATAGGGCTGACGTTTGCCTCGATACCTTCATCTGAAGGGAGCTTTACGTCTGATTTTCCGAATACGCTGTTCCAAAATCCATGAACATAATTGCCAAAATAGCTGTTTTGGAGACTGACCACTTCAGGAGACACAGCACCGTCGATAAAAGCCGGAATTTTTGTTAATGGATATTCTTTTGTCTGGCCTGTTTTTGCATCCACCATTACAATCCCATGTACTTTAAACCCATTGCGGGCGGAAACAAATTCTCCATAGGATTGTATGTAGTATGGTTTGCCGTCCTCGTTCACCTCTAATTGAACATCCCCGTAAAAAATCTTTTTCGGGTATTGCATGCGGATATGCCTTTCAATATTTTTTTGGAAGAAGGAGGATGGAGTATACATCATTTCTTCCTTAACAAACTTAGGATTTGCTGACGAATCTGTAGCACTTAAACTGAAGTAACCTGGTGTGTGATCACCCTTCCACCAACGGAAAAATCCCGAAAATTCTACTGGAGCAATATAAACATATTCGCCATTTACCTTTTGGATTTGCAGGTGACCAAGCTCATAATAGCTCGTATTAGGAACCTGCCCAAACGCTTTTTTCATTTTGTTGCGTGCGAACTGCGGCGGGACACTTGCCGGTGTTTCTTTTTCATCAAACGTCTTAATTTCAACTTTCTCGGTCATTTTTGCTAAATCATATTTTTCATTTGCATTAAACAAAAAGGCTGTTAAAAAATATACCCCTAACATGAGACTTAATACAAATAACAGGCCCTTAATTTTTTGCTCTACGCCTGAAGAAAAAAATGTACCAAATCCAGTAATGACAATGGCTAATGGCCATAACGATGAAAAGTTACGGTCCAAATTAGACATGTAATAAAATATAAACACAGCCGCTAATATAATGATCATGACGGGAATCAAACCTGCTGGTCTTGCCGGTTTTATCGGTTTTCCCTGTTTACCATGTTTTCATTTACCTTTTTGTCCCGGAACAGCGCTATTCATTGGCGTAAGAATTAGTGCAGATACAATACCTATAATCAAACAAAATAAAAAAATATTCCCCATAATACCCCCCTTAAACAGATAAGATTTCTTGACCCTTTAAATCATACGTTTGAACCATGATAATGGTTTCATTATAAAAGTGTCTGAGACTAAATCCAAAAAACGACATCAAAGCACTTGCATTATTTTGGTATTTATACTATCATTTATATGAATTATAAGTACTACATATTGTTTTGAATTTAAAAATAAAAACTATATATAGTAGTGTTTGCCTTGAGATAAGATGCCGTTTGGCTTAAAAGGGAATCTGGTGCGAATCCAGAGCTGCCCCCGCAACTGTAAATGCTGACGAAATGGACAAACCACTGTGTAAGAGAGCTTTGCAATAGGCGCTTATACGGGAAGGGTTCAAAGTAGGAGGAAGCATAAGTCAGGAGACCTGTCTTTCTTAAGATGTTTCAACTTCTTCGGGGATTGAGAAGATGGAACGGTGGCGGCAGAAGGCTCCCGGATTCTTCCTTTCCTTTTGTTTTGTTATCGTTTCATCCGCTCGTACACCCGAGCGGATTTTTTATTTTTCTAGGGGGAAAAATCATGACAATGGTGCAAACAGAGTTTAGTAATCTTTTAGGAACAATTAGACAAGCAGCGGAAAAATACAAAATTGATGTAACGGGGATGCAAGAAAGTCTTCAACATCACATAAATGAGGCCGAAGCAAATCAACATGCTTTATTGTATGCGGTGAATCAAATTGCCATCGACCAGCCAGATTGGACATTTGTCGCTGCCCGTTTATATCTCAATGAATTATACGCGGAGGCAGCAAAAAATCGTAGTTATGATTCCTCTTTAAAATATGGGAATTTCCATACCCTGATCACCAGGCTGACAGCTTTAGGCATTTATTCTAGTGATTTATTAAACTGCTATAGTAAAACAGAAATCGATGAATTAGCGCAGGAAATCAATCCTGAGCAGGATTACCTATTCAATTATATAGGCTTATTTTTACTGGCAGACCGTTATTTAGCTAAAGACCATGACAGAAATATCTTTGAACTCCCGCAGGAGCGCTTCATGATCATTGCAATGACCATCATGAAAAACGAAAGCAAATTCAAACGTCTGAAACTAATTAAAGAAGCTTACTGGGCGTTAAGTCATTTATATATGACCGTTGCAACCCCAACACTTGCCAATGCGGGCAAAAGCTTCGGCCAGCTTTCCTCCTGCTTCATCGATACCGTTGATGATTCACTTGATAGTATCTACTTAAATAATTGGGATGTTGCTCGATTAAGTAAGGATGGAGGCGGGATAGGCATCTATTATGGAAAAGTTCGTGCCCTAGGTTCAGATATTAAAAAATTTAAGGGGAACTCATCAGGGGTTGTTCCATGGATTAAGTTAGTTAACGATACGGCAGTAAGTGTGGATCAATTGGGACAGCGACAGGGCGCGATTGCTGTATACTTAGATATTTTCCATAAAGATATCATGAATGGTTTCCTCGATTTAAAAACTAATAACGGCGACGAACGGCGCAAAGCCCACGATATTTTTACTGGCGTTGCGATACCGGATCTTTTTATGGAAAAACTTACAGAAAAAGATGAGCAGGGCAGAAGTATCGGTGAGTGGCATACCTTTTGTCCCCATCAGGTTAAACAAATGATGGGCTGGAAAGATGAAAATGGAACTTCATTAGGTCTCGAAGATTTTTACGACGAAACCGACAGGAAATTTTTTACCGAAAAGTATGAAGAGGCTGTGAATCATCCGCTGCTGCCGAGGAAATCATACAGGGCCATGGATGTTATGGTGCGGATTATGGTGTCCCAGCTTGAAACGGGAACACCATATATGTTTTACCGAGATGAAGTAAACAGGCAAAATCCTAATAAACATGTAAATGGAAGAGGGCGTACTTCGATTTATTGCAGCAATCTTTGCACAGAAATTGCCCAAAATATGTCGGCGACGACGATTGTAAAAGAATACCATGATGAAGACGGAAATATCATTATTATCCGTAAACCTGGTGATTTCGTCGTTTGTAATTTATCTTCTATTAATCTTGCAAAGGCTGTTCCAGCAGGTGTTTTAGAACGGTTAATCACAATTCAGGTCAGAATGCTTGATAATGTTATCGATTTAAATACGATTTCCGTTGGCCAAGCCCAGCACACTAATCAAAAGTACCGAGCTGTCGGACTTGGCACGTTTGGCTGGCATCATTTGTTGGCATTAAAGAGTATTCACTGGGAATCCGAAGAAGCTGTTGTCTTTGCCGATGAATTATATGAGAACATCGCCTACTACACCATTTTAGCATCGATGGAATTGGCAAAAGAAAAGGGGACATATCAAACCTTTAATGGCTCCGACTGGCAGACGGGTGAATATTTTTCAAGGAAAAACTACAACTCTAACAGGTGGCAAAAATTAAAGGAGGAAGTCGGAAAGAACGGAATTCGTAACGGCTGGTTAATGGCGGTCGCTCCTAATTCTTCAACCGCAAAGATTGGCGGCTCAACTGACGGCATTGATCCAATCTATTCTGTTGAATATGCGGAGGAGAAAAAGAATTTTAAATTTAAGGTAACAGTACCTGATTTAAATCATCATACGTATAACTATTACCGCCGCGCAAGACATGAATTAGATCAGCTTTGGAGTATTAAACAAAATGCAGCAAGGCAGCGGCACATCGATCAGTCCATCAGCTTTAATCTTTATGTAAGACATGATATTAAAGCGAAGGAGCTTCTTAATCTTCATATAGAAGCCTGGAAGCATGGGTTAAAAACAACTTACTATGTTAGAAGTACGTCCCAAGCAGAAATCGAAGCATGTGAAGCATGTCAAAGTTAGACTAAAGGAGCAAGTAATAATGGATATTCATTCACCGTTAAAAAAAATCAAACTATTAAACCCAGAGTTCCCTAATAAATCAACAGGGATTATTAACGGACAATCGTCAGGTCTGTTGAACTGGAACGATATTGCCTACCCGCAAATGTATGAACTGTATCAGACATTGCTGAGCAATTTTTGGAAGGCCCAGGAAATTAATATGCAGGATGATATCAAACAGTGGGATCAGCTCAGTCTAACAGAGCAGGATGTTTTTTTGAGAATCAATACCCAGCTGGCATCCTTAGACAGCCTGCAAACACCGACAATGTACCAGGTGATGGATTATGTCACTGATTCGAGCTTTAAAGCGATCTTTGCCGTAATTTCACAGCAGGAAGCGGTTCATAACGAATCCTATTCCTATATTTTAAGTTCACTTGTTCCATTGCAGGAGCAGAATTTCCGCTTTAATCAGGCAAAAAGCGACCCAATCGTACAACGCCGTAACCAGCTTATCTTAGATGCGTATGAATGTTTCCGAAATAATCCCACACCTCAGCACTTATTTCAGCTTGCGGTGAACTCGATTAACCTGGAGGGGATTTATTTTTATGCAGGCTTTGCCTTTTTCTATCACCTGGCCCGCCAGCAAAAAATGCTAAAATCAAGTACAATGATTAGCTATATTCAACGGGATGAGATGCAGCACGCCTATTTCGTTGCGCAATTTATCCGGATCCTGTTAACAGAAAATCCCGAATTAAATCATCAGGAAAATATAGATTATATATACCAAACGATAGGACAAGCAGTTGAGCTTGAAAAAGAATGGGCTCATTTTATTTTGAAGGATATTGATGGTATCGATTTGCAGGAGTACGGGCTATACACAGAGTATCTTGCTAATAAACGGTTTAGACAGCTGGGATTACCTAACTATTATGAAGAGCGAAAAAATCCTATGCCATGGATTCATGTTTTCAGCGATGAAATGATGAACGACACAAAATCTGATTTCTTTGAACAAAAGTCAAGAACATATTCAAAAGTCTCCCAATCAAACGGATTCGATGAACTATGAGAATTGCGATTGTCTATTCCACTAAAACCGGGAATACGGAAGAGGTGGTACAGCTGTTACAACAGTTGTTTTTAAAAGAAAAAATTGAGGTGAATTGTTTCCTTGCTGGGCAATTTCCTACACTCTGTTTAGCGAATTATGATGCCATAGTTATTGGAACCTATACATGGGGTAATGGCGAAATACCAAGGGAAATGCAGGCAATTTACAACCTGTTCGAAATTGAAGACGCAAAGGACCTTGTGACAGGTGTAGTTGGTACAGGGGATACCTGTTATCCGAAATTTTGCGGAGCAGTTGATCACTTTAGGGATATGCTGTTTGTACAAACAAATCTTGCGGCAACGTTAAAAATTGAACTAGTACCTCAATTAGTAGATTACGATAGATGCAATCGTTTTGTAGAGATTATTTTGGAACGTATCAAAAGCAATCAATATCGATGACTTAAATGAAATATGTTTGTTAAGGCGTGAGATCGTAAGAGAAAACCCCCATGGAGTCCCAAGGGGGTTTTTTGCGAGCTTATTTATAAGATTGTTCTAATTGATCAATCAATGCGCCAACATAAGCAACCGCTTTTCGAACTGGCTCTGGTGTAGACATATCAACGCCAGCATATTTGATTAATTCAAGAGGCTTCATTGTGCCGCCAGCACGAAGTACTTCGAGCCAGCGGTCCACAGCAGGCTGGCCTTCCTCTTGAATCATTTGTGAAACAGCTGTAGAGACTGTCAATCCAGCGGAGTAGGTATATGGATATAAGCCCATGTAGTAGTGCGGCTGGCGCATCCAGGTTAAGCTGGCCCCTTCATCAATTTCAACACTGTCTCCCCAGAATTCCTTTAAGACATTACAAGTAGTTTCAGTTAAAGTTTTAGCCGTTAACGCTTTCCCTTGTTCTGCAAGAGCATAGACTCTGCGCTGATATTCCGCTTCTAGCAAGTGAGTCACAAAATTATGATAATAGGTACCGAGAAGCTGCAGAATGACCCAACGGTGCATTTGTTTATCATTGGTATTCGCAAGTAAGTGCTGTCCAAGTAACATTTCATTCATCGTAGAAGGCGCCTCAATGAAAAACATTGAAGGGCGTACATTCATGATTCTTTGGTTTTTATTCGCTAAGTAAAAATGGCCGGCGTGACCGAATTCATGAGCCAGCGTGAAGCAGCCGCGCATATTGTTCTGCCAGGTAATAAGAATATATGGGTGTGAACCATATGGGCTGGAGCAGAAGGCGCCGGTGGATTTTCCAATATTGTCTGCCTGGTCAACCCATCTTTCTTTAAAGCCTTGTTCGATAATTGCACTATACTCAGGACCCATTACTTTTAAAGAATCTAAGATTAATTGACTTCCTTCTTCAAAAGTAGTATTTGGTTCAAAGTCTGAATCGAGCGGGGCTTTTAAATCACAAAACATCATCCGATCGAGCCCTAAAACCTTTTTCTTTAATTGGGCAAAACGGCGCATATGTGGCGCCAGTTCTTTAAAAATAATATCAATTTGATTATTATACATTTCCAATGTAACCTGCTGCGGCTCCAGAAGCATATGGGTGACCGATTCATAGTTACGCAGGCGGGCGAGTGTTACTTGCTTGGTCACTTCAGCCGAGTATGCTGCAGCTATGGTGTTTGTGTACTTTTTTAGGGTTGCAACAAACGATTTATATGCTTTTCTGCGAACATCAGTATCCGCAGTAAATTCATAGCGGTTTTCAAACAAGGCAAACGAAACAGGCAATTCATTTCCATCTTCGTCTTGAATGGAGGTAAAATCCATATCTGCAAGCTTGGCCATTTGATAGATTTGGTACGGTGAACCTTGCAGGTCCCCGAGTGCCGCAAGCACTTCTTCTGTTTCAGGTGTAAGCCTGTGTTTTTTCGAATCTAAAAGTTCAGATAATGTTTTTCGGAAAGCTTCTAATCTAGGTTCCTCCTGAAGATATTTTTCGATTATCCCATCATCAAGTGCCAGTATTTCTGAATTGATGAATGATAAAGCTGCAATACTTTTAGTCCGTAAAGCGGAAAACTTTGCTGAATTTGCTTGGTTTACAGGATCCGTCCCATCTGCGGATTGCTTCAGGTTAGCATATGTCCAGGCTTTAATGATTTTCATGGAAAGCTTTTCTTGTGCTTCTAGGCAGTCAAGTAAAATGTTTGAACCGGTATGTAATCTTCCTTTCAATTGGTCAAACTGAGCAATATCCCTTTCAATAACCGAAAGTTCAGCTTCCCAATCCTCTTCTGTTGGGAATAAATCTGCAAGATTCCATGTCAATTCTTCAGCAACCTCAGCCCGCGAAAGCCGTTTTTCAACAATCCTCTCCATCCAAAAACCCCCTTGAAAGTTTCGTAATACTAAGTATTATCATAATAGTTTAAATAATGAACTTCAACCATTTTTTGGTGTTTTTATTGGTGTCAGGCACCATGCGAAAAATTCACATAATGCTTAACACCAACTTCGCTAAACTCCATTTATTGACCGATGGGATTTTTTGGTGTTATGATAGGTTGATAGAATTGTAAACGCTTACTATCAGGAAGGGGAATTAGTGTATGGAAGCTAAGGTGTTACATGCGATTCAAGATGAGTATCCTGACGATTTTGCCTGGTGTTATGGATGCGGCCGTTTGAATGAGGCTGGCCATCATTTTCGCACTGGTTGGGAAGGAGAACAGACTATAACGATTTATTCTCCAAAACCTGAACATCACGCAATGCCAGGTTTTGTATATGGCGGGTTGATTGCTTCATTTATCGATTGTCACGGGACCGGTTCTGCAGCACTGGCACTACATAGGAAAAATGGCCACGAACCCGGTGAGGGGGAAGAACCCCCGCGATTTGTAACAGCTTCTCTGAATGTGAATTTTTTAAAGCCAACACCGAATGGCGTGCCTTTAAAAGCAATTGGAACTGTTCATGAGATCCATCCGAAAAAATTTAAAGTCGAGACAGAAGTTTTTGCGAATGATGTCCTTTGCGCCACCGGTGAAGTCGTAGCTGTTGTCATGCCGAGCACGTTCTTAAAATAAGATTAAGTGTGAAAAGGACCCTTTTAGTTTGAATAGCTAAAAGGGGTTTTTTGTTACCTGATTTTTGTTAAAAGAAGACTCAAATAAATTATTGTTAATTTTTATCTGAATATTCCTATATTTTAAACTTGTCTAACATCCAATTATATACTAAAATTGGATGTAATTGTGTTATAAACACATGCTAGTTTGCTAGATACATAACATAGAACTATACCTTCACTTAAATAGCAAACAAAAACTATTTAGGAGGCTGGTTATGGTAGTAGTTAAACGAAAAGGGTCTAAGGTGTTTGCTTCACTCTTGGCTGTCTCAATTGCATTTGGTTCAGTCGGTTTTGCATCAGCAGATACCACAAGCGGGAAATCCTCTTATGCACATGATCAAAAGGTAGTAGCAAGAGTGGATGCTAACAGAGCAATTGAACATATCAGATATTTATCTGAGGAAATTGGAACACGGCCAGGGGGGCTCGATGCGGAAAAGCGTTCAGCTGAATATATTGCCAAAACCTTAAAGAGTTACGGTTATGATGTAGAATTTCAGTATTTCACTGTTCCAGATCAATTTATTGCAAATGTTGCCTTTGCTGATGGAACGTCTTGGGAAATGGCCGCAGCACAAAATGGAAAACTAAGTAATGAGTCTGTAAAAGGACAAGTTCTCTATGTAGATGGTGGAACAAACCTAAGTGATTTTCCAGCAAGTACTGCAGGAAAAATAGTGGTTATGCCTCGTGCCAGCTCTACAGCGGATTATCGAACACAGGTAGACAATGCCGTAAAATCCGGAGCAAAAGGTGTTATTTTACAAAGTCTTGTCGGCAGCCGGGGGAACTATGGGCAAACCTTTAATCCAAATTTAACAATAAAGTATGATGTTCCTGTTTTTGGAGCAGCCTTTATCCAAGGTGAGTGGCTTAAGGAAAAAGCCGCAAAGGGGCCTGTTGAAATCAGTCTTACTGCTGAGCATTTTTCGAACCTTCAATCAGTAAACGTTATTGCAACAAAGGCTCCGAATACGAAATCCGAAAAGACTAAAGAAGTGATTCTTGGTGCCCATCATGATAGTGTTGTTGGTGCCTTTGGAGCAAATGACAATGCATCAGGTGTTGGTTTGATGCTTGAGCTAGCAAGGGTTTATAAAGGGTATAACACCGATAAAGAAATGAAATTTATCGCTTTTGGTTCAGAGGAGCGAGGATTACTTGGTTCTCGATATTATGTGAACCAATTGACGCAGGAACAAAAAGATAAGATTGAAGCGGTATTTGTACCGGATATGGTCGCAACTAATTATGAAAAAGCGAAAAACTTGTATGCGATGACACCGGATGGCAGCAGGAATATTGTGACGAATTCCACACTAGCTGCGGGTGCTCGTTTAGGTAATTCTGATATTCTCCCAGGAACATTTGGTTCAAGTGATCATGTACCTTTCCATCAAGCAGGTATTCCTGCAGCCTTATTTATTTGGATGGGCATCGACAGCTGGGATCCGCTAGTATATCATATCGAAAAAGTATACCATACACCGCAGGATACAATTGCAGATAATATATCAGAGGAAAGAATGCAATCAGCATTGGATATAATTGGTGCAGGATTATTCTCAACAGTAAGAAAAGATGTACCTGCATTGAATAAATAATAAATTTAAGAACGCCGCAGAATTTTAGCGGCGTTTTAATATTTTATACAAACATAAAATACGTAGAGAATTTTTAATAAATTTTACCATTTTTGAAACTAAATACCCAGTTTGTTCGTCTATATATATGAGTGACGGTGTAGGGGGTTTGTAAATGGGGCGGATTAAAAAAGTACTAATGGCATTGACCATAACAATAATTATTAGCTGTGTATTAATAATATCTGGCTTTGGTTCCGCTATTTTCCAGGAAGGCAACCCAGTCCCATTAATTGTATCCGCTGTAAAGCTTCATTTCTCGGATTCTGAATATGTACAGTTTGCCAAAACTGAGAAACGGGTTCGATTTTTGTCATTAAATACAACAACCAATCGCTACGAAACTGTAAAAAAATGGATGGGTACTAAAGGCTGGGACTTTAAGGAACAAATGGGATCTGGTTTAATCTTTACGAAGGAAGGCGAGGACGCAGTGGTGGAAGTTAGGCAATATTCAAGGAATTATTTCATTTGGGAAATTCAAAAAATATTTTTTTAGTAGTACATAAAAAGTTAAAAACCTAAAAACCCCTAACTAAAGTAGGGGTTTTCAACATCTTTCTCTTTAAAATAAGCCTTAACCAATTGTTCAAGCTGTTCAATTTCAATTTGAGCCGTTTGATTTTCCACAGTTTTCAACGTCTGAAGAACGCTTTTGATTAGAAAAAAGCGTGGATTTTTAGAATCCAAAACTTCCTCTTCGATAAACTCCAACAATTCCGTAAACTTTAATTGTTCATGTTTTTGGTGGAAAATATTTTTTAAAGTAAATAGACTATGAAGAAACTTTTTCCGAAATAAATGATCAGTTTTTTGGCAGTCCGGCAGCCAGCGTTCTAATGCCTCCGTTTGAATTAACTGTTCATCCGATTCCTCTAATTCAGCTACAATATGAACAACCCGGTTAACCGTATAGCGGACAACCTGTTTTATATTAAGATTGGCATCATTGGCCAAACGATAAAATTTTATATTCTCACGCAAAATCCCCATAAACATAATGGCACAATCTAGAAGATAGCGTTTTTTTTCCTCGCCAAAAATTTCAATAAAGCGGTTATAAATCCACCGAATATTTCTGATTTGGCCTAATTCTATAAATTGCTTGAGATCTGGATCATTAATAACCATTACTTCCTCAAACAGCGTAATTAACTTTTTTTTGCGGTTCAAAGTGAGTTGCATTTCAATTTGTTTGACGAAGGTCTCAATATTTGCAGGATCTTGACCAATTAAAACCTCATCCCGTAATTTGTGAAGCTCAGAATAAGATGTTTTAAAAATTGCAATTAATAATTCATTTTTTGAGGAAAAGTAATTATAAAATGTACCTTTTGATATACCGCTAAAATCGAGAATATCCTGAATAGAAGTCGACTGAAAGCCTTTTTCAATAAATAATTGATGTGCCATTTGGACGACATGCTTTTTTCGATCATTCATGCAATCACCTTGAGTTTCATATTGTACTATCTGTATAAAAATATACTACCTTATTTTCCAACCCGTGACAAACCAATATTTTGCAAGATTTTTTTATTGCAAAAATTGAACCAGGAGTATAATATAGGTAAGTATGAAACAGGGGTATAAAAAAATGTACAATTAGTTTAAAGGGGGAAATTTAATGGATCAAACTCGAACTAATACGAGTAAACCACCGTATGGAATTCTTGCAGTCCTGATGGTCGGGGCATTTATTGCATTTTTAAATAATACATTATTAAATATCGCTCTTCCTTCTATTATGAAGGATTTAAAGATTGAACCGGCAACAGTCCAGTGGTTAACAACGGGATTTATGTTGGTGAACGGTATTTTAATTCCTACAACTGCTTTTTTAATTCAAAAATATTCTGTCCGAAAAATATTTTTGTCAGCTATGATACTATTTACAGTAGGAACAATTATTGCTGGGATAGCCCATGTTTTTCCGATTTTACTAACAGGCAGAATGCTGCAAGCATCAGGATCAGCTATTTTGATGCCAACCTTAATGAACGTAATGCTCGTAAGCTTTCCGATAGAAAAAAGGGGTACGGCGATGGGCGTTTTTGGTCTCATTTTAATGTCTGCGCCAGCGATCGGGCCAACCTTATCCGGTTGGATTATCGAACACTATGATTGGCGGATGCTATTCCATTTTGTTACACCAATTGGAATTGTCGTAATCTTGTTAGGCTTTTTCTTAATTCGAGATAAAAAAGAAAAAGTGGATATTCAACTTGACTTTATTTCGCTTATTTTATCAAGCATTGGCTTTGGCGGGATTCTTTATGGCTTTAGTTCTGCTGGAAGTAAAGGCTGGGATAGTCCGCTAGTATATGGAACAATTGCAATTGGAGCCGTTTCTTTGACCGTATTTATCGTCACGCAATTAAAAAAAGAACAGCCGTTATTAAACTTCCGTATTTATAAATACCCCATGTTTGCCTTATCATCAGCGATAACCATGGTGTTAAATATGGCGTTGTTTTCAGGGATGCTTCTTTTACCAATTTATGTTCAAACCATCCGCGGGATTTCACCGATGGATGCGGGATTAATGCTTCTTCCTGGTGCAATACTGATGTCCATAATGTCGCCAATCACTGGTAAATTATTTGATAAATTTGGCGGAAGAATATTAGCCATTATTGGTTTGGCGATAACAACAATAACAACTTATTTATTTAGCAAATTAGAACTTGATACGTCCTACACACATTTAATTATTTTATACTCTGTTCGAATGCTTGGCATGTCGATGGTTATGATGCCAGTATCAACCAATGGGTTAAATCAGCTGCCTGCAAGATTCTATCCGCATGGGACGGCGATGAATAACACATTGAACCAAGTGGCTGGGGCTATTGGTACAGCATTGCTGGTTACAATTATGTCCACTCATACAGCAACAAGAGCAAAAGAAATTGGCGCTGCCGCAAAAGCATCTATGAGGAACATGGCAACACCTCCAACACCGGCAGCAATTGCCGAAATGAAGCAGCAAGTCATGATGAAGGCAATGTTAGATGGGATTAACTATTCTTTCGTTGTTGCAACTGGAATTGCAGCTGTATCACTTATTCTTGCCTTCTTTATTAAACGAGCTAAACAAGCGGAAGACCCAGGAGATTTTCAACCAGCGGATAAAACAGTTACACGTAAATTAGCAGAAAATTAACAGAGAGGTGACTTAAAAGGTCACCTTTTTTTATTTGTCAAATTTGCTTTTTCGTTAGAAAAAATACAATATAATATAGAAGAAAAGTGTAATTGAGGAGGCAACTAGACTTGTTAAAAGAGAAACTAGCACGATACATACAAACTGAAGAAGAGATTGTGTTATTTAAAGAAGAAAAAGATTATATTACAAAGCACCAATTAAGCGAGCTTCCTATTATTGAAAAGGAACCTGAAGTACGATTTACTGAGGCCTATATCGAACGCTGTGATAAAGAAACGGAAAACATGATTAGGAATGAATCATCGAGCTTCCTAACTCAGCCATTGGTGTATTTTTATAAACACAAAAATGAATTTGTTTACCTGGAATCCCAATGGTTCGACCTTGTTAACGTTGATGCGGTTTCCTTAGAATTGGATGATGTATTTGGTACATATGATGTGATGTTAGGATTAAAGCTGCAAAAAAAATACGGGCAAAAGATAAGGGATTTTTTGGAGAAGGAATTACAAGGTGAAAAAGCAAAATATGATTTAATATTTAATCAACAGGATGGTTTATGGGACTTAAATTTTGCTTTGAATTCTTTAGACGGGTTTGATGAAAACATGTCTATAGGTGAGGGGTTTCATCTCATTTATCGTTTCCTTTTTAGGCTAATGGAAGCGATGGAAGAAGAATAATTTTCAAAAGATAGAGAACAAGGGAGAGGTGCCGTTTTGCGCGTTGTTTCTTTATGTCCAAGTAATACAGAGATCATGGAGTATTTAGGGCTGACACATTTATTGATCGGGGTAGATGATTATTCAGATTGGCCGTCATCAGTTAAAAACTTGCCAAAATTGGGTCCAGATTTATCAATCAATATGGATTTAGTGGAACAATTGGAGCCCGATATGGTTCTTGCATCATTAAGTGTCCCCGGAATGGAAAAAAATGTTGAATCATTAAAAGAACGAGGCATTCCACATATTGTTTTAAATCCGCAATCGTTAAAGGAAATTGAGAGGGATTTGCTTAGAACGGCAGAAGTTCTTGGAGAACGAGAAAGAGGATTGAATGCTGTGGAACAATTTCGAGCAAGGCTTGAACAAGTGAAACAGCGTGCAGTAAAGGTTGAGCATTATCCTTCCTTGTATTGGGAATGGTGGCCAAAGCCAATTTTTACTCCGGGAAAAATAAACTGGCTCACTGAAATCTCTGAAGCTGCCGGGGCGGTTAATATTTTTCAAGATGTCGAGTTAGCAAGCGTCCAAACCGATTGGGAGGATGTTCTCCGCCGTAAACCTGATTATATTTGTCTCGCTTGGGTCGGAGTACGGAAGGAAAAAGTGCAAAAGAGCATTGTAACAAAGCGTGCTGGTTATGACAGCCTGGGGTATCCAAGCGATGAACGAATATTTATTTTGGAAGAAGAGCTTTACTGCCGCCCCTCACCAAGACTCCTTGAAGGACTGGAAAAATTGGTTAAGTTAATACATGGATAAGCCTTTGCTTTGAGCAAAGGCTTTTTTTAAAATTATAAAGGCTTTACAAAATACCCTTATAGGTATACAATAAGATTTGTAATAAAAAACTAGATTTTTTTATCTGAAATAATACCTATAAGGGTATAATTCAAAACAACCAATATAGGAGGAATTTATATATGAAAAAAATTACAGCCAAAGAAGTAGAGCAACGACTAGAAAATGGAGAAGAATTAAATATAATTGACGTACGAGAAGTTGCCGAAGTGAATACGGGAAAAATCCCCACTGCAGTAAACATTCCATTAGGATTAGTGGAATTTAAAATGCCTGACCTTGATAAAAAAATACCATACATTATCGTTTGCCGTTCCGGTGGCAGAAGCGGACAGGCGACACAATTCTTAGAAAGCTATGGATTCAATGTCACCAATATGGAAGGCGGAATGCTGGTTTGGGAAGGCGAACTGGAATTTTAAAAAAGGGTGTGAAATCTATATGGACAAAGATGATAAAAAAACGGTCGATTGCACAACAACTGGTTCTTGAGGCATAAATCGTACAAAAACGTCTGGTTCTAAAGGAAAAACAGCTAAACTGCCAATCCCAATATGACCAGGGACGTTTGTCTGGCTCCTGGCAGGAGTCATTTATATTGTAGTAAAAATTTTTAGCTAAAATAGGAGGAAATAAAAAATGACTGCAGATAAGTTTTTAGACGCAAAAGGTTTAGCTTGTCCGATGCCAATTGTCAGAACCAAGAAGGCGATGGACGAACTTGAAAAAGGTCAAATTTTAGAAATTCACACAACAGACAAAGGTTCGAAAAATGACCTAACCGCCTGGGTGAAATCAGGCGGACATGATTTAATGAAAATTGAAGAAGATGAAAATCTATTTAAATTTTGGATTAAAAAAGGATAAATAATAGCAGCTCTTCTAATTTCACATTAGGAGGGCTTTTTTCATGAGGTTAACAAGACAACCGTAGTGAAAATATTTATTTTCTTGTATAGATTTTTAACCTATATATTAAAATTGCCTTTTTTTTAAACAAGATATTGTATAAATAGGATAGAATATTTCAATTATTCAAATAAAAGTAACAATCTTAACAAAAGAAGGAGGGGCAAAAAGAAGGGGAACAATCTTTCAAATGATCATCAGCGCGATATCCACCTAGAGTATAGCAATCCTCATTGGTAAGGCTTTAAAACCAAATAATAGGAGGAAATACAATGAAAAAAGCTGGATTTTTAGTATTCTTAAGCTTGTTATTAATGCTGGCAGGATGTTCTGGACAAACGAGTACTGATGGTCAAAAGAAAGAAGCTAAAGGCGAAAAAACGGCAGCAATATCATTAGGTGTAGCAACATGGGTGGGATATGGTCCATTGTGGATTGCTGAGGAAAAGGGGTTCTTTACAAAGAATGGTGTAGATGTCACATTAATGAAGATGGAAAGTAATACTGACAGGAGAACAGCACTTGCCGCAAACCGAATTCAAGGATTTGCTTCAACAGTTGATACACATGTCGTTTCAGCTGCAAGTAATGTAGATGTTGTTCAAGTAGTCGCCTTGGATGAATCTCATGGCGGTGATGGTATCGTTGCAAAAAAGGAAATAAAAAGCTTAAAAGATCTTAAAGGTAAGAAGGTAGCGGTGCAAACTGATGGAGGAGCAAGCTTCTTCTGGTTCCTATATTTATTAAAACAAGAGGGGATCGACTTTAAAGATATTGATGCTCAGAACATGACAGCTGGAGATGCAGGTGCTGCGTTTGTTGCTAATAAGGTAGATGCTGCAGTAACATGGGAGCCTTGGTTAACAAAAGCTAAGAACACAAAATTTGGAAGCGTTCTTATGACAAGCGATGTCTCTCCTGGGGTGATCACCAGTACAATTGCCATGCGAAGAGACTTTGTTAAAGAAAATCCGAAAGCAGTGAAGGCCTTAGTTAAATCTTGGTTTGAAGCGATGGAATTCTATAAAACGAATAAAGAAGAAGCATTAGAGATTATGGGAAAAGCAATGGGGCAATCGCCTGCAGAGCTGGAAGAATCTTTAAAGGGAATCCGCCTTTATGATGAGGAAGGAAACAAGAACATCTTCGGCACTAAAGAGCAGCCTGGAGAATTGCATAGTCTTACGAAGCTTGGTGCTGAATTTTGGAAGGAACAGAAATTAATCGACCATGAGCCTAATGTTGATGAACTTATTGACTATTCATTCGTGCAATAAAGGAGGGGATGCTAGTGGAAAAAGCGGCAAAGACCGAGGAAATCGTTAATCATCCAGCAATTCTTTCAAAACAGAAGCTGGGAAGCGGGACTCGTAAAAGCAGAAACTGGCTCCAGCCACAGGCAGCCATTCCGCACAGATTATATGTAGGCATTAGTATATCAAGTATTGTCCTTTTATTTGCTGTTTGGTCGTTGTTAACATACACCGGAATGGTAGATCCGCTTTTCTTGCCTACCCCTGTAGAAATAGTTCATTCGGGAATTACCTTGTTTACAGAATATGGATTTATTAATGATATCGGGATTACCATTTACCGTGTACTGGCAGGTTTCCTGATTGCAGTTGTGATTGGCTTGCCGCTTGGTATTTTAATGGGAACATTTAAAGTTGTGGAAGCCTTTTTTGAACCAATGATTTCTGCGATCCGTTATATGCCGGCGTCTGCCTTCATACCATTATTCATTTTGTGGATTGGTGTAGGTGAGCTTGAGAAAATTACGATTATCTTTGTCGGTTCATTTTTTTCATTAGTGTTAATGGTTGCCGTTGAGGTTGGAAACGTTCGCCGTGAACTGTTAGAAGCTGCCTATACCCTTGGCAGATCAAAATTGGGTGTGCTGCGCTCTGTCATACTTCCCGCTTCACTTCCTGGAATTATGGAAATTCTCCGGCTAATTCTTGGTTGGGCATGGTCTTATATTATTGTTGCTGAACTTGTAGCTTCTGCTTCAGGGATCGGCAGCCTCATTCTAGAATCACAGCGGATGCTGAAGACAGGGAATATCATTTTTGGGATTGCGACAATTGGCGTGCTTGGATTACTCTCTGATATAATTTTGAAAATCTGTATTAAGAAAGCGTTCCCATGGCATTATGGAAGGTGATGAAGCTGATGAGTAAACCAAAACTGGAGATTAAAAGCGTAACAAAGGTTTTTGCCGGAAATAAAAATCGAGCTAATGTGCTTGCACTGGATCAGACAAACTTAACCATTATGCCGAACGAATTTATCACTATCCTTGGACCATCTGGATGTGGGAAATCAACCCTGCTTCGGATTGTGGCGGGTTTGGAAGAACAGACTACAGGGGATGTCTTTCTTGATGGTCAAGAACTGTTTGGACCTTCCTCTAATCGCGGTATGGTGTTTCAAGCCTATTCGTTATTTCCATGGCTGACGGTTGAAGAAAATATTCAGTTTGGTCTAAAAACAAAGGAAATTGGGGCAGGAGAGCGTAAAGAGATTGTGAGGAAATACATTGAGCTTGTTCAATTAGAAGGTTTTGAAAAGCATTATCCAAGACAGCTTTCTGGCGGGATGCAGCAGCGTGTAGCAATTGCAAGGGCACTGGCAAATGACCCAGAGATCCTCCTTTTGGATGAACCATTTGGAGCTCTTGACAATCAAACACGTACATTGATGCAGGAGCTATTGCTTGAGATTTGGGAGAAATCACACAAAACGGTCCTATTTATTACGCATGATGTAGAAGAATCCATTTATTTGGCCAATAGGGTGGTCGTTATGACATCCAGACCAGGAAGGATAAAGGCGGATATACCGATTGAACTTGAGCACCCACGTCCATACAGCATCAAAGTAGAGCCCAAGTTTTTAGCATATAAGGAACAGCTTACTGAACTAATTCGTGAAGAAAGCTTAAAGGCCATGATGGAAATAAAATAGCAGAATAATAAATGAAGATAAAAATGTGATATATATCATAAGAATAGCTACTTACACAAATGATGGCCGCACTATATAATTATGAATAATCAGAATATTAAATATTATTGGAGGGTTTATAATGGCAGCGATTACACATGAAGAATTTTGTACCGAATTTAGAGCAATTAAAGAAGAGCTAAAGGTGTATGCCCATGATAAGGCATACAAATTTTGGACACGCGAAGATCTTACCCAGCATGAGGTATTTACGGCAATCGAACAGCGCGTCTGGCTTGAAATCGCTTACGTATTCTTCCTAGGCAAACAAATCAATGACTACTGGAAGGAATTCGAACGTACAACAGTAACAGCATTGTGCAAGCATATGTGGGAGGAAGCTCATCATTATGAAATTATTTGCCGGGTGCTTGAGAAGCATGGTTATACAGCCCCAACAGAACCGCCAAAAGAGCATCTTGGATGGGAGAATCTTCACTGGGAAGCACTTGGAAAAGACCGCGCCTGTGCAGTAGCAGTTTGGAATTGTTCCGAAACATCAACAACTACTACGCATGACATTGTTATTGAAAACTGTAAGCGAATCGGTCTGCCGGACTTGGCAAGATGCTATGAAACCATAAAAAAAGACGAAGAATTCCATGCTAGACTAGGAGAGATGATTGTTGAAAGATATGTAGTTACAGACCAGCAGCGTGAAAACGCCATTTGGGGAGCACGCCGCCTAAGGGAAGAAATGATGCATTATTATGACACCATTTATCCTGTTGCAAATGAAACAGCTTAAATGATAATGGAAAGCTTGAGCCAGGCGTAAAGTTGACGTCCTGGCTCAATTTGAAGCTTTAACGAAACAGGAATTTCTTTGAAAATAGCGAATTTGTATGGAATGGATTTTTATACTTTTCTTTAATCTAAACTCCGAAGCGAAAGATGTGGTTATATGAAAAATAGATTTCTTCTGACGACAGATGATAGAAACGTGATAGATCTGTTTCAGCAAATCATTCAAGATTATAAATTTGATTTTTTAATAGAAGAAGGAAATAAGCAGGATGTCGTAAAAGAGAACACATCACTCGCAAAAGAAACGGCAGTCCTGCTAGTTGACCTTGATAACATGACAAAATTGGCCCAGGATGTCATTCTACTACATTTAAATAATAGGAAGTTTACCACACCCGTTGTGATAATTAAAAGCCATTATGCCAATCAGGAAATGAGACTTCTGTTTAAGAATGGAGTTTTTGATTGTTTAACAAAGCCGCTAGACGAGGAAGTCGTTTATCGGCTGCTGCAGGAATTAAAGATGGAGATCTTACATTCTGAGCAGTTCATGCAGCAAAGAAGTGAAGATCCAAATAATATCATGTCATCTCTTAGGGTTAGCCTTATTTATAACTTACTTTATGGAAATATTAAAAACTCAAGGGAAATATGGAATCAAAGCCAGTTAATCGGCTTATCTACTGTACCAAACACAGCTATGGCTTTTCAAATTGACGATTTCTACTGGAAAAATAAAGATAAAAGTAAACAATGGCAGGATTTAGTTCGTAATGAAATTATTACGATTACCCGACAGTTTTTAAATAATAAACTTGATGAATGCCTGGCGATGGGAACGGCAGCGGATCAGTTTGCGATATTGCTTTCACTTCCGTTTCAGGATGAACATGCTGGCAATAAAAAGCTGGCTATGAAATTAGCTGTCGATACTAAAAATTATGTAAAAGAAAAAACCGGGTACAGCGTTACGATTGGAATTGGGAACTATTATGAAGATGTTAGAAATCTGCATTTCTCATACCAAGAGGCACGATATGCATTAAAGTATAAGTTCTTTATGGGACAGGATCTTGTCATCCATGTTGATAACAATGAGACGTTTACAAATGAATATGTCCTTCTGCCAAATCAGGAAGTGACGGCACTAGCGAATAAACTAATGGTAGCTGACCATACTGCTGTAAATAATAATATGAAGAATTTATTTCATAAAATGTCTTCCTATAAAAATGTAGATCCTGAAGTGTTAATCTTACAAATTTCTGAAATCGCCGCAATGCTGGCTAGAGCAGCTATTAATGGAGGCGCTAATCAAAAGGAAATTCACACAATCTTACGGGAATACACATCCCTCATTCACTATATTGAAAATTTACCGCAATTAGAGCAATGGCTGCGAGATATAATACACCGCTTTTTAGATTTGGTCGCAAATAATCATAACGATCACACCCTTAAATCTATACAGAAGGCGATGGAATATATCGAGGAGCATTTTTTAGAAGCTATTACACTGGAAAAAGTAGCAAGTCACGTCCATCTTAGCCCTACATATTTTAGCAGGATTTTCAAAAATGCTACAGGCAGCAATTTTGTTGAATATATTACCTATTTACGGATTGAAAAAGCGAAGGAACTGCTTAAGGACTTGAATTATACCGTTTATCAAATTGCCTTTGAAGTGGGATATAGCAATTCTCATTACTTTAGCCGTGTATTTAAAACCTTAGTTGGAAAAACACCAAGTGATTATCGTAATTCAATCTTAGTACCTTCCGGAATATCCACTGAAGGTTTTTCAAATTAACTAGAACATATGGAACGTTTTACTGCATTACCTAGAAAAGGTATTAGTGCCTTACTTGTAAAATCCTCCATTTAAGGAAGTGACTGATTTTGTCCAAAGAACACTGGCGCAGGAATGTTTCACTTTTAAAACCTTACATCCCAGGAATAGCAATTGAAGATGTGAAGCGGAAGCTCGGTTTGGAGGAGATCACCCGGCTTGCCTCTAACGAGAACCCATTTGGTCCATCCCCTAAAGCGGTAACTGCGATGCGGCTGGCTTTACTAGATAGCCAGCTTTATCCCGAATCATCCTGCAGGGCGCTGCGTGAAAAACTAGCAAGCTTGTTTGAGTTGAAACCTGAGCAATTTTTGATCGGAAATGGCGCAGATAATGTAATTTCGTTAATTGGAACAGCCTATATCAATCCTGGTGATGAAATCATCTATTGTACACCAACATTTCCTGCATATCGAACCATTACTTTACTAATGGGCGGTACTCCAATTGAGATTCCTGTTACGAAGAACCAAACCTATGACCTTGATCGGATTCTTGCTGCAATAACGGCGCAGACAAAGCTTATTTTTATCTGTAATCCGAATAATCCAACAGGAACGATTGTAGAAAACGGTCTGCTGGAATCCTTTTTGCAGCGAATTCCGCCGCATGTCATCGCAGTTTTAGATGAAGCCTATGTGGAATTCATTGAACAGCCGGGCTATCATACCGGAGTGGATTTTGTTAAGAAAAACTATCCGGTTATTTTTGTCCGGACGTTTTCCAAATTGTACGGCTTAGCAGGGACAAGAGTGGGCTATTGTGCAGCTAATTGTGACTTAATGAAACCGATTCTAGCTGTGCGCGAGCCGTTTGCTGTCAACCGTATTGCAGCTGCGGGAGCTTTCTCAGCGTTAGATGATGAGGATTATAAATTTACTATTTTACAAGAGAATAAACGTGAGATGGAGAAGCTTTCTAAAGAACTCCGAGCATTAGGGTATGATGTTACAGAGTCCCACGCTAATTTTTTATTTGTTGATATAAAAGGTGATGCAGTGGAACTGACTAACACACTTATGCGCGAAGGGGTATTAATTCGTCCTTGTATTGCATGGGGTCTCCCGCAGCATGCACGGATAACAATTGGAACCGCCGAGCAGAACGAGAGGCTGCTTACAGCATTACGAAAAATCATTGTGCCAAAGGAGAGAGAAAGAATTGAGAAATGGGAAAAATTTCGTTTGGATCTTAGATGACGAATGGAATGAGCATCATTTAGAAAGAAATATGTATCAAAATTATGGGATTGAAGTAAAAGTAACTCGTTCGGAAACACTTGATGTGGATCTACCGTTGTATGCCCCCTTTGCAGATGGAGTGGTAGCTCAGGTTGGGTTTCAATGTGGGGCTGATCTAATTGAAAAATTAAATTCTTGTAAAGTTATCTCCATCCCTGGAGTAGGTTTTAATCATGTTGACGTTGATGCAGCGACTAATAAGGGAATTGCTGTTTCAACGGTCCCTGATTATTGTGCTGAGGAAGTGTCCGATCATACACTCGCACTAATTCTTGCTGTTACACGCCGCTTGTCAGCTTACAATCGTAAAGTTAGAAATGGGAAATGGGATCCACTCGATACAATGCCTATTCACCGCTTCAGTTCAAGAACAGTCGGCCTCCTAGGATTTGGCAGGATCGCTAGGATGGTTGCGGAGAAGTTAAAGCCGTTTGGTGTTCGTATTTTAGTGCATGATGAGTATGTACCGGACGAAACGATGAGGGGGCTGGGGGTTGTTCCGGTTTCATTAGAAACCCTGCTGGAGCAATCGAATGTTCTCAGCCTGCATGTGCCATTAACACCGGAAACGAGAAATCTCATGAATTATGAACGCCTTTCCAAGCTGCCAAAGGGGGCCTTTGTGATTAATACTTGCAGGGGAGGGGTACTGAATGAGGAGGACCTTAGGCAGTTAATACTAGAAGGGCATATTGCTGGCGCTGGCCTTGATGTACTGGAAACAGAGCCTCCTGCAAAGGATTATCCGCTGCTTACGATGGAAGAGGTCTTAATCACACCGCATTCTTCTTATTTCTCAGAAGAATCGATTACAGAGCTAAGGACCAGAACGACGAAGGCGGCAATTGACGGAGTACTAGGCAATGAACTGCCATATGCTTTGAATTTGAAAAAAATTAACATTTGATAGAATCAGACGGGGGCTTTCCAGTAGGACTGGAAGGCCTTTAATTGTTTGTGATGTGCCCTAGTCCATTTGACCAGTACCCTTGCAACTATCGGATTTTGGTCACTTAGAAGAACTCTACGTAACCTTTACCTCCGTTATTTTCGATCTGGGGGCACATACAAGTACCCTACGTGACCTTCGCCTGTGCTATTTTCTATCTGGGGGCACGTAGCAGGACTCTACGTGACCTTTACCTGCGGTATTTTTCAAACTGGAGCTATGTAAAAGGACTCAACGTGACCATCCGAAATCAACTAATTGAATTGATGTATGTTCAACAGCTCTACGTGACTGAAGAGCACAAAAACTATGAGGTAAGGGAACGTAGCCGCAACATCATAAAAGGGAAGCAGAAAGATTCTGCTTCCCCGTTACCTTTACATAATCTATTACTATAGTACAAACGCAGCAATCAGCCCAAAGATAAATAACGGAATATTAAAGTGGATAAAGGTCGGTACACATGTATCCCAAATATGATTATGCCGCCCGTCAGCATTTAATCCAATTGTCGGGCCAATCGTACTATCAGATGCAGGTGATCCAGCATCTCCTAAGGCACTTGCTGTTCCAATTAACGCGGCTGTAGCTAACGGCGAAAAGCCAACCGCCATACATAAAGGAACGTAAACTGCTGCTAAAATCGGGATTGTTCCAAAGGAAGTACCAATTCCCATCGTAATCAAAAGCCCGATCGATAAAATAATAAAAGCGGTTAAAAATTTATTGTCGCCGATGATCCCTGATGTATGCGCTACCAAATCATCAATCGATCCGGTTTCCTTTAGAATAGTAGCATATCCTGCAGCAATTAATAAAACAAAAGCAATTGCTCCCATCATTTTCATGCCGTCATCAACAATTTCATCCCCCTTTACAAACGGGGCGACACGGCCTAAAAACATAGCGATAATACCAACTAGTGCTCCTAATGCTAGTGAATGTGTATAGATTTGGATACCAAGTGAGAGTAAAATGGCAATGATGGTTATGACATGCTTCTTATTAAAACGAATATCTTCTGAGGCGGCAGAAATTTCTAAGGAAGCAGGGGAATTTTCCAAATCTATTGGAATACCCAAATCTTTTTCTTTACGATAGGTGATAAAAATAGCGATTAATAATCCAACAATCATGCCAAGACCAGGAATAATCAAAGCGAGCGGAAGCTGTCCAACCGCAATGGTCATTCCATATTTTTTCATCTCACTGGCAATAATTTGATGGAACATTAAGCCATAACCAGCGGGAATGATAATATATGGTGCTTTCAATCCAAAAGTCAAGGCAGTGGCAACCGCACGACGATCAATTTTCATCCGGTCAAACAAATGAAGTAAAGGAGGAATCAGAATCGGGATAAAGGCAATGTGTACTGGAACTAAGTTTTGCGATAAACTCGATACTCCTGCAATTGCTAATAAAATGAAGGCACGTTTCCCTTTCATGAATTTTAAAAGCTTTTTTAATAGGAGACCGGTTATTCCCGAATATTTAATCATAACTGCGAAAACACCTAGCAAAATGACGCTTAAAGCAGTTTCTGCTTGTCCGCCCATCCCAGAAATTAGCATGCCCATCGTATCTAATAGGGATAATCCGCCGATAATACCTGCACTTAAAGCGGCTATTAGAATACTTAATAATACATTCACCCGCAGCATGCTTAATACGATCAAAAGTAGCACGGAAATAATAATTGCATACATAAATCGCAGCACCTCCTTATTTTCATTTTTTCAAACCTCTAACACTCTTGAAACGTCCATATTAGTTAAACAATAATTCCATGAATCCCTCCTTTTAATTGTGTCAATTTTGTGAATCTTCTTAATAGTAGCCTATCGTCCTATTTTCGGTAAGTACTCTTTTTTATGATTTACTATAAATTTTTAACACGGATATAGTGTTATCCAATAATTTCCTTAAATAATTTAATAGACTCATTTTTTATGTTTTTGTGGATTTTTTTGCTAATAGAGTGAAAATGGCTTTAGTTTTATTCTGAATATTGTGTAAAATACTAGTAAAATTAGTTTCTACTACAGTAGAACGACTTTTTACATAATAAACAGGGGAGGAATTACTTTGGCAGAAAATTTATGGCGCCATACTGTTAACCAATTAGATCCATATATCTCAGGACAGGCAGCAAAGGATGCGGAAAAACAAGCAGCATTAAAGGAAGTCTCTCGGCTTGCGACGAACGAAAACCCTCTCGGCCCATCACCTAAAGCAGTAGCTGCGATGCAGCAGGCGGTGTTGGATAGTCATTTTTATCCTGATTTGACGAGTCTAGAGCTTCGAAAAAAATTAGGTGGCTTGCATGGGATTGATCCGGAAAATTATGTAACCGGTAATGGAGCCGATAACATCATTACGCTTGTGATTGCTTCATTTGTCAATCCAGGGGATGAAGTTGTCTATTGCACACCTACATTCTCTGAATATCATAAAAACACATTGTTAGTGGGGGGAACGCCTGTCGAGATTCAAACGACAAGAGACCACAAGTTTGACCTTGAGGCTATTTTAGAAGCGATTAACGATAAAACAAAGTTAGTTATCATTTGCAATCCGAATAATCCAACGGGAACAATCGTTGCTGATTATGAGCTGCGAGCATTTTTCAGTCGTCTGCCGAAGCATGTTGTGGCGGTCCTTGATGAAGCGTATGGGGAATTTATTTCAATCCCGAACTATTCCACCGGGGTAGAATTTATGAAGGAGGGATTACCTGTCATCACAATCCGTACGTTTTCAAAATCATATGGATTGGCCGGAATGAGAGTTGGCTATGCATTTGCTAAGGATGAGTTCATTAGGCCGCTTCAGGCAGTGCGTGAGCCATTCGCTTGTAACAGGGTAGCTGAAGCAGGTGCCATCGCAGCCCTTGATGATGAAGAACATAAACAAAATGTTTTACGTTCGAATAAGAAAGAAATGGAAAAATTGATAAAAGAATTCCGTTCCCTCGGATATTCTGTAGAAGAGACTCACACAAACTTTTTATTTATTGATATGAAACAGGATACGAATAAACTTGCAGGCGAGTTGTTTAGCCAAGGGTTCATCATTCGCCCATGCGCCGTTTGGGGATTTCCAACCTTTGCTCGGATTAGTATTGGCACATCTGAACAAAACGACAGACTTATTCAAGCGCTAAAGGAAATCAGAAGCGGGGCAGCATCACAAGTATAAAGGGGGGACTCCGATGAGAAATGGAAAACATTTAGTTTGGATCCTTGATGATGAATGGATTGACCATAGTATCGAGAGAGAAATTTTTCAAAAAAAAGGATACGATGTGCATGTCAGCCGTTCCGGTACATTGGAGGAGGACCTGCCGCTTTATGCTCCCTACGCTGACGGAGTGATTGTACAAGTCGGATTTCCATGCGATGCCGAGTTAATTGAAAAATTAGACTCTTGCCGTATCATAACCGCTTCATCGGTTGGATACAACACAATTGATATCGAAGCAGCAACACGAAAAGGAATTAAGGTTACCCACGTACCGGAATTTTGTACAGAAGAGGTTTCAGATCATACGATTGCCCATATGTTAACGATAACAAGGAGATTTCCTGCTTATAATAAACAAGTAATGAACGGACATTGGGATCCTATGGATACATTGCCAATTCAGCGATTTTGCAACCACACGGTAGGACTTTTAGGTTTTGGAAAAATCGCCCGCCGGGTCGCTGAAAAATTGAAGCCATTTGGAGTTCGTATCATTAGTTATGCTCCAACTGCTCCTAAGGAAGTTTTCTCGAATTATACTGTGGAAGCGGTATCATTTGAACAATTACTAAAACAGTCCACACTTTTGAGTTTACATGTACCGCTACGCCCAGAAAATAGAAACATCATTTCCTATAAGCAGTTAAAAATGATGCCAAAAGGGGCTTTTATCGTCAATACCAGCAGGGGCGGATTAATTCATGAGGAGGACCTGTATCAAGCAATTGTCGAAGGACACATCGCTGGAGCCAGCCTTGATGTGTTATTAAACGAACCACCGGATCCAAACGATCCCTTGCTGCACTTAGATGAGGTATATGTGACACCGCATTCTGGTTATATTTCAGATGATGCACTAGCCGAATTAAAAGAGAAAACATGCCAGAATATTATTGACGGCATTGATGGCAGGCCATTAGTAAAAACCTTGAATCCTGAGGTATTAAATCATATAAATTAATAAAGAATTTTGGACTATACGACGTGTATAGTCCTTTTCGATTAAAGTGGGACTTTTTCAAAACTTTGTAAAAATTGTCGATATGTTTTTCTTATAAGTACAATATTTTTTTGCCGTAATGGATCATTTAGTGTAGTTAAGGTGGTTCATTTAGTAAAATCGCTGGCACCATGGTAATTTTGTTCCTTTCGCCATTGTTTTACAAAATCTTAAGACAAAGTATGGTAAATTATTGTAAGATTCAAAAAAGGGTACAAGAATTGTTCATCTCGCAAGTACATATGTAAAGGCTGGTGATTCTCCCACGAAAATAAAGCGGTTTCATTTAGCGAAAAAAGGGTTTTCTTCTCATTTTGACATTAAAGGAGGGTTTCTCTTTGGCAATAAAAAAACTGCAACGTATTTCCATTACCGATCTTGAAAAAAACTTTCAGGAGGTTGAACTCGGTTTAACCAGCAGAGAAGCGCTGGAAGAATCAAATCGCTGCCTCTATTGTTATGATGCCCCATGCATCAAGGCCTGCCCAACAGGCATTGACATTCCTGCTTTTATTAAAAAAATTGCCTCAGGAAATTTACTAGGATCTGCGAAAACCATTATGGCTGCAAACCCTGTCGGAGCAAGCTGTTCGCGGGTATGTCCCACGGAGGAGCTCTGCGAAGGAGCTTGTGTCCTTAATCATTCCACGAAACCAATCATGATTGGAAATCTACAAAGATATGCAACAGATTGGGCCATCCACACTGAAAAAACCCTCTTTGAACCTTGTGAAACAAACGGCCGGACAGTTGCAGTAATTGGCGGCGGTCCTGCTGGTCTATCTGCAGCCAGGGAACTGGCACGATTAGGCTATATTGTGACCATTTTTGAAGCTTCTGAAAAGGCCGGTGGTCTAAATACGTACGGAATTGTTTCATTCCGGCTGCCGCAAAGGATATCCTTTTGGGAAGTAAACCAGGTGGAAAAATTAAATGTCAAAATTCAAACAAACACCATCGTAGGTAGAGATATATCTGTTCAGGAATTGACGGACAGATTCGACCGGATTGTACTGGCGTCCGGAATGGGTCATGTTCCCAATCTTGGTATTGACGGGGAGGACCTTGATGGAGTTTATGATGCCATTGAATTTGTAAAAGCAACCAAAGGTGGGAAAGTGTCGGAGGATTTTGTCGGCAAGCGGGTTGTTGTCATTGGTGCTGGTAATACAGCGATTGATGGTGCCACTTGTTCCGTCCGGCTAGGTGCCGAAAATGTAAAAATACTCTACCGCAGAACTGAAGAAGAAATGACTGCTTATGACTTTGAATATGAATTTGCTAAGCAGGATGGGGTGGAGTTTCGTTGGCTGACGGCACCGAAACGAATAATCGGGGATAAACACGGAAAAGTGACCGGGATTGAATGCATCAAGATGAAGCTTGGTGAACCGGAAGCAGATGGACGCCGTAGACCGGTAGAGGTTGCAGGTTCGGAGTATGTTATACCCGTTGAGGCAGTGGTAAAAGCAATTGGTCAAACAAGGCATATGTCGTTGATTGAACAGCTTGGCATTGAGCATGACAGGGGAGTAGTAAGGGTTAATAAGGAAACCTTGCAAACCTCGGTTCCAACCATCTTCGCTTGTGGTGATGTGATTTTTGGCAAGGGGAAAGGCGAAGCAATGGTAGTTACCGCTGCGCAGCAAGGAAAAGAGGTAGCTTATGCAATTCATAGACAGTTTACAGCGGTTGAAACGATAAATTAAAACTAAAAGAATTAGTTTTGGCTATTTTTTTATAGTTTTGGTTAATTTTAATGATTATTTGGCTATTTTTTAAGTGGTTTTGGCTAATTAGACATTAATTGGAAAAAACGAGGCCGATTTTAAGTAATTATTTAGAAAAAGGGGGAAACAAAATGGCAGATTTACGTATTAATCTTGCCGGGATCAAATCTCCTAATCCGTTTTGGCTAGCGTCCGCACCGCCGACGAACTCCGGATATCAGGTACAGCGCGCTTTTGAAGCTGGCTGGGGAGGAGCGGTGTGGAAAACACTGGGCGATCCCATCTTAAATGTCACCTCCCGATTTGCCGCTATCAGTTTTAATGGGCAGAGGGTTGCTGGATTTAATAATATCGAGCTGATTACCGACCGGCCTCTCGATGTCAATCTGAAGGAAATCTATGAGACTAAGAAGAAGTATCCGAATCATGCTATTGTTGCATCTCTCATGGTGGAGCCAAAGCAGGAAAAATGGCATGAAATTGTTAAGCGGGTTGAAGATGTCGGAGTTGATGGGCTTGAATTAAACTTCGGCTGTCCACATGGAATGGCCGAACGGGGAATGGGATCGGCCTCCGGTCAGGTGCCGGAGCTGGTGGAGAAACAAACATATTGGGTTAAGGAAGCAGCGAAAACCCCTGTCATCGTGAAACTGACGCCAAATATAACCGATATTACCGCAACAGCTGAAGCAGCGGCAAAAGGCGGAGCTGATGCCATCAGCATGATTAATACGATTAATAGTTTAATGGGAGTCGACCTTGACACATGGAATACCATTCCACACGTAGCCGGGAAAGGGGCGCATGGAGGTTACTGCGGTCCGGCAGTCAAACCAATCGCTCTCAATATGGTTGCAGAATGCGCTAGACACCCGAATGTCAATATTCCCATTTCAGGAATAGGAGGGGTTTCCAATTGGCAGGATGCTGTTGAGTTTATGCTGATGGGGGCAACCGGGGTGCAGGTATGTACAGCAGCAATGCACCACGGATTCCGTATTGTGGAAGATATGATTGAAGGACTTAATAACTACCTGGACAGTAAAGGGATATCCGCAGTGACGGACATTATTGGTAAATCTCTGCCAAAGTACTCCGATTGGGGAGATTTGGACCTTAATTATAACATTGTCGCTAGAATCAATACCGATGTGTGTATAAACTGCAATAAATGCCATATTGCCTGTGAGGATACCTCGCATCAATGTATCGAAATGCTCACAGATATATCTGGAAAAAGCTATTTAAAGGTAAGAGAAGAGGATTGCGTCGGCTGTAATTTATGTTCGATTGTCTGCCCGGTAGATGGTGCCATCGACATGATTGAGACACCTCGAGAACTGCCTCCGATGACTTGGAATGAACGCCAATCCGTAATAAACGCGGCCACCCAGTGTAAAGCAGATATCACGAAGTAATTGTTAGGGGGAGGTTTTAATCTATGAAAAAAATTATTAAAAACGGAACTATTGTCACAGCATCAGACACCTATCAAGGCGAAATTTTAATAGAAAATGGGAAAATTACGCAAATTGGCGCCAATCTCAATGCAGCCGGTGCTGAAGTCATTGATGCTAAAGGATGTTTTGTTTTTCCAGGAGGAATTGATCCGCATACCCACCTTGATATGCCATTTGGCGGTACAGTTACTAAGGATGATTTTGAGTCAGGAACAATTGCCGCGGCCTTTGGCGGATCGACTACAATTATAGATTTTTGTTTAACAAATAAAGGGGAACCGCTAAAAAAGGCGATTCAAACCTGGCATGAAAAATCAAAGGAAAAGGCAGTCATCGATTACGGTTTCCACTTAATGATCTCAGAAATAAATGAGGATGTATTAAACGAGCTGCCGCAGGTGATCGATGAGGAAGGAATCACATCATTTAAAGTGTTTATGGCCTATAAAAATGTCTTCCAAGCTGATGACGAAACATTATTCCGTACGCTTGTGACAGCGAAGGAGCATGGCGCCTTAGTCATGGTCCATGCTGAGAACGGAGATGTGATTGATTATTTAACAAAAAAAGCATTAGCAGAGGGTAACACTACGCCAATTTATCATGCGTTAACGAGGCCGCCGGAATTAGAAGGCGAAGCAACGGGTAGAGCCGCCAATTTTGCAGGACTTGCAGGCTCACAGCTCTATGTTGTTCATGTATCCTGTGCTGAGGCGGTAAAGCAAATTGCCGAAGCTCGCAGCAAGGGATTTGATGTCTGGGGAGAGACATGTCCACAATATCTAGTTCTTGATCGAAGCTATTTAGAAAAGCCGAATTTCGAAGGGGCCAAATATGTATGGTCACCCCCTCTTCGCGAAAAATGGAATCAGGATGTCCTATGGAATGCGTTGAAAAGCGGCCAGCTGCAAACGCTTGGTTCCGATCAATGCTCCTTTGATTTTAATGGACAGAAGGACCTTGGTAGGGATGATTTCACAAAAATCCCGAATGGCGGTCCGATAATCGAGGACCGGTTGTCAATCTTGTTTTCTGAGGGGGTGAAGAAGGGGCGCATCAGCTTAAATCAATTTGTTGATATTACCTCTACTCGAATTGCCAAGTTATTTGGTTTGTTCCCGAAAAAAGGATCCATTGCTGTCGGAGCTGATGCGGACATAGTCATTTTTAACCCTAACGAGGAGCGAGTAATTTCTGCTGAAACACATCATATGGCAGTTGATTACAATGCCTTTGAAGGGATGAAAGTTACAGGAGAGCCCGTAAGTGTTTTGGTCCGCGGCGAATATGTGGTCCGTGATAAACAATTTGTCGGCAAACCTGGTTCAGGCCAATATTTGAAGAGGGCAAAATATAATTTGACAACACAGGAACCAGAAAATAAAACATTATCAATCTAGTTTATTAGCAAGCGATGACTGCTCTTCATTATTGAACACCTCCGGCAATTGCTTTGTTCGGAAAGCAATTGCTTCTTTTTAAAAAGAAAATGAGCGTCGGTTGTTTAGAGTTTTTTGGAAAAAAATTCTCGAATATTAAACCGAAATGGAGTGTTCAAATGAAAAAAAGCCATTTAAAATCACCAGAATTACTTCCTATTGCCCATAAGGACAGGAAAATTACGAAACTAGGATTTTCGTTCATGTGGGTGGGGATGTGCGTTCTTCTTGCCACCTTTGCAATTGGCGGTTCAGGTGTCATGACACTATCGCTTCCATGGGTGATTCTTGCCACAGTGATTGGAAGCCTTGCGATTGGCTTCTTCATATCATTAATTGCCGACATTGGGATTGAACATGGACTTTCATTTCCTGTATATATGCGGGCTCCGTTTGGTACGATTGGGACACATATACCTTCGATTACTCGTGGTGTTGCAGCTTCGATGTGGTTTGGTATTAACACCTATTTTGGTGCAACTGCCATGAATGGTATTTTAAATATTTTATTTGGCTTTGACAATTGGTTTATCTGCTACTTCTTATTTGCGATTGTGCAATTGGTCAATACCGCATTAGGCATTAAATCGGTAGAACGGTTCGCCGATATGGCAGCGCCTGTCATTATAATTATCTCGTTATGGATGTATTCATCTTTATCAGATAAAGCTGCGGCTGCCGGAAGAAGTGTTTGGAGCTGGGTGGAATCGCCTGTTACCGGAGGAGCCGCAGTTACCGCGTTTCTCGTTGTTATTTTTAGCAATATGGGCTTTTGGGCTACCTTAAGTGCTGATATTCCATCCATTTCACGTTTTATCAAAGCACCGGCAAATGAGAAAAATTGGTTTAAGAGAAACAAGGCCTCGTTAATCGGAAACCTAGTCGCAATGCCATTAACGCAGACATTTATGATTATTATCGGGGCGGTTGCTTATATCGCTGTATTAAATTATGACCCTGTTATTGCGTTACAAGAATCAGCAGGCGGATTTATTCTAGCTATCCTGCTTTTGATGATTGTTCTTGCCCAATGGTCCACAAATACAGCAGCAAATGTCGTTCCCGCAGCAACGATTTTCATCAATGTAGGGGGGCCAAGGTTCCCGTTTTGGGCCGGCGTTATTACCGCTGGGATTGTCGGGACCGTTGTTCAGCCTTGGAAGCTGTTTGGCGTTATTATTCCTATCCTCCTTTTTGTCGGAGGGATTCTTTCAGCCATTGTCGGCATCCTGTTCGCTGATTACTATTTGCTGCGCAAAAGACGGGTGAATGTTCCGGAATTATATGAGGACCACGGGCAGTTTAAATATGTCGGAGGTGTAAACGCAGCCGGATTTATCGCTTGGATTATTGGTGCCGCAGTATCGTATTTTGTTCTGGAATATGGTTTTGTGGCTGGTTTCATAATGGGAGCCGCAGTCTATTTTGTCCTTGCAAAATATTGGTGGTTTAAACGATTTCCACAGGCAGAAATTGAGGATCCAAGCGACGATAAATATTTAGGCATTTCCGTTGGCCGTGACTGGATCATTGATGGAGAAACAGCCTATCAGCCTGCTGTAAAAGAAGTACCGAATAATCTTGATCTTTCTTAAAAGGAGATGGACTAATGTCGGAATATCAACAATTTCTTTCAGAACGAGATAAAATTGACTTTTATATTCAAAAGGGTTATCGAATCCATCAGGTGAAGGAACATTTAAATGGTGCGACAGTGGAGTTTATCCATCCAAAGGGGAATGTATCAGAAACGTTACTGATTGGAAACGCAAATGCCCGGAAGTATTTTTCCAGCCTATTAATGAAACAAAAGCAGGCAGGGAAATAAATAGAAAGCATAAACATTCATGACGTATTCTTTGAATTGGAGGGAAAAGCTAGTGGTTCAAACGAATCGTTCACAAGACGCTCTCTATGAGAAAGATAATCAATATGTATGGCATGGAATGAGACCGCATAGTCCAAATGCTTCTATTGTTGCCGAGAAGGCAGAGGGTTCGTGGGTTACAGATGTCGACGGGAAACGTTATTTGGATGCTATGGCAGGGCTTTGGTGTGTAAATATTGGGTACGGCAGGACAGAACTCGCTGATGCTGCCTATGAGCAATTAAAACAAATGGCTTATTTCCCTTTATCAAACAGTCATGTCCCGGCCATTAAACTTGCGGAAAAATTAAATGATATGCTTGGCGGGGAATATGTCATTTTCTTCTCGAACAGTGGCTCGGAAGCAAATGAAACAGCCTTTAAAATTGCCCGCCAGTATCATCAGCAAAGGGGCGAGCCTAACCGCTACAAAATTGTTGCCCGCTACCGCGGATACCACGGAAATTCCATGGGAGCTTTAGCTGCGACAGGGCAGGCCCAAAGAAAATATCGATATGAGCCGCTTGCACCCGGGTTCATTCATGTTTCTCCGCCTGATTCCTATCGGGATGATACGGATGTCACGGATGCGAAGGAGCTGTCTTCCGTAAAAGAGCTAGATCGAACGATGACATGGGAATTAAGTGAAACGATTGCAGCCATGATTATGGAGCCGATTATTACCGGAGGCGGTGTCATTGTACCCCCGGATGGTTATATGAAGGCGGCGAAGGAAGTATGTGAAAAGCATGGAGCACTCCTGATTGTTGATGAAGTCATATGCGGCTTTGGCCGGACTGGTAAACCATTTGGATTTATGAATTATGGGGTTAAACCAGATATTATTACAATGGCAAAAGGAATAACTAGTGCCTATCTTCCATTATCCGCTACCGCAGTCCGTAAAGAGATTTATGAAGCATTTAAAGGCTCGGAGGAATATGATTATTTCCGTCATGTGAATACGTTTGGCGGAAATCCAGCAGCCTGCGCCCTTGCGCTGAAAAATATTGAGCTGATGGAAAAAGAAAATTTATTTGAGCGCTCCAGGGATCTTGGTGAAAAGCTTAGAATCGACTTAACCAGTTTGCTCCAAGACCATCCGTATGTTGGCAATGTCCGCGGCAAAGGTTTGCTTGTCGGCATTGAATTAGTCCATGATAAAGCTTCAAAGGAACCACTAGATACAGAACTCGTTAACAAGGTAATTTCCAGCTGTAAAGCAAAAGGCGTGATTATCGGTAAAAACGGCGCAACCGTTGCTGGTTATAACAATATCCTTACCTTAGCCCCGCCATTAAGTATTGATCAAAAGGATTTGAACTTTTTAGTGAAAACATTGACAGAGGCACTTGATCAAATAAAGTAACAATTGGAAAAATCGAGTACTTATTCGGTTCCTCGATTCTTCCGATTTCCGCGGATTCTTGCTCAATTTTGCCAATATGAGGCTGAATTCCGTGGAATTATCCATTATTTCCGCTACACTCTACGTTCCTCCTTTTTTAATTTTCGAATAATTGTATTGACAACATCGCCAATTCTAAGGATAATCAAAGGTAATAAAAAATTGGAATGGTATGGGACTAGTAAATTTGTGGAACGTTTTAGAGAGTGAAACCCAGCGGCTGAAAGGTTTCTCACGGAAAGCTGATTGAACCTGCCCTTATGAAACCTGCTTATGCAAACATAAGCCGGCATGATACCCACGTTACGGGTTCGAGAGGATGTCCATCAACAGGGCATCAACAAAGGTGGTACCGCGGAAACGATTCTTCCGTCCTTTATATAAGGACAGAGGAGTCGTTTTTTTATTTATCAAAAGAAGAGGTTTGATGATGTATGAAGAAACAACTGGTGGTTGTGAAAATTGGCAGCAGTTCGCTGACAAATGCCTGCGGAACAATTTGTGAAGAGAAAATCCAGGAACACGTAGACGCACTTTCCTATTTAAAACAGCAGGGTCATGATGTGATCTTAATTTCATCGGGGGCTGTGGCCGCAGGGTTTCATGCTCTAGGATATCCGAACCGCCCGAAAACAACTGCCGGCAAGCAAGCAGCAGCTGCTGTTGGGCAGGGACTTTTGATGCAGCATTATAATCAGCTATTTCAACAATTTGATATCGTCCCAGCACAAATATTATTAACCCGGGAGGATTTTTACAGTCAAACGAGATTTCAAAACCTTTATTCCGCAATGTCGGAATTGCTGCACCGGGGAATGCTGCCGATCATTAATGAAAATGATTCAGTTTCCATTGAAGAGTTAACGTTCGGTGATAATGACATGCTGTCAGCTCTTGTAAGCGGCTTTTTACATGCTAATGCACTGATTATTTTAACAGATGTAAATGGACTTTACGACGGAAATCCAAAAGTATCAAAAGAGGCGAAGAAATATCATTTTATTGCCGAAGTGACTGACAAGCTTCTTGGCATTGCCGGTGATACGGGATCTTCTGTCGGTACGGGCGGGATGAAGTCGAAGCTTTTAGCAGCGAAAAAGGCTTTATCGCTTGGAGTAAGTGTGTTTGTTGGTTCAGGTTCAGGAAAGGAAAAACTGGTTGATATTTTGGCAGGAAAAGGGGATGGAACCTATATTGGCGGACCGTTCCATACTCAAATGCAAATGCGTAAGCAGTGGATTGCCTATCATTCTCAAGTCGGTGGGGTCATTGAGATTGATGAGGGTGCCGAGCAGGCAATTGTTCAGAAGGGGAAAAGCCTGCTGCCGGTTGGTGTGACGAATGTGATTGGAGAGTTTAATGCTTTGGATGTGGTTGAGGTTCGTAACCAAAAGGGAAAAATCATTGGCAAAGGGCAGATTTATTTTTCCGCAAAAGATTTAGTTAAAGTGAAGGGGCTGCCAAGCGCCAAAACGAAAGATTTTTCGATTAATAAAAAAGCAGAAGTCATCCATCGCGATAATTGGGTGAGTTTACGAGAGGGGTAAAAGTATGAGTGAATTGTTACAAAAAGCCAGTAAATTAAAAAAAGCTTCGAAACAGTTGGGCATCCTTTCAGCTGAGGAAAAAAATACTGCTTTGCTGCAAATGGCTGAGCAGATTGCAAAAGAAAAAGAATGGATCATTCGCGAAAATGAAAAGGATATTCGGACTGGCAAGGAAAATGGGATGTCGGCGTCACTTTTGGATCGGCTGCTGCTGACAAGTGAAAGAATCGATCAAATTGTCGAGGGTGTCCGGCAGGTCGTGGCATTGGAAGATCCAATCGGGGAAATACTCGAGGCATGGGAGCGGCCAAACGGCTTACATATCCAAACTGTTCGCGTTCCGCTTGGTGTTATTGGAATGGTATATGAAGCGCGGCCGAATGTGACTGTGGATGCAGGAAGTCTTTGCCTAAAGGCAGGGAACGCGGTGCTGCTCCGCGGAAGCACCTCCGCACTGCATTCCAATAAAGCACTTGTTGGTGTCATGCGGAAAGCATTGGCGGAAACAGCTATTCCTGAAGATGCTGTACAGCTGTTAGAGGATACCAGCCGGGAAACAGCTTCACAAATGTTTAGGCTGAATCAATATTTAGATGTACTTATTCCACGCGGCGGGGCAGGCTTAATTCAATCGGTCGTTCAGAATGCAACCGTTCCTGTACTGGAAACTGGTGTCGGTAACTGCCATATTTTCATTGATCAAATGGCTGGTAAAAAAATGGCGATTGATATTGCAGTTAACGCAAAGCTCCAGCGTCCATCTGTTTGTAATGCAATTGAAACGGTGCTTGTTCATAAAGAATGGCCATATGTGTCGGAGCTTTTGAACACTCTTCATGAAAAAGGTGTTGAGCTGCGCGGGAATGAGGAACTAGCTGCTAGCTATTCATTTGTGAATCCAGCGTCGGATGAAGACTGGGCATGTGAATATTTGGCACCGATTTTAGCGGTAAAACTCATTGGGGATGTTTATGAAGCGATTGACCATATCGATCAATATGGTACGAAGCATTCCGAAGCGATTATTACTGAAAATGCTGAAAATGTCCGGTTATTTTTCCAGTCTGTTGATGCCGCGGTGTTGTATCATAATGCTTCAACTCGTTTTACCGACGGCGAGCAGTTTGGCTATGGCGCGGAAATCGGCATCAGCACACAAAAGCTTCATGCCCGCGGCCCAATGGGATTGAAAGCTATCACAACAACAAAAGCAATTGTTCAAGGAACCGGACAAATTCGCGGATAAAACTCCTTCTTTTGAAGGGGTTTTTTCTTTAAAAAATTTTAAAAAAATTATGGAGAAGCTGCATTGATTTTGACCGAGCTTGATGTTGGAGGAGAACTTCATAGTTATTTTTACCATAGTGACCCCAAACTAGCTGACTAGGGGCAAAATAAGAGGCTGATTTTGATTGAACTTAGTAAAAAAAGAGGGATGCGGGCAGAATAAC
>NZ_BNDS01000010.1:62610-107177 GCF_014656545.1 Neobacillus kokaensis
ACAAGCACTGATTTTGACCGAGCTTAGTAAAAATCGAGGGATGCGGGCAGAATAACTGCTTGATTTTGACCGCAATAGTACAAAACGAAGGACCTGCGGGCAAAATACCTCTTAATTTATTTCCCAGTCAACTGTAAAGTCTGCTACAATAAAACCAAACACACATTCCTATAGGTGGTTTTCCATGAAAAATGAAGTAAATATATCAGTCAGGACTCTAGTCGAATATGTATTAAAATCAGGCAGCATTGATTCCCAGTTCCGATCGCAAAAGTCACTTGCAGAAGGGACAAGAGTGCATCAGAAAATCCAAAAAATGTACGAGGACGGGGATCAAAAGGAAGTGTATCTGTGCGCTGAAATTCCATTTGAAGACCTGACATTCGTTATCGACGGCCGGTGCGATGGATTGTTAGTAAAAGACGGTACAACTACAATTGACGAAATTAAGTCATTCACCCAGCCTGTGGATCAACTAGAACAAGAAGGCTATCCGGTACACTGGGCACAAGCCCAAATGTATGCCTACATGTATGCCATAGACAAACAATTAAAAGAAATCGAAGTACAGCTTACATATGTTCACAAAGAAACAGAAGAAATACGTCGTATTAAGAAAACCTTCACCTTCAAAGATTTAGAAACTATCGTGTTTAATATTCTAAAAAACTATGCTCCCTTCGCAAGGCTCCAGCTGGAACACCAGGCAAATAGAACTGCAAGCAGCAAAGAACTTCTTTTTCCTTTCCCCAAATACAGGGAAGGACAACGGAAATTAGCGGGCGCCGTCTACAAAACGATTGCTGATGAAAAAAATCTATTCGTTCAAGCACCGACCGGAATCGGTAAAACCATATCAACACTTTTTCCTGCCGTCAAAGCAATGGGGGAAGGGCAGTTAACTAAAGTATTCTACCTTACTGCCAAAACCATAACGCGGACAACAGCAGAAGAAGCGTTTGATAGGATGCGTTCCTCGGGTCTTAACCTCCAAGCGGTAACCATCACCGCTAAGGAAAAGGTTTGTTTTAAAGAGGAGTCAATTTGTCAGAAAGAGCATTGTGAATTTGCCGATGGCTACTATGAGCGGATTAATCGAGCCATACTAGACATTTTAACGTATGAACAGGCAATGACCCGGGAAGTAGTAGAAACCTATGCCCGTAAACACAGGGTTTGCCCATTTGAATTTTCCATTGACCTTGCCTATGCCGCGGATGCAGTCATCTGTGATTATAACTATGTTTTTGACCCCCGGGTGTCGCTTAAACGTTTATTAGAAGATCAAAAGAGGTCAACGGCTTTATTAGTGGATGAAGCCCATAATCTCGTTGACCGCGGACGAGAGATGTTTTCTGCCAGCATTTATAAGCAGCTATTTCTCCAATTAAAAAAGGAATTTAAAGGAGTGAACAAAGCGATTTATGATGCATCCAGCAATGTCAACTCCTGGTTCATATCGTTAAAAAAGAAATCAGATGAAAATGAGTTTGTTTTAGACAGCCTGGATCATTATCTAAAAGAGCTCCTCGTTCAATTTTCCGAAGCAGCCGAGCAAATGTTAAAGACAGGAAGCTTCCCTAAACTTTTAGAAGCATACTTTGAAGCACAGAGTTTTTTAAAAATTGCTGAATTTCTTGATGATCATTATGTCATTTATGCTGAAAAAACAAGAAATGACGTAATCTTAAAGCTATTTTGCATTAACCCATCACAATTATTGCAAAAAATGGGGAAAGGCTATCGTTCAAGCGTGTTTTTCTCGGCAACCCTTTCGCCACTAGCCTATTACCGGGATATTCTTGGGGGCAATACAGATGATTATCAGCTTTCGGTACCATCACCATTTTCAAAAGAACAGACGGAAATCTATATCAAGCCATTGTCAACTCGTTACCGCGACCGCGAACGAACTAAGAATCAGATAGTAAGCCTGATTCAATCCGTAACACAAAATAATAAAGGGAATTTTTTAATCTTTTTCTCTTCATATCAATATCTTCAAACTATTTACGATGAATTTCAAAAAGCAAGCCCCGAGATAAATACACTCTTGCAGACAATAAACATGACAGAAAATGACAGGGAAGCATTTCTTAATAACTTTCAGCCTAACCAAACGAAAAGCTTAGTCGGCTTTGCTGTTCTTGGCGGTATTTTTTCCGAAGGGGTCGATTTAATTGGTGAGCGCCTTAATGGAGTTGTTATCATTGGTGTTGGATTGCCGCAATTATGCTTTGAGCGAAACCTAATTAAAGAGCATTTTACTCAAAATGGTAAAAACGGCTATGATTATGCCTATGTATATCCAGGATTCAACAAGGTGTTGCAGGCAGGCGGAAGACTTATTCGGTCTGAAACGGATCAGGGCACCATCATACTGGTGGACGACCGATTCCTAACCACAAAATATCAAAATCTCCTGCCGCAGGAATGGCAGGATTATACTGTAATGTAAAAGAGCGCGATGAAACATTCGTGCTTTTTTTCTAAATATTTTTAATTAAATAGTGGCAAGTTTGCCAGGTATGTCATATAATTAACAAAAAGTTGCGTTGGGGAAACATTTTAAGGAAGGGGAAAGACAAATGGTCCAACCTAAAATTATCAAGCTAGTGGATGGAGAAAAAGGAAATATTATAAAAATTACGGATTTACAATTAGACGGTGTGATGAGAAGAAGATTACTTGATTTAGGATTTATCAAAGGCGCCCAGGTAGAGGTTGTACGAAAAAGCCCGCTTGGTGACCCTATTGCCTTTCGCGTCAGTCAAACGACCATTGCTTTACGAAAAGAGGAAAGTTCAAAAATAGAAGGGGAGCTGATTTCCAATGGGGAATGAGTATCGGATTGCGTTAGCAGGAAACCCGAATACTGGAAAAAGCACGTTATTTAACGCGTTAACTGGATTAAGGCAGCATACCGGCAACTGGGCAGGGAAAACCGTTTCGCTTGCACAAGGAAGCGTTGAATATAAAAACAAAACATTTCAATTCATTGACCTGCCGGGCACCTACTCACTTTTTTCAAACTCAAAAGATGAAGAAGTTGCACGTAATTACATTGTGTTTGAAAAACCGGATGTGACACTGGTTGTTCTTGACGCCACTTCTTTAGAAAGAAACTTCAACCTTGCGCTTCAAGTGCTAGAAATGACAAAAAATGTGATAATCTGCATAAATCTTATCGATATCGCGGAAAAACAGGGAATCGAAATTAAGGAACGACTGCTGACAAACAGGCTCGGCGTTCCGGTAATAAAAATTTCAGCAAGAAATAAAATCGGCTTCCCACTGCTCCTTGACACGATTGATCGGATTGTCACCGGGGCAATTGAATGCCAGCCGTTAGTGCTTCAATATCCAGACGAAATTGAGGAAAAGATTCGTCAAATAGAGCCGCATGTTAGGGCGATTGTTGGTGATCATGTATCCGCCAGGTGGGTCGCACTGCGTCTATTGGATGGGGATGAATCCTTATTGGATGAAATCAATAGATTGATAACGTTAAAGGGGGCTTCCTAAATGCATATTGAACAGCTGTATAAGGAAGCTCAAAAGCTGTCTACAAAGCAGTTAAGAGATGACATTGTTCAGCATCTACATGAGCGAAGTCATCTATTGTGTCAAGAAGGGATTACCTATAATAAGGCGAAAAAGGATACAAAAACTGAAAAACTGGATGCGATTTTCACCTCACCGATTTTCGGATTTCCGATTATGATGATCATGCTTGGGACTGTATTTTATATCACGATTGCTGGAGCCAATGTTCCATCTTCGCTTTTAGCCGATTTTTTTGGCTGGCTTGAATCGCAGCTTACAGCCTTATTTACTTTCCTTCATGCCCCTGAATGGCTGCACGGGATGCTCATACTCGGTTTATTTAGAGGAACAGCTTGGGTCATTGCTGTCATGCTTCCGCCAATGGCCATCTTTTTTCCAACCTTCGCTCTACTTGAGAATTATGGGTATCTACCAAGGGTAGCCTTTAACATGGATCGTCTATTTAAAAAGGTCGGAGCACATGGGAAGCAGTCGTTAACGATGGCAATGGGCTTTGGCTGTAATGCTGCTGCGGTAATTTCGACACGAATTATCGAATCACCCCGGGAGCGGATGCTCGCGATTTTAACCAATAACTTTGTTCCATGTAATGGCCGCTGGGGCACATTAATTGTCTTTGCTTCATTATTTATGGCGGCCGGTTTTACTGGTGGAATGAAATCACTGGTGACAACAGGGATATTAGTCGGCATTGTTCTATTTGGGATTCTCATAACCTTCTTCGTCTCTTGGTTTCTTTCAAAAACAGCTTTAAAAGGAATCCCAACCCACTATACATTGGAACTGCCGCCATATCGAAAGCCGAAGATATTCGATACTGTTATTCGGGCATCGGCAACAAAATCGTGGTCCGTACTTGTTCGCGCCGTTAAGGTTGCCGCTCCTGCTGCAATCTTAACCTGGGTATTTGCCAACATTTACATTGGGGATTCAAGTATATTGCTCCATGCCGTTAATTTCTTAGATCCTTTTGGCAGATTGCTTGGATTAGACGGTTATATCATGATGGCATTTATCTTAGGATTGCCAGCGAATGAAATTGTTCTGCCGATTTTATTAATGGGGTATTTGTCAACTGGTTCATTAACAGAAGTAAAGAGCATGGTAGATTTAAAGAAAATATTCCTTGACCATGGCTGGACATGGCTTACAGCTTTGAATATGATGCTATTCTCGCTTTTACATTACCCATGCGGGACAACTTTAGTAAATATTTATAAAGAAACAAAAAGTAAAAAATGGACCTTCATGGCCTTTCTCATTCCAACTGTTATTGCCATTGTCATCCCGCTTATGATAACTCAAACAGTGAGGTTTTTCGGCTGGATTTAAAGATCTATGTATTTTTTAAAATAGAGTGGGAATACTGTTTGGGAAAAAATGAACCAAAGGAGAGACGTAATGTCTATTGAAGAAGGTACAAAGTTTCAAATTTCTCAAGGTATTCAAGGTTATTTTAACCACGCTGAATCAATGACCGTGATAACTAATAACGGGACGACTGTACAGTTTACGCTTGGGGAAGGCAAAGGGCAAGGTGCCATGCCAATCGACCATTTAAACTATTTATTGAAACGTTCAAATTTAACTAAAATCCCAAATAAAAGAGCATTATTAAATTCAGAGAATGAAGAACAAATCAGCTAAATCTCAAAAACTGGACTTCCATTAAACATGGAGGTCCTTTTTTATATTATACCTTTATAACGCAAAATAATTTTGCTGACATATTAAACAACATAAAAATTTTGCGCCAAAATATTTTGCATTAATAAAGAAAATGCCTGAAAATTAGGTTTTCAATGTTGGCACGATACTTGCATAATAAATATTCGGAACGGAATTACAAGGAGGAATTACACATGAAGCCTTATACACATGAACCATTTACAAATTTTGCTGAAGAAAAAAATAAACAAGCATTCCAAGAAGCTTTAAATTATGTTCAAAGTCAACTAGGAAAAGAGTATCCAGTCATCATTGGCGGAGAATCTATTCATACGGATAAAAAAATTACTTCTATTAATCCAGCAAATAAAGAAGAAGTGATTGGCCAAGTATCAATGGCTGATCAAGAATTGGCAGAGAAAGCCATGCAGGAAGCTTTAACAACCTTTGAAACTTGGAAAAAATGGAAACCTGAGCATCGTGCGAATATTATCTTCCGTGCAGCAGCAATGCTTCGTCGTCGTAAGCATGAATTTTCTGCTTACCTTGTAAAGGAAGCTGGCAAGCCATGGAAAGAAGCGGATGCTGATACAGCAGAAGCCATCGACTTCCTAGAGTATTATGGAAGACAAATGTTACGTATTAAAGAAGGTTTCCCTGTAAACAGCCGAGATGGGGAGTTCAATCAATTCCACTATATCCCGCTTGGAGTTGGAATTATTATTTCACCATTTAACTTCCCTCTAGCTATTATGGCTGGAACAACAGTTGCAGCGATTGTATCAGGTAATACAGTTCTTCTAAAGCCTGCTAACTCAACACCTGTTGTTGCTGCAAAATTTGTTGAGTTAATGTACGAAGCAGGTCTTCCAAAAGGAGTCCTTAACTTTGTTCCTGGAAGCGGGGCACAGATCGGTGATTATCTAGTAGACCATCCCAAAACTCGCTTCGTATCATTCACTGGTTCACGCGAGGTTGGCTGTCGCATTAATGAACGTGCTGCCAAAATTAATCCGGGACAAATCTGGATTAAACGTGTTATTGCAGAAATGGGCGGAAAAGACACAGTGGTTGTCGATAACGATGCCGATTTAGACTTAGCAGCAGCAAGTATTGTATATTCTGCCTTTGGTTTCTCAGGTCAGAAATGTTCAGCAGGCTCCCGAGCTGTTATTCATCAAGATGTGTACGATGTAGTGCTTGAAAAAGCTGTTGCTTTAACCAAAACACTCACTATCGGAAATCCGGAAGACCTTAATAACTATATGGGACCAGTTATTGATGACAAATCGTTCAAGAAAATTATGAACTATATTGAAGTCGGTAAGGAAGAAGGCAGACTTATGACTGGCGGAGAAGGTGATGATTCTAAAGGGTACTTCATCCAACCAACAATTTTTGCTGATCTTGATGAAAAATCTCGTCTAATGCAGGAAGAAATCTTTGGCCCAGTCGTAGCGTTCTGTAAGGCACGTGACTTTGACCATATGATGACAATTGCTAATAATACTGATTATGGCTTAACAGGTGCTTTAATCACTAATAATCGCGAGCATATCGAACGGGCACGTGAAGAATTCCACGTTGGCAACCTTTATTTTAACCGCGGCTGTACCGGTGCCATTGTAGGGTACCAGCCATTTGGCGGCTTTAATATGTCCGGAACAGATTCCAAAGCTGGCGGACCTGATTATTTATTACTTCATATGCAAGCTAAAACAACTGCTGAAACTCTATAACCATTGATGATAGAGGCGGAGAGCTTCACCTGAAGCTCCCGCTTTATATAAAACGGTCGATTAAAGAAGGGAGAAACAATATGACGATGACAACTTCCAAAACTACTGAAATCATTGAACAAACACAAAAATTCGGGGCTAACAACTACCATCCGCTGCCAATCGTTATTTCCAAAGCAGAGGGTGTTTGGGTAGAAAGTCCAGAAGGCAACCGTTACATGGATATGCTTAGTGCTTATTCCGCTGTAAACCAAGGACACAGACATCCAAAGATTATTCAAGCATTAAAGGATCAAGCAGATAAAGTAACTTTAACTTCACGTGCTTTCCATAATGACCAGCTTGGTTTATGGTATGAAAAAGTTTGTAAATTAACGAATAAAAATATGGCACTTCCGATGAACACCGGTGCTGAAGCAGTTGAAACAGCTCTTAAAGCTGCACGCCGCTGGGGATATGACGTTAAAGGCATTGCCGAAAACCAAGCAGAAATCATTGCATGTAACGGTAATTTTCACGGCCGTACAATGGGTGCTGTATCATTATCATCTGATCCAGAATATAAGCGCGGCTTCGGTCCAATGCTTCCAGGTATTAAATTAATTCCTTATGGTGATCTGGAAGCACTAAAAGCTGTGATTACTCCTAATACAGCGGCATTTATCCTTGAACCAATCCAAGGGGAAGCAGGGATTATCGTTCCACCAGCAGGTTTCTTAAAAGCTGCTTATGATTTATGTAAAGAAAATAATGTTCTATTCATCTGTGATGAAATTCAAGCAGGCCTAGCTCGTACTGGTAAATTGTTCGCTTACGAGTGGGAAGGCATTGAACCTGACATGTTAATTTTAGGAAAAGCACTTGGCGGCGGAGTATTCCCAATTTCTTGCGTAGTTGCTAATTCCGATATTTTAGGAGTATTTAACCCGGGGTCACACGGTTCCACTTTTGGCGGTAACCCGCTTGCTTGTGCCGTTTCGATTGCTGCACTTGAAGTAATCGAAGAGGAAAAACTGGCTGAACGTTCTTTAGAATTAGGTAATTACTTCCTTGAACAATTACGAACAATCGAAAATCCTATTGTGAAAGAAATTAGAGGCAGAGGATTGTTTATCGGTGTTGAATTAACGGAGGAAGCAAGACCTTATTGCGAGCAGTTGAAGGATAAAGGATTATTATGTAAAGAGACACATGATACCGTCATCCGTTTTGCTCCGCCGCTAATCATAACAAAAGAAGAAATCGATTGGGCAGTTGAAAAAATTAAAGAGGTATTAGCATAAGAATTCTTTGAATAAAATAACGGACTCTTTCCGGTCTCGGAAAGAGTTTTTTCTATATCGATGCTTATTTCATTTGATTTTGTATTACTATATACTTGTATGGTTAATATGTAATGCAAGTACTAGTAGGACAATGTCCTTCCTTTAATCAGGATAGGAGGGGAAAATGTTGAAAATTAATACGGAAGATTTTAAGCATATATCTGATTTTGACAATATTTTAATTGCAGATGAAAATGGAGTTATTCTATTTTTTGATTTAGCGGATTTAAAAGTATTAAAAGAAATATCTGTTAGACCTGAAGAGTTCATGGGAAAACACATTACCTCGTATTACAAAAATCTCACCAATGAAAATAGTACGATTATGAATGTCATTAAAACAGGGAAAGCCATTTGTAATGTGAAACAGGAACTGATAACAAAAAGCGGCAACCTATTAGTTTCACTTAATTCTACATACCCAATTATTGAAAACGATAAAATTAAAGGTGCAATTGAATTTTCGAAGCATTTCTTTTCCAAAGAAAATATCCAATCCTTAGATCAATTTGCCAGCCACAAGGTTTTTCGAAAAAATAATACCATTTATACCATCGATAATATAATTACGACTAATCCAAAAATGGAAGCTATAAAAGAAAAAGTTAGAAAAATCTCCAAGACAGACTCTACCGTCTTGATTTACGGCCAAACTGGAACAGGGAAGGAAATGGTCGCACAATCCATCCACAATTTAAGTAATCGATATAACGGGCCGTTTATCTCACTGAACTGTGGTGCCGTTCCGCCCAATTTATTAGAAAGTACCTTATTCGGCACTGTAAAAGGAAGTTTTACAGGGGCGATTGACAGCACCGGCTTATTTGAACAAGCTGATGGCGGCACGTTATTTTTAGATGAAATCAATTCCTTAGATTATTATCTTCAGGTCAAGCTCTTAAAAGCCATTGAAGAAAAAACAATTCGGCGAATTGGCGGCAGCAAAAATATTAGTGTTGACATAAGGGTCATATCAGCAACCAATGAAGACCCGGATAAGTTGGTTGCAGAGAAGCGACTAAGAGAAGATCTGTACTATCGCTTAGGGGTTGTGCAAATTGATCTACCGTGTTTAAGTGAAAGAAAAGAAGATATACAGGTACTGTTAACAAACTTTATTGATTTTTACAATAATCACATGAATATTTATATTAGTGGTGCCGAACCAGAAGTTATGGAATGTTTTAATGCTTACAGCTGGCCTGGGAATATCAGAGAACTGAAGAACGCAGTAGAAACAGCTTATAATAATGCCTTGTCCGATAAAATAACTTTAGATGATATACCTAAAAGAATTAAGGAATATCGAAGGGCTCCTGATAATACACAAAAGGATAGAAAGATCTATTCATTAAAAGAAGCGGTCGAAAAATTTGAAAAAGAAATCATTGTGAAAGAATTATCTTTAACAAATGGTAAAATAACTGCTGCTGCCAAAGGTCTGGGCCTTTCCAAGCAATTATTAAAATACAAAATGGACAAATATCAATTACATTAATCCAACATTAAAACAATGGGATTTTATTATATACCGCTTTTAATTAATGTTATTTTTGAGAGCCGACAGTTAGTATAAAATCTAACTACTGTCGGCTTTTTGTTTGGGAGTAAAAAAAATTTTACTAAAGGTAAAAATTTTTGACGAATATTGCGATTTTTTCAATAGTAAAATAGAAAACTCTGCTAATTTTTTCAATATTAAACCAATTTATAATCCTGCGATTATATGGAAATAACTGATTTTAATATAATTTTCATATAAAATCTATATTTTTCTACAAAATTCGAAAAGTTGGCACATATATTGCAAATACATTATTGAGGGCGCTTAAAACAAAAAATTTGTTAACCCTTTGTAAGGCTGACGGAATTAAAACGGAGGTAAAAAATGTAAACGATTTCGCAAGAAAGAGGTGTTTAAATGAAAGAAAATAAAATTATTCAACATACGATCATCATTGGTTTTGCATTATTTGCTGTATTTTTTGGTGCAGGCAACTTGATTTTCCCACCTACAATTGGACTTGCCTCAGGGACCAACTGGCTTCCCGCATTGATAGGATTTTGCATAACAGGAATTGCTTTACCACTGTTAGCTGTTATCGCGATTTTAAATGTTGGCGGAAAATTTGAGGATTTAACAAAACCGATCAGTCCTTGGTTTTATAAAATCTTTAATCTTTTGTTAATGGTGGGAATTGGAATGTTTGTAACCATTCCACGCATGGCAGCAACAACACATGAATTAGGGGTTAAAACATTAATCCCACAAGTCCCTTCAGTTGTGACTATTTTCGTTTTCTTTGCAGTAACATTTTATTTTGCCATGGATAAGTCGAATGTCATTGATAAAATCGGAAAGTTTCTTACCCCGCTTTTAGTTATCATTCTAACATTTATTGTGATTAAAGGAGTTTTCGATCCAATCGGTTCACCAATTTCAACAGAGTTAAAAAATCCGTTCTCCAATGCCTTTATTAATGCTTATCAAACGGGTGACGTAGTTACTGGTATTTTTTGTGCCCCCATTATTATCGCGGCGATTATTGGTCATGGATATAAGGGAGCATCGATGAAAAAGGTAGCCATTTCCGCCACTGCGATCGCCGGTATAGGCTTATTGGTTGTCTACGGAGGTTTACTATATCTTGGAGCAGCCGGCAGCGGCTTATATCCAAATGATATTGAAAGTACAGCACTAGTTTCCGCATTAATTAACCGGTTATTAGGAAGCTACGGGGCTGTCCTGCTGGCCATTACGATTGCACTTGCCTGTCTAACCTCTGCGATCGGTGTAACAGCTGTCATTGGCGACTTTTTAAGAGATATATCTAATAACAAAATTAGCTATCGGAACGGAGCATTGCTTGTTTGTGTGGTCGGTGCAGCGATTGGAATGCTTGGTGTTGAAAAAATTATTAATTATACATTGCCAATTTTCCTTGCATTATATCCAGTTGCGATTGTTCTAGTATTTTTAGGAGTATTTCATAAAGTTATTCCCAATCCTGGGAGCTATCGTGGAGCCATCCTGTTAACATTTATTGTGAGTTTATTTGAAACATTAGGCGCCATCGGAATTAAAATCCCAGCTGCTTTAAATTTCATTCCATTTCTGCCATTCAGTGCAAACGGCTTTTCTTGGCTGGTACCAGCAATTATCGGTGCTGTCTTCGGAACAATGATTTATAGGTTAGGTTCAAAAAAACACAATCAAGTTTCCTTTATTGAACCTGAAAAACATTCTTAATCATTAGCTTTTAAAGAAGAAGGACATACTAGAACTTAATTCCCATGAAGACACTCAAGTTCATGTAAAACAAACGTAAAAGAGCAAAGAGCCGTTTTAAAAAAAATATCCAATTTAAAGTGAAAAGGGGTGGAGTTAAGCCTTTTAACCTCTTTTCTTAAATATAAGAATCAGAATATTACACAAAATGGGCATATTCTGTAAAACCACAAAAATGGGAGGACGATTTATGAAACCAATTTATTTTCTTGCACTAATTCCCGTTATTGCTTTATTAGGGGGACCATTTTGGGCTAATAGTATGACGCCATATATATTAGGAATGCCATTGTTCTTTTTTTGGAATTTCTCTTGGCTGATTCTTACATCACTTGTTGTTTTTCTAATATATAAGCTAGATCCAATTAACAAAGAAGAAGGGAGTGAAGAATAATGAACATCACGCTTGTAATCATTTTTGGATTTTTAGCATTTGTTTTATTTTTAGGTATACTGGCAAGACGAGGGAAAGATATGGACTTAGAACAATGGACGGTCGGCGGCCGCGGATTTGGCTCCATTCTTGTCATGATTCTTTTAGCTGGTGAGATTTATTCAACCTCTACCTTCTTAGGAAACAGCGGCTGGGCCTATGGTATCGGTGGTCCGGCTTTATATGGATTAGCCTTTGCTGCTTTAGGTTATTTGTTCTCCTATTGGGTTTACCCAGCGGTGTGGAGATATGGTACGAAACATAGGTTAGTATCGCAAGCAGATTTTTATGTGAAAAAGTACAACAGTCCAATTTTAGGAGTAATTGTGTCCATTGTAGGTGTACTGGCACTTATTCCATTTTTAGTTCTGCAGTTAAAAGGATTGGGCATTATTGTTTCTACAACATCCTATGGGGCTATTTCTCCAACTATTGCAGTTTGGATTGGAGCAATTGCAGTTACGGTATATGTCATGATTTCAGGGATTCATGGATCTGTTTGGACAGCTGTATTAAAGGATATAATGATTGCTGGTGTTGCATTATTCTTAGGCATTTATATTCCGATCCATTATTTTGGCGGTCTCCAGCCAATGTTTGAAGCAGTTGATGCTGTAAAGCCTAATTTTCTAACGCTTCCCTCACAAGGGATGGGGGCATCTTGGTTTATTTCAACAGTTATTTTAACAACGCTTGGTTTTTATATGTGGCCGCAAACGTTTGGATCTGCATATGCAGCCAAAAATGCGAAGACATTACGTAAAAACGCCTTTATTCTTCCGCTTTATGGGGCATTGTCTATCGGCGTCTTGTTCGTAGGGTACACGGCGATAGTGCAAGTTCCTGGGCTGCAAGGGCCTGAGATGGACCTTGCCCTATTAAAACTTTCCATGAAAACCTTTGACCCGTGGTTTGTTGGAGTAATTGGCGCCGCCGGCTTACTAACAGCACTTGTTCCTGGCTCCATGATCTTAATGAGTTCGGCAACATTGTTGGCGAAAAACGTTTATAAACATTTTGTCCCGTCAACAACGGATCAACAAATTATCTCGATTGCGAAAATTCTTGTTCCGGTTCTAGCGCTGATTGCCGTTTACTTCACGTTAACAGGAGGCAATACAATCGTTGCATTGTTATTAATGGGTTACAGTATGGTAACTCAATTGGCTCCATCTTTCTTTGCAAGTTTAATGAAAAATAAATTTGTTACAAAGCAAGGTGCCATAGCTGGAATCATTGCTGGTTTAGCAATTGTCGGCTATACCACGTTGACAAAAGCAACCATTGGAACACTTTTCCCGGCATTTCCTCAAGTAATTAAGGATTTAAATGTCGGCTTAATCGCCGTATTAATCAATATCATCGTCATGATCGGCGTTAGTCTTGTAACGAAGGCAGCATCTGCTCATGGCGAAGAAGAAATAGAAGCAGCCTAAAAGAAAGATAAAGGATGGTTCTTTTGTTTCCTCGTTATCAAAATTTACGGAAGCCTTGTTACAGCAAGGCTTCTTTATTTATTTTTCATAAATATTATGGCATGATATCAATAGACTGATAATTTCGATAAATATATATATCATGGAGGAAGGAGTCTGATGTATTTGTTGAATGATATTGGAGTCACGCAGGTGACGATTCCCTTGCCCTTCCGCTTAAACCATGTGAATTGTTTTATAGCGGAAGGTTCTCGAGGCTGGATAATTATCGATACCGGCTTAAACAATGAAGTATCCAGGGACATATGGAAACCATATATTGAAAAGCACGAGATTTCCACAATTATTCTCACCCATCTTCATCCGGATCATTATGGGTACGGGGGAACGCTGCAGCGATTAACGAATGCAGACGTATGGATGACGAAGGTGGATGATATTGCGGGGACCACTTTTTGGGAACCTGAATCGCTCGCAAAGGTGAAGCAGCACTACGACACATGCGGCATTCCTGAACAAGGAGCGGATGAGTTAACAAGTGATGAAGGAAGCTTTTTTCCGAGAGTGAAACCATATCCCTTAGTGTCAAAACATCTAGAAGAGGGTGAGAAAATTCTATTCGGAAAGTATGAATATGATGTAATTTTTACACCTGGTCACTCTGATGGTTTAATATGCTTGTATAACAAAGAGAACAGCATCCTATTTTCAACAGACCATATTTTACCTAAAATCACCCCGAATATTTCGTATTGGTTTCGCGGCATTCCTAATCCGCTTGAGGCGTTCTTTAATTCTTTGAAAAAAATTGAATTGTTGGATGCGGAGTATGTGATTCCGTCACACGGCATCCCTTTTCAAAACGCCAATAAGAGAATCGCTGAATTAATTTCTCATCATCACGACCGTTTACATGAGGTCTATAAATATATCAAAACTCCTGCAACTATTTATCAGGTCTCTAAGCAGCTGTTTAAAAGGCCATTAACGACGCATGAAATGCGCTTTGCAATGGGAGAAACGATTGCTCATTTAGAGTATTTATACTACAGCAATCAGTGTGAAAAATGTTTAGAAAATGGTGTATGGTATTACAATGCTATTTAAAACCATTCCCAGCCTGAATTTGGTTGGGAATGGTTTTTCTGTTTGCTGGCTAATTGAAATATACATTACATATTGACTAAAGAGGTCTTCTTCCGTCATGACTAACGTATTTTAAGAATATACTGTTTTACTACAAATAACGCTTCATCTTTTACCTCAGCATTATTAATCTATGAAAAATCCCTGCTAACAACAATGAAAGAACACCCAAGAAGGGGAGGGGAATCTGGTGAAAAAGCTCCGTTGTCTTCCTTCTTTTACCGCTATTTTTCTTCTATTTCTATCTGTTTTATTGCCATTGTCATCCTATGCTAAATCTACAGATGAAATGCAGGCCAGTACAGTATTGATTACTTGCGGCGATTTAAACGGTGCTTATGGAATGGGCACAGGCTTTGTTATTGGGAATTCGGACCACGTTGTAACCAATCACCATGTCATTTCATGTGCTGAACAGGGCGGTCCTGTCAACATCGTTCTAGAAATTGGTATTATTATACCTGCAGAGGTCATTTGGTCTTCAGCTGTCAAAGATTTGGCTGTCCTTAAAACTGAAAAAGCGCTTGACCGGCCGGCAGTTACTTTTACAAGGTCAAAGGATGTGAAAGTAGCCGACCGTGTGTATGTAATGGGTTTTCCCGGTGCAGCCATTGACCAGCGCTTAATTGATCCCTCCACAATCGCTACAGTAAAGGTGTCACAAGGAATTATCAGTGCCAAAGTAAAATCAAAGGATGGAGTTGAACTGTATCAAACAGATGCCCCGATCAATCCAGGAAATTCAGGAGGTCCATTATTTACAGAAAACGGTGCAGTTATTGGAATTAACAGTGCCGCTTCACTCGTTGCAGGTGTTGTCCTTGGTGAGGATGGAAGAGGAAAGACAGAACGCATTCGTTTAGGTGATAATATCGGCTGGTCGATTCAGGCTGATGAACTATTAGAAGAGCTTGACAGGTTAGGAATTCAATACAAAACGGAAGGACGTCAAGTTAAATCAGAATCATCTGACGGGGCACCGATCATTTTTTATTCGGCCATGATTGGCTTAGGCGTCCTTGCGGTATTAATTGCTGTTTTGGCACTTATTCTAACCTTAAGAAAAAAAGGAAGGGAAATTGTCAAAGAGGAGCGTTTATTATCAGAATCATTGCAGGATGAAAATCCAGTTAGGGAGCAAAACATTACGACAGTTTCCCAAGAGCCTACTCATATTCCGCAGACAGCACCGGTAAAGAAGAAAGATACATGGATTGTCATTACCGCCATTATTAGTGGTTTTGCAATTTTTGTTATCCTGATGTTAGGTTTTTTATATGTCATTGGCAGTTTAGCCCCTTCCTACGAAGAGGAGAAACCCGAAAATGTTTTGAAAAACAATCTAGAAAAAAATCCGATTGACCAATCAGTAAAGGTAACCGTTCCATTACTTTATGACCTTACAGAAGAAGAAGCCAAAATAGAACTGGAAAAGGCTGGGTTGAAACTTGGTATAGTGAAGCAGCAAAAGGATTTACTTTCGAAAAAAGGGCATGTTATTAAACAATCCATTGATTACAAATCTACAATCGCCAAAAATACAGCAGTAGATATTATCCTCTCAAGCGGTGTAGAACTCCCAGTTGATGCGAATAGCCTTCAACAGCAGGGAATGGGAATGGTCAATCAGTACTGGGACCAGGCAGATGCGTTATTTAAACAGCGGAAATGGGAAGCGGCACTTAAACTTTACATTCAAGCTAGGGACATGGCAAACATCCTAGGGAATACGGCGGGAAATAGTTCGAACCTACTTGGAGATGCCCGTTTTGCTGAGGCTCAGATTGCCGATTCAATGGCCATTGTAAAAATTGAATTAGGGCATCCTTATCATGCATTTCAGGACGCCGAAGATAGTGTAATCATTTTGACAGAGCTTAAGGACAAAAAATTGCTTACAAATGTAAAAGTGTTAGGCAGCGGGTACGGAAATTTAGCATGGTGTCAGCTCCTCAATCATATGCCGGATGATGCATTGAATTCGCTTCAGTTGGCTAAAGAATATAATCCAAAAAGTCCGCTTTTAGAGGTCACCTTCGCACATGTTAAATTATTGACCAACCATTTCGGCGAAGCCTTTAAACTTTACCGGGTCAATAAAGACCTTGAGCAAAATGGGGTAAAAATATCCAATGTTATTGCCGATGATTTTTCAAAACTGAAAAAAGCTGGATATCCAGCTGAAAAAATGATCATGATTCATGATGTGGTGTTGGGGAAAGGAAAAGGGGCTGGAAACAATCTTGATGAGATTAAACGTACGGTGTATTTTCAAACATTAGCCGAGCTGGCGGGAGATTTGGAAGGATATATGAGTACGTACCAGTTGGATAAAGGTTCCGCAGAATATAAAGCGCTTTATGAAAATTACAAACAGCTGTTTAATACGTTTACCTTTAAGGAAGCCGTTGTTAAAGACATAGGTGCTGCAATGGAAGAAAATGATGAAGCAACAGTTAAGGCAACCAAATTTTTCAAATATACGGACGGGACGAAAGAATATGAGGAAGAGGTTACGTATAAATTCACTTTGAACAAAACAAATGGATCGCTTCCTTGGCAAATCAGCCAATTTGAAGTGATTAAAAAAGATTAAAAGACAAGGGGGCACCTTGTCTTTTTATTTTTTAAGAGAATAATACTTTGTACTCGATTTTTTTAATTCAGCATAAATGGCTGTTGTTAGACTTCTAGGTCCTTGGGCATCTAATCCAGCCTCCCATAACATCATACCGCCAAAACCATAATTCAATGCCAGCTGCGTTTTCTTTTCCATGGTCGTACTGCCATTGTAATAATAAGTGGTTCCATTCATTTTTACCATATCGGATGCAGCATCATCTGGATTCTCTTTGATAATCGCGGCATAGGAAACCTGTTTGATTTTCGGATCCGTTGGCTGTGCATAAAATGGAACTCCAAGAACTAGTTTATCTTTTGAAATCTTATTTTGCTCAAAAAGGTTGGACCAATAGTTGACAATTTTCTCTGTAAACTTATAAGGTGATAGGTTAGCAGCATTATATTTGCCATCCCACTGACCGTCATAAGCCATGATATTTACATGGTCAACATAACGGAACATGGCCGTGTCGTATTGGACGAAACCGACTTCAGTCAACGTTTCTGCATTAATTTTTGAATAAACCGCTATTGATAGTTCTTTATTTGTCTTATGAAGCTTATTGCTTAACTGCTTAGTAAAGGCCTTCAAATTTTGAGCATCTTCGGCTGAACGTGAATGCTCAAAATCGATGTCTATTCCGTCAAGATGCTCCCTTTCTGCAATCCTGGCAAGCTCATTCACCAGCTTTGTTCTTGCTGCTGAATTGGATATGGCCGCTTTAAAATACGGATAGGATTCTCCGCCCTTTATATGGTACCAGCCACCAATTGCAAGGATCACTTTTGTATTGTGCTTCTTTGCATTCGTAACGATTGTACGTAAATTTTCCATGGCATAATCTCCGCTAAAAAGGATTTCGCCGTCCTTTGTAGGATGTACAAAGGAGAAAATGACATGAGTTAGTTTCGAATAATCGATCATGTTGGGATCGCGAAAGTCCTGTACGTAACCAATTAACACCTTTGAGTTTGCTTTAGGTGTCTTGGGAAGTGTTTTTTCTTTAGGGTTCGCAGCCGAAACTGGTGCTTGATATATATTTATTGGATTCATTTTGGCGTTTTTTGTGTATAGTATTCCAGAAGAAAATCCCCCGACAAATGTCAAAAGGATGACTAGTACAAGGATTAGATTCCGTTTTTTCATAGATTAAAACCTCCTAATCTTCCTGTCTTTAAAAATTGTAACAGAAAAGAGGAGGAGGTTCGGTTGGTAATATAACCCTATTCATAGGACTTAATGAGAAAAAATTACGTCAGCTTCTTTATCGTAAAATTATCTTCCAGCAGCGCCCAGTTTTGCGGGTATGGATAGCCGAGTACCCAATAGCTGACGCCGCGCAAATTGTATTCCTTTATCAAATCAAATTTAGCCTGAGCACTTCGTGCATCTTCAAACCATACCTCGTGTCCTCGGCCCTGCTCATCTGTATACCTAAAGTAAGGGGACGCAGCAACTGGATCATATTGAATCGCAACACCATACTTAATCGCCCGGCTGACCGCTTCTTGAGGACTATACGTTTCTGCCTCCTGTCCTTGCACATGAGGAATAATCCAGTCCCTAGCATATAACTGGAAGCCCATCAGAATTTTTTCAGGCGGGATCACGGAGACAGCGTAATCGAGTACCCGGCGAATTTCGTTCAAAGGCGAAACAGCTTGCGGTGGTCCCTTGCGATAGCCCCACTCATAAGTCATCAGCACAACAAAGTCAGCAATTTTGCCGTGAGCGGGATAATCATGTGCTTCATACAATAATCCTTTTTGTTCACCGCTAATTTTAGGCGCTAAGGAGGTCGATACAAAATAACCTTCAGCGTGCAGCCGGTCCACTGCACGCTGAAGAAATTGATTATATAATTCACGGTCAGCCGGCAGGACATTTTCGAAATCAATATTTAATCCTCGATAGCCTTTTGAACGCATAATCGATAAGATGTTTTCCAACAGCTTATCCCGGTGTTCTTCACTTGCTAGTACGCTGTGAGCAATGTTTTCACCGGCTTTTGTGGCAGTGAAATTGGTAATCGACATCATTGGCAGCGCACCCTTGCTAGAACCGGCTTGGATGGCGTCTGAGTCGTTTTCCATGTAAAGAACAAGTGTACCGTCTGGTTGAATAACATAGGCAAACGGCGCAATATACGTCAAATGTTCAGCCACTTCTCCTACCATTTGAATTGCCTGCTGCCCTGAATGGTACGTAAAGGCATTGCTTTCGATTACCGGCTTGCTTCGCGGAATTATTAGTACCGTTCCAGGATATAACATGTTAGGATTTTGGATTTTATTGGCCTTTATGATCGCATTGATCGTCGTTCCATAATACTTGGCAATCATCCATAAAGTTTCTCCTTGGGCGATGGTGTGCCTTATTGCCGGAATTCTTAAAACGGTACCGGGATAAATAAGTGCAGGATTTGTGATTTGATTTGCCCGAATAATCGCCTCGATCGATGTACCATACCTTTGAGCAATGGACCACAGGGCTTCTCCAGAATTAACAGAGTGAAAAACATCTAGTGTCGGAATAACAATAGCCTGGCCAACTGCTAATTGATTTGGATTTGTTAACCCATTCACTTCGGTAATATTACCAATAGCAACTTGGTATCGATTGGATATTTGCCATAACGTTTCACCACGCTGAACAACATGGATGACCATATTTAACCTCCCCCAAAATAAATCACGTTACGTTAAACTATGATGGGAGAGGCGTTTTTGTGTTTTACTCTGCTGCTTTTTCAATCTTTAAGCCAACATTTGAAAAGACAGTTCTAAAAAAAGTGAATTGACGATTTTGGACGATATGCCGTAATTTTTCCTCCGCCGGTTTTCTAATATTAATTTTCATATAATCATGATATCTTAAAAAAATGGAATAAGTGGATGGAGACAGGGTGCCTAATAAAACCAAATCAATTTCCACTGTTCCGTTTCCACTTTTATCAACAACTACGGGAAGCAATACCTCATTTAAAGCATTTTTTGTATCGCGAATCAGTACATCCGTAACACCATCTAAATAATCTCCATACACGGTAAAATTGAGAAAATAAGAATTCTGTGAAAAATAATCCTCCTTATATACAGCATGCATAGGTAACCTAATATGGGTACTCCCATTAAAAATCGTATACGGCAAGCCTTCTTTGATAATAACTTCCTTAATTTTCTCCTGACGATCCCATGCATAAAGGTTTTCCAGCAGCCGATAATTTTTTTCTCGAAAAAGCTGATAAACCACTTTATTCATCGGCTGCAGAAATTCTTCGGAAAACTCATAGTCTAAATGTTTTGTTGTTTTTAACACTTGGTTCAGCTTATGGTAATACACCCGTTTAAGCTTGGTTTTTTGATAATGCGGGGTGGTGAAAAATCGGGAAATGGAATCGTATTCATATAATCGGTTTAACACCATCTTTTGTTTGTTTACATCCAGCTCTTTATTGATCATATGGTGAATGACTTTTAGATTACAGTTTGTTTTTTGTATGATGTTTGTCTGATTGGAAAGCCTTGTATCCTGGTTATCAATCCTGTTTAAGTAATAAATCGGTTTTGTAGTTGTTGATATGGAAGGACAATGAACCAAAACTTCCATGAAAAATTGCTTATCCTCTGCAAACTTCATTTCGGGAAATTGTATTTGATTGTTTTTCAATAATTCGGCACTTACCATTCTTGCCCTAGGGCCAAGATGATGAAAGATATGTGGAATAGATAAGGGGCAAACACTTCTTCGTTCCTTACAGGATTCATGCTCACCAATTATACTTATCCCCTTAGCCTTCACCTGTATGGTCTTTCCTACAGCATAAGCATCTCCAGTTTCCTCAAGAATTGCCGCAAGTGTTTCAAGGCCGCTTGGTTCGAGCCAATCATCGGCATCCAAGAAGGAAATATATTTCGAACTCGACAGGTCAATCCCGATATTGCGTGGGCGGCCAGGTGTTCCTGTATTCCTATTCAAAAAAATAACCATAATGTTTTCAAACCTTGAAGAATAGTCTAATAAAATCTCCCGAGATGAATCAGTAGAACAGTCATCGACCAGGATGTATTCAATCTTGTCTAAACCAAGTGATTGTTGAAGCACCGAATCGATTGTTTTTCGTAAATACTTTTCGGCATTATACACCGGTGTTATAACAGAAACTAATCTTGTCGGCCGAGCATTCATCCGCTGCTCATCGACTACAGTATATTCGGAATGGCTTCGATTTCGTGGATTAAAGATTTTCCTAAAATTCCTCATAATCATCACATCAACTCACAACAAAAATATTCACCTTATTCATCGGCATCTTTTACAGTTTTTATTCGAGTAGGATAGTTAAATTTTACGTTATTTTACAGAATTTACACTAAAATTGTAAGATAAATGTTAAAATAATGATTGTGATTATTTTTTTATAGGGGGATAAAAAATTGGATTCAAAGTTTTCAAAACCAAAAGGATTCGGGGAAATTCTCGACCATACATTTAGTTTAAGTAAAAGCAGATTTAAGGATTTCTTCATGGTTTTCCTTATTTTATTAGGGCCAGTTTATTTGGTGGAAGCCATCATTCAATTATTATCGGGAACAAGCTTTTTTAGGGAGGTCGGCAGCGGAAGTACATGGTATGAGCAAATGCTGGCCAGCTTTACAGAGACAGGGACAGTGGATTCCAGCAGCATTGGTGCGGATGTCGGGCTGATTTTTGTAGGGCTTTTCACAGTCATCCTTGGACCAGTGGCAGAAGCAGCAATCTTATTAGGAATCAATCATATTCGAAAAAATGAAGACTTTACAGTGAAATCAATTATTAAAGAAGCCTTCTCACGTTTTTGGCCGATGCTCGGAAGTACAATTTTATTTGGCCTGATTATTTTTGGGATGGTTCTCGTTCCTATTATCATCGTCGCTTTAATGGGAGTAATTGGGGCAGCGGCTACTAATCCAGCTGTAGGAATTTTAATTGGGGTCGTCTTATTTTTAGCCTTTGGTGTGGTGATTGCTTACTTCGTCACGCGCTGGAGTTTTTATTTTGGCTCGGTAGTGCTTGACCGCAAATCGCCTGGATTTGGCCGCAGCTGGAGACTAACACGGGGACGCACATGGGTTTTAATTGGTTTATTTATTGTTTTTTATTTAATCATTACAATCATCAGCTTTGCGGTGGAAGCAACTCTTGGCATTGCTTTAGGAAACAGCGTCCTGTTATCGATCATTTCCAACATTGTGGTGTTAATTACGACAATGATTTTCTCTGTGGGATATGGTGTCATGTATCTTGATTTAAAGGTTCGCCACGATGCCGATGATTTAAAAGAACTAATTGACGACTATAACAATCCACCCATTTTAGATAAATAAGGTGATGACAATGCTTGATGCCAACAAGGCACGAGATGAGCTAAAAGACATACTCAATCAAAAAGAATACCGCGTATATGACGAGTCAAAGGGTTTGTTTGCCACTTGGTGGGACAATGCAAAGCAATGGATTGCCGACAAATTAGAAGACTTATTTCCGTCCGTTAACATTGCGGATAGTGCAGCAGGATCAATCCTACTGATAATAGTGATTGTTGTAGTGTTACTTCTTTTGGCTATATCCGCTTATTTTCTAATTCGAAACCATAGACGGAATAAAGTCCTTCGGAAGCACAAACCGCTGCAATCGAGAAATGAGCTAAACTGGTCGTATTCGCAGCATGTAAGGGAAGCAGAAAGACTGGAGGCTTTAAGTGACTTTACTGGTGCTGTCCGCCACTTATTTCTAGGTCTATTACTTTTCTTTCATGAAAAAGGATGGCTAGAGGCAAGGTTTTGGAAAACCAACTGGGAGTATTATGAAGAATTAAGGAAAATAGATCAAAGCCGGGCAGAACAATTTTTCCATCTTGCCCAGTTTTTTGATGAAGTCACATATGGCGAGCGAGAAGTAAAGAGCAAGGAATATATTCAATTCTACGAAAATGTTATGAAAGAACTAAAGGAAGATCTGTTCGGGGGAGGGAGCAGCGTTGAAAAAGGCTAGACAAGGGTGGATATGGCTTGCTGTTTTACTGGTCCTATTCAGTGTCATCAGCTATTTCGCCTTTTCTCCAAAACCGCGGTTTTTTCCAAGTTATGTCTCAGATTCCCCTTCACCTACAGGGGTAAAGGGATTCTACACATACCTAAGCAAGGAGACGAAGGTGCAACGCTGGAGCTATTCCCCTACTTTATTGCCAAAGGGTCAGGAAAAGCAGCTGATGGTGATGATTGAACCATTAAATGTTCCGGAAACAAAGGAAATGAAAGAGTACATGGATTTTATCAAAGCGGGGAATACGATTCTGCTTTTGAAGGATAATCCAAAAGGCATGTTGGATATTAATACCTGGCCAGTTGACGAAGGTATGAGCGATGATCAGCTTTTGAAGGTTTATGACCAAAACAATAATGCCTATAAGGCTAACATTAAGTCTTACATACGTCTGGAATCGCAGAAAGGAAATGACATTTTACTCAAGGACAAAGCAGGTATTGTAGCAATGAAACGAGCGGTGGGTAAGGGACAATTGATCGTAGCAGTGACGCCTGAATGGGTAATGAACGGAAATATTTTAAAACATGATCATTTGCCGCTAGTTTTACGTTTGATTAATGAAAGCGATGCCCAAACCATTTTAATTGATGAATACCTGCATGGTGCAGAAAGTCACAAATCTGCTTGGATGGTGTATCCAAAGTGGTTTGTATTGCTAATCCTTCAAGGAATTATTCTTGCCATTCTCTGGCTTTGGCTTCAAGGCAAACGATTTGGCCCTATTTTTCTGCCGCGGGAAGCAACTGTCCGTTTTAGCGATGAAGGGATCCGGGCGTTAGCAGCGTGGTATATCCGCGGCAGACGTTATCACGATTCTTTAGTGATTCAAGCAGATTTTGTCAAGCTGTTGCTTCAGGAACGCTGGCAAATTCCGTACAGCAGGGATTGGAAGGATCTTGCGAGTTTTCTAGAACGAAAATGGCAGGGAATTAAACCAACGGAAATTCGTTCCTTTCTACAAGGCCTAGCGGCTGTACTAGAAAAGGAAAAAATCAATAAGCAAGAATATTTACATTGGTCAGGCCGGCTCAACCGGCTGCAGAAAGAGGTGGAACAAGGATGAGACAGGAATTAACATCCTTTCTAGAAACATATGAAAAGCGAATTCTTGGACAAAAATTAAATTTACGGCTTCTATTATCATCCGTATTATCGGGCGGACATGTTCTGCTAGAAGGGGTGCCTGGCACCGGTAAAACACAAATGGTACGGACGCTTGCTGATCTTCTTGGCGGCGATTTTAACAGGATTCAATTTACCCCAGACCTTCTGCCAAGTGATATTACTGGAAGCATGATTTACAATATGAAAGAAGGAAGCTTTCAGACGTTAAAAGGGCCAATTTTTACAAATATATTATTAGCCGATGAAATTAACCGGACACCGGCGAAAACACAAGCCGCACTTCTGGAAGCAATGGAAGAAAAGCAGGTGACGATCCAAGGTGAAACGTACCAGCTGCCTGATATGTTTTTCGTTGTCGCTACACAAAACCCAATTGAATTTGAAGGAACGTATCCGCTTCCGGAAGCACAGCAGGACCGATTCTTGTTTAAGCTGTACATCGACTTCCCAACCTTTGAAGAAGAAAAACAGGTGTTAAAACAAGTAATTGAAAAGCAATTTGATACAAGCCCGCTTCCTGAAGTCCTTGATTTGCCGACTTTCATGGCGATTCGCAAGGAGGTTAGCGAAGTTACCGTAGGAGAAAACGTCCTTGATTACATGATGAAAATTGTCAGGAAAACACGGGAAACGGAAACCATCCGCTTTGGCGCCAGTACAAGAGCGGGGATTTCTATCGGAAAAGCGGCTCAAGCCTGGGCTTATCTTGCCGGCAGAGATTATGTGACACCGGATGATATTAAAATGGTTGCCAAACCGGCATTGCGACATCGGATTCAATTATCCCCGCATGTAGAATTGGAGGGAGCAACCGTTGACCAAATTATTGAAGAGCTTGTGGGCTCGGTTCCTGTTCCAAGATAGAGGGATATTACCAACTAAAAAATTGCTGATAGTCTATGTGATTCTTACTGCCGCTTTAGGAATAGCAACAGCAGGGAATCTATCATGGTGGTATGTGTTTACTATAAATATTATAGTATTTTTGGTAAGTCTTGGGGATTTATTTTTCTCTCCAAAAAAATCCCAGCTAAGCTTTAAAAGGACGTTGTCAGATGAAATGGAACGCGGGCTGCCATATTCACTTACGATTGAGGTAAGCAATCCTTCAGCCTATTCGTTTTCTTACAGGCTGATTGACAGCCTGCCACAGTCATTTTCTCGGCCGTTTCCAATAAAGGGAACGATACCAAAGGATTCAGCAGTGAAGATTATGTATGAAACAACCGCTGCTGAACGAGGAAAATATAAAATCAATAAGCTATATTTTCGTTACCGGAGCTTACTCGGATTATGGGAAAAGCAAACAACGGTAGAATTACCGCAAGAAGTCAAGGTCATCCCAGATTTAACGGAGACGAAGCAGTATTTAGAGAATGCCCAAGCATTTTTACTTTATGAAGGATGGAAGATTCGGAAACAGTTAAGCGGCGTTGGAGAGTTCGCCAAGATTCGAAATTATGTTGTCGGTGATGACCCGCGGAAAATCAATTGGCGGCAAACCGCAAAATTAAGAGAAGTTATGACCAATGAATATGAGCCGGAGCACGGCAAATATATTACAATACTACTCGATTGCGGCAGGATGATGGGGGCCGAGCTAAAAAAGGCCAATCGCCTGGAAAAAGCACTCGAGGCAGCGCTGACGGTTGCAGCGGCAGCACTTCAAAAAGGGGACTATGTATCAGTTCTTGCTTTTTCAAAGGAGATCAAGGTGTTTGTTCCTCCGGCAAAAGGAATGGCTCATCTGCAGACAATCTTGCAGGCCATTTACAATGTGAAAGTTGATGCTGCCGAATCTAATTATGCCGCAGTACTGCAATATTTGGAAATGGTGCAGAAGAAGCGCAGTTTATTGTTGTTATTCAGTGATGTCCGCACCTTTTTACACGAAGAATCAGCACTAATCTATTTAAAACGGCTCCGGTCTCGCCATTTATTTTTCATGATTGGAATAGAGGACCAAACGCTGGTGAAACGGACGAAGGCAGAGCCAACTGATGTCCAAACAGCTATGATAAAGAGCATTGCCCAGCAGCAAATGATGTTTAAAAAGCGGGAAAAAAACAAATGGGAAAAACAGGGCCTGCAAATGATTGAGGCCCCGGAGGAAAAATTGGCGGTAACCGCCGTTTCGCAATATATCGATATTATGAATCAGAACTTGTTATAGTCTTAGCAAGCTTGAGCTTACCGATCATGATATAAAGAATTAAGCCAATGACCGTTAAGAAAGCAACGGCATACTTAGCTTCCAGCGAAATGGCCGCCGGAGTGATAAAGCCTTCGATGATCCCGGCTAGTACAAACAAGGGAATTGTCCCGAGCAGCAGCTGAACAGATCGTTTAGCCTGCTGCTTTAATTGATAGCCTCTAGAATACAGCCCTGGTACGAACAGCTTAAAACCCATTAACAATCCAGCACCGCCGGCAATGAAGATAGCGGTCAGCTCAATCATTCCATGAGGAACAATATAAGCCCAGAAATCATAAGACTTATCGTGATGCCAGAACAAGGCGGCAAGTGCCCCCACGATGATACCGTTATAAATGAGTAAATAAACAGTCAAGATGCCAAAAGTAATTCCACCGGCGAAGGCTAACATTGCAACCTGAATGTTGTTTGTCATGATACTTGCCGACATAAGCGAGGAATCGACCGCTCCGTCGTTGCTCCCTAGCCTCTGTGGATCAACACCCTGCGCGATATTTGCCGGCAGGATGGAATAAATATGGAGGGGATCATTCATTACTGCTAGAAAGCTTCCGAATCCGCCAATGGCAAACAAAATCATCGCTGTAATGACAAATTTCCATTGTTCCACTAATAAACCAATAAATTTCGTGCTGAAAAAATAGCGGATTTGTTTTACACTTGATACTTGATCCTTATAAAGCAAATTATGTGCTTTGGAAACGAGTCCGTTTAAGAATTGAGTTACTTCATCATGTTGAAAATAGGTTTGACTGTATGAAAGATTCTGGGCCGCTTTTTGATAGAGCCGATGGTATTTCATTATATTTTCACCGCTGATTGCATTCCTGCCTTTGCTTAAGTCAGCCACTAATTCTTCAAGCTGCTTCCAATCTTCACGGTGCTGTCTGATAAATTGTTTTACATCCATGTTACACCTTCTCTCTAGTTTACATGCTATTCCTTATTATAGTAATATTGTAGAAAAATAGAAACAACTTATGTGAAAAACATCATGTTATGGGGGAATCTTGATGAATTATGAACAAATGGAGGTTAAAACTCCCGAATATGTCTCGCTTCAGTTTCGCCTCGCAGGTTTAGGAAGCAGGGCTGCTGCGTTTATTATTGACCAAATTTTAATTTGGTTATTTAATATTGTTTTTTTCTTATCCGTTCTGCTGGTTTCGGATAAACTGGCATCGTACTCAACCTTTTTTGAAGGCAGCACCGTTGCAATTGCAATTGTGATCATCGTTATCTTTATTGTGAATTACGGGTACTTTTTTTTCTTCGAGTTTTTTTCCGGCGGCAGGACGCTGGGGAAAAAAGTAGTGGGAATTCGAGTGATTCAAGATAATGGTCACAGCATTACACTGCTATCAAGCTTTATTCGAAATATTTTACGGCTGATTGACTCGCTGCCAACCGGTTACTTTCTTGGCATTATCATGATATTCTTTCATTCCAAGCATAAACGCCTAGGCGACCTTGTTGCAGGAACGATAGTCGTTCATGAACGTAAAGCTAAACGAAAGAAAAAAAAGCTTACCGGCATTGAAAAAGAGATGGAAGAACGTGGTTTATCAAAAGAGAGTCTTGTAATTGATGAATGGACGATGAAATCATTCAAAGAGAAAGACTGGAAACTGCTGAAAACATATGCCAGCCGGTTCCGACAGCTGCCTGACACTGAGAGAGATCAAATGACAAGGCAAATCGCCGAGCTTCTGCTGCCAAAAATTGGAGTGGAGACTGCCGGGAAAACTGCAAATGATCTAGAAAACACGCTCTTGGTACTTTATTTACATCTCCGGGATGAGTGGGAGTTTGAACTTTAATGATAACTCATAAATAACCTATCGTTTTAAATGACGGTAGGTTGTTTGTACTCATAAAAATTTAACAAGAACTAATGCTAAAAGGGTAATATAAAGTTATATTGTTCAAAAATTTTTTGTAAAATAAAAAGCATCACCCACTAATCTAATGGGAATTAAATGATATAATAAGAGAAAGGACAACTATTGAAAGGGTGACAAAAATGAAACTTTATAACTCGGTTCTTGATTTAATCGGCAATACTCCAATTGTAAAATTGAATAAGCTCCCTGACCAAAATGGTGCAGAAGTGTACATAAAATTGGAATCATTCAATCCCGGTGGTAGCGTAAAGGACCGTGCATCAATCAATATGATTGAGCGAGCAGAGGCTGAGGGGAAATTAATTCCGGGAAAAAGTACGGTTATCGAACCGACCTCCGGAAATACCGGGATCGGGATTGCCATGGTCTGTGCAGTGAAAGGCTACCGCTGCATTATTACTATGCCCGATAACGCAACACTCGAGCGTGTGAAAATTTTAAAAGCTTATGGGGCGGAAGTGCATTTAACCCCAGCAAATCGACGGATGCAGGGTTCCATCGATAAAGCGATAGAAATGGCTGAAACCATTCCTGACACCTTTATTCCAATGCAGTTTGAAAATCAGGCGAATTCAGATGCCCACCGAAACACGACAGCAGTTGAAATTTTAGAGGCATTTGAAGGAAAACTCGACGCGCTTGTACTGACTGCCGGCACTGGCGGCACAGTTACAGGTGTTGGAGAAGAATTGAAAAAACAAATACCAGATTTAAAAATTTATGTTGTAGAGCCAGCAGGTTCACCGGTTCTATCAGGCGGTGAGCCGGGGCCTCACAAAATCCCGGGAACCGGTCCAGGATTTATTCCCAAGATTTTGAATCAGGAAATTTACGATGAAATCCTGCATATAAAAGATGAGGATGCTCAAGTAATGGCACGCAGTCTTGCAGCCAAAGAGGGTATTTTTATCGGGGCATCTGGCGCATCTTCTGCTCATTTTGCGATAGAGATTGCAAAAAGTTTACCAACGTCAGGAAGAGTCCTTTGCTTGGCGCCTGATACCGGAGAACGATACCTATCATCCGATTTATTCCCAGGTTGATTTTTAAAAAATAGGCAGTGAGCCAAAATAATAAACAAGGAGATGACTTATAGTGGAAACAACAATTAAATGGACAGGAAAAATGGCTTTTACAGGGGTAACTCCCTCCGGCCATGAAATTAAAATGGATGCAGCGCCAGAAGTCGGCGGTGAAAATACCGGAGCACGGCCAACAGAATTGTTATTAAATGCAGTTGCGGGTTGTACCGGAATTGATATCATTATGATTTTGCATAAAATGAGATTGAATCCTACATCATTTCATATGGACGTGAAGGGTGACCGCGCTGATGTGGAACCAAAACGTTTTACTAAAATTAACATTCATTACGCTTTGGAGGGAGAACTCCCTGAAGAAAAGGTAGTGCGGGCAATCCAACTTTCCAAAGATAAATACTGTTCCGTTTCCCATTCATTAAATGCTGAAATTACCGTTAGCTATTCGATAAATGGGGTTAATGGGGAACAGGAACTGTAATAAAATAATTAAGATTTGAGCTCGGAGATATCTCCGAGCTTTTTTGTTACTACAGTTCGGCCAATTTTTATTTTTTTTGTGAAATTCTCGATAGAAAGTTATGGTAAAATATTCCGTATAAGCAGTCTATTGGACAAAAACAAGCTGGTTTATTAGCAAACTGTCTTATAGATTTGCCATATAGGACAAAGTACAACTAGTTTATTAGGAAACTGTCCCATAGAAGCGGCCTATGGGACAAATCCTATCAAGTTTATTAACAAACTGTCCCATAGAAAAATCCAATCATATTAAAAAAATGGTGGAGGTTGTTAAATGAGATCAGAACAAGTAATGTTTGACCTTATTTTAAATGTCGCTAAAAAAGACAAAAGAATTCGTGCTGTTGCTATGAATGGTTCACGAACCAATTCGAATGCACCAAAGGATTTATTTCAAGATTTTGATATTGTTTATCTTGTGACTGAAATGGATTCTTTTATACAAGACGAGAAATGGATAGATATTTTTGGCGAACGGATTATTATGCAGACCCCTGAAAAGCATTCATCATCTTCCATCAAAAGATATCCCTATCTGATGCTTTTTTCTGATGGAAATCGCATTGATCTAACATTAATACCGATAAATAAAAAAGACGAGTATCTCCAAGAAGATAAGTTGACCGTTATTTTACTGGATAAAGACGATTCTCTTCCAATGATTTCACCGCCTACTGATGAAGATTATTGGGTGAAACACCCAACCGCAGAAGAATTTTTAAATTGTTGTAATGAGTTTTGGTGGGTAGCAACATATGTTGCAAAAGGGTTGTGGAGAAAAGAAATTCTTTATGCTATGGACCATCTGAACAATTGTGTAAGACCTATGCTATTAAAAATGCTGGAATGGCAGGTTGGCATTCAAAACGATTTTGCCGTCAGCATCGGAAAAAGCGGAAAGTTGTTACAAAAATTTTTACCAGAAGGGACTTGGGAAGAACTGCTTTCAACCTTTCCTGAAGGAAACGAGCAAAGTGTTTGGAATGCCTTGTTTGCGATGATTAATCTTTTTCGATCCACCGCTAATTTCGTAGCGGAGAGTCTTAATTTTGAATATCAAGATGAAGATGACCAGCGTGTAACAAAATATTTAATACGGGTAAAACAACTACATCCTAATGCATTTAAAATTTAATATTATAATTTCTGGTAAAAAAAATATTTTTTAAGGAGGAAATATGAGATATGAAACTTGTTCTGATCTTTGGTCCGCAAGCGGTTGGAAAAATGACTGTCGGACAGGAATTAGCAAAAATGACCGAATTAAAGCTTTTCCATAATCATATGACAATTGATCTTGTGAGCCATTTTTTCAATTACAGTACACCAGAAGGTAAAAGACTAGTAAACCAATTTCGACAGGAGATTTTTGAAGAGGTATCAAAAAGTAATTTATATGGCTTAATTTTCACGTTTGTTTGGATGTTTGATCTTCAGTCCGATTGGGATTATGTTAATAAGCTGTCTCATTTGTTTGAATCGAGAGGCGGCACGGTATACCTTGTCGAACTTGAGGCCGAGTATGAAGAAAGACTTGAACGGAATAAAACCTCTAATAGACTTGAGCATAAGCCTTCAAAAAGAGATCTTGCATGGTCTGAAAATGATTTAATTAACACGCTGAAAAAACACCGCTTGAACTCGTTTGACGGTGAAATCAACAAAGATAATTATCTTAAAATCAACAATACCAGGTTAAGTGCAGCGGAAACAGCGCAACTCATAAAGAAAAAGTTTCAATTATAGACAAAAAGATCAAACTTAAAGGGAGCGTTTCAAATTTTTCAACACCTGAACAGAGGAGATCATTAAATGACTGAAAAATTATTAAGAATCGGAACTACTTATATTCCAGTTTCAGACGTGGAACAGGCTTCAAATTGGTATCTTAACAAATTAGGAGCAGAACTAAGCTATAAAGACGAGGATAAGGCTATTCTTAATTTCGCAAACCAAAGTTTTTTCTTAGTTAAATCTCCCAAAAATCAGAGTTCTAATTTCCATGATATCCATGGCAATGAGCGATTTTCAATCACATTTGAAGTAAATGGATTGAGTGCATTAAAAGAGATACATAAGAATTTTAAGGAAAAGCGGATAAGGGTGGGAGAAATAGAGAATAGAGGCCATTCCGGCAGGAACTTTGTTTTCTATGATTTAGATGGGAATAAATTTGATGTATGGAGTGAATTAAGCCCCATTTTCACGGAAAAAACATCTCCATAAAAAAGCACCTTTTTACTGATCTTGACTCTTAAAAATTAAGAAGATACGTTAAAAATTCGTAAATAGGAATATAAAAAACAAATGCCTCAGCAAATCCACTGAGAGCATTTGTTTTTTATTTTATTTCATAAACATCTTAATTTTTTTCAGTCCATTCTTCACATTAGGGTAGCGAAAAGGGATGTCAAAGCGTGTGGTTTGTTTAAGTATGCTTTTCTTGTGTGAAAAGGTGTCAAAACTGCCTTTCCCATGATAGGATCCGATGCCGCTTGGGCCAACACCGCCAAATGGCAGATGGGGGGAGGCGAAGTGATAAACCGTATCGTTCACACACCCGCCGCCAAACGAAACACTGTTTAGAACCTTTTCTTGAATGCTGTTATTTTCAGAAAAAATATAAAGCGAAAGCGGTTTAGGATGCTCGTGAATGCCCTCTATTACCTCCGACAGCTCGCTATACACCAGAACTGGAAGGATTGGACCAAAAATTTCATCCTGCATGATTGGGTCATCCCATGAAATTTCCGTTAAAACAGTCGGTTCAATCGCCAATTTTTCAGGATTTGTTTTTCCCCCAACATACACCTCACCTTTGTTTAAAAAAGCTGACAGACGTTCGAAATGCCGTACGCTGACAATTCGGGTGAAATTCGGATTATCAAGCGGCTCGCTGCCGTATAACTCCACAATTGCCGCCTTCAATTGCTGCAAAAATTCGTCTCTCACATTCTTATGTAAATAAAGATAATCAGGAGCAATACAGGTTTGACCGGCATTCGTATATTTTCCCCAGGCAATCCGTTTTGCGGCTATTTTCAAATTGGCATCTTCATGGACAATACATGGACTTTTACCACCCAGTTCTAAGGTAACAGGGATCAAATTTTTAGCAGCTGCTTCCATGATTATTTTGCCGACAGGTACACTTCCTGTAAAAAAGATATAATCAAATTTTTCATTTAGCAGTCCTTGACTTGTTTCCACTCCGCCTTGCACAACAGCGATATACTCTTCAGGGAAACATTCACTCATTAGTTTTTCTAGAATTTCACTAGTTTTCGGTGTTAATTCTGATGGTTTCATCACCGCACAATTCCCGGCGGCTATGGCTCCGATTAACGGGGCAATCGCTAGTTGAAATGGGTAATTCCAAGGAGCAATCACTAACACCACCCCATATGGGTCGGAGTAAATATAACTGCTCGAACCAATATGAGTAATAGGTGTCTTCACTTTTTCGGGTTTGACCCATGAATGTAAATGGCTGATAGTATACCGTAATTCTTCTAAGACAAAGCCGATTTCGGTAGTATAGGCTTCAAATTCTGATTTATTTAAATCCGCCCGTAAAGCCTGCATGAGCTCTTCTTCATGCTGCTTTATAGCATTTCTTAGCGTTTGAAGAGCATTTAAGCGGAATGCTACATCTTTTGTTTTTCCTGTACGAAAAAATGACTTTTGAGCAGAAATCAATGAACTGTATGTTTCCACATGATTTCCTCCTTCATTTCATCTATTATAAAGTGTTTAGGCCTTGATTGCATGATAGAGATAGAGCATATCCTCTTTAAATAAAATCTTGGGGACAGGATAGAGAGGATTGGCTTCTTTTAAAGCTCGTTCCACCATTAACGGAATATCTTCATCTAATAAGCAATCGAGCTTTTTGGGAATCCCTGTCCGTTCGTTAAGCTGCTTAATGGCACTGATGAACTGTTTCGCCTTTTGCTCTATAGAATCCCCTTGCTCACTAATTCCAATTGTATCCGCCAGGTCCGCGAGCGGCTTGTATGCAGAGTCTCCATAATACTCAAGAACATAAGGGAGGATAATGGCATTGGCTAATCCATGGGGCACCGAATAAAATCCGCCAAGAGTATGCGCAATTGCATGCACATTACCTACATAGGCACGAGTAAAGGCAATTCCTGCTAAATAAGCGGCCCGCTGCATATTCGCCCTAGCAGTAATGTTACTTCCATTAGAATATGCCTCATAAAGATTTTCAAAAATTAACTTTACCGCTTCTAGACTGCATTGAATCGTTTCCTTTGTATTACTATTACCAATATAAGCTTCTATAGCATGTGTTAATGCATCAATACCTGTTGCAGCTGTGATATGGGACGGCAGATTAACAGTAAGCAAGGGATCAAGGACAGCATAACGGGGAATAAGGGACGTATCCATTATCGCATACTTCTCATGTGTATCAGTGTTAGTGACAACTGCTGCAAGGGTTGCTTCACTTCCGGTACCTGCTGTAGTAGGTATGGCAAAAAGGGGCGGCAGCTTTTTCATAACTTTTAATACACCCTTCATCTGCTGGATGGTCTTGTTTGGTCTTGCTGCCCGTGCTCCTATACCTTTGGCACAATCCATTGGGGACCCGCCTCCAAAGGCAACAATCCCTTGGCACTGGTTTGTCATATATATTTCATAGGCTTCTTCAATGTTTTCAATCGTAGGATTCGGAACCGTTTGATCGTAGACTACAAAGCTTACTCCTTCATCACGTAATCCTTCTAGCAAATCATCCATCAAACCGATTGAAGCAATCCCTTATCCGTAACAATTAAAACACTTTCAATTTTTTTGCTCTTAATCAGCTTTGGCAGCTTGCTTAAACTATTTATACCCTCTAATAACTTAGGCTTTCGCCAAGGTAGGACAGCTGAAGCAATTCTCATCATAGTCTGATAGGACCTGCAATAAAATGTATACACAGTATAACCTCGCTTTTCATCAAATAAAGTTCCAGGAGCAGATAGAAGTAAGCGATATTCAAGTAGTAAAACTTTAACATTAAAGCAAATTTTTATATACAATCTATATATCTAGGAAAAAGAAAATATGTCAACATAGTATTTGAATATACCCAATAATCAGAAGTAATTGTTTATAAAAAGTGTCACATTTAAACTTTATAAACGACTGATTATTAAGAAGAGAAAAAGCAGGTGAGATTAGGATTGAAAAATAATAGAGAAAATCAAGTAATGGAGTGGTACGAACAATATTATGACGATATTTATCGCTTTATCTTGTTCATGCTTGGGGACCGGCAAAGCTGTGAGGATTTAGTTCACGATACATTTGTTCGCGCTTATTTGGCCATAGAAAAGTTTGAAAACAGGTCCGGTATAAAAACGTGGCTTTTCAGTATCGCTAAGCATTTGGTTATTGATGAAATTCGTAAACGAAAGCGGAAACGATTTTTCTCTTTGACGGCATCTTATGCTGACATACCTTCTTCCTTTAATTTAGAACAACATATTGAAGACAGGGAGATTGTGCTGGAACAATTAAAAAACATTCAAAAGTTGAAGCCAAATTACCGTCTTGTCATCACCCTTAAAAAGATTGAAGAATGCTCCACGAAAGAAATCGCAGAAATTCTTGATTGGTCCGAGGTAAAGGTACGTAAAACATTATCAAGGGCGATGCAATCACTTAGAAAAATCAATGGAATGGAAGGGAGGAGTGAGAATGAAAAATACTCCTGAAGAACAGTGGGAAATTCTTAAACAGGTCACATCAACAAAGGCTGAAAAATTTGCGATTCGAGAAAAGATATATCGTACAATTCAAAATGCTCCTTCTCAAACCAGTTCGGTTTGGACTCATCGCTGGAAGAACGCATTAGCTTCCTGTATTCTTATTTTCATTTTCGCAGGCTTTATCGTTCAGATGGTACATGAAAAACCCCAATTTAAAACCGCTGAGCCATATAAATTGGACGCTCAACTATTCAACTGGGAATTAGACCAAGTATACAGCGAAAAAACGGGAGAGGAATTAGCTCTTTACAAAAATAATGAATCAAACCAAGTAGGGACAGTAAAGGAAGTTTCGGAACAAGAAAAGAACAATATCATTGCCAGCAAATCAATGCATATTAATACTGAACTCGAACATTTTCCATATGCGACATACATGTACATCGAACATGTAAAAATGATGGATGTTGCACTCCGTTACTACTTCTTTATTCCTCTAACAAAGGAAAAATGGTTGGAATTTAGCTTTGATTATCCAAAACTGGAGCATGCTGAGATTTTGCAGGCCATGTCTACACTCAAAATAAAGGGAAAAACACCATATAATCATGACGGTCCGTTATATGTCACACATGGATACGGTTCTATGTTATTCCCTACTGATTTGAAACCTATTTATATTTCTCCTGAAAAAGAAGTGTATCATTGGGAAGGAGCATCATTTAAAGCCTATCAAGATTATTTGAAAAAAATCACCAGCGGAACAGGCGGTTGGAAGGAACAATCTGGAAATAATAGCTCATATACATTTATTTCGGGTAATGAAAATGAAATCGTCACAATCACCTTAAAAGATAAAGAATTGACCTATGAATTTACTTATCCAAACCGCGATGATCAGTAAAATTTATACAGTAAAAAAGAGCCGAATCGGCTCTTTTTTATGAAATGGGATAAGGAAATTGCGTCGAGTAATTACTAAACTGCTGATAGGCTTGGTTAATTTTTTGCTGATCTTCCGCCTCCATCTTGTACCAGCCATTTTGGAACATGACTAAGAACAAATCACGGCAGCTTTGCTGGGTTTCGGTTAACATTTGCATTAAATCAGTATGAAGCTGATCATGACTCGCTTCACGAACAGCAATATTTAAGCTGTCTGTAATATACTTACACGTACTCAGACCATCATTCATAAAATCACGGTCATTCATTTCAGGACCTTTTACCTTTGGCAATTGTCCTGTTTGCTGGTTAGCGATTTGATTCGGGTTCTGTCCTTGCTGACTTTGCATTTGCTGATTTTGCATTCAATTTACCTCCATTCCTTACTGTAAATGTTGCTGCTGAGTCTGCTGCATATTTTGCATGCCGGTTAATACGGAATTGTTATTAACCTGAAGGTGAGACAACAGCCTTTGATAATGGTCCTGATGCATTTGACCAGCTTTATCGAGGGCTTGTTTAATGCTCGGATTAGTCGCATGTTGGGCTAGAAAATGAAATTTTTTAAACGCCAGAAGCTCCCACGATAATGCATCCTTTAAGTATTGCAGGTCTTTTGATGTGATAGCAGGAGGCGGGCTTTGCATCGTTGCTTGATTCATTTGTTGATTTTCCATAAAAAAACTCCTTTCTTGTGCATGAGTGTCAAGTTTAGATTGAACAAATACCCTTCCAATTATGTAACTTCCTGTCGTTTTAGATTTTAATTTGTTAAATTTCTGCGACTTTTGATGTATTTAGTAAATATTAATCGAAAAATTTTTGTTTCCCATGTATAATAATGACTTGTGGCTATCTTTTCTTATGAAGGAGTGAATGAATATAATGGAGTGGACATTAGCGATATTACTTGGTGCTTCTGCATTGCTGCTAATAATTTCAATCGTTGGAAATAAGAAGGCAGTTAAAAAAGAGCATAGTGAGATTGACATGGTTCATATGTCTGTCATGAAAGAAATTAACGACATGCAAAGTACCATTCGCAATATGGAACTGGACATTGAAGTGGTTGCAAAAGAAGCTGGAGTTCAACTGTCCGCCGATGAAAAACTTTTCATGCGTGAAATACTAGATTTATATAAACGCAAATACTCAATTGAGAGTATTGCCGAGAAAAAACAAGTTTCTGTAAGTGAAATCGAACAGCTGCTTACTCCGCATCTGGCAACAAGGGATGAAAGGAGATAGTATGCATATGAAAACAAATGGATTGACTAATTTTGCTGCAGGACTTCTGATTGCAACAAGTATTAGTGGTGCAGTTTACTTTTTTAGCGATAGCGGAACCTCATCAAAGACGCAGGTAAAAACGGTCGAAAAACAAACCACAGTAAAAGAAGACCTGTCCGAAGCGGAAATGAAGGACAAGCTTACAGCTGCCGGCTATGTTGTACAGACAAAGGAAGATTATGACAAGAATATCGAAACAGCTAAAGCGGACGGACAAAAATCTGCGGCCAATGACGATGGTGGTCAAAAGGTTGTATATCGTGCTGTTATCGGTGTGTCACAAGGGATGACCAGTATTGATGTCGGCAAAATGCTGGTAAAAGCAAAGGTCATCAAAGGCAGTGCGTTTCAATTTTCACAAGCAGTAGAAAAGAAAAAGGTTGAAAACAAATTGCGCCCTGGTACATACACAGTTGATAGTGCTATGACAAGAGACGAAGTCATTGCGGCGATTTTTAAATAAGATAAACAGACACTTTCTGAAAGGGAAAGTGTCTGTTTATCTGTATTCAAATCAAAATTTATGTCCAAGTAATTAGATTTCCTCTAAAATCCCCTTTACTAAATCAACAAATTTAGCACGCACTTTGCCAGCTACTTCAATTACTTCATCATGGCTTAATGGCTGGTCAAGGATGCCACAGGCCATATTAGTTAAACAAGATATGCCCAATACCTTCATATTTCCATGAATCGCAACGAGTGCTTCCGGAACGGTCGACATACCGACAGCATCCGCTCCTAATGTACGAATCATACGAATTTCTGCGGGTGTTTCATAGGCTGGTCCGCTCCACCAGGCATAAACACCTTGCTGCAGCGACATATTTTGTTTTTCAGCCACTTTTAAAGCCGTATTTCGCAAATCACGATTATAGACTTGAGAAACATCAGGGAAACGAGTTCCTAATTCAGGATTATTCGGACCGATTAATGGATTTGTTCCGACTAAATTAATGTGATCGGTAATTAACATTAAATCTCCCGGGTTAAATTTTGTATTAACAGCACCGCAGGCATTTGTCAGGATTAGCTGCCCGACCCCCAGTGCCTTTAATACTCGCACTGGAAAGGTTACTTCATCTAATGTAAAGCCTTCATAATAATGAAATCTTCCTTTCATTGCGACAACCGTCTTACCCATTAATTCGCCAATGACCATTTCATTTGCATGTCCAACAGCTTCTGATTTTGCGAAATGAGGTATTTCGCTATAAGGGATAATAACAGCATTTTCTATCTCATCAGCAAGCGTTCCTAAGCCGGATCCTAAAATCATTCCAATTGTAGGCTGTGCGCTCGTTTTACTCAAAATAAAGTTTTTTGCCTCTAAAATATCTTGTAATTGATGCATGGACAATATCCTCCTAGAAAACTTAGTTAAACTTAATTTGCTAAAAGGTATAGTAACCTATACCTTTTGATCACAATAATACCAATAGAAGTTTATTAGATTTAATGAGTAATGTAAATCATTAAGAAGTAGAGCGGCTTTCCCAATGAACAATCGATTTTAATTTTCTGTTTGGAAGCTTTAAATTACCAACCGCAATTCCGCCTAAAATAAATACTACCCCGACCCATTGCCACAAACTTACTTGTTCTCCTAAAACAAGGGAAGAGAGGATGACAACGACTGGAAGCTCGGATGTGGTAAGAATGGTTCCAAGTCCAGGTCCGATATGCGGCATGCCAATTGAGAATAATAGCGGCGGCAAGACAACGCCAAATAAACCAAGATATAAGCCATATGGTGCGACTCCCATTAAAACCGACAAATGGAATAAATCCGTTGGCGGAAACACCAAGAAAATTGTCAGCAGTCCACCAGTCGTAAGAAGTGCACTTTTTTGAACAGGCGGTGTGTCTTTCGCAACAGAGCTGCTAAGAAAGATGAATAAGGTATACGTTACAGCGGAAAGAGCGCCCCATATGGCCCCTTGCCACGAAAGTTCGGTACCGGTATTAGTCATTACACCTGCTGCCAGAATAGAGCCAACGATAAGAATGACAATTGAAACAAGCTTCCCAGCAGTTGGTGCTTTTTTAAAAAAGAGCCATTCTAGCAAACTGCCAATCCAAACGAATTGAAATAAAAAGATAATTGCAAGTGAAGCATCAAGCGTATCCAATGAGTGATAATAAAATACACCTGTTAATCCAAATGGAATCCCGGAACATAATAATTTAATGATTTGTTTCGGTGTAAGTTTCTTCTTTTTTGTAAACAGGAACACAATCCAGATCAGCAAGGTTCCAAGCAGATATTGGCTTCCTGTAACTGCTGAAACACTGAATCCAGCTTCATATGCCAGCTTCACAAAGGTTGATAATACACCGTAACAGCATCCTCCCAAAAATACGAGTAGTGCATAATGCCATGTTTTCATTAATCTTTCCCCTTTCTTACAATAAAAAAAGCCACACAGCCTCCAGATGAAGGCTGTGTGGCGAAAATAGAGAGTTCTCTAGAAAAGTCCACACAAAATGTTTTATTATTGCATTTAACGATTTTACTTTAAAGCATCTGTTAAGGATTGTCAATGGATTAAAATACTAACAACAAAATACTTTTTATAGTAAATTAAATTTAAAAATGAATAGATAAGCATTTTAGATTTTCAACCTTTCCCTAGCTGAAATTGAATCAGCTAAGAATGAAAAAATGGTATATTCAATTAAATCGGATGAGACACAAAAGCAAACACTGTATTAGTACTTAACCTTTGTGTAAATAAAAGGGAGGGAGCTTCATGCGTTTAAGTATATTAGATCAGGCACCGATTTCAACTAGCCAAACACCACAGCAGGCTTTAATTGCAGCAATGAAGCTGGCGCAGGCTGGTGAAAAATTTGGCTATTCCCGTTACTGGATTGCTGAGCATCATGATCTCCCGGGGCTTGCATGTCCGGCACCGGAAGTGATGTTGAGTTATATCGGCGCACATACAACTGGCATCCGAATCGGCTCAGGAGCTGTATTATTGCCTCATTATAAACCATATAAAGTAGCAGAGGTATATAACCTGCTCGCAACCTTGTTTCCTGGACGAATAGATGTTGGAATTGGTCGTGCGCCCGGTGGCACAACAGAGGCCACCAATGCGTTGTCCGATCACTTTTTGCAAAATGTATGGAATATGCCGGATAAAGTCAGGGATTTGCTGTATTTTATAGAGGATAATTTTCCTGCAGAACACCCGTATGCTAATTTATCGGCTGCACCCATTCCACCCATAGCACCTGAACCTTGGCTCCTTGGGACCGGAAAAAAGAGTGCCATGCTTGCAGCGGAGTATGGATTATCCTTTGCCTTTGGCTTGTTTATGAGTGATTCGAACGCGGCTGCGATCATTCAGCAGTATAAAGAAGCATTTAAACCTAGAAAGCAGGGGCAAAAACCAGAAGTGATTTTAACCGTTTCCGCTATATGTGCTGAAACCACCGAAAGGGCGGAGGAGCTTGCGTTAAGCCCATTAATCTGGTCGATTCAAAGAGGAAAAGGAGAGGGACTCAACGGCGTTCCGTCCATTGAAGAAGCAAAGCAATATGTACTGACCGAAAAGGAGTCGGAAGCGTTACAAAAAATGAAACAGAAGATGATTATTGGGAACCCACAGATGACTGGCCAGAAACTGAAAGAATTACGATCTAAATACCAGGCTGATGAAATCATGATTGTGACGATTACGCATGAGCCTGAGGACAAAGTTCGATCCTATCTGTTAATAGCGGAAGAGGTCATAAACAAGCAGTAATAGCGATTTAAGCGAGCTGAATCTGAAGAATAGCTCGCTTTATTTTTTATGATATAATATGTATATAATTCAGATAGGAAAGGTCGCAATTATGATGGATGTAAGCAAACAACAGCTAGAATTAGTAAAGCAGCAAGGCGAAAATATATTAAAGAGTATGAATGAACTAAAACGTCGTGCGAAAAAGAAAGGTCGGGAACGTTTTGACCAGTACGAGAAATTGTCTGCGAATAGACACTCATTCACCGTTTATACTTTTATAGATTCCAAGATTGAGCAGGCAAAAAGTGTTCAGTTGTTTCAACAAAAACTGGATCTATTTGATAATGAATTTGATGAAATCCGAACCAATTTTGAAGCTGATGTTGACCTTAAAGCAATCGAAGCCACTTATCAAGAGGTGGTTACCGCATATAACGAAATGATAATTAATATAAATAATCTTTAAAATAATATGCTTTCATAAAAAACTGACCCTAAAATTTAATAGGTCAGTTTTTTTATTTAATAAAAATTTAATTAAGGTTTTCTTTTAAATAAGGTAAGTTTCTTGTATTCAAGAGCCGAAGGATAAAGGGGAGTTTAATGAACAAAGTTTTGCGGTATAAACATTGGAACATTTAATTAATGACGAAACTTCAAAAAACGAAGAATCGCTGTTTTAATTACGCTCCTCATAAAATTACGTAAAATATAAATTTGACGTAATAATGTACCTACGGTAAAATATAGTAGTGAGGTGTTATTATGGTAAATCCCGATAAGCAGCAAAATTTTAAAAAACTGCAAGCTTTACTTAATGAGCTTCCTTGGTATGTTGAGGAATATATTAATCACAAACTCAGAAAGCTTTCGACGGCGTCATTGTTTAATTACTGTCATGACTATAAAATTTTCTTTAACTGGATGATCACTGAGCAGCTTTGGACTGGCAGCATTAAGGATATTCCTTTAGAACGTTTAGAGCAGATGACGGTACTTGAAGTTGAAGGATTTTTAAATTTTCTTCATTACGAGTTAAATAACAAGGAATTAACAGTCAATCGTAAGTTATCGGCATTAAAATCGCTGTTCAATTACCTGCAAAACATTGCTGAAACGCCCGATCTGCAGCCATATATCAACCGTAATGTAATGGCAAAAATTGAATTTAATGAGGTTAAAGAAACAATGGAAACGCGGGCAAATAAAATGGAAGGAAAAATCCTGCTTGGTGATGAATATGAGCAATTTCGCTTGTTTGTTGCACGTGATTATGGAGAATTAAACAAAGATAACAAAAAAATCTTCAACTTTTATCAATTAAATAAAGAGCGTGATACTGCGATTATTTCGTTGATTTTGGGCTCAGGGCTTCGTTTATCAGAGCTGATCGGTCTTGATCTCGATGACATTGATTTCAGCAAATATTGCGCTAGAGTTATTCGTAAAGGTAATAAAGAACAATTTGTTTTTTTCAGTCAGATTGCTATGGATGACCTGCAGGAATATTTGGCTGTCAGAACGGCTAAGTACCAGGTTGATAAAAATAATAAAGCATTATTTGTGGCTGCACCAATGGGCCCAAAAGGAAAATCCAGACGTTTAACAGCCCGATCAGTTGAAAAATTGGTTGAAAAATACGCTGCAGCATTTGGAAAACCAGCATTATCGGTACATAAATTACGACATTCGTTTGCTACCAGATATCACGCAGAAATTAACGATGTTCCAAAATTACGCCGGCAATTAGGTCATTCATCAATTCAGACAACAATGATTTACACACATATTCGGAATGATGATTTAAAGATTGCTGTAGATAAAATGGATATGCCGAAGGAACAATAACAGCTGCTATTGAAATTAGCAGCTGCTTCTCCTCTCCTATTTGATGTTTTATCAGTTTACATAATATTATTATATTTACTTAATTCGATTCTGTCTCAATCGCCAAGTATACTTAAGATAGTGAGACAGAAGAAATTTTTTCGTATATTAATGCTTCTAAATAAAAATGCACTGGAATTATCTAAATATCATACATCTGCTGATAAATTATTTATTAACTCCAAAAATGTAACCTTAAAATTAAAATATTGGATTTTATTATCAACTATCATTCAATTTTATATCAATGTTCGGATTTATGTTCATTAATTTTTCGCAAAATTGCTCTTCATTTTTCGGAGATATCAAGACCATCCCCCATTTTCCATAAAGTATTTCCAGACGATTCATTGATAATGCTGGGCTTGATAAAATGCTCCTGCTTGGTCGTATACTCTTTATCTCTATGATATCTATTCGTGATCTGAACGGTCCTGCAACAATTTTTAACTCATTCCCATTTATTTCGTAATATGTAGCAAACCAAAGCCACATTATAAACCCACTCGTTAAAGTGCAAATAAGTACAGCAGTAACGGTTTCCCCCTTCCCTTCTGGCCCTTCGGGTAAGAATAGAAACGAACCAATTAAAAAAGTGACTGTACCCCATAGTATGATTCCGGTAAATAGTCCCTTTTTGGAATAAAAGCGCAAGATCCTCATCTCCCCTCTGTAAATACCTTATAATTTTATACGAGTACACATCCAAATAGTTACAAAATTAATCAGTATTGATAGATTCAGGGGATTCTTACCGTTTAACTGCTTTTCCATCCGACTCAGGCAAAATCAAGCGCTTTTTTTACCGATAGCCGCCTATCTATCGGCTTTACGGGAAGAATCAGAGCTTTATTCTTACC
>NZ_BNDS01000010.1:107211-107410 GCF_014656545.1 Neobacillus kokaensis
TTCCCTTCTTGGACGGGCAAAATCAAGCATTCATTTTTACCGTTAGCCGCCTATTTATCTGCTTCGCGGGAAGAATCAATGCGTCATTCTTTCCGTTTTACTGCTTTTCCCATCTTACTCGGTCAAAATCAGCATTCATTTTTACCGCAAACCACCTTTCTATCGACTTCACGGGAACAATCAGAGCTTTATTCTTACC
>NZ_BNDS01000010.1:107490-191532 GCF_014656545.1 Neobacillus kokaensis
TTCCCTTCTTGGACGGGCAAATTCAAGCATTCATTTTTACTGTTAGCCGCCTATCTATCGGCTTCACTGGAAGAATCAAAGCGTCATTCTTTCCGTTTTACTACTTTCCCCCCAACTCACTCGGGCAGAATATTCTTCCTGTTCAACTGCCTTCCAATCTTACACGGGTTAAATCAACATAATTTATTCTAAAACAAATATTCACTTTTGTTAGTTATGTTCGTAAAAATTCAATTAAAAAAGCTTAGAGAGCATGTAACTTCTCTAAGCATAATAAGATCTATTTACCCAACATTTTTTATCCCGCCGCCTGTAAACTGGCTATTATATAAATCAGCATAGAAACCGCCTTGATTTAGTAGTTCTTGGTGATTTCCTTTTTCTATGACCTTTCCATGGTTCATGACTAAAATAAGATCGGCATCACGGATGGTCGATAACCTGTGGGCGATGACAAAGCTTGTGCGGCCATGCATCAAATGGTCCATCGCCTTTTGAATTTGTACTTCCGTCCGTGTATCAACACTGCTGGTTGCTTCATCAAGGATTAACATCGGCGGATTGGCAAGAATCGCCCTGGCAATGGTTAACAGCTGCTTTTGTCCTTGAGAAATATTAGATGCTTCTTCATTTAATACGGTATCATAGCCGTCAGGGAGTGTCCGAATAAAGTGATCAGCATTTGCCGCCTGAGCCGCCGCAATAATTTCTTCTTCTGTTGCACCTTCACGGCCATAGGCGATATTATCTTGAATAGTACTATTAAAGAGCCATGTATCCTGCAGCACCATCCCAAACAAACTGCGTAGGTCCGCTCTTCTCATTTCTCTTGTATCCATTCCATCGATTAAAATTTGACCAGAATTAATTTCGTAAAAACGCATTAATAAATTGATCAAAGTGGTTTTTCCTGCACCAGTTGGTCCGACAATCGCAATCTTTTGACCAGGCTTGACGGAAATATTCATATCTTCAATTAACAGGTCGTTTTCTTTATAACCGAAGGATACATGCTTAAATTCCACATCACCTTTTGGCGCAGTAATCACTTTAGGTGATGCAGTTTCCGCAACCTCTTCACTCTCATCAAGGATTTCAAATACTCGCTCTGCACTGGCAATTGTCGACTGAATCACATTTGCGATTTGCGCTGTTTGCGTAATTGGCTGAGAAAATTGCCGCGCATACTGAATGAAAGCCTGGATATCGCCAATTTCAATTGCCTTTTTCGTTACAAGAATCCCGCCGGCAACTGAAACAAGCACATAACCTATATTGTTAATGAACGACATAATCGGCATAATCATCCCCGAAACAAATTGCGCCTTCCAGCCGGCGTTGTATAACTTTTCGTTAATCACTTCAAATTCTTCCATTGATTTCTTTTCGCGGCCAAATACCTTAATGATTTTATGGCCGGTATACATTTCCTCGACATGACCATTTAACTGGCCAAGTGCTTTTTGCTGGCCTTTAAAATACCGTTGCGATTTCTTGGCAATACTGGCTGTTGCAACAAAGCTGAGTGGTAAAGTGACGACTACAATTAACGTCATGAGCGGACTAATAGATAACATCATAACAATGACACCGATTAATGTGATAACAGATGTAATCAACTGCGTTAAACTTTGCTGCAGGGTGGTGCTAATGTTATCCACATCATTGACTGCACGGCTTAGAATCTCTCCATGCGTCTTGGCATCAAAATATTTTAACGGCAGCCGGTTGAGTTTTTCTTCAACCTCTTTCCGTAGATTATAAACCGTTTTTTGCGCTACACCTGCCATGATGTACTGCTGTACATAGGCAAAGGCGGCACTAAGAAGATAAAGACCGATCAGCAGCAGAATAATATTCCCGATATAGACAAAATCAATTTTCGCACCAGGTACCTGATTTATCTTCATCATCAGTCCTTCAAAAAGTTTGGTTGTTGCTTTTCCCATAATTTTCGGGCTGACGATTGAAAACACGGTACTGATGATGGCGGTGATAAACACCGCTAGCAGCTGTCCTTTATATGGTTTTAAATAAGTGATTAATCGCTTCAGCGTGCCTTTGAAGTCCTTTGCTTTTTGGACTGGCATGCCCATTCCGTGCGGTCCGAACCCTGGTCCCCGTCCTGGAGAGCGATGTTCCGTATTTTGATTTTTAGTTTCTTGGCTCATGCGATTTCCTCCTCGGACAGCTGCGACATCACAATTTCACGGTAAACGTTACATGTTTCCATTAACTGTTTATGTGTGCCTTTACCGGCTATTTTACCGTTATCAAGGACAATAATTTGGTCCGCATCCATAATCGTACTGACGCGCTGAGCAACAATTAATACCGTGGCATTCCCGGTTTCTTCTTTTAAAGCGGCCCGCAGCTTGGCATCCGTTTTAAAGTCCAGAGCGGAAAAACTATCATCAAAAACATAGATTTCCGGTTTTCTTACTAGAGCACGCGCAATCGAAAGGCGCTGTTTTTGCCCACCCGAAACATTTGTTCCCCCTTGGGCGATCTCTGTATTATAGCCCTTCGGCATTTCTGCTATAAAATCCGCCGCCTGGGCAATTTCGGCTGCGTAGCGGATTTCTTCTTCTGTAGCATTTTCTTTGCCGTAGAGGATGTTTTCTCCTATCGTCCCAGTAAAAAGAACCGCCTGCTGCGGGACGAACCCAATTTTTTGCCGCAAGCTTTCCTGCGTCATTTCCCGGACATCAATCCCATCAACCAGCACTTTACCGTGATCAACATCGTAAAAGCGTGGGATCAAATTTATAAGCGTCGATTTACCTGAACCGGTACCGCCAATAATCGCGGTAACATCACCGGGGATCATTTTAAAAGATATATCGGAAATCGCCTGCATTTCAGCGCCAGGATAGCTGAAGCTGACATTTTGGAATTCTACTTCACCACGTATCGTTGCTGGCTCAATTGGCTTTTCTGAATTTTTTATATCAGCAATAGTGTCGAGCACTTCAACAATCCTGCCTGCGGAAACAGCTGCTCTTGGAATCATCACAAACATCATTGCAAGCATTAGGAAGGAGAACATGATTTGCATCGCATATTGAATAAATGCCATCATGTCACCGACTTCCATATGGCCGTTGCTGATACGGATGCTGCCGAACCAAATAATCGCAACAGTGGTTAGGTTTAAAATAATCATCATCGTCGGCATCATCGCTGCCATAATTTTATTCACTTTGATTGCCGTTTGCGTTAAGTCCCAGTTGGCTTCATCAAATCGCTTCTTCTCATGGTCAATCCGGTTAAAGGAACGTATAACACGAATTCCTATCAAATTTTCTCGTAAAACACGATTAAGCTTATCAAGTTTTACCTGCATCGCTTTAAATAGTGGAATGGCTTTTTTTTGGACGATTAAAATAATAATAATCAGTACCGGAATAGACACCGCTAGTACTAATGTTAGTTTTGTATCTTTTGACAACGCCATGATGATCCCGCCGATACACATCATCGGTGCCATGACCATCATCCGCAGCATCATAATTAAGACTTGCTGTACTTGTGTAATATCGTTCGTGGTTCTGGTTATTAATGAAGCAGTGCCAAATTGATCAAACTCATGTAAGGAAAAATCTCCAACATGAGAGAAAATTTTGCTGCGTAAAAGTTTGCCAAATCCAGAGGCCGCTTTTGCCGAGAAAAAGCTGGCCGTGACCGAACAAATCACTCCCCCGGCGGCAACAAGCAGCATGAAGCCGCCAATTTTCCAAATATACTGTGTATCACCGGTGACAACCCCTTTATCGACAATGTCGGCCATTAATGTTGGTAAATAAAGTTCAGCCAATGACTGCAGCAAAATCAAAATTAAAACCAAATAAATCGGCACTTGAAATGGTTTTAGAAATTCAACTAATTTTTTCATTGCTTTTCACTCCCTTCCTAATTTAATACAGAAACTGCTTCTGTACTTTAGTAGGCAATTCACTAAATTATTCGCTAATTATATTTCTCTGAGTGTAATTCGGTCAAATTTAATGTCAATAAAGTTAAAGTTTTTTAAATACTTAAAACAAAAAAACACAGGAGTACCTGTGTTTTTTTAATTTAGGCTAGTTAGCTTCTTTTTTCACCTTAACTTCAAGTAAATTCCACTTTCCATTTAAATATCTCCAAGTAGATTCTACAAAGCAAATCGTATCAGCATTAGCAATTCCTGCTATTCGCTGCACTCCCTTTAAACCAAGTTTCCCTTCCCCAAGCTCTACCGGTTTTAAACTGGAATACGAATTAACCATTAGCTCTGTTGGTTCATTCAATTTCCCTTTATAATAAAGCCCAAGCTTTTTATAATATAGCTTCCGATCCTTCAAATCGAAAGGATAGGTCTTACCGGTTTCCTTAATTTTGATCTCTGCCTTGTAGTCATTTACGAAACGGCTTTCCATTTCTACCGGGTCAGGCACGGTTAAGTCGGTGTGGACAAAATTTTTCAACGAATGTAAAAAGCTAAGGACAATCCCTCCGCTTCCGCCAGTTTGCACAGTTGCCAATACATCCCTCACACCATCATGGTTTAAATCAACTAATTGAAAGGAAGCTTTTGCACCGCTTTCCAATGGAAACGTATATTTTTTTCCATTTGATGCCTTAATTTCAATAAAAATTTCCTTTAAAAAATCCTCTTCCTCTTGATAGGGAACCCCTTTTAAAAGAATAGTTTCCAGTTCCGTGTCTCCGGTAATATCTGCTTTCTGTTCAGAAATGGTAACGGTTTTTGCTTTTTCTTCGACTGCATATACGACAGTTGTCAGAGATAATAGGAAAAAACCCACAAATGCTAAGAATGTTTCCTTCTTCATTTTAATCCTCCCCATAAAAAAACTGATACATGCTAGTATGTCCAATTATGGAAAAAAGATGAAAAAAAGACTCTCTAATTTTTAGAGAGTCCTCATTTCTTATTCACTTGATGTTTCCTTTGCTTCTACCTTCCAAAGTTCCCTTACTTTTCCGCTTTCTGCTTCATCAATAATAAAGGAGCCGTTGGAATAACGGTCGCTGAAATGAACTTCACCTGTTTTAACCATTTCAATATGACCTTTTTCGGTTTGGATGAATACCTCATCCTGCTCCCCCGCAGCGGCAAAACCAACAATCCGATGTGGGTTTGCTTTTAACTCGCGAAGGATAACAACACCCCGTTTTGCACGAGTTGACTTTTCGAATTCCGTTAATTTCATCCGTTTCAATGCACCGCGCTGCGTGGCAATCACAATTGATTCTGAGTTGCTGCCAGCAGGAGATATAAGCTGTGCCCCAACCACATAGTCATCGTCTTTTAAATTTATTCCTTTAACACCTGCAGCTCGAACACCAATAATACTGATTTCATCTTCATTAAACCAAAGGGAGTAACCTAAGTGAGTTACCAAGAATATTTCTTTAGACCCATCCGTTTGATGGACATCAACAACCTGGTCCTCATCCTTTAGATTAATGCCAACCAGCGGCTTGGAATAGCGCTGTGCTTTGTATTGTTTCAATTCTGTTTTCTTCACCATGCCATTTTTTGTGGCAAACACGAGGAAGGCATCCGTTTCAAAATCCTTAACCGGTATCGCCTTGACAATATCCTCATCACGATCAATTGGAATTATGTTGGCAACATGCTGACCAAGGTCCTTCCAGCGGATATCCGGCAGCTCGTGAACCGGGCAATATAAGTAATTGCCTTTGTTAGTAAATAACAGTAATACATCCTGTGTATTCATATCAAGCTGTGCTAATAAACGGTCGGACTCCTTCATCGCAAAGTCCTGGCCATTTGAGGCAGCATATGAACGCTGGCTTGTCCGTTTTACATAGCCTTCTTTTGTGACCGTAACAATAACATCCTCACTGGCTACCATAACTTCAAGATTAATCTTGATTTCTTCAATTTCTGCTTCAATTTTTGAACGACGGTCATCTGCAAAGCGCTTTTTCACGTCTCTCAATTCTTTTTTAATTACAGAGTGAAGCTTTTTCTCGCTTTCTAAAATGCTGGTTAACTCCGCAATCTTCTTTGCTAATTCCTCAGCTTCATTTCTTAACGCGGTGATGTCAGTATTTGTTAAACGATATAGCTGTAACGAAACAATTGCTTCCGCCTGTGCTTCGGTAAATTCAAATTTAGCAATTAAATTGTCCTTAGCATCTCGCTTATCCTTTGACGCACGGATCGTGGCAATGACTTCATCCAGTATAGATAGTGCCTTCATGAGGCCTTCCACAATATGCTGGCGTTCCTTTGCCTTTTGGAGATCGAACTGTGTCCTTCTTGTCACAACTTCTTTCTGATGCGCAATATAGGCATCAAGCAGTTCGCGGAGTCCCATCTGCTTCGGGCGCTTGTTATGAATCGCAACCATGTTAAAATTGTAGGTTACCTGCAAGTCACTGGTCTTATATAAAAAATTTAAAACCCCAGCGGCATCTGCATCTTTTTTCAATTCAACGACAATGCGAAGTCCTGTGCGGTCCGTTTCATCACGTACCTCGGAGATCCCTTCGACTTTTCGGTCCAATCGGAATTCATCCATTTTTTTCACGAGATTCGCTTTATTGACCTCGTAGGGAATTTCTGAAATGACAATCTGCTGCTTGCCGCCGCGAATGTCCTCAATCTCAGCCTTCCCTCGGACAATAATTTTTCCCTTACCGGTTTCATAGGCCTTTTTAATCCCGTCAATTCCTTGAATGATACCGCCCGTTGGAAAATCAGGTCCTTTAATAACGGTCATCAATTCATCAACTGATAAATCCGGTTGATCCATCTTCATGATGACACCGTCGATGACCTCACCTAGGTGGTGGGGGGGAATGTCCGTCGCGTAACCTGCAGAAATCCCTGTAGAACCATTGACGAGAAGGTTCGGGAACATCGCCGGAAGGACAGTAGGTTCCTTTGAAGTATCATCAAAGTTTGGGATGAAATCAACGGTTTGTTTTTCTATATCTCGCAACAGTTCTGCAGCAATGGCTGAAAGTCTCGCCTCGGTATAACGCATTGCTGCTGGCGGATCGCCATCCACGGACCCGTTATTTCCGTGCATTTCCACTAACACATTACGAACCTTCCAGTCCTGGCTCATCCGCACCATTGCCTCATATACGGAAGAATCACCATGCGGGTGGTAGTTACCAATAACATTACCAACCGTTTTTGCGGCTTTTCGAAACCCTTTTTCATGTGTATTGCCTTCCACATGCATCGCATACAAAATTCGACGCTGTACCGGCTTCAATCCATCTCGGGCATCTGGCAGGGCACGTTCTTGAATAATATATTTACTATAGCGGCCAAATCGGTCGCCAAGAACATCTTCTAAAGGGAGGTCACGAAATTTTTCTGGCACACTCATCCTTCATAACCTCCTTCAGAAACAGTAATATTTTCATTTTCTAATATCGTATCATCTTCTTCTAAGCCAAAGGCAACATTGCTTTCAATCCACTTACGTCGCGGTTCTACTTTGTCCCCCATAAGTGTTGTTACCCGGCGCTCGGCGCGTGCGGCGTCGTCAATTTTAACGCGGATGAGCGTACGTGTTTCCGGATCCATTGTCGTTTCCCAAAGCTGGTCGGCATTCATCTCCCCAAGACCTTTGTAGCGCTGGATGATATAACCTCTTCCAACCTTTTTAATAGCTCCCTGTAGTTCATCTTCATTCCAGGCATATTCAATGACCTCTTTTTTACCGGTTCCGCGGCTTACTTTATAAAGCGGCGGCAGGGCGATAAATACTTTTCCTGCTTCTACTAGCGGCTTCATATAGCGGTAAAAGAATGTAAGTAACAGTACTTGAATATGGGCGCCGTCCGTATCCGCATCGGTCATGATTATTACCTTGTCATAATTAATATCCTCTATCGAAAAATCGGAACCGACACCAGCACCGATCGCATGGATAATCGTATTAATTTCCTCATTTTTAAAAATATCGGACAGCTTGGCCTTTTCTGTATTGATAACTTTACCTCTAAGCGGTAAAACAGCTTGGAAACGGCGGTCGCGGCCTTGTTTTGCTGACCCTCCCGCAGAGTCACCCTCAACCAAGTAAAGCTCATTTTTTTGCGGGTTACGAGATTGTGCAGGCGTTAGTTTGCCAGAAAGTGAGGCTTCTGAACGTTTCCGTTTCTTTCCACTTCGGGCATCCTCCCGGGCCTTCCTTGCAGCTTCCCTTGCTTGATAGGCTTTGATTGATTTTTTAATCAACAAAGAGCTAACATCCGGATTCTCTTCTAAAAAGTAAGAAAGATGTTCAGAGACAACTCCATCTACAGCAGATCTTGCTTCACTTGTCCCTAATTTTCCTTTTGTTTGCCCCTCAAATTGGAGCAGTTCTTCTGGAATGCGAACAGAAACAATTGCGGACAATCCTTCACGAATATCTGAGCCATCCAAATTTTTATCCTTCTCTTTCAACAGACCAACCTTGCGGGCATAATCGTTAAATGCCCGGGTCATTGCTGTTTTTGAGCCTGCTTCATGTGTACCGCCATCTTTTGTTCGGACATTGTTTACAAATGATAAGACATTTTCTGAATAGCCGTCATTAAATTGGAAAGCAAATTCAACTTCAATATTATTTTGCGTGCCTTCAAAGCTAACAACAGGATGAAGAACGTCTTTTTCCTCATTTAAATACTCAACGAATGCCTCAATCCCATTTTCATAATGAAATACTTCATGAAAATCGTTCCGTACGTCAATAATTTCAATTTTTAAACCTTTTAACAAGAAGGCTGATTCCCGGAGCCGTTCACATAGTGTTTCAAAATTATATGTCGTGGTCGAGAAAATGGCCGGATCAGGCTTAAAATGAATTGTGGTTCCCGTTTGGTTGGTTTTTCCGATTTTTTCAAGTGTGGTTGCCGGCTTACCGCCATTTTCAAAGCGCTGTTCGTAAATAAATCCATCCCTTTTTATCGTGACGGTCAGCCATTCTGACAATGCATTCACTACCGAAGCACCTACTCCATGCAGCCCTCCGCTTGTCTTATAGCCGCCTTGACCGAATTTTCCTCCGGCATGGAGAACAGTAAGAATCACTTCTGTTGTCGGTTTACCTAATTTATGCATCCCCACAGGCATGCCGCGTCCCTTATCAATGACGCTGATCGAGTTATCTTTGTGTATTTTAACAATGATTTGATCACCATATCCTGCAAGCGCTTCATCGACGGAGTTATCGACAATCTCATAGACGAGATGGTGAAGACCCCGTGAATCGGTGCTGCCAATGTACATACCAGGACGCTTTCTAACGGCCTCAAGCCCCTCAAGTACCTGAATGGCATCATCATTATATTCAAAAGCTTGCTGATTTCTTGCCACTTAAATTCCCCTTTCATACACCACGCAAAACCTATAACCTATAAAAATACTGCTTCATTTATCATTCGCCAGATGTATCTTTATTCCTCCCAGAACGAATGTTTGCCTATTTTATTTTATCATATCTTACAAACGAGTCTATGCTTTATTTTAGCGATTTATTTAGATTTGGCAAATACATAATTAAAATTAGGGTTGAAATCACTGCATTTTTTAGGTATTTTTCATTTAAAAATGAAAAAAACTGCCACATTTTTTGGCAGCTTTTTGAAAAATTATATTGCCCTTGTTATCGCATGTTCCACTTTAATACAGCGGTCCATGATCACTGTAAATCCCTTTTCTTTTAAGAATTGATACGCCTGTTCATTAATGAGCCCCTGCTGAGCCCAAAATACATCGGCATCAATCTCGGCAAATTCTTTCGCAACATCGAACAGCTGTTCAGAGCGGCGAAATACATTGACAATATCAATATGGCCCTCAATATCCTTCAAAGAAGCAACAGCTTTTGCACCTAGTGCTTCTTCGATGGTTGGGTTTACTGGGATAATGTCATAGCCGGCTTTTTGCATCGCAGCAGAAACTTGGTAAGAAGTTCTTTCGGGGTTGCTGCTTAACCCAACAACAGCAATCCTTTTGGCTTTTTTTAAAATATCTTTAATTTCCTCGCGGCTTGGATTTTCAATTGTCATAGATTCCAACTCCTAATAGTCTTTTTTACTATATATTACCTGAATCCATGAAAATTACTCAACTAAATCGCTTGGGGACTGCAAGACCCTCGGCACGGAAAGACTGAAACATGCTCCTCCGGCTTGATTTTTTATAGATACACTGCCATTCATTTTTTCCAAAATCATCTTGGTCATATATAATCCTAATCCAGAACCATGAGGCTTTGTCGTAAAGTGTACATCAAACACCTTATCAATCAATGCAGGTTCAATTCCACCAGCATTATCTGTAAATTCCGCATTAATAAAGTCTTTTGTTTCTTTGATTTTAATGGTGATTTTCCGATTGGATATCTCTTTCAAGACAAACGCGTCACGGGCATTTGCTAAAATATTGAGTACAACTTGGCTGAATTCATTTGGATAACCATATGCAATCTGCTGTCCCCTATTTTCAAACTCAACGGCAATTCCGTGATTTTTCAGGCTTTGTGAAAAAATTGACAGCGCTTCCTCAATAGCATCCCCGACAGAAAAGGAGTTTTTTTCGAAGTTTGGTTTGTAAAATTTACGGAAGTCGTTTATCGTCTGCGACATATGCTTAATAATAATTATACTTTCTCGTGTAAACCGGTCTATATAAGATTCATTGATTTCCCCGAATTCCAAAGCATCTCTTACATCCTCTACTAAAAGCAATAACCCGTTTAAAGGCTGGCGCCATTGGTGGCTGATACAGGACATCATTTCTCCCATTGCCGCCAGCCTTGCATGCTGAATTAGCATTTTTTCCTTCTCTCGATTCTTCTCTATTTCCTCTTGAATTCGTTGCTCTAGCAATCGGTTAACTTCCTCATACTTTTCCGCCAATGCACGATAATCAATTTCATTTTGGATGTTCATATAAATCACCTCATGATCGGGTCTCATCATTTTTAATAGAATTGACCAGCTTTTGCCTTTATTTTAGCCTAATAATAAGACCGAGGATATAAAGTGTGGAACGATTTAACAAATGGTTTGAAAATTCTCCATACATTTGTAATAAATTTGCCTCTAAACATACAAAATTTCTATAATCCAAAAACGAAAAGAAAAATCATATGGTGATTTTCCTTATTTCATGGTGTAAAATAAAATAGCTTGATCTTTTTTTAAAGGAGTATTTGCAATGGTTCAAATTTTAATTATCTTAGTTCTTGCTTATTTACTTGGCTCCATTCCTTCAGGTTTAATTATAGGGAAGGTTTTTTATAAGACTGATATTCGGGAACATGGGAGCGGAAATTTAGGGGGCACAAATACTTTTCGCACATTAGGTATCAAAGCCGGATTAGTAGTAACAATCGCAGATATTTTAAAAGGAACGCTGGCAACTGCCTTACCGGCACTATTAGCGGTTGATATGCATCCATTACTAGCGGGAGTTTTGGCTGTTATTGGTCATACTTATCCTATTTTTGCCGGGTTTCGCGGCGGCAAAGCAGTAGCAACATCTGGCGGGGTCATTTTATGTTACGAACCGTTATTATTTATTACGCTGGTGCTGGCATTTTTTATAGGTTTATACATATCTAAGTATGTTTCATTATCTTCTATGATTGCTGGAATCGTCGGTGTTCTTTATGTTTTGGTTTCAGGTATTATTGGCGTATGGGATCCTCCGCTTTTGGTTGTAATTACCCTCATGGCTACGTTTGTTATTTACCGCCACCGTACAAATATTAAACGAATTATGAATAAAACAGAACCAAAGATTAAATGGCTGTAGCAACATGTTACAGCTTTTTATATTTCACAAAAAATTCATAATCCTTCCATTCCATTCGTATATTTTATTTTACAATTAGATTAATAAGATGCCTTACATTTGGAGGGTTCATAATGAAAGCGATATCACAGGATTACTTATTTTCGACATTTGTGAATGATTGTAATGACCCTAATGAATTTATCATTGAGTTTGTATTGTGTGATGCAGTCGGAAAAACGGCAGTTAAGGTGACAAACAATTTCGATGAATTAATTGAATTTCTTGAAGAATTATCATAAAAAAACGGAGCTTTCCATTTGGAAGGCCCCGTTTTATATGGTCAGTAATTGAAATTTCCTTTTCCCCATAACATCTTCCACATAATCAAGCTTCGTATGATCAAAATATACAAAGTCTTTTTCGTGGATTAGAACTGTGATGTCATCAAATTCAAAGGAGAGATCACCTTGGATTTTCCGCTCTTCCAGAGACAGATTTAGTTTTGGACCGCCTCAACCGACACCCATGCTAAGACGTAAAAACAAGACTTCATCATTTGACTTCTTCTCTGCTTCCATTGCCTTTTTTATAACCATGTAAGCCGCTTCCGTCATTTTAAACATTTAATCACAACCTGTCACCAAATATATTCAAGTAAACCTTCCTGCTGTAAAACCTCTCTTTGCCGCTCACCAAGTAAGTCAAAGTGAGAGTAGCCATCCTTCCGATGATGAATCCACTCTTTCATAAGACCATATTTCCGGCCCCATGCAGCTAATTTCTCAAGATCATTGCAGCCGACTTTCGTAACCGTTTTACACCCCGGAAAGCGGTCATCGAGCCAGTAATGGGTTAAAAAGGCGATTTCACCACGGTCAATTTTTCTTTTCCATTCCTTTACATCCCGTTTTTTAATGCCAAACGCCAACCTTGTCACCCCTTGTTTCTAGATCTATTTTTTCTTGATATTTTCGTATTTTAAGAACCACTCAGGGAACGCTTTTTTAAACGAGGTTGGTTTAAAGTTATCTCTCTTAACGATAATATGAGTAGTCGTTCCCTCAGCACACACTTCCTCGTTACCATTGATGATTGTATAACCATAAACCGTTTTAATACCATCATTATGCGCCACCCAAGTTTTTACGAAAGCCTGATCTCCGTAGCGCAATGCCTTCTTATATGTTACTTGAACATCGTAAACGGGCGCGAAATAACCCGCTTCTTCCATTGCTACATAACTATACCCAATATCTTCAATAAGGGCAGTCCTGCCTAACTCGAAATACTTTAAATAATTGGCATGATATATGACACCCATCATATCTGTATCCGCATAGTAAAGCTGAATCTCTCTCGTTGAAACAAAAAATTCTTCCATTGAACCAGTTCCCCTTTTTCTATTAAAATTTACTAAAAGCTGCCCTGACATCTGCTGCTTCTAAAATAAATGCTTGTTCAAAAAGTTTGCTTTCTTCGAAATTGGCTTGTCCATCCATTAATCGAGCTGCCTGGGCTTGAATTATGGCATCGACCAAATTTACAGCAAACCTGCCGTTGCCATTGAAGCACTCTTTTACCATTGTATTAAGCAGTAAATTCTTTGCGTCATCTGTTATTTTATATTGATAGCTTGAAGCATAAGACACCATGATCTTAAGCAATTCCTCAGATGAATAATCTGGAAAGAAAAAGAACTTTTTAAACCTCGAGCGGAGACCTGGGTTGCTTTCAAGCAGCTTATCCATCTCATTCGGATAACCAGCTAGAACTACCACAAGATTTTCATTATGCTTCGTCATTTCATCGACAAGGGTGTCAATCACTTCTTTGCCAAAATCTCCAGCAGCAGCCCCGAGAAGCGAATAGGCTTCATCAATAAATAGCACGCCGCCGAGGGCTTCTCTGATTTTTTTCTTTGTTTTACCAGCTGTTTGCCCTACATAACCAGCGACAAAGTCAGCTCTGCTTGTGACAACCAGATGCCCTCTTTTTAACATACCGCATTCTTTTAACAACTCGGCGTAAAGTTTTGCAACGGTTGTTTTTCCAGTGCCCGGATTCCCAGTGAACACAGAATGGAGCTGAATTGGCACAGCAGGCAAGCCGTTGCTGCGTCTAAAATGCTGCATTTTTACAAATGAGTACAATGACATAAGTTCCGCTTTTAAAGACTCAAGTCCGATTAAACCGTTAAGCTGCTCAATCGGCGAATCCAGCGCTTCGTGCTTCTCCAAACTAAAATCTTCTTTTTTTAAGATCATATAATCTACAAGCTCTTGACTGCCTTCATTTTCCGACCCTTTTTTAAAAATAGCGTCTAACACAAGATTGCTTACCGTACGTGCATTTCCAAATGTGTCATCAACACGCTCGTGGTCGAGACGGTGTCTTAGTTCAGCCATCGCATCATCAGTTAAATAATAATCATTCGCATGGGCCACTTTTTCCCCAATTTCAATTAACTCATCATTTGTATAATCAGGCAAATGGATAAAGTTTGACTGCGGAAAACGGCTCCGAAGCCCCGGATTTGCGTGTAAAAAGGTTCGCATTTCTTCAGGGTAGCCAGCTAAAAATACTGCGAACTTTCCGCTATATTCATTACTAGTCATCAATGCAACAAGTGTGTCAATTGCTGTTTGTCCATAGTCATTTCCCGTTTGTCCCTCGCGCTTTAAACTATAGGCCTCATCAATAAACAGGACGCCGCCGAGAGAGCGTTCAACAATTGCTCTTACGTTTTCCTCTGTTTGGCCGACAAAGGCACCAACAAGCTGAGAACGGTTTGTTTCGAACACCTTTTCACGCGGCAGCACACCAAGTTCATGATAGATTTTCGCCATTAAACGGGCAAGCGTTGTTTTCCCGGTACCAGGATTGCCGGTTAAGATCATATTCAGACTGAGTTCATCTTTTATGGTAAAACCTAATTCTTTACGTTTCTTTTGGTATTTTAGAAATTGATAAAAATCATTTACCCGTCTTTTAACGGATTCCATGCCAATCATCTCGTTCATCATTTCTAAGGCGGTTTTATCAGCAGCTGTAACGGATGCTTCAGGTTCAATAAAAAGCTGCTCCCATGCCTGCTTTGTTGCGCCTATTCGAGACAAATGGTGTTTTAGATTCTCATAGTACACTGCCGTATGAAAGACACCGATAATAGACTGCTCATATTCCTCGGCAGCCTTCAATAACTTCCCTGTTTCTCCAATTATATTGCTAAGCAAATCGTGAAGCTGTTGGAGTTTTTTAAATAGCTCTTGATCCATTGTCGGTGAGATAAGATCTACTTTTTCTTTTATAGCATGAAGATCATCTTCGGCATTCGCTAAAAATCCCTGACAAATTTGGATGTATTCTTCGGCCACTTTCTTTTTGGCTGTACGATTATCGGTTTCTCTGATGGAAGGAAATGAAAGCGGGGAAAGCAGGTTTTGTAACTTTCTCCAATCCGAATGAATCATGATTTCTTTCGCATTTTGATTATCCGGATTAAGCTTCACTGCTTTATCAAGCCAAATTAACGCCAGAGAATCCTCTTTATTTCGATTAATTCTTGAACGGGCGGCAAGTGTTAATAGATTGGATAAAAAGACTGGATTCTTTTCCTGGCTAATCGCAGTAATGAGTAGGCTTTCATTTTTTATTGTCCCGCTTTCCAATATCTCTTGTTCCCAAATACGTATTTGCTCATTTGTAATCGATGATTTTTGGTTTTGCTGTATCATGGTTCATCACATCTTTTCAAAAATTCCTTTTTATCTTACCATAAGAAAACATTGAATACTAAACAGAAGGATTAAAAAAAGGACCTGTCCTGATCGGCGGTCCTTAATTGATTTTAACCTTGATTATTGTTGGCGTTAGCTTCATCTTTAATTTCTGAACGGAATGATTCGATACTTTCACGTCTGCGCTGATTTTTCGCTTCAATTTGCTGACGCTGTGTCTCGCTGTCAGTATACGCTAATGACTCTTCGGCTGCTTCCATATTCTCAATTGTATGGTGAATCATGGATTGAAGTTTTTCTACATTATCACTGCGATCATCAGGTTTTGGTTTGTTATTATAAGCCACTGAAGATTCCTCCTAAACAATAGTACTTGGTACAAATATAGTTTGTATCGTTGTGAAAAAAATATCAGATGTAAAAAATAGCAAATGAACCTAAAGTACAGCAAACAAAAAGACCCGCAGACGTCCTAAGCCCTTGGGTCTTACCATTTATGTTATTCACCTTTTGTTTGCATTACTTGGACTTGCTGGCCGGATTTATCTTGCATTTGTTTGCCTTTATTCCCGCCAAATCCTTGCGGCTGTGTTCCAATATGATCAGGTCTAAAACGTTTTGTTTGATAACCTTTACCCATAATTAATCCCCCCTTAATAACTATTTTGTCCATTTAAGCGGGGAACCATGATTGGAAATCTTTTGTTTTATTCAGCCTTACCTAGACGTTTTTGTTCTAGGCGCTGTTCGATTTTTTCCAATGCAGCACTATCTTTCAAAAGTTGTGATTTATTTTCTGAAACTAATTCCGCAAAGGAACGTTTTCTTGGTCTTCTCATGTTTATCACCTTCCTTATTACCTATTGTAACAAGTATTATTCCCAGAAACCGTTCTAATTATTACAACTTTTTGAAAATTTCAGCGCTTTTTTAATTAACATAAAAAAGTTATCAATCGGCTTTTATAATTTGATAAAAAAGGACGCCGGTCGAAACCCGCGTCTAGTTATTTTAGCTTATTGGTAAAGTCCTTCATATCATCCAGCTTCATAGTGCCGACAAATTTGTTTTGTATGATACCGTTGCTATCAATAAAATAAGTCGTCGGGATTGAGATTACCTGATATTTCGTATTAACGGCATCCTCTGTATCAAGAAGAACAGGGAATGTAATCTTGTATTCATCAACAAATCCTTTTACGTCTAGTTGCGGATCAATGTTGACAGCAAGGATTTTGATATCCTTATCGGCTGATTTATAAAATTCTTCCATTTCAGGCATTTCTGCTTTACATGGACCGCACCATGTTGCCCAGAAATTTAACATAAGTTTCTTTCCCTTTAAGTCAGAAAGCCTTACCGATTCACCGTTCAATGTTTTTAATTCAAAATCAGGGGCCTTTGCACCAATTGTCAATGCTGTTGCTGAGACCTCTTTTGCGGTATCGGGCTGTTTATCTGATTTTTTATCAACTGCCTGTACAATCGCCACCGTTAATAATGCAATTAAGACAACAGCAGCAATTACTTTCTTAATCATCCCGAATCCCCCTTCCTTTCGTTCATACTTACCCTATTTGATTTTACACTATAAACTCAGGTAAAACAAAATAGCAATTTGCCGATTCTGTGAACAATTTAAGAGACGGTAAAAAACACCATGAGCTGAGCGCATGGTGTTTTTTAAAACTAATCTTATGCTTGTAATTTTTCACGAAGAACCATTTGTAAGATACCGCCGTGACGATAGTAGTCAATTTCAACTTCAGAGTCGAATCGTACTAATACTTCAAATTCTTTCTTGTTGCCAGCTTCGTCAGTAGCACTTACTTTAATTAAGTCACGTGGTTTTACATTTTCATCAACTTGAACTTCGAATGTTTCTTTACCAGTTAAACCAAGTGACTCAGCACTGTCCCCATCTTTAAATTGAAGTGGAAGTACACCCATCAACACAAGGTTTGAACGGTGGATACGCTCAAAGCTTTCAGCAAGAACAGTCTTAATGCCTAATAGGTTAGTACCTTTTGCAGCCCAGTCACGGGAAGAGCCCATTCCGTAATCTTTACCTGCAAGAACCATTAATCCAGTTCCGTTTTCTTTATACTTCATGCAAGCATCGTAAATAGATGTAACTTCGCCTGTTGGCCAGTAAGTAGTGAAGCCGCCTTCTGTACCAGGAGCGATTTGATTTCGGATACGAATGTTTGCGAATGTTCCACGCATCATAACTTCATGGTTACCGCGGCGAGAACCGTAAGAGTTAAAGTCGCGAGGCTGAACGCCTTTTTCTAATAAATATTTTCCGGCAGGTGTATTTTTACCAATAGCTCCTGCAGGAGAGATATGGTCAGTTGTAACAGAATCACCAAACTTACCTACTACACGAAGGCCAGATAATGGTTCTACTGTACCAGGTTCTGCTGATAACCCCTCAAAGAATGGAGGGTTCGCAATATAAGTTGAATCCTCATCCCAAGTGTATAACGGCTCATTGCTAGTTTTGATTTCGTTCCAACGCTCGTTGTCTCCGAATACGTTCTCGTACTCTTTACGGAATAGTTCAGGAGTAACGGTACGTTTAACTACGTCATTTACTTCTGCAGTTGATGGCCAAATATCTTTAAAGAATACATCATTGCCGTCTTTGTCTTTGCCAATTGGCTCAGCAGCAAAATCTACATTCACTGTACCAGCTAGCGCATAAGTCACAACTAATGGTGGTGAAGCAAGATAGTTTGCTTTTACAAGCGGATGAATACGCCCTTCAAAGTTACGGTTCCCTGAAAGAACAGATGTAACGAGAAGATCGTTTTCTGCGATTGTTTTTTCAATTTCTTCTTTTAATGGACCGGAGTTACCGATACAAGTTGTACAGCCGTAACCAACTAGGTTAAAGCCGATTTGCTCAAGATATGGAAGCAATCCGGAATCACGAAGATATCCTGTTACAACCTTTGACCCTGGTGCTAAAGAAGTTTTTACGAATTTTGGTACTTCCATGCCGAGTTCAACTGCTTTTTTCGCAACTAGACCAGCAGCCACAAGAACATATGGGTTAGAAGTATTCGTACAGCTTGTGATAGAAGCAATAGCCACCGCACCAGTTTTGATTTCTGCTTCGTCACCATTGTTAAATTTAATGGTTGCTGATTTTACAAGCTCATCAGCTTGTAAGCCGAATCCTTGGTTGCCTTGTGGCGCAGATACAGCTTTCACGAATTCTTCCTTCATTTTTGAAAGTGGAATTAAATCTTGCGGACGCTTAGGACCAGAAAGATTTGCTTCAATTTCAGCAAGGTTGATTTCGATTACATCTGTATAAACTGGTTCATCAGATGGATTGAAGAATAAGCCGTTTGCTTTGCAATATTGTTCAACCACGTTAATTTGCTCTTCATCACGGCCTGTTAAGCGCATGTATGCAAGTGATTCTTCATCAATTGGGAAGAATCCACAAGTTGCACCATATTCAGGAGCCATGTTAGCAATTGTTGCACGGTCTGCAAGTGGAAGAGATGACACACCAGGACCGAAATATTCAACGAATTTACCAACTACACCATGCTTACGAAGAACTTGAGTTACTTTTAAAGCAAGGTCAGTTGCAGTTGCACCGTTTGGAAGCTCGCCGATTAATTTAACCCCAACTACTTCAGGAACTGGGAAGTATGAAGGCTGACCAAGCATTCCTGCTTCTGCTTCAATACCGCCAACGCCCCATCCAAGAACACCAAGACCGTTGATCATTGTTGTATGAGAGTCAGTTCCTACCAATGTATCTGGATAAGTTTCTAATTCACCGTCAACTTCGGCAACGTGAACTACATCTGCTAAAAATTCAAGGTTAACTTGGTGAACGATACCAGTTGCCGGAGGAACAGCACGATAGTTGTTAAATGCTTTTTGTGCCCAGCTTAAGAATTGATAACGCTCAGCGTTACGTTCAAATTCAAAATCCATATTGATTTTCAAAGCATCAGCTGAACCATATGCATCAACTTGTACAGAGTGGTCGATAACTAGATCAACTGTTTTTTCTGGATTGATTTTATCAGGGTCACCGCCAAGGTCTGCCATTGCTTTTCTTAAAGAAGCAAGGTCAACGACTGCTGGTACACCAGTAAAGTCTTGCAGAATAACACGAGATGGTTTAAATGGAACATCCACTTCTTTCAGTTCGTCAGTTCCCCATTTTGCTAAATTTTCAACATGCTCTTTTGTAATGACACGACCGTCATATTGGCGGAGCACAGATTCAAGTAATACTTTAACGGAATATGGCAATTTAGATACATTGCCAACGCCTGCTTCTTCTAAAGCATTTAATCGGTAGTAATGATAGCTTTTGCCGTTCACATCAAAGGAAGAACGGGCATTAAATACATCGTTTTTCACCATTCAAAAAACCCCCTTACTCGACATTAAAAAACCGAATTTCAACAAAAAAGATATAAATTTGATTTTTCCATCCAGCTTCAATTCCATATTAATACAAGCGATTACATAAGTAAATAACAAGAAAGTTATTGTTCTTGATAAGTTTTGCTTATCAATTTTCATATAACCTGTTCAGAATATTTTGATAACCGTGGATTACCATATGTAATTTATAAATTGAAAACTGAATGGTCATCTATATTATTATGTCAAAAAAATAATTCTTTGTCATTTATTTTATTCCAGAGGAAATAGTATTTACATAGGAGGTGATTGGGATGGCTAAAAGAAAGGCGAATCATGTAATTCCTGGAATGAATGCTGCTAAAGCCCAGGGAAATGGCGCAGGTTTTCATGAAGAAATAGCAAATGAACCGTTAACCGAAATGGAGAAGCGTAATAATAAGAAACGAAAGAAAAATCAGTGATAGTTACGTGAAAATGGGTCCCCAGCCGTGAGGACCCATTCTTTTTTCTAATCTTGATTAACTTCTGTTACCATTTGCTCCAAATCTTGTTGGAACTGCTCCAATTGTGCCCGCTGTTTTTCAGAGGCAACCTCCAGCGCATTTTCAATTTGCTGGTATGCTTCATTGACTTCATTTTTTAAATGCTTTAGTTGATGGCCATAGTTAGCACTGTCGCTAACGATGGTTTCAAACAGCCCTTGAGCATCCTCAAAACCTTGCTGCGCCGCTTGAAACGCTTCCTGTTTATTCTTATTATAAGGATTTCTTTGTGTCACTTTTCTTCCTCCTTCATTTTTGTTTACCCTTTAAATTGCACAACCCGAGAAAAAATATACAGCATAAAAAAGGCTTTTGATTGCATCCTAATGGTTACGAGGAGGGATGAAAAATGACCAATAAAAATGACAGTAAAGACATGCAAAAAAATGCTCCTAAACAATCCGGACAACCGGAACCACTTAGTGGATCGAAAAAAGTAAAAAATGCCAACCATACACGGGCAAAGCATAATTCCAGTCATGATATGTAGAAAAGCGGAAGCGCCTGGGTAGCGACGTATGGCCTGAAGGTCTTTCGACTAAAGGAAACACAAAGAGCGAAAGTGATTCGTTGTTGACTTATTGTAGGGAGAAGATCGAAGGACACTAGTCGTGGGAGCTTAAGCTAGACATAAAGAAATCGGCGTTTCAGCCGATTTCTTTTAAATATTTATTAACGCCTCAAGAAGCTGGTCCTCTTCCTCCGCTGAAACTGTTCGTAAATCGATTAGAAACTGCTCTTTCTGAATTCTTCCTACAATGGCAGGTTTATGTTCTGTGCGCAATTTCCTTCCCAATTGTTCGGCTGTTAAAGAATGATGCGTTAATGCAATCACCATAGTTGACAGTTCAACATCTGGCATTGTTCCACCGCCTACTTGGCTGACGTCAGGAAAGATTTCCGTTTTAAAACAATTTGTTTTTTGTAATAATTTTGTAACAAACCGTTGTGATCTTTCGTCTAATTCAATAGCAGACACTAATAAATCCCGGATTGTCGGAATATTACGCATTGCCATTTCACCGCGGGCATATTCTAGTAATGTACCCTCGAGCGCCGCAAGCGTCATTTTATCCACACGGACAACTCTGGCTAATTGATGTTTTTTCAAACTGTCTATGAATTTTCTTTTCCCAGCAATAATCCCAGCCTGAGGTCCTCCAAGCAGCTTATCGCCGCTAAAGGTGACAATATCTGCCCCCATTTCAATGACCTCTTTGACTACCGGCTCTTCACCAATACCATGCTTTCTAAAGTCAAACAAGGCGCCGCTTCCAAGGTCTTCATAAAAAATAAGTTCATTACCTGTTTTGGTTAATTGAACAAGGTCTGTTGTTGCAACTGATTTAGTAAAGCCTATCACCTTAAAATTACTTGTATGGACTTTCATAATCATAGCCGTCTCATTCGTGACTGCTTTTTCATAATCATATAAATGGGTTTTATTCGTTGTTCCAACTTCGACAAGCCTTGCCCCACTTTCTTCCATAATCGAAGAAATACGAAACGAACCGCCGATTTCAACTAACTGTCCTCTTGATACAATCACTTCTTTGTTTGCAGCAAGTGCCCGTAATACAAGATAAACAGCGGCTGCATTGTTATTAACGACCATCGCTGCTTCTGCACCAGTAATTTCTTTAATAAGCTCTTCCACATGGCTGTGACGTGAACCTCGTTCCCCTTCATAAAGTTTATATTCAAGATTTGAATAACTTCCTGCCGTTTCTACAACATGTTGAATAGCGGTCTTACTTAGCCGAGCCCTGCCTAAATTAGTATGTAAAATGGTACCTGTAGCATTAATCACTTTTTCTATTGTATATGAAAACTGTTTTGTGGCAGTTTTTTCAAGCATTATGAATAACTCTTCAATAAATTGATCTGTCCCCGGCATAGTTCCCTGCCATTGATCATTGATAATGGCTTGCCTAACTTGCTCTAATACTTCTTTTAAGGATTTGGTTAATTGGACTTTATCCAGTCCCATTTCTTTCAGGAGCATTAGAAACGTTGAATGGTTCTGCAGTTCATGGACAGGTGGTATGAATCGTAGGGTTTCTTTCACAAATAAAACTCCTTTACAAATACATCTTACGACTTATTATACCATCTTTCACGTTTTCCGCTTGTGTGAATAAAATGAAACGAGCAAGGGGGCGCTGGCTTTGGATGAAAAAAAAATAAATCAAAATCTGTCAGCCGATTATGATAAAATGGAACAATGGTTACGCGATTATTTTCTTGACCCGCGAACTGAACACGAAGATCATGCATTGTTTAAAATAGATATTTATGAAACAGATGATCATTGGATTGTAGAAGCGGTATTAAAAGGTTACCTAAGTTCCGATATAAAAGTTATGATCAAAGAATCCGATCTAAACATTTCAACACAAAAGCAAGAGCATTCATACCCTTCTGCCTTTCTTAAAAAGGAAAGGACAATTCATTTCCCCTTCCAAATTATCCATCATTGTGTGACCGCTATATTTCAAAATGGTATGCTCGAAATTTTTATTTCTAAGACAAAGAATGGATTAGGAAAAAATCGCTATATTACCTTGCCGTAGCATTTCTTTTTTTTTATTCAGTTTACATAACATTATTACTGAAAATCATAAAAGGTCCTTCTTCTTAAGGACCTTTTATGATTCCAATATTTGAATAATCTCGTCGGTATCAGGAAAAAGCCCTGTATCATCCTTCGAATAGATTTTTTTACCGTTAACCGTTACTTCAAAGACACCGCCTGATGCTGGAATCAATTCCAGTTTTTCAATATCCCTTCTAAAATGGGTAATCAACTCTTCCGCGAAACTCGCGGCCTTTGGTGCATAGTTTCACATCATACAAAATTCTACAATTACATTATACTTACCCACAGTAAATTCCCCCTTTTACCAGCATTTTCTTTTTATTAATATAATAGAAATAATTGTATCTCAGCCATTTAGGCATTTGCAAATTCTTTGCACCAATCGTGCAGTTTCATTGAGATAGAGTTATACTACTAAGAGTGGAGGTGTACATATTATGAGTGAACATGAGAAAATTCGCCTGACCTCGTTATCCACGAAAGCTGGCTGAGGTTGTAAAATTGGTCCTGAAGACCTGACGCAAGTTTTGCGTCTATTACCAAAGCAAGACCCAGTCCCTGAATTGCTTGTTGGAAACGAAACGAGCGATGATGCGGGAGTTTATCAATTAACTGATTCGATTGCCCTAATCCAAACGGTCGATTATTTTACCCCGATTGTGGATGATCCTTATATGTTTGGACAAATTGCGGCTGCCAATTCCTTGAGTGATGTGTATGCAATGGGCGGTGAGCCAAAAACCGTTTTGAATATTGTCGGGTTTCCCATTAAAAAACTAGGAGCAAACATCTTAGCGGAAATTTTACGGGGTGCAGCCGATAAAGTAAAAGAAGCTGGAGCCATCACAGTAGGCGGTCATTCGATTGATGACCAAGAGCCTAAGTTTGGACTTTCCGTTACAGGGATCGTACATCCTGATAAAGTATGGAAAAATGTTGGTGCAAAATCAGGTGATGTACTCGTATTAACAAAACCCATTGGCGTCGGCATATTAACAACTGGAATCAAACGAAGTATGGTTTCACCAGAACAGGAACAGCTCGTAACTGCAACAATGGCTATGCTGAATAAAATAGCAGCTGAAACGCTGACCGCCTTTAAGCCACATTCTGTGACGGATGTAACTGGATTTGGACTCCTAGGTCATGGGAGTGAAATGGCACGCGGAAGTAATGTAAGCTTTGAAATTTCGTTATCGCAAGTGCCGATTTTAGAAGGAGCGGTTGAACTAGCAAAAAATGGGGTTGTCCCAGGAGGTTCTAAGTCGAACCACAAATGGCTGCAGGATGATGTTATTTATGATGACATTCTTCCGGAGGAACAGTTGGTTTTATGTGATGCCATTACATCTGGAGGACTGCTTATTTCTATTAGTGTGGAAGAGGCAGAGCAGTATGTGAGGGAGCTCAGGTCAAACGGGTTAACCGATGCATCCATTGTCGGACGGGTTATCGATAAGGAAGACAAATTAATGTATGTAAAAAGATAACAGCGAAGCCAAGGTGCTTCGCTGTTTTTCTATCAGCCGGAAATTCTCAACTGCATTTTTTGTCTTAATTTATCAATCATATCCTGCGTCATTTTATCTAAATCGTAATCGAACTTAAATCCCCATTCCTCTTTGGCTGCTGCAGAGTCAATGGAATTTGGCCAGCTATCAGCGATATTTTGCCTTGCCGGATCCACATTGTATGAAATTTTAAAGCCAGGAATATACTTGGCGATACTAGCAGCAATTTCTTCTGGGTCAAAACTCATCGAACTAACATTAAAGGAATTACGGTGGATGAGCTTGCTGGGATCAGCTTCCATCAAGTCCACGATAGCATTTAAAGCATCAGGCATGTACATCATGTCCATATAGGTGCCTTTATCAATATAGGAGGTATATCTGCGATTTTTAACCGCTTCATAATAAATTTCAACCGCATAATCGGTTGTTCCTCCGCCCGGCATGGCTACATAGGAAATCAGTCCAGGGAAGCGAAGGCCCCGAGTATCAACCCCAAATTTATGATAGTAGTAGTCAGCTAAAAGTTCACCTGCTACTTTATTTACTCCATACATGGTGGTAGGACGCATAATCGTATCCTGCGGGGTATTATCTTTAGGAGTAGATGGACCAAATGCGCCTATTGAACTAGGTGTAAAAAATTGCGCCTTTACTTCCCTTGCTGTCTCAAGTGCATTTAACATGCCGCCCATATTTAAATTCCAAGCAAATACCGGCTTTGATTCAGCAGTTGCTGATAAAAGTGCAGCTAAATGCATGACGGTATCGACCTTGTGTTTTTTAGCTATCTCCACCATCCTATTTGCATCGGTAACGTCGAGAATTTCAAACGGACCACTGTGGGCCGCTTCGCTGTCATTTTTCTTAATATCGGTGGCAATAACATTGTCGGCACCATAAAGATCTCTAAGTTTTAAGGTTAGCTCAGATCCTATTTGTCCAAGTGCACCTGTAATTAGTATTCGCTTCATCGATGTTCCCCGTCCTTGTTCGTTAGTCTATTTTAAATAATACCCATTTCCTTACCAACTTTTTCATAAATAGAAATTGCTTGATCAAGCATTTCTTTCGTATGTGCAGCAGTCGGCATGTTACGGACCCTTCCTGTTCCTTTAGGGACAGTTGGGAATACAATTGCTTTGGCGTAAACCCCTTCTTCAATTAATCGTTTACTGAATTCCTGTGCCGTGGTTTCTTCCCCGATTATGCAAGGAGTAATCGGTGTTTCACTATTGCCGATATTGAATCCAAGTTCCTTTAATCCCCTTTTTAAATAGTTTCCATTTTCCCACAGTTTTTGATTAAGCTCTGTGCTTTCCATTAAGATCTCAATTGCGCGCTTACTTGCCGCGACATCTGCAGGTGTTAATGAAGTAGAAAATAAGAATGGACGGCTGCGTACTTTTAACCAGTCAATCAGATTTTTCTTACCGGCTACATATCCGCCGACAACACCGATTGCTTTTGACAACGTTCCAATTTGGAAATCGATTTTATCGGAAAGGCCGAAATGCTTCACCGTTCCGGCTCCATCACCTAAAACACCAGAGCCGTGCGCATCATCAACATAAGTAATTAGATCGAATTCTTCGGCAATTTTAACGATTTCCGGTAACAACGCAATGTCTCCATCCATTGAGAACACGCCATCTGTAATAACCATAATTTTGTTGTACTGGCCTGATTCTTTCGCTTCCTTTGCTTTCGCGCGAAGATCTTCCATATCGGAATGATTAAAGCGAATGATTTTTGCCTTAGAAAGCCGGCAGCCATCAATAATGGATGCGTGGTTTAATTCATCAGATAATATAGCATCGTTTTTATCCATAACTGCGGAGATTGCTGCCATATTACAGTTGAATCCTGATTGATAAGCGATGGCTGCTTCAGTATGTTTAAATTCAGCTAATTTCTCTTCAAGTTCTACGTGAAGTTTTAATGTACCGTTTATAGTACGAACCGCGCCTGCCCCGACACCGTATTTTTCGAGTGCATCTGTGGCTGCTTTTTTCAATCGGTCATCGGTTGCTAACCCAAGATAGTTATTTGATGAAAGGTTAATTAGCTCTTTTCTGTTAATCGTAATTACCGGACCATTTGGGCTTTCAAGCGGGTCGATAACGTTATAAAGGCCTTTACCCTTTAAATCTTCAAGATTTTCATTTAAAAATTTCTCTAAAATAGTACTGGACACTGTTTAAATCCCCCTTATTCCTTTATGTATTCATTTTTGTCGTTATGCAATGAACAAATGTCCACCTGAGGAGGACAGTTGGAATTAATAAAAATCCCAATATAAAAGGATTTATTACTTATAATTTATCATATTATCCGTAAAGTGTTCATGTCAAGAGGACAAATTCGCGAAATTTTTTTTCATTCTTTAGGTTATCCCAATAATCTGTTGTAAATGTCTAATTTTCGGGGTTTGTTTCTTTTGTTAACCTGTGGAATTATGGGATACAGCCGCCAACTTTTACAATTTACCCGTATAACTTGCTAAAATACCCGTCATTTTTTCTTATTAGCCCCTCAAATTTACTAATTTACCCGCTAACGGCAAGCATCAGCACAATTAGAAAAGCAGTCTAAGAAATTTAGACTGCTTGCATGAAGGGTTATTTTGCATGGACGCCTGTTAAATTCTTGGCATTTTGATTAATTCTTTCCAATGCCTGTTTATATTCCTTTTCTAAACGCCGTATAATATCCGCAGCCGATTCAATTCGGTCAATTGCTCCGACCCCGTGGCCAGCGGACCAAATATCGCGCCATGCCTTCGCGTTCGTATCTCTTTGCATATCATCAAAATCCACTTTTTCCTTGCTCACTAGCTGCTCCGGATCTAGTCCTGCTTTTTTAATGCTTGGTTTTAACATATTGGCATTAACACCGGAAAAAGCATCTGTCAAAACAATATCTTCCTGTGTCGCCCCAACCAGCATTTCTCGATATTCATCATTTGCCAGACTTTCTGTTGCGACGATTAATCGTGTTCCCATGTATGCGAGGTCAGCCCCTGCTGCCTGTGCCGCTAAAATTCCTTTGCCAGTTGAGATCGAACCAGCTAACACAATAATTCCATCCCAAAAAGAGCGAACCATATCAACAAATGCGAAACCGTTGATTTGCCCTGCATGCCCCCCAGCACCGCTGGCAACCAAGATCAGCCCATCCACTCCAGCTTCTGCGGCTTTCCTGGCAAACTTCACATCACTGACATCGGAAAAAACAAGACCACCGTATTCATGGACAATCTCTACAACTACCTTTGGGCTACCTAAAGAAGTAATCACCAATTGCGGCTTGTGTTTTTTGATTAACTCCAATTCATCCTTAAGGCGGCTGTATGAACTATGAACAACCATATTCAACGCCCATGGTGCAATCCTCCCGGCAGGATCTTTTTCCCGTGCATCATTTAAGCTCTCATTTAATTCTCCCATCCATTGATCCAGCACCTCAATTGGACGTGCATTCGGCGCTGGAAATGAACCGATAACACCACTCAAGCAGCAGGTTTTTACCAATTCGGTGCCTGACACCAAAAACATAGGGGCAGCAATCACCGGCAAGCGTAACAGATTCCACCATAAATCAGGAATCATTTTCACCATAAAAGCACCTCTCCCATTTTGAATTTTCTGAACAAATCGCACACTTTTTATAGTATCTAAAAATGAATGATTGTTCAATCATTTAATTGAACTAGATATAAACCTGTTAAAACTGTTTGCAAAACCCGAACGATATGTATTTATTTAAAAATTCCATTCGTTTTTTGCTAAAAAAGGATTGCTTTACGCTACTAAGGGTTTTATAATGTGAATATCAAATTCATATGTTTCACTCATATAATAGCGGGAATATGGCTCGCAAGTTTCTACCGGATTGCCGTTAACAATCCGACTATGAGTGGGTAATGAGCATTCCGTCTGAAGTGATATTCAGCGGACTTCCTTCCTATTCCTTTCGGATAAAGCCCGAAGGTCATTGCCTCACTCTATTTTGAAGTGAAGCAATAACCTTTGGGCTTTTTTGTGCAAAATAAATTGAAACCAGTGCTGTATCAGCTTCAATGCGGCAAAACTTTGGAGGTTAACATGAAACTATTAGAAGAAAGAATTAAGCGAGATGGACAAGCATTATCCAAGCATGTATTAAAAGTGGATTCTTTTTTAAATCACCAAATAGATCCCGAATTAATGCAGGAAATTGGGAAGGAATTCGCTAATCGGTTTGCCGAAGAAGGAATAACCAAGATTGTAACGATTGAATCATCCGGGATTGCCCCTGCAGTTATGGCAGGATTATACTTACATGTCCCAGTAGTTTTTGCTAGAAAAAGAAAGTCACTTACCCTGTCTGAAGGTTTACTTACTGCATCAGTCCATTCTTTTACGAAAAATGAAACAAACGAAATTTCTATCTCAAATAAATATGTTCAAAAAGATGACCATGTTTTAATCATCGATGATTTTCTTGCGAATGGTCAAGCAGCACTTGGGTTAATTGATATTGTCAAGAAAAGCGGCGCAAGCATTGCGGGAATCGGTATCGTTATTGAAAAGTCCTTCCAGGAGGGAGCTGCCGAGCTAGAGAAACTTGGTTACAGAGTGGAATCGTTAGCACGGATCGCCGCTCTTAACGATGGAGAAGTCATTTTTAAAAATGAAAATGTGGAGGAGCTTGTCTAATGAAACATCCATTTAAAACCGCCTCATTAGGGATTCAGCATGTATTGGCCATGTATGCCGGGGCTGTGATTGTCCCTTTGATTATAGGTAAAGCCCTCCATTTTACTAATGAACAATTAGCTTATTTAGTTTCATTAGATATTTTAACAAGCGGGATTGCGACACTCTTACAAGTTTGGCAAAATCGTTTCTTTGGAATCGGACTTCCGATTGTCCTTGGCTGTACCTTTACGGCCGTTGGTCCAATAATAGCCATTGGCGGACAATATGGACTTTCATCTATTTACGGTTCAATTTTAGTATCTGGGCTTATCGTTATTTTGATTGCAAAATATTTCGGGAAATTGATTCGTTTCTTCCCTCCTGTTGTTACCGGCTCAGTTGTGACTATCATTGGAACTACTTTAATACCTGTTGCGATGAATAATGTTGCCGGCGGACAAGGCAGTTCAGATTTTGGATCTGTTTCTAATATTGCACTGGCATTTGGTACGCTTTTATTTATTATAGTTTTATACCGTTTCTTTAAAGGTTTTATTCGTGCCATTTCGATTTTATTAGGATTACTGGCGGGAACCATTGCCGCTGCGTTCATGGGAAAAGTCAATTTTTCTGCAGTCAATGATGCATCATGGTTCCATATGGTAACTCCATTACATTTTGCTTCACCTTCATTTGACTTAGCGCCAATTATTACAATGACACTTGTTGCTATTGTAAGTCTTGTAGAATCATCAGGGGTTTATTTTGCCCTAGCAGATATTACTGGTCGAAAATTATCGGAAGAAGATTTAGTAAAAGGGTATCGTGCAGAAGGATTAGCAAGTGTCATCGGAGCATTTTTCAATTCATTTCCTTACACTACCTATTCACAAAACGTTGGTCTTGTCCAGTTCTCTGGTGTTAAGGATAAAAGTGTGATTTACCTTATGGGCGGCATGCTTGTATTTCTCGGCTTTTTACCAAAAATCGGCGCATTAACTACCGTTATTCCTACTGCTGTCCTTGGCGGCGCGATGGTAGCAATGTTTGGTATGGTTATCGCTTCAGGAATCAAAATGTTAAGTAAAGTGGATTTTTCATCACAGGAAAATTTATTAATCATTGCCTGCTCTGTAGGTGTTGGCTTAGGTGTAACTACAGTTCCTAATTTATTTGATGCTCTCCCTGAGAGTGTAAAAATTTTAACCAACAGCGGGATTGTTTCTGGAAGTTTAACAGCGATTTTCCTTAATATTATTTTTAATGTTGTAAAACCGGTTAAACAAAAGCAAGCCGCACAGAGTCTAAAAGCTTCTTAATATAAAAAACGCATCAGACGGAGCTACTCCATGCTCCGTCTGATGACATCTAAAATTCCATTTATGCTAGAAGTATTTAAGCCGCTAGAAGTTGTTACACTGGAACCGCTGTTCCCTTCACCAGAGCCTGATATAGTCTTTGTGACTGATACCGGAGCAATCTTTACCGCCCCTCCAAAATTAACAATCCCTCCAGAAATTGTACCAATATTTACTCCAAAAGGGGTTTTGTTCACAAGCATTCCTCCCTTCCTGCTTATTTCTATATAATATGTACAAGCTCAATGTTTGGTTTAAACGCCATCACTATGAATCAAAAAATATGTTTTTTTCTCATTGCCATATTTTGAAAATAGCTATTCATGAAAATTTCTCTAGATAATCTAGTCGGATTTTCGAAATTCTAGTATGATGGAAGAATGATTGATTTTTTGAGTAAAGCGAGGATTACAAAATAAAATGAGTCTATTAAATGTTGAAAATTTATCACATACATTCGGAGATCGAACATTATTTAAAGATGTTTCATTCCGCTTATTAGCAGAAGATCATGTCGGTCTTGTAGGAGCAAATGGTGTTGGAAAGTCGACGTTAATGAACATCATCACCGGGCAATTGATTCATGACGGCGGCCGGGTTGAATGGACACCAGGCGTTCATTACGGCTACTTGGATCAGCATACAGTGCTGACACGGGGGAAAACGATGCGCGATGTACTTCGTGATGCCTTTCTTCCCCTATTTGAAAAAGAAAAAGAATTAAATGAAGTAACCGCACAAATGGCTGATGCTTCACCTGAGGAGCTTGAGGTATTGCTTGAAAAAATGGGTGAAATTCAAGATGCACTTGACGCCGGCGGCTTCTATTCTTTGGATATTAAAATTGAAGAAGCGGCAAGAGGACTAGGACTAGATGCCATTGGTCTTGACCGTGATGTAGCTGCACTTAGCGGTGGACAGCGTACAAAAGTATTGTTAGCAAAACTCCTATTAGAGCAGCCCAAAGTTCTTTTGCTAGATGAGCCAACCAACTATCTCGATGTAGAGCATATCCGTTGGTTATCATCTTATCTAAAAGATTATCCTTATGCGTTCTTATTAATTTCCCACGATACTGAATTTATGAATTCAGTTTCAAATGCTATTTTTCACTTGGAATTTTCCAAGTTAACCCGGTATACAGCAAGCTATGAAAAATTCCTGGAACTTGCTGAAATTAATAAGAATCAGCATATTAATGCTTACGAAAAGCAGCAGGAATTTATCAAAAAGCAAGAAGACTTTATCGCGAAAAACAAAGCACGATATTCGACGACTGGCCGGGCCAAAAGCCGGCAAAAGCAGTTAGACCGGATGGAGCGGATTGATCGCCCTGAAACTGCCTTGAAACCAACATTTGAATTTAAAGAATCGCGCTCAAGCAGCCGTTATGTCTTTGAAGCATCAGGACTTGAGATTGGCTATTCTCACCCACTCTTGCCAAAAATGGAAATGACATTAGAGCGCGGCGAGAAAGTTGCCATAATAGGCTGCAATGGTGTCGGTAAATCAACTTTACTGAAAACCATGCTTGGAAAAATTGAACCGCTCGGTGGGAAAGTAGAGCGCGGCGATTTCCTCTTCCCTTCGTACTTTGAACAAGAGGTAAAGGCCGGTAATATTACACCAATTGAGGATGTCTGGAATTCCTTCCCGCACATGGATCAACATCAAGTACGCGCTGCTCTCGCCCGCTGCGGATTAAAAAACGAACATATCTCCCGCCCGCTAAACCAGCTAAGCGGTGGCGAGCAGGCGAAGGTGCGCCTTTGCAAGCTGATGATGACAGAAAGTAACTGGATTTTATTCGACGAGCCGACAAACCATCTCGATATTGATGCGAAAGCAGAATTGAAACGAGCATTGAAAGCCTACAAAGGAACGGTCGTTCTAGTCTGCCACGAACCAGATTTTTACGAGGATTGGGTGACAAAAATCTGGGATGTCGAGGAATGGGCACAATCGAACTAAATAGTTAAAGGGTTCCATTCTTGGGACCCTTTTTACTTTATGATTTTCAGGCTTGCATAGTCTTACCATGCTAGGTGATAATTGTAAATGGGCTTTTAAAAGAAATAATAATGACATTTTAGTATTTTTTATAAGGAGTGATCTTCCTTTGCAAACAAAATCAGCTTTACCGATTTTATTTGTAGTGATGTTTTTGGTAATGGTGGGATTTGGCATCATTATTCCAGTATTGCCGTTTTACGCTGAAGAAATTGGAGCTACCCCAACAGAACTTGGTCTTTTAATGGCGGTCTATTCGCTGATGCAGCTCATTTTTGCTCCGATGTGGGGACAAGTTTCCGACCGGATTGGGAGAAAACCGGTGATGATGATTGGAATTGCCGGGCTGGCACTATCGTTTTTCATCCAAGCGATTTCAACCGAGCTGTGGATGCTCTTTGCCGCAAGGATCATCGGAGGAATTCTGTCATCCGCCAATATGCCAACCGCAATGGCTTATGTTGCTGATATAACAACAGCGGAAAACCGTGGTAAAGGAATGGGGATAATAGGTGCAGCAACGGGCTTGGGCTTTGTTTTTGGCCCGGCAATTGGCGGGATTTTTTCCAAAATTAGTTTAAGCATGCCGTTTTACATTGCAAGCGCCTCATCGTTTCTTACTTTATTTCTGGTAATGCTTCTATTAAAAGAATCCAAACACAAAAGCAGCGATTCTATTCAGAAAAAGCAATCCTTTTGGAGCGCTTTTAACAGCGGCGCCTCTGTCTTGTTTATTGTGCAATTATTTATTTCTTTATCTCTTTCAGGCTTGGAAGCAACCTTTGCTTATTTTGCGGCCAAAAAAGCCGGGCTCAATACGGTACAGCTTGGTTATATTTTCATGATCATGGGGTTCGGCAGTGCGATGGTCCAAGGCGGCTTAGTCGGTAAATGGACAAAGAAATATGGAGAAAATGCCGTTATTCAAGGCGGGATAATTGTATCCGCTATTGGATTTGGGTTAATTTTACTTGTACATAACTTTGCTACCGCAGCAATTTATTTAACGATATTTGGACTCGGGAATGGTGTAATCCGTCCAAGTGTCTCTTCCCTGCTTACCAAGACAGCAAAAACAGGCCATGGAAGCTCAACCGGACTATTATCTTCTTTTGATTCATTAGGAAGAATTATTGGACCACCGCTTGGAGGCTGGCTTTTTTCCTTGTCCATTGGGCTGCCGTATATATCAGGAGCCATTATCACAATCGCAGCCTTTGTCCTATTTCTATTATTCCGCCCAAAGGATGCTGTGAATATGTAATTTTAAGGTATGGACTAGCATAGAATGAGTACGAAGATTCATTTGATTAAAGGAGCCGGGGAAAAATGAAATTATCAACCTTTATAAGCGTGCTGGGTCTTTTGCTCACACTAGGTTTCGTTGCCTACCTTGATTCACCGTACTCATTTATGAATATTAACTATTCTTATTCCGCTGACCAGCCGGTAATAGCGCAGCCAGCCAGCATACAGCCAGCTGAAGAAGAACCAGAGCTTGTAGAAAAATTAGAAAAGATAGAAAAGGTAGATGGTTATATCGTAGAAACGTACCAAGAATACGAGATTTATAAGGACCCAAATGGAAATGTCACGGAAGAAATCCCTACCTCTAAAATGGAAACATTGAAATACTGGGATCAAAGTGAGTACTCCCCTTCGGTTTTTGAATAAAACATTTTCTATCTTTAAAGATAAAAAGGCTTTTGGGCAGTGTTCCCAAAAGCTTTTTTCACCTTACTTATTAATTTAGAAGGTTTACTCACTTGGGTTATTATACCACCAATCGAAGAAATAGATCTGCGCCCGGTGTAATTGTCGCAGTGGTAATTTGTACAGGTGCTTGTCCCGGCAATGCTACAAATATGCCATAGGACCCTGCCTGAAGATTTGGCAGACGGAACATTCCATCCGAAGCGGTTACTCCTGTATCAATTAAGACATTGGTTTTCGTCGTATACATAGATACATTAATATTACCTCTTCGTGCAAAGACTCTTGCATTTCCGATTGGATTTCCATTTTGGTTAACGACTTGTCCATAAAAACTGCCTAACTTTGTTTTCAAATTTTTCCCTCTATTTCTCCTGCCGCTGCTTCGATTTCCTGAGGTTCTTGCCTCTGCACTGCACGGAAGATTTTGATTTAATGTTGACTGCCTGCGTATGGCTTTCCCGCTCGTACGTTTTACGGCGTTACTAGCATCGATTAACCCATATCCAAAGAAAGCATCCCATTCTTTAATGGCTGCATCAATTGGTTTTGCTGATCTCTGAATAACCTGAATAATTTCTTGATTGCTAAGCTGCGGGTAGATCGCTCTTAACATAACTGCCAATCCGGCTACAAATGGTGCTGCCTGTGATGTCCCGCTTAAAGCATCGTAGTTTAATTGTACATTTGCTACTGGATAAGTAGGAGTTGTTGAAAGAATAGCAATACCAGGAGCAGTAACGCCAACATCCATGCCCCAGCTAGAAAAATAAGCACGATCATTCGCCTGATTTGTTGCAGAAACTGAAAATACATAATTATACCCAGCAGGATATTGTATTTGTTCATTTCCATTATTACCGGCTGATGCTACGATCACGAGGCCTCGATTCCAAGCAAAATTGATGGCCAGCTGAAAGGCTTGGCTATATGCAGGACTGCCTAAGCTCATGTTAATGACATTTGCCCCATTGTTCACTGCATAAAGTATTCCTGCTACAATCCAGGAAGTTTGGCCTTGTCCTTGTGGACCGCCTAAAACTTTGACGGGCATGATGTTAGCCGTATTAAAACTCATCCCTGCGATTCCGGTTTTATTATTCGTAACGGCAGCTGCAACCCCCGCAACATGTGTTCCATGACCATTAATATCAATAAAACTACTATCTGTAGTGAAATTAGCCGGTGAAACTATTTTTTGCGCTAAATCAGGATGGTTTGGGTCAATACCTGTATCCAATATCGCAATGATTTGAGAAGGTGTTCGATTGCGGACCTGATCCCATGCCTGCTCCGGATTCGTTCTCCTAAGCCCCCATTGGCATTGCAGTCCGTTATTTGAAGTTTGAATTGGTGTTTTATAAAATGGATCATTGGGTCTGAAGTTAGCTGAATAGGTCTTTTCTGTTTCTACAAAAGTAACATGGGGTGAAGCGTGGTAGGCCTTAAATGCAAAGGTGGCATTAATTTGGGGAACCGTTACGACTTCTACGTTAATTTCGGGAAATTGCTTAATAACCTTACACCCATTTACCTGATGTAAATAGACACGCTGAGCCTTATTACAATCAGGATGGAAACCTACTAACAGGTTTACATTAGCATTCAATGTACATCCCTCCTTTATGAAAATGTCGAAATGCTTGTCCGACTTAAAATAAAGTATTCAAAGGAGAGTGAATGCGTAAGGGCTTATTTCCTAATGATATAAGGATTTTTTAAGGACAATACAACCTAGGATTTTAAATCTATTAAATGATTTTGAATGTACGTTCGACGATTCCGAATGAATTGACGAATCAAATCTATTTCTTTCTCAAACTGTTCTAACGAATACGAAATGTAAGGATCTTTCCTTAAATCGTTTTGCAGCATTGTTTTTAAAGAATCTATTCTTGGTGTTAGGTAACTCTCTGTAAATTTTTCAGCAAGGATTTTCTCAAGCAGCTCCCTATATTGTTTTCTAAACAGTCCATGTTCTAAAAGACGGACAGCCAGAAGGTTGGTTTGATCACCAGTAATCGGGACAAAATCATACTCCATGATTGCTCCGTGACAATCTCTTCCCCATGTGGCTTCATTATCCCATGGAATGATTTCGAATAGATTTGTTTCAGCATTAAGGACTAAGGCATAGTTTTGGTGGAAAGCATCAAAGTTTTGAATACAAACGACACCAGCGTACCATCTGAAAAATTGATCAACGTCTAAATACTTTTTTATTTCAGTTGGGAAATCCTCATTAGAAAGGGTATTGATTTTAAAAATAAATGCCCTTAAATACTGATCATCCTCGATATCCCCATATTTGCGTTCATAACCGGCTAATACATCCAGCTTAAAACTTTTATCATACGTGCTGAATAAACAAAAATCGGCGTTACTGTTTTCCGCATAGTAGATTGCCTTTACCGGTATGTTTCTTTTTTGAAAAAATAAACGGTCAACGGACTCTATTTCTAAGTAAATGCCGGCATTTTTTCCATTGATTTTTAATACGATGTGTTTTGTTTGCGGTGAGTGAACACCAATCTCTTGAAAAAAATCGAAGGATAATTTCGATCGTATAAGCGAGGAATCCATAAATTCAGCGTTAAGATGCAATTCTTGGTTCTTTTGATAGGCTGAGGGTTTTAGGAATGTAAAAAGGTAGGATTTCTTTTCAAATTCGCGGATATGATTTCCTCGAAAGGCAATGCCAATATCATAAGTTTTGTTATTCATCATTAACTTCGCCGGAACGGGATCATCGAACCAAATATCACGCTTAAGTTCTCGAAGATTAGCCGGACGAATGAAAAGATGATAAGCTGGTAATTCTAGCCTAGATGGGCTAGTCATTATACATACACTTCCTCTTCAGGTATAAATTGTCCATAATATTGTATGTACTTGAGAATGTTCCTGTGTGGGGGTATGGGAGATTTAAATACAAATTAACAATCCATTATTATAATAGGCCTTACTATGTGGATTTAGGGTTAGAAACAAAGGTAGTAGGAGCATAGAAAAAATTGTCTCCAATCGGGGCTATTGGAGACACTACTTAGCGGCCAAACAAATAAAGTCTTCAATCACGGCTAATTTTTCGGTTTTTACCAGACAAATTGAATAACATGTGAATGTCCAACTTCCCCCGATTTTTTATTAAAAAGCCACTTTAATTAATACTTTTCATAATTTCAGTCATCATCTCTATATCCATTGGACCAATTATTTTCTTATAGATTATACCATTCGTATCAATAATATAGCTTGTTGGAATCGTAAAGGCTTGATATGCATCTCCTATTTCCCCAGTGCTGTCTAGTAATATTGGAAAGGTTAAACCATAATCCTTCACAAACGCTCCAACCCCATTGGGATCTTTTTCCGCCGTCGTTAAGTTTACGGCTAAAATTTCAACATTTTTTCCTTTTTGTTCTTTATAGAATTCTTGCATATGAGGCATTTCTGCTTTACATGGCGGACACCAGGTTGCCCAAAAGTTCAAGATTAGTTTCTTCCCTTTAAAATCGGACAGTTGAACATCTTTTCCATCCAATGTCTTCAATTGAAAATTAGGAGCTTTGTTTCCCTCTTGAAAGCCAATTTTTATGGAACCTTGATCACTAGGTTTACTTACTTCCTGTATTTTCTTTTCAGCTTCAGTTGGTGATGAGGTATAATCATATATTCCCCATCCAATTAGACCAAATAAAGCAATGATAACGATTATCTTTTTGTACACTTTATTCACTCCTCTAGATAGTATAAGTGGATGAAAAGGCACTTATCATTTGCATTTTGCCAGTAAAAAGTAAAATGCAAATGATAATTAGAATCACCCCATTGAGCTTTGGTAAAAAATTATTTATTCTTTTCTAATGAATACGTTACAATTACTGACAAAATGAGAAATGGAATTCCGGGCAATGAAAATTGAGATATTTGCCATAGAAAACTCCCCTATCGGCTTTATTCTTACAAACGATTGTTAAGAATCAATTAAGAAATGGTTTTTTTATCCCAATTAAATAATGAAACAATAATGAGCCCGATAAAAAACCACTGTTCGATTGAAAATATGAATAACCTTGAATCTGTTTTTCCTTGAGCAAAAGATAGAAAAAGACTCAGAAAAGAAAATAAGATGTAATTGGTAAAAATTTTCCTTTCGGATAATTGCTGTTTAAATAAAAAGAACATCAGAACAAAAATAGGAAAAAAACCTAGAATAAGGTGAATCATTTTGTCGTTATCCAAAAATACAAGTTCTAAAATGTGGTATGCGCTTATGACAGAAAAACTAAAAATGAATCCAGTTTGTGAGATAAGCAAGTTTCCTATATGGCTTTTCTGTGCTCTAAACACGAAGAAAACTATGGAAAGGATGATTGCAAGAAACAGTCCTTTCATTCCTCCCGTAAAATACAATAAGGAGAATGGACTTTTCATCACCAAAGATGGCTCAAGGATGATTAAGCTCCCTTTCCAAATAAGAAATCCTAAAAATAGACTATTTGATAATACATCTAATATTTTTTTATGTAATTCCCTTTCTTGAGTTCTTATTAGCCAAAGCTTGATAACGAGTATAGCGAAAAGGACAGCAATTCCAAGCAAAAGCCATTTAAACAAAATAGCAAAAGACCCTATTTGAACAATCTGCATAAGGGACCCCCCTTTAATTCACAAAGCCATTAAAGCTCTTTTTCGCTTATTATACCACAAGGGGTATAATAAGCGAAGGAGATGTTAATGATTTATGACTTCAAATGACTCACTTATTTTAATACTATCTTTAACTGACTGAACCATCGCACAATTTTTAAATGCCATCTCAATGGATTTTTTAATTTGTTCTTCCTTAAGACCCGTGCCTTCAATGATATAATGCAGGCTAATTTCGGTTACTTTATTAGCCTCTTCCTTTTTTCTTTCAACATTTGATTGGATACGAATTGCCTCAACTTTCATTCTTTTCTTTTCTAAAATTTTATATAATACCCCGCTGCTGCATCCAACAATAGATGAAACCAATAATTCGAATGGTCTATAACCCTTTGAATCATCAGATGAAATAGGTAAAATACCGTAAATTGTTTCATGATTTGTTACACCATTTTTATACTCGTACTCTAACATCTGCAATCCCCTTCCTAAAAAGTATGATTCAATCCTCTCATACAATTGTTAAGATTATATTAAGCACAAAAAAAACGCTTGGCATCCAAGCGTTTGTCTTTTTAAAATGTTAGTGTAACATCTGCATCTTTTGCAAAATCTAGAAATGTAACTGCGCCGCCAACCTCGACTCCATCAACAAAGTCCTTCGTATCTAATCCCATGACATCCATTGTCATTTGACAGCCGATAAATTTAACGCCTAAGTCGTGAGCCATAGCGACTAACTCCGGAATAGAAGGTACATTTGCTTTAGCAAAACCTTCTGCGAAATGTTCTTTACCTGCTGGCATTGACAGCTGTTTATGTGCTTCTTTATGAATTAAATTTAATCCTTCAAATGTAAAGAAAACCGCTACCTCTTGATCGGTTGCTGCAGCCGCCGTAGCGATATTAAATACTTTATAGGCATCAAATAAACCACCATTACTTGCGATAATTGCTACTTTTTTATTCATTAATGACTTCCTCCTAAAATATCTTTTATTACCACTACCCCTATAGGTATATAGTAATCTAAAAAAATAATATTGTCAAATCTGCTTATCTCTATACATTTAGTTGTACCTTGTCTTGTTCCTTATGGCGCGGCCATAACACAATTGGAATAAGGAGCAAGGATAAAATGCCGCCTGCCAGCGACAATACAATATAACTTGAATTGGCGACAATCATTCCCGATAATGCTCCGCCGGAAGCACCTGCCAAAGCAATAAACACATCCACTGTTCCTTGTGTTTTGGCACGTGTCGACGGTTCTGTTGAATCAACAATTAAAGCCGTCCCGCTTATTAAGCCAATGTTCCATCCTAACCCGAGTAAAGCTAAGGCAGTTCCTAATAAAATCATGGAATCATTTGGAGAAAATGCTGCTATTACCCCCGCAAGCATTAACGTCCCTCCGGAAGCAATAGCCATTTTTGTTTTACCAACCCTATCCACTAGTACTCCGGTAATAAGAGAAGGAAGAAACATAGCAGCTACATGAACACCAATCACAATCCCAATTTCCTTTAAACCATGACCATGATGCTTCATATGAACCGGTGTCATCGTCATGATGGCAACCATCACAATTTGTGTCCAAATCATAATAATTGCCCCGACCGTAATCCCCCATTTATTTGTTTCGGAAGCTTCTTCTGCTGAAATTTGTTTGTTTTCTTCTAATTCTCTAGCGATAACAAACGGGTCCGGACGAAGCATTATAAAAAGGATTAATCCAGCAAGGATAAAAGCAAAAGCGGCTAAAATAAATGGTCCAGCCAATGCTGGGACACCCATTGAAGCAGCAAGATTCCCCATTACATCTACTAAGTTTGGACCTGCAACCGCACCAAAGGTGGTCGAAACCATCGTTATACTTACTGCAGTTGCCCGCTGCTTTTTACTCGCCAGGTCTGTTCCCGCATATCGAGCTTGCAAGTTAGCGGCTGTTCCTGCACCGTAAACAAATAAAGAAGCAAATAAAAGAAAAATTTGATTCGTTATCGCAGCAATCACTACACCAATTGCTCCAACCCCGCCAGTTATGAAACCAGCCGTTAAACCAGTGCGCCGTCCAAAACGATTCGATAATCTCCCGACAAATAAGGCCGCACCGGCAGAGCCTAATGTAAATAAAGCGGTTGGAAGTCCAGTTAGTGTATCTTTACCAAGCATTTGCTGGGCAAGCAAGGCACCAACTGTAATCCCCGCAGCAAGACCCGCACCGCCAAATATTTGCGAAAGGCTCACTATAAGCAATGTCCGCTTGTATAACTTCCTTTGCTTATCCGGAGAGTCAATAATGCTTTGAAATACGTCATCTCTTAAACTAGAAATATTGTAACACCTCCTTTAAAAAGATCATTACTTACAGTTGATTTAGGTAAAACCAAGAGTACCTGCCTCACTTATAAAATTTCCATCCAAACCTTCACTGCGACAGCGAAAATTAATACTCCCATTACCATTTGCAATACCTTTGTATTAACCCTTTTCCCCGTATTTGCTCCAATTGGTGAAGCTAACAAGCTGGCAATGACGATAATTAGCGATGGAAGAATCTCAACGTGCCCTGTAGAAACTTTTCCGGTAACCGAACCAATGGATGAAATTAAGGTAATCGCTAAAGAGGAGGCAATTGTCATTCTAGTAGGGATTTTTAACACTGTAAGCATGATTGGTACTAACAAGAATGCGCCGCCTGCACCGACAATTCCTGCACCAATTCCGACAACGAAGGCCAAAAGTGCCGCAAGCCATTTGTTAAATTTTACCTGATCCAGCGGAATGTCATCAATTCCTTTTTTAGGAACAAACATCATAACGACAGCAATCAGCGCTAAAATGCCATAGACGATATTAATCCCGCTTTCCGGCATATGAGTTGAACCGAATCCACCTATGAAACTACCAAGTAAGATGCTGACTCCCATGTAAGTGATAAGGGTTTTATTTAAAAACCCGCCCTTACGATAGACCAAAACCCCGCCGATCGTCGAAAAGAAAACTTGAATAGCGGTAATTCCGGAAACTTCATGCGCTGTAAAATGTCCAACTCCAAGCATTGCAGGAATATATAACAACATAGGAAAGTTGATTATCGCGCCGCCAATGCCTAACATCCCTGAAATGAAGGAACCTATAAAACCGAGCAGGAAGAGCGTTATGATAAGGTTGATATCCATGTTGTTTTACCTTCTTTCTGTAGAAAGGGTCTTTTATCTAATTCCCTCATCTAAAGATTTTATAAACCTATTATAAACTGTATTTAAAAATTGAGATACCCATTCATTATAATTGAATGCAGGCACTCATGCTGCCTCTGATACTTCCATAAATACTAAATTTTTTCACCATTCGCTTTTACACTCTATACTATAAAAATAAGTCAATAAACTATTGTAAATTTACGTATATACATTATAATTCATAGTATAAACATAGGATTTAAAGGAATAGGAGGATAAAATGTGATTTTTAAAAACCTCTTTATGGAACATTGCCCTAAATGTAAAAAAGTATTGGAAACAAAACATTCAAAACCTTTTAAATCAATTGTTATTAAATTATGCCCAGAAAACCATTACCAAAAAGAATTTCACCCAGCTTTAGAAACATATATTGAAACCTATAAGGTTTCTTAAAAACTTCCATAAAAGAAGGCAGATGTTCGTCTGCCTCTTTTACAAATGGTTGTAAAAACCCCCTACACTCTGAGCAATTTAAATTGACCGCCCCCAAATAAGGTTTTAACATAATCAAGTTTGGTATGGTCAAAATAAACTTTGTCTCTTTCGTTAACTAAAAATTGAATTCCATCCTGTTCAGTGAATTCATCACTTTCTAAAGCTGACTCTTCCAGAGCCAGACGAAGCTGTGGCCCCCCTCAGCCAATCCCCATAGATAAACGGATAAGCGGCTTTTTACCTCCATCAATAAGATCCTGAACCTCATTTGTAATCGCCGATATAGCGGCTGGTGTAATTTTAAGCATAACAATCCTCCACTTATCTAAATTTAAGGTACGCGCATTCTAGTCCCGGTACTACTTTTAATATATCTAGCTTTATCGAACAGCACAACGGTTTGGACCAATTTCCATTTCCCGCTGCTGATCTAGGTCTGGATTTATTTTACCCATATTTGTTTCACGAATTTCTTGATAAGCATTTGGCTGCGGTGGTAAGTTTTCGGTTACTAATTTTCTAAATTCAACTTCATCATCGATATTTAGACCATGGTTCTTCGTAAACAATGTACCTAATTTTTCTGCCACAGTACCATCCTTGTTAAGCTCATCAATAATCATAAAATGTGCAGGAAGAACAAGAAGCTCTTCTGATAATTCTCTATAACGTTTATAAAGAGTTTCCCGCAAATCTCCCACCCAATCTTCTGCTTTTCCAGCCAGATCAGGTCTTCCAATAGAATCAATGAATAAAATATCACCTGAGAGCAAATATTTTTTATCCACTACAAAAGAAGTGGATCCAATTGTATGCCCTGGAGAATATAGTGCATGAATATTAATTTTTGTCTTTCCAATTGTTACGTCATTGCCATCTTGTAATGGCTGATACTCAAAGGTTACTTCTGCTGCGTCCTTTGGCGGCAGCCAATATTGTGCACCAGTTTTTTCTGCAATGATACGTCCACCTGAAATATGGTCGGCGTGAAGATGTGTGTCGAATACATGTTTGATTTTCACCCCGATGCTTTCTGCAAAATGAATATAGGTTTTGGTCATTCGTGTAGCATCAATTAGGGCAGCTTCTCCATTAGAAACAACCATGTAGGATAAGCATCCTTTTCCGATTCGAACAAACTGATAGATCTCTCCCCCATCGTTTAAATCGCCGACCTTAACGGGCTCTAAATACTCACTCCAAGTCTTCATGCCGCCTTCCAAGTAAGAAATAGTTAATCCTGCTTCAGACAGCATTTCTGCCACCATAATCGAAGAACCTTCCTTGGCACATACGACTAATATTTTTTTGTCTGCCGGAATTTTATCGAGGATCCCTTCCACTCCATCTAATAATTCAAAATAAGGAACATTTAAATAGTCAAAGTTCTCCCCTTCTATTTTCCAATCTTGAAAATCACTTTCATTCCTTACATCAAGAATAAACAATTCTTCCTTATTAAAAATCTTTTTGGTTACTTCTCTTGCCGTCATGACAGTTACAGTCATTTTCTTATTTACCCCCTGTGGTATTATTTTTGTCAAAAAAATTTGTTTATTGATTAATTCCTGTTGTTTTCCCAGTCCATTGGCTCATACCAGGCACCACATTAATTACATTTTTAAATCCATTTTCTGCTAATTTTTGTGCCGCTAAATCACTACGGTTTCCTGTACGACAAACAACACAGATTGCAGCTTCTTTTTTTAATTCACTCAAATGTTCTACCAGTTTACCTATAGGAATGGATAGAGCACCTGGGATATGGTTAAAAGCATATTCCGCCGCTTCTCTTACATCAAGAATGATGATCTCTTCATTAGCCTCAAGCTTATTTTCTAACTCTTCATTATCGATAATATTTGGATGTTTCTTGTCATTTGTTTCTTCGTTTGAGGATTTACGAAGATAATGTTTCAAAATTTCACCTTCCTCAATGATTCCTAAATATTGATGCCCGGTGCTGTCAGCCCATGCTTTTATGTCAGCCTTAGAGCCTTTATCCGTAGCTAGAACTTCTAATACCTGCCCAGCCTCCAAGCTGTCCATTGCTCTTTTTGTTTTTACGATTGGCATTGGACAGGACAAGCCTTTTGCATCTACTACTACATTTGCTTCCATGTTATTCATCCTTTTCCTCCTATACCTATAAGGGTATTTTTTATGTTAAAAAAATTATCTTTTCTTGGTGTTAAAGAATAACCCCTGAACAATTTTCATTGTATACCCTTATGGGTATAAAGTCAACAAAAATAAAAGAAGGCCTCGTTTTTAAAGAGACCTCAGTCCATAATTAATTATTTCTCAATTTCATATCTCCAGTTATTCATACCGCCAGTCATATTATAAACTTTTATAAAACCATTATCAGTTAAAATTTCACTGGCTTGAGCCGACCGCTTCCCGCTTCGGCAAACAACTAAATAAGCTGCATCTGTTTTTAATTCATTTAACCTTCCTTCTAATTCCTGCAATGGGATCAATGTTGCGTTTGGTATATGACCTTGTTGATATTCTTCTTGAGTTCTTACATCAAGCACAATTAGCTTATTATTTCCGATGAGCTGTTTTGCATCTTCAGCAGTTACATTTTTATATCCTTTGTTTCCACAGGCTGTAAGAAAAATCATTAGAACGAAAACTAAAGTGAACGCAAACTTTTTCATTAGTACTTCTCCCTCTCCTATTCTAACCTTCTTTTTTACCACTGCTTCCGTATGCAGAGGAATGTTTTACAGCAGACATAGATTGTCTGATTCTTAAGATGCTCTTTTAATCGGATACCTCTCGAGATGTTATGTACGTTAGGAGATACCATATTAGACCTCATACCTATAAGGGTATTATGAATGCAATAAAAAAATGTGTAAAGTCCTTTTCGAAGACTTTCACATTTTCTTCATAATCGGCAAAGTGCTTCCTATTTACCAGTATACTTCAGGTAAAATATTCCAATTTTGCTTTAGGGAAAAATTTTTCCATATAAGAATGAAGGTGTTGTTTAATATCTTCTTCTTCTTCTTTTTGATAAATGTACTTGCCGATGCCATATTTGCCCCATTTATATCGGCGAGCTGTTTCATCCAACTCTAATTTGGTCATGGGATAGTTCTTTTCGATAATTTTCTTAGCTGGTTTAGTAAACCTGTGCTGGATAAACTCAAATGTAATATCCTCCCTTGCCTCTTTTGGAAGCTCCTCATTTAGTCTTTCAAATAGATGATAATAGCCTTCTTCCCATCCCTCATGCAAATAAATCGGGGCCACAATAAACCCTAACGGATATCCTGCTCTCGCCACTTTTCCGGCGGCTTCAATCCGTTTAGCCAATGGCGAGGTCCCAGGCTCAAAATTTTTTATCACATAATCTGCATTTACACTGAAGCGGAACCTTGTTTTTCCGTTATGCTTGGCATCTAATAAATGATCTACATGGTGAAATTTAGTAACAAACCGAAGTCTGCCCATATCTGTTTTCCCAAAATGTTCAATTGCCCGCTTCAACGTATGTGTCAAATGATCAATCCCAACAATATCTGAAGTACAGGAGGCTTCAAATCTGGTAATTTCAGGAGCCCGCTCTTCCATGTATTGATCAGCAGCTTCCAAAATTTCATCCACATTTACATAAGTACGTATGTAAGGCTTTGTTCCCATCGTCGTTTGTAAATAACAATAGTGGCAATGCCCCATGCATCCCGTGGCAAACGGTATAGCATATTCAGCTGAAGGCTTGGATGTATCAAACTTCAGTGTTTTTCGAATACCAACGACCAATGTTGATTTAGCTATACGATACCTTTGAAAATCGTTTTCCCCAGGTAGGTTTCTAACTTGGTTATGAGAGGTTGTGTAGCGAATTTCTACATCCATTTTTTCGAATTTTTCTTTAAGTTCCACTCCAAGTGGATATTCCAAGGCTTTCGGTTCAAAGTATACAAGCTGAGGTGTAAATGGTTTCATAAAAGGTAAACCTCCATTTTAATACCCTCCGAAATATTGCTCATAAGCTTGAATTGCTTCTGTTTCACTTGAATAAACGGCTGTTTCATTTGTTAATGGATAATAGTTCTCATACAGAAATAATGCCAATTCATTGGGATGATCGGGATGATTAACAACAGCAGCTGCCTGCACATTAGCCACATCCTGTGTATGAGGATTTCGATAAAATACATAGACGATATCTCCCGGATTATAGGGAGTGCCGTTAATATTTACATCCATTTTCTTCACCTTCCTCGAAATTTTTAAAAAACCTATCATGGCCTCAAAGAAAAAACGCCGCAAAAGGGCGTGAATTTAAGAGGTTGAAGAATTTTTGTCCGTTCTATTTGTTAATCTCTCTGCATTGGGGTCTATTTCTCCATACCCAGTTACTTTCGAAGCGTGTTCTTCATGGTATTTGGTCCCTGAACCTGTTTGCTCTGCAGTCTTACTTTTTATGTTTTCACGATTAATCTGAACCAATGTTAATCACCTCCTCTTTATATTAGGGTTTGTAATAGTGGCAAAGTTATTCGAATTGTTTAAGAAGATTTAATAGCCCTGTATGTTAATTCATTTTTGGTAAATAATAGTACAAAACTACTAACAGGAGTGAATATCAATGATTTTATTACAAACGCCTATTGAAGGAAAACAAGCTAATTTTGGGGCAGCCCGAAATGTTTTTGACTCCTTCGGCTGCAGTTTCTGCAGTAATTTTGACTACCATCAAGGGAAATTTGATGCTCTGTTATGGCGGGATGGCGGAGAATCCATCTATTTGCGGGTGCCGATTTATGTTGTAGACGGGGAGTTGGATCATTCCAGTGCCCAAATTGAATTTGGCGCACCTTTTGTCATTAAACACGTCGTAAATGTTGGACTAGATCACGATGAAAACTCTTTTGTGACCGGGACAACCGGACTTGATCAATTTCAAAAACCATTAGACCAAGATGGCTATATTTATGATAAAAGCAGGTGGGAACAAGCCGGTAAAGAAACAGTTGAACGAATTATGAATTCTATGACGGGACTGCTTAGCTCCTAGTTTATAAAACAAGAGCACAGAAAAGTTTGCTCTGTCATATTTTTTAAAACAAGCCAATTTTTAAAAATTAATGGGAAAAACAATCCCATTTTCCTAAGTTCTGCATTTACTATTTCTGAGAGGAGGGGATGGTAAATGCAGAACGAAAAATCGTTCCATCAAGTTGCTGTTGAACTTTTACATCGCGAAGTAATTGTTATTACTAGACAAGGCAACTTTGAAGGAAAACTTATTAGCGTTGGAACAGACGTGCTAGTACTTGAAGAACATCGCTTAGGGGGACGCCCATTTAAACTATTTATTCGTATAGAAGAAGTAGTAGTGATCCGCCGTGCTGAGCGGAGACATGTAGGACCATTTGGATTTATGCCAATGGGCGAAGAGTTTGAGGAATCAAGCGAGAGGCATGAAAGTCATGGAAGACACGAAAGTCATGGAAGGCATGAAAGTCATGGAAGGCACGAAAGTCATGGAAGGCACGAAAGCATTTAAAATCTGTTAAAAAAATAGCTAAAAATTACATGTTTGTCTATACCCATTGATTCTTCCAACATACGCTGTAAGTAAAAGCGGTGGAGGTGAAGAACATGAGCGGAGGATTTTCAGGCGGAGCAGGGTTTGCTCTTATTGTTGTTCTATTTATTCTGCTTATCATCGTGGGCGCAGGCTACATGGGCGGCTACGGAGGTTTCTACTATTAGGATAAAGCCGTGATTATTTAGGAAACAGTCATGAACCCAACATGGCTGTTTTTTTATTCGAAAGATTTGAATAACTACGAGATAAAAACGTATGGTACACTGTTTTTATCTTATGTTGGAGGGGTCAAAATGAATAACATCAAAATAAAAGCATGGCTGGAAAACCACCCACACCCGCTAATAAATCAAATCGTATTATTAGAAGAAGTTTTTTGGGTTAATCCTAAATTACAATCCTTTCACACTGCGCTCGAAAACTGCCCGCTGGCATTAAATGACGTCTTAGAGGCTGAAGCTAGATTACAAAGATTTGCTCCATACATCGCCAAGGTTTTTCCGGAAACACAAGGAACAAATGGGATTATTGAATCCCCCTTGCTCAAAATTTCAAACATGCAGGAACTTCTAGAACATGAATATGAGCACGAAATTTTCGGTGAACTTTGGTTAAAATGTGACAGCCACCTGCCAATTTCGGGGTCGATAAAAGCAAGAGGCGGGATTTATGAAGTCTTAAAAACTGCAGAAGACTTGGCCATTAAACGGCAGCTGCTGACGACCGAGGATGATTATTCAATCTTAGACAGTGATCAGTTCCGTTCTTTCTTCTCTCAATATTCAATTGCCGTGGGCTCAACTGGAAATTTAGGGCTCAGCATTGGGATAATGAGTGCAAAATTAGGATTTAACGTCACTGTACATATGTCTGCAGATGCTAAACAGTGGAAAAAAGACCTTCTTCGCAGCAAGAACGTCACTGTGATTGAATATGCATCAGACTACAGCAAAGCCGTGGAGGAAGGAAGACAACAGGCTGAGGCTGACCCTGACTGCCATTTTATCGACGATGAAAACTCCCGCGACCTATTTTTAGGATATGCTGTAGCAGCGATTCGACTAAAAAACCAGCTTGATCAATCTGGAATCACCGTCGATGAGAATCATCCGTTATTTGTATACCTCCCTTGCGGTGTAGGCGGAGGACCAGGCGGGGTCGCATTTGGGCTTAAGCTTATTTTCCAGGAACATGTTCATTGTTTCTTTGCAGAACCCACCCACTCTCCGTGTATGCTTCTTGGACTGATGACCGGTTTGCATGACAAAATTGCCGTCCAAGATATTGGAATCGACAATAAAACCGCAGCGGACGGGCTTGCTGTCGGCAGGCCATCTGGATTTGTCGGAATGTTGATTGAACCGTTCTTAGGCGGCAACTATACCGTCAGCGATGAGCAAATGTTTAAGCTGCTAAAGAATTTGGCGGACACTGAGAACATTTATTTAGAACCATCTGCCCTTGCAGGAATGATTGGGCTGGTAAAATTATGTAAGCAAGGCAGCGATTATTTACAACAGCACCAGCTTACGAACAAAGTTTCTCAAGGAACCCATATTGTTTGGGCGACGGGCGGGAGCATGGTCCCGAAAGAAGAAATGGACAACTATTATCGAAAAGGTTAAATAAAAAGGGCAGATCTCCTCTTCAGGGTCTGACCTTTTTAATCAAGTAGCTTTGTATCCAAACTCATTCGTTTTTCCAATTTTTTCAACAGGAAAGAAAACAGCATGACAAGCGCTAAATAATAGAACCCAACTACGATGTAGGATTCTAGCTGGCGGTAATTCGAGGCTGCCTCACTTAATCCAGAGCCCCAAAGCTCCGCCATCCCTACATACGCTACTAACGAGGAATCCTTCAGTCCTATGATAAATTGATTGCCAAGAGGCGGAATTGAAAACTTAAACGCCTGCGGAAGAACAATTCTTCGCATTGCAAGCGGGTAACTCATCCCAAGTGAGCGGGCTGCCTCCATTTGCCCACGGTCTACGGCTTGGATCGCCCCGCGGAATATTTCTGCAATATAAGCACCATTATGAATGGCAAGTGCTAGTGCTCCTGCCCAAAATTGTGAAAATGTAACGATTGAAGCAATTCCAAAATACAGAATGGCAATTTGTACAATCAATGGTGTGCCACGAATTAAGCCGATATAGACGGTTGCAACATAGTTTAACAATTTGTTCGAGGATATTCGGAAAAAGGCAATAATGAGTCCAATGAAACAGCCAAGCAATAACGACGTAACCGTTAATCTTAAAGTTAGCAAGGCGGCACGAGGGAAAACATCTAATGTATTAAGAAAAATATCAAGGATAATAATCACCTTCCCTTTTGTAAATTAAATAAGGGTGCCTTGCATGAAAGCGACACCCTTATAAAACTATTACTCTCCTAAAATATTACGTCCAAACCATTTTTTGCTGATTTCTTCGTATGTGCCGTCTTTGATAATTTCATCCAGTGCTTTATTTAATTTTTTCAACAATTCGTGGTCATCTTTACGGACTGCAATGCCCTGGTCATCATGGGTCATTGGCTCACCAACATCTTTAATTTTAATTGCTCCCTCTTTTATAATCGGCAGTCCAACCATTTGATCGGTGATTACGGCATCTAATCTTCCAGTTGGCAGGTCCATAAGGGCCGTAATGTCGCTGTCATATTCAACAATATTGGTCTTTTTCGTATTTTGCAGTGCCAATTCCTTATAGGTACTGGCTTTGACAACCCCTATTTTCTTTCCTTTTAAATCTGCTTGTCCAGAAATGTCTTGATTGTTTTCGGCTACAAAAATTTGCGCTCCGGAACGGTAATATGGTTCAGTGAAATTAACCGATTTAAGGCGTTCTTCGGTTATGGTCATACTGCCAATAATGGCATCAAATTTTTGCGCCTGCAAACCTTGGATTAACGTTTCCCATGGATTGGTAACCGCTACCGGCTTCATCCCCATTTTCTCCGCCAGCGCCTCGCCAATTTCGACATCAAATCCCTTTAACTTCCCACCTTCTTTAAAATTAAATGGTTTGTACAGCCCGCTCATGGCATAATGAAATTCCTCTTGATCCGTTCCGTTACCTGAATCTTTTTCCTCATCCTGTCCGCAGGCACTCAGCACCAAAGAAACAATCAAAAGTGCAGCCAATAGCCAAGAATTGCCCCATCGCTTCAAGTTCTATCATCCCCTGTCCATTTTTTATAAAACCCTGTTTAGAAATTGCCTTGCCTTTGCATGCTGTGGATTCGTGAAAAATTGTTCCGGCGGTCCTTCTTCTAAAATTTTTCCATCACCCATAAAGACAATCCGGTCGGCTACCTCACGCGCAAACCCCATTTCATGTGTAACGACAACCATTGTCATCCCCTCTTTAGCCAGCTGCTTCATAACCTGAAGCACCTCTCCGACAAGTTCTGGATCGAGAGCAGAGGTGGGCTCATCAAATAGCATAATCCGCGGTTCCATCGCCAGGGCTCTGGCAATGGCAACCCTTTGCTTTTGCCCCCCGGAAAGGTTTGACGGATAGGCGTATGCTTTGTCACGCAGCCCCACTTTTTCAAGTAACTGAAGAGCTTTCTCTGCTGCCATGGCCTTGTCCATCTTCTTGACATGAACCGGCGCCTCGATAATGTTTTCTAACACATTCTTGTGCGGAAAAAGATTGAAATGCTGAAACACCATACCTACTTCTTCCCGGACTTTGTTCAAATTCGTTTCCTCGGGAACGATCTTCTTGTTCTGAATGGAGATCTCACCTTTATCAAATACCTCAAGAAAATTAATACAGCGAAGCAATGTACTTTTTCCCGACCCGCTTGCTCCAATGATCACAACAACTTCCTTTTCCGTAACAGTTAAATCAATTCCCTGTAAAACCGTTTGTGGCCCAAACGATTTAACAAGATTTGAAATCGTAATCATGGCAGCCCTCCTTGTTTTTTTCTCGACTCTCCGGCCTTCCTACGCATAACGCTCTATCCGCTGCTTTAGTAAATCGTATTATAAGGATTTGCATTTTATTCGAATCTTTCTAAATGTTAGACATCCTCAGAGAAATTAATTTATTTTTTCAGACATCAAAAAGACACAAACTTTTTTAGTTTGTGCCTAAGCTGGGCTCAGTTTACCACTGTAATTATTTATTTTTCACATATACTGTTTCGGATTTATTGGGAACACGAAACGATAATAATTCAAAGGTGAATCCGTAAAGAAACGCAACGAGAAACATCGAGCCAATCATGTCAAAAATGACGTGCTGTTTAACGAATAGGGTTGAAATGATGATAAGACTTCCGCCGATATGAATTAACAAGGTATTTACGATATGTTTATTCCGAATATGAAGTGACGCCAGCATCACCGCAAACGTTGTTAATACATGAATACTTGGGAAACAATTATACGGCTGGTCCTTGATGTAGATCCACTGAACAAGCATCGTCAGAAAATCATCTCCCACAACTAACGGCCTTGGTACCGTTGTTTGAAAAAAGAAATATATCCCAAAGCAGATAAGCTCTCCAATGACAATTAGCGACAATGTTTTGAGATAGACCTTGGGGTCCTTAAAACAAAAGTAAATCAAATAACAAAAAATATAGGCGTACCAAAGAATGTAAGGAATAATAAAAATCGCTACAAACGGAATCGCCTGGTCTAACGGCGTAATGAAATCTACTGCTTTATGAGAACGGTCATTTAGCAGCTTATAAATTCCTCCAAGCACCGGAAGAATCAGTAAAAATAATAAATAGGGAGCTCTTTTTAAATATATCTTCAAACTCTCTCCTCCCCTGCCCTGCAATTAAGCAATTTTTTATAGAGTTCTAGAATATGGTCAAACTCTATGATAGTGTATTTTTAAGTTTCAATGTTTCATTTACTATTTTTTCAACTAGTTCTTGTGCTGAGAGCTTGATAGCTAATCTAGGACTTTGACCTGACCAAAGAGACAGATATTCCGGGTTTTTATCAGCGGAAGCAGCTTTTCTAATCGCTTTTGTTAACTCATTTTGAAGCGGATACTCCGGAAGATTCTCTTCTGCCCCATGAAGTTTTTCAATAAAACGATTTTTAACTCCACGAGCCATTTTACCGGAGAAAGCTTTTGTCAGTACTACTTCGTCCTCAGCTGCTTCAAGTATGGCTTCCTTATGAAGTTTATTCGCCCCGCTTTCTTCACATACAAGGAATGCTGTTCCCAATTGCACTCCCATTGCCCCTAAACATTGGGCTGCGAGCAAGCCTCTTCCGTCCATAATGCCGCCAGCGGCTATGATTGGAATGGAGAGTTGGTCCGCCGCCTGTGGAATCAGTGATAGTAATCCAATTAAACTCTGCTGGTCTCCACCAGCAAAAGTCCCACGATGTCCTCCTGCTTCCGATCCTTGAACTACCACTGCATCCATTCCCGCTTCTTCATTCATGATTGCTTCTTGAACGGTTGTAGCTGTTCCAATAATAATAGACGCATTTTGTTTTAATTTGGTTCTAATATCTTCCGAAGGAATTCCAAAAGTAAACGAACAAATTGGAATATTTTCTTCTATAACTATATTCACCATCTTCTCAAACGTTTCAATGTCCTGCTCGTAGTTCGGAAGTGAAGGGGTTGTCTTTTGGATTCCTAGCTCCAATTCGATTGAATGAAGGTATTTTTCGGAAATTGTGAGCTTTTGTTCATCTACAGAATAGCTGCTCGGAACAAAGAGGTTGACTCCGAAATTTTTAGTGGTTAATACCTTAACTTCCTTTATTTGATGTCTTAATTGGTCGGGGCTTAAATAGCCTGCCCCAATCATCCCAAGCCCGCCAGAGTTCGATACAGCCGCAACTAATTCAGATGAAGTAACGCCCCCCGCCATCGGAGCCAGAACAATCGGATAGTCTATTTGCAACCTTTTAGTTAATTCATTTTGTAACATCATATATACCACCTTTCTCAATATTTATTTCTACTTTTTTAAACATTTCCCTTTAAATTATGACAACATTTTTCCTTTTTGGTGTTAGGCACCACTCGAGGACATTTGTACGCCACCAGTGGACACTTTGATTAAAAAGGAAGAGAAACCCTCGAAATCAGGTTTCTCTTCCTTTTTGTTTTTGTGAACTAATATGGGAGTATCGGTTAATTTGGCGGCTGTTGGCGGGTAAAGCCGTGAAATCGTGTGCCTTGAAATTCAAGTTCACCAGCATCACCTTCCGCCAACATACCAAAATCGCGCCCCGTGACACTAAATTCCATCCGGTCGCCGCTTTCCACTTGGAAGGTGGCATAGTACCAGGTACTCGAGTGATGATCAGTTCCGCCCCCGCTTACTTCAGTCCGTTTTGAAACAACCACTGCTGCAACATTCAGGCGTGGTTGCTTATTATTATTGTTCCATTGCTTGACACCGCTAAAAATAACGAAAAGGATGATTCCAAATATTAAAATAAAAAAGATTGGAAAAATGGTTTCCATGATGCTAAACATATCAAATGCTGGATAACCCCCCATTCCGTGCCCCCTATTCTTTAACTTAATATCTTTCTTAGATAATCATACGACTCTTATTCTATTTTGTTTCAAAAATTCTACATTGATTGGAAAATTTTTGTATCCCCAGAAATTATGCTAAACTTTAACTATATTTAAATTGTTTTAAGTTGGTGATTTTTTTGGAGCGAATCATATTGTTTGATGGCGTCTGCAATCTTTGCAATAGCAGTGTACAATTTGTTATAAAACGGGATCCAACGGGCCATTTTAAATTTGCTTCCCTCCAAGGGGAAGCTGGCCAAAAGCTGCTTAGTAAGTATGGATTGAACTCTAACATGAACAGTTTTATTTTGGTTGAAGATAATAACATCTACCTCGAGTCAACTGCTGCACTCCGTGTGTGCCGTAAGTTGAATGGCGGCTGGAAGGTGCTTTCGGTTTTATTGATCATTCCAAGCCCACTACGTAACTATTTCTATAAAATCATCGCCAATAACCGCTATAAATGGTTTGGCAAAAAAGATAGCTGCATGCTGCCATTACCGGAATGGAAAAATAGATTTTTTGATTAAGGAAATGGTTATCCACAAAATGAATCTTATGTCATATTTACCGTCATACCAAAAATAACTATCCTATTTTTAGCAAAAAAAGAACCTTTGAGCAAATGCCAAAGGCTAATTGAGTACTTAACAGTTTACTGATAAGAACCCAGTTTAGGAGGTCTAAACTCAGAAGAATTTAAACAAGTTCATTTTAACATGGATACATTCTTCTCACAATAGTTTAAAGCGCTAAAGTATGAAAGTGGGTAAAAATATATGAGTCTTATTTCCCGTATATAAAAAGCCGCTAATTTCAACCATTAGCGGCACAATACCCTTTAACAAAAGCTGCAGCATTACTTATCCTTCGAAGCGGCAACCTCTGAAGCAGTTTTCTTCTTATTAATATTATGAACTACAAATGTTGCTGCGAATGCCAGAATCAAGATTCCGAAAAATACTAAATGATGCACATGGATTCCAAACACGCTTGCAAACATCTTCGCTGCAATAATTGCAATTAAAATAAACGCTGTATTCTCAAGCTCAGGTACTCGGTCAATTAACACTAAGAAAAACTTAGCAACAGTCCGCATCATTAGAATTCCTAACATTCCTCCAACAAGAAGAATCCATACCTGCTCTGATACGGCGAATGCTGCCAAAATGCTGTCCGCCGAAAAAGCAATATCCATTAATTCAACAGAAATAACTGTTCCCCAGAATACACCAAAAGTACGGATCAGCCAGCTTGTCTTTTTTACTCCCTCTACATCGTCTTCCTTCTCACCTAACCAGAAATGCTTTATTACAAGCCAAGCTAAGTAAGCTGCACCTAATACCTTAATCCACCAGAACTTAATCAATAACATACCTAATCCAATAAACAGGAACCGGAAGAAATATGCCCCGAATAACCCATATGTTAAAGCCTTTTTGCGCTGGTCTGGGGGAAGATGTTTCACCATAACAGCAAGCACCAGTGCATTATCAGCTGAAAGCAGCCCTTCCAAAATAACCAATGTACCTATGTATCCCCAAGAAACAGGATCTGATAAAACTTCGACCCACATTCCCCAGTCAAAAAATGATGCATAGGTTGACCAGATTTCATTTAAAACGTTCAATAAAATATTCCCCTTTCTTTACTAGCTATGGTTGATTTAACATTCAACCTTCCCTCGAATTAGCTAGCAAATTAAAAATTAATAAGATTATAAAACCATAAAATTTATAACAATTGAGTCCTGTCCTTCATAAACTGCTCCTTCCATCATGTGAATTTATTATTCATACGTTATTAAAGACTAATAGGTTTCATTAAAAAGAGGCAATGGTTAAATAATTTTTTAAAACTTCACGAAACACTTAACAATATTTACATTTTTGTATACTATTTCCAAATTTCAATAATCTTATTAAATATCATCTAAATACAGTTTGACAAACATGTATATACAAGATACAATGAAAACGTAATCAAAACTTGTATATACATGTTGTTCGGATGATTGAAAACGCTGTATAAAAATCAGCAGCGTTAAAAGATAATAGGGGTTAAACCCAGTTGTTAGGGGGAAAAACAATGTCTAAATATACAGATCCTGCTAAAGAGCTATTAGAGCATATTGGCGGCAAAGACAATATCGCAGCCGTTACCCACTGTGCTACAAGGATGCGCTTTGTTCTCAATGATCCTAGTAAGGCTGCTATTGAAAAAATTAAGTCTATTAAGCTTGTAAAAGGAACTTTTACCCAAGCTGGTCAGTTTCAAGTTATTATCGGCAATGAAGTCGCTTTGTTTTATAACGATTTTATTAAACTTGCAGGTGTAGACAGTACAACAAAAGATGAAGCGAAAGTCGCTGCGAAGCAAAACATGAATTGGCTCCAGCGGATGATGGCCCATCTCGCTGATATTTTTACACCTTTAATCCCAGCCCTTGTGGTCGGAGGTTTAATTCTTGGTTTCAGAAACGTAATTGGCGATATTAAATTACTTGATAACGGAACAAAAACTATAATCGAAGTATCTCAATTCTGGGCGGGGGTGCATTCCTTTCTTTGGTTAATTGGTGAAGCGGTGTTCCACTTCCTCCCTGTGGGTATCACATGGTCGATTGCCAAGAAAATGGGTGCGTCGCAAATTCTTGGAATTGTTCTCGGTATTACCCTTGTATCACCGCAATTGCTAAATGCCTATGCGGTTGCCGATGCCAAAGACATTCCAGTATGGGATTTCGGTTTTGCACAAGTTGAAATGATTGGCTACCAAGCTCAGGTTATTCCAGCCATTTTGGCAGGTCTTTTATTAGCGTTCTTAGAAACTAGGCTGCGCAAAATTGTGCCAAACTCCATTTCGATGATTGTTGTACCCTTTTTAGCACTGATTCCTACTGTCCTAATCGCACACACGATTTTAGGCCCTATCGGATGGACAATCGGCTCTGCTATCTCTAACGTAGTCTATACAAGTTTAACTTCAGCCTTTGGCTGGCTATTTGCCGCAATTTTCGGTTTTGCTTATGCACCGCTGGTAATTACAGGGCTGCATCATATGACCAATGCAATTGACCTCCAGCTGATGAGTGAACTTGGCGGTACAAACCTATGGCCAATGATTGCCCTGTCTAACATCGCCCAGGGATCTGCTGTTCTTGCAATGATTTACATTAACCGAAAAAATGAAGAAGAAAAACAAGTGTCCATTCCTGCATGCATCTCCTGCTATCTAGGAGTAACGGAGCCAGCAATGTTCGGGATTAACTTGAAATATGGCTTCCCATTCTTAGCAGCAATGCTTGGCTCTATGTGTGCGGCAGTTATCTCTGTGGGAACGGATGTCATGGCAAATTCAATTGGTGTCGGTGGTCTCCCAGGGATCCTATCAATTCAACCGCAGCACATGGCGATGTTTGCTATCTCAATGGCAGTTGCCATTGTCATTCCATTTATTCTAACCATGATTTTCGCAAAGACTGGAATCAAGAAAATTGCTTTTAAAAAATAATTAGGAGGGAGATGGTCTCCCTCCTTTTCTACATTACAATTAATTGGCCGATAAATTAGCCGAATTAGGGAACTCGATTACAACTAGAAATATTTTAGGCAGGTGTTTTATATGTCAACAGCATGGTGGAAGAATGCCGTTGTTTATCAAATTTATCCAAAAAGCTTTTGCGATACGACCGGGAATGGGACCGGCGATCTTCAAGGGATCATTCAAAAACTAGATTATTTAAAAAATCTTGGTGTGGACGTTTTATGGCTCACCCCTATTTACCAATCACCGCAGCGCGATAATGGCTATGATATTAGCGATTATTATCAAATTCACGAAGAGTACGGAACGATGGCAGATTTTGAAGAGCTGCTATCTGAAGCCCACAAACGCGGATTGAAAATTATGATGGATATCGTTATTAACCATACTTCTACTGAGCATGAATGGTTCAAACAAGCACGTTCTTCAAAAAACAATCCATACCGTGATTTCTACATTTGGCGTGATGGCAAAAACGGTGAACCCCCGACAAATTGGGAATCGAAATTCGGCGGTTCTGCCTGGGAGTACGATGATACAACGGATCAGTACTATTTACATCTTTTCGATGTCACCCAAGCTGATCTCAATTGGGAAAACGAGAAAGTGCGTGAAGCCTTATATGAAATGATGCATTTTTGGCTAAGGAAAGGTGTAGATGGCTTCCGTCTTGATGTCATAAATTTAATTTCGAAGAATCAGCAATTCCCTCAGGATGACAGCGACGGGCGCAAATTTTATACCGATGGGCCAAGAATTCATGAATTTTTGCAGGAGATGAACGAGAAGGTTTTTTCAAAATATGATTTAATCACGGTCGGTGAAATGTCATCCACATCCATTGACCATTGTATTAAATATACAAAACCGGAGAGCAAAGAATTAAACATGACCTTTAGCTTCCATCACTTGAAAGTCGATTATCCTAACGGAGAGAAATGGACGAAGGCGCCATTTGATCTTCAAGAACTGAAAAAAATTCTATCAACCTGGCAGATTGAAATGAATAAAGGCGGCGGCTGGAATGCTTTATTCTGGTGCAACCATGACCAGCCTCGGGTTGTCTCCCGCTTCGGCGATGATCAAAACTATCACAGACAATCAGCAAAAATGCTGGCAACTGTGATTCATATGATGCAAGGCACCCCATATATTTACCAAGGGGAAGAATTCGGGATGACCAATCCCGCCTTTAAATCAATCGAACAATACCGAGATGTTGAGTCGTTAAATATATTCGAGATTATGAGAAAAGAAGGCAAGTGTGAAAAAGAAATCCTTGAAATCCTGCAGCAGAAATCTCGTGATAATTCGCGTACGCCAGTTCAATGGAATTCAGAGGCAAATGCTGGATTTACAACCGGCACCCCATGGATTAACACGGCGGCGAACTATCGAGAAATCAATGCCAAAAATGCATTAAGCGACCCGGATTCGATTTTCTACCATTATAAAAAACTGATTCAATTAAGAAAAGACTACGCTATTATTTCGGCGGGTGATTTTACTCCGCTTTTAGAGGATGATGATGAAGTATTTGTCTTTGTTAGAACATCGGGTGATGAAGAATTGTTGGTTATTAATAATTTCTATGGCAGGAAGAAAGAACTGCTCCTTCCTGGTCAGATAAACCTTGAAGGGTATCATAGTGAAATGTTAATCTCTAATTATAAAGACTCGAAGCCGCTTACAAATAAGTTTAGCTTAAGGCCATATGAGTCAATTGTGTACCATTTGATAAAGTGAACGGAGATGTCTGTAGTGACCAGTAAGTACCTAACGATTTATAACACGCTTGTAGAGCAAATTAAGAGCGGTTCGATACCGCCTCAAACATTGCTCCCTTCTGAGCATGAATTGACCGATCAATTCCAAACCTCTAGGGAGACAATACGTAAAGCATTAAATCTGCTTTCACAAAATGGTTATATTCAAAAAGTTAGAGGAAAAGGGTCGATTGTCATAGACGTTACCAAATTAGATTTTCCAGTGTCCGGTCTTGTAAGTTTCAAAGAATTGGCAGATAAAATGGAAACGAAACCGCGAACGAACGTCCATGAGCTTTCTTTGATAATTAAACCTGATCATTCCATTCGCCAGCAGCTGCAATTATCAGCAAAGGACCAGGTATGGAAGGTTATAAGAACGAGAGAAATTGGCGGAAAAAAGATTATCTTGGATAAGGATTTTTTAAATAAAAAATATGTGCCCAGCCTTACGGAAGAAATCTGTGGAAACTCGATTTATGAATACCTGGAGAAGGATTTAAGCCTAACAATCAGCTTTGCGAAAAAGGAAATCATCGTTGAGGAGCCGACAGACGAAGACCGCGAGCTTTTAGATTTAGAGGGATTTCAAAATGTTGTTGTCATTAAAAGTCATGTCTATTTAGAGGACGCCAGCCTCTTCCAATATACCGAGTCTAGACACCGTCCCGATAAATTCCGCTTTGTTGATTTTGCGAGAAGGAAACGATAAAAGGAGCTGGGATTCCAAGCTCCTCTCCTCTTATTGCACCTTCATTCATTTTTGCTACAATAATCTTGAGGTGAAAAATATGTGCGGCCGGTTTACGTTGACTGCTTCGATTGAACAAATCATCGATCGATTTGATATTCAAGCATTTTTAGACGAAGAAAATTTCTCCCCTAGTTACAATATTGCCCCATCTCAAATGGTACTTGCTGTTATTAATAATGGTAAAGCAAATCGGATGGGATTTTTAAAATGGGGGCTAATTCCACCGTGGGCTAAAGATCCTTCCATCGGTAACAAGTTGATCAATGCCCGAGCGGAAACCCTTGCAGAAAAGCCTAGCTTTAAAAATGCTTTTAAAAAGAAGCGCTGTTTAATCATCGCCGATAGCTTTTATGAATGGAAACGTCATGAAGATAAAACCAAAACACCAATGCGAATCAAACTTAAATCCGACGAATTATTTGCGATGGCGGGAATTTGGGAGCAGTGGAAATCACCGGAGGGGAAATCAATTTTCTCATGTTCCGTGATTACAACAACTCCTAATCAGCTGATGACAGATATCCATGATCGTATGCCGGTAATTTTGAATTCAGAGGATGAAAAAAATTGGTTAAACCCTTCCATTTCAGATACAAATTGGTTACAAAGTTTTTTAAAACCATATGATGAGTCAAGGATGGAAGCCTATAAGGTATCTACGTTTGTCAATTCACCAAAAAATAACACAATCGACCTTGTTCAAAAAATATGCTAACGCACATTTTTATATAATTGGACAAGATGACTACATCCACGTACAAGCTTTTTCATAGATTAAAGTAACCCATTAAGTTTTTCCTTCTTTTTAAAAGCGGCTTTTGCCGCTTTCTTTTTTTGCCGAATTTTTACTGTTATAGGCGAATATACATAATAAAACATCAAACTTTTAAATTGCTTGGACTTTAGGAAAGGAGCATTTTGGATGTATTTCATACCTACTAAGCTAAATATTTGCAATATAAAGATTAACAGCCCAGACCATAAGAGTGCCATCAACTTTGGTGCCAATTTCCTAACGAATATGAATGTAGCGGGAAAGAAAAGCCAAGGCTTTGGACAGCAGTCAGCGGATGACGTATTAACCATCATCCCCATCAGCATTACCTTTGATGACGACATTATTGATATACCGTCCATAAAAATAAAAGGGAACGATTATCATGTATAGGAGTGATCATTTTGAATATCGCACCAATGGCGTTTAATTTTATCGGTTTTAAAGCTAATGCAATCGATAATGCCTCCTTTATTAATCTAGGTCCGAATCAGTTTGTGGATCAGTTTGTTTCCTACAAAAGAAACCAAGGGGTTGGAGAGCAAAACGGTGACATCTCCCCTGTAAACATCCCGATCTCATGGGTTGTTGATCCAGATGTATCTGATAGTAATACAGCAAAGAACAGCATTATTTAATACCTGCTAAGGGGGGATTCATCTTGATTTTTGCTCCAATGGTCGTGAATTTTGGAAACCTGAAGGTCAATGTTTTTGACCACGCATCCATTTTGAATATGGGACCAAACCAGTTCATCGACCAATTTGTTTCCTACAAACGAAATCAAGGCTATGGTGAACAAAACGGTGACTTTAATCCATATTTTATCCCGATCGGCTATATTTTTGATTCAGATATTAGTGACAGCTGGACTGGAAAAAATAATTCTATTTTATCGAAATAGCTGGAAAAAACTCCAGCTATTTTTTTGTTAACCTTTTCTAATAAAATCGCGTTATAATAAAAAGGTAGTCTACATATGGAGAGGAGTTTTTTTATGGATCAGCATGTTTTGGATTTTACGAATATTCCCACAACTTGTATTTCTGATGCGATGGATGGCTTAAATAACCTCCACCCTTCAATTAAACCTCTGAAAGAAGAATATAAAGTGGTGGGACGAGCCTTCACGGTGAAAATTCCGGTCGGTGACAATCTTGCTGTCTTAAAAGCTATCCGCAATGCACGACCGGGTGATGTTTTGGTGGTAGACGCCAAAGGTGATCAGTACCGGGCCATTGCCGGTGATTTTGTCGTTGGAATGATGCAAACACTTGGGATTGCAGGACTTGTCGTGGATGGTGTCATTCGCGATGTAGCAGGAATTAAAGCATTGAACTTCCCTGTCTTTAGTAAAGGTACTGCTGTAGCAGCAAGCGGAAAAGCTGGAGTGGGTGAAATTAATGTCCCGATTTCCTGCGGGGGCGTGACAGTGCACGCAGGAGACATCATCATAGGCGATGTGGATGGTGTTGTGGTCGTCCCTCAAGATATTGAACAGGAAGTTTTGACCAAATCACTGGAAAAATTAAATAAAGACCAACTTCGAGAAGACAAAATTTCCGGTAACCGTGAAGCAATTCTTAAGCATCTAGATGAACTCCTCTCAAAATAATGAGAAAGATCCCCCTCCATTTGGGGGATTTTTCTCATTAACTCTCCTCCAAGCGGTACTAATTCTAAAACCTCGGCATATTATAGAATATACGTTCGTACAGGAGGAGAGACTATTGCTAAAAAGTAATGAGTCCTTGATTACAGGTGAGATGTTAGCGAAATATTACGAACTAAACAAGCAGAAAAAAGAAATTGAACTTGAAATGAATGAATTAAAAGAAATGTTTCAGCACTATTTCAATCAATTAGTCGGGACAGACCGAAAAGGTGAAATCACGGTTAACGGATACAAAATACAGCGCCAAATCCGGAAAACGGAAAAATATATTGAAGAAGAAACAGTTAAAATGTTAGAAGACCTACAATTAAATGACCTCATTCAAGTGGTAAAGAAGCCTGATGATAAAAAAATTAAGGCAGCTGTAAACTTGGGTTTATTAAACCCGGAACAATTAAACAGCTGTATCACTACTACGTATTCCCCCGCGATCATCGTCAAGCCGCTGACACCTCGATAGAATTTTTAAATAAACTTAAAACGACTGCTATTTTTTGCAGTCGTTTTTTATGTGAAGCTTCTTCGCTTCAATATTCCCTGCAGTAATAGTCCAACCAATACACCTGGAATCACGGATAACATCGGCAGCCATACTGGGCCTATCAGCACACCAAATATTCTTAATTTTGTTGAGAAAATTAACCCTACTGTAACAAAATAGGCAGAAAAAACAAACGGTAAAAAGGAATAACGTTTTTTCCCTCCGCCCGCATCCTTAAACGCATCCCACATCGCAAAAAAATATAAACATGGATAAAACATCAGCCATTGAAAATCAATTTGCTGGATGGCCAAATCAATATTCCCCTGAAAACTTGCTATAATGGCTAGGTTAAAATTTGCTTGAACATTAACTAGGAATTCTAAAGCAACGAACACTGCCCCTTTGAACCATTTCCCATTTAACAGCTGACCAAATCCGGGGAGCGCAATGCTCCAAAAAAGCGCCTCCTTAGCATCCATAAGACTAAACCCATTTAAATGTGGCATTTGCAAGCAATATTAATACTTTTGCCGCAGACACTTGGTTATTTTTTACCCCCCAGTTATTATCTTGTAATAGACAATATTGACCCATAAACATTCCTCCTGAAAAAATCTTTAAGGTTAATATCTCCGCTTTAGCAAAAAAATATAGTAACCAACTGTTAACAGAAACCAAAATTTCAATTTAACTGGAAATTATTAAAAAAAGAGTCCAATGAAAGGACTCCGTTATATGTATGATATTTAGTTCCGATTGGTTGTTATAGCTGCTTCCACATTCGTTTCTTTTTCCTGCCAGCCTTTACAAACATCTACCCAGCCTTTGGCAAAGGAGAATTGCTGGATTTCTTCACAGGTTAGTTCAATCGCAGAATTGGAACTTCCGCAAGCTGGAAAAAGCGATTCAAAGCGTTTCATCGAAGTATCGAGGTAAACATCAAGGTTATTTTTTAACCCAAATGGACAAACACCACCAATAGCATGCCCCGTTTGCTCTAATACTTCCTCAGGTGAAAGCATCCTTGCTTTAAAACCAAATGATTGACGGAATTTCTTATTATCTATTTTTACATCCCCGGCCGCCACTATTAAAATGGCGCTTTCACCTTCACCGCGAAATGATAATGTCTTGGCAATTCGTGCGGGTTCTACACCAATTGCTTGAGCTGCAAGGTCCACTGTTGCACTTGAGGTATCAAACTCCATAATATCCTGTTCCCGATTCCATTGTTTAAAATGGTCCTTAACACTTTCGATTGGCACGATTTTCATCCTTTCTAAATCATTATGCTGTAAATATACACAAATATCCATGTATATACAAACATTTTCGCTTTAATGCTTTTTAGAAGTAAAGTTATTACATGATTAAAATATTTGAAGATTAGGATATATTTATGAAACTCCCTTACTCCAAAAAGTGTTATAATCTTGTTGGTATACATTTATGAAATGCTTCAATGGGGGGATACTGTTTGGAATCACAGGGGGCAGTTTTGCCTTATCCAAGAACAAAAGGAATTATTTTAGTGTTAATTGCCGCCATCTTTTGGGGTGTATCAGGAACGGTGGCACAATTTTTATTTCACCAGCAAGGCTTCAGCACAGGCTGGTTAGTTGTGATTCGGCTGCTAATCTCAGGTGCTGGGTTGTTATTTTTCGCCAATACAGTCGGCAAATATAACATTTGGAGCATCTGGAAAAATAAGCGAGATGTCTTACAGCTGGTCATCTTCGGCATCATTGGAATGCTGGGAGTTCAATATACTTACTTTGCTGCAATTGAACATGGAAATGCGGCTACAGCTACAGTACTTCAATATTTAGCACCAGTTATCATTGCCAGTTATCTTTGTTTAAAGGTTAAATCTCTGCCAACAAAGCAGGAGACCATCGCGATTATTTTGGCCTTATCAGGAACGTTTCTCCTTGTAACAAAGGGAAATATTCATACATTGGCGATTTCCATACCAGCCTTTACATGGGGACTTCTCTCCGCGTTTGCGCTGGCCTTTTATACCCTTTACCCCGGCAGTTTACTAACCAAATGGGGATCGCTCATTACAGTTGGCTGGGGAATGTTAATTGGCGGTGTTGGCTTTAGTTTTATCCATCCACCGTGGAAGTTTCAAGGAACCTGGACTTTTTCATCCTTCATTGCCGTTGTCTTTGTGGTAATATTCGGAACATTGATCGCCTTTTTTTGCTATATGGAGAGCATGAAATACATCCGTGCCTCTGAAGCCAGCCTATTAGCCTGTGCGGAGCCGTTGTCTGCTGCATTTTTAGCGGTAGTCTGGCTCCAAGTTACATTTAGTCCTGCAGAATGGATTGGTTCGTTCGCCATCATTGCTACGATTTTTATATTGTCAACGGTTAAAAGATAAATTAGAGGGTGCCCATTAGGACACCCTCGCCATCATTATTCCCCTAAATCCACATTGTGGTACACTTGCTGAACATCTTCTAAATCTTCTAATGCATCGATTAACTTTTCAAATTTCGGAATAACATCCTCTGGAAGAGTTATTTCATTTTGTGGCAGCATAGAAAGCTCTGCAACCGCAAATTCTGTTATGCCAGCATTTTTGAAGGCTTCCTGAACAGCATGGAACTGGTCTGGCTCTGCATAAACAATAACCTGCCCGTCCTCTTCCACGACATCACGAACATCAACATCTGCTTCCATTAATAGTTCAAGTACTTCTTCCTCATTCTTGCCTTCCACACCAATTACTGCTGTCTTATCAAACATATAGGCAACAGAACCGCTCACACCCATATTACCGCTATTTTTACCAAAGGCAGCACGTACTTCAGACGCAGTACGGTTTACGTTATTAGTCAGTGCATCGACAATGATCATAGAACCGTTTGGTCCGAAGCCTTCATACCGTAATTCATCATAGCTTTCATCTGAACCGCCTTTTGCTTTTTCAATCGCACGGTCAATAATATGGCGCGGTACATTGTATGTTTTAGCTCGTTCAAGGGTGAATTTCAATGCCTGGTTTGCTTCTGGATCAGGCTCCCCTTGTCTTGCTACAACATAAATTTCACGGCCAAATTTAGCATAAATACGGCTTGTGTTAGCATCTTTGGCTGCCTTTTTATCCTTGATATTATTCCATTTACGACCCATATGAACACTCTCTTTCTGAATTTGAATCGATACGATTTAAATTTCGTCCCTTAATCTAATGATACTCGACCATTTTTTATTATACATTAAATGGGACATTTGTTAAGTGTAGATGTTAAAAAAAAATGAAGAAGTGATGCATTTCGCAGGGTCCCCCCTAGACTTTTCAATAAAAGGGAATAAATCCTACATTGAGCTCAGGCTTTCTAGGAAAAGATAGATACCTGTACAACTTAGGATGATATAGGTAAATATTCTAAAAACCCGCTGATTCAGTCGGCTAAAAATCATTTGACCTATATATAAACCGAAAAAGACGATTAAAACAGCATAAAGTGTTGACTGCCAAATGATTTTTTCCGTTCCGGCAAAGATTATTTGAACGATTAAACTAATAAAATAGATAAATATAAAATAGGCTAAGGTTGTTGCTCTTATTTTTTCTTTTTCCGTATCCGTACCAGTAAAGTAAAGTAACAGCGGCGGACCGGCCATGCCGATACTTGACGATAAAAGCCCGGAAATTCCTCCAACGATAAAATCTCTAAATTTCGTGCGCTTAACCTTAAATCGACAAATTAATAACAATGTAAAAAGCAACAGAAGAATACTGATGCCTAATTTAAATGCATTAATGTTTATCGAAATAAACAGTAAAATACCAAAAGGGACACCAGCTAAACTTCCTAATATAAATCTTTTTAATATTACATAGTCAATGTCCGTTCTAATCTTCCTGAATAGAAGTACCGAGATTAGAAAGTTTAAAATGATATTAATTTGAATGGCTTCTTGCGGGTGGAATATCATCAGTAAGAAAGGTGTCGATATTACGGAAAATCCAAAACCTGTACTGGTTTGCAAGATGGAAGCCACCAGAACAATGGAAATAAAAACAAATATATTCTCCAAACTTTTCCTCCTTTTTTAGCAAATGAGCCTTGTGTAATTGTATGCAACCATTTCAAAATTCCAGCTCATTGTTTAAGTTTTCTACTAGGTTATACAACAATAAAAAGCACACGGAATTCCCCTGAATAACGTGTGCCTTGGAATAATTAGTTTATTTTTTTCGGTTTTCGTAAAGAATGCAGTTAAAAATCACGTTAATATGGTTTTAAATCACACATATGAACTAATTAATATGTTTTATCGGCGATTCTCGTTAGTTTATCGGCGAAACTACGATTTTATCGGCGAATCCAACCACTTTATCGGCGAATTTTCAATTTTATCGGCGAATCCAAAATCACAAAAAACTTTAAAAAAGAACCATTTTTTAGACAAGCATTTGGAACAGTGTACTGTCCTTATTGACTTCCCGATGGACGAACCCTTTCGCCTTAATCCGTTCCACTAGCGGTCCGTAGTCGGCTTTATCCTTCAATTCAATTCCCACTAAAGCTGGGCCAGTTTCGCGGTTGTTCTTTTTCGTGTACTCGAAATGGCTGATATCATCGTTCGGTCCAAGAACCTCCATTAAGAATTCACGTAAAGCACCTGGACGCTGCGGGAACTGAACGATAAAGTAATGCTGCAATCCTTCATAAATCATCGAGCGTTCTTTTATTTCCTGCATCCGGCCGATGTCATTGTTGCCGCCGCTGACGACACAAACAACGGTTTTGCCCTTAATTTCCTCTGCATATGTATCAAGGGCAGCAATAGATAGGGCACCTGTCGGCTCAACAACGATGGCATTTTCATTATATAGAGACAATAGCGTAGTACAAACTTTTCCTTCCGGCACAACAACAATATCGTCTACGATTTCCTTACAAATATTGAACGTATTATTCCCAACTTTTTTTACAGCTGCACCGTCGACAAATGGATCAATTTTTCCTAAGCAGGTAACTTCTCCTTTTAAAATGGATTCCTTCATGCCCGGTGCACCTTGAGGCTCGACCCCAATCAGCTGGGTTTCCGGAGAGTAATGACGTAGGTAGGTACCTGTTCCTGCCATAAGCCCGCCGCCGCCAATGGCCGCAAATAAATAATCAATTTTTTCGGAACAATCATTAAGTAGTTCCACACCAACTGTACCTTGACCCGCAATTACATCAAAATCATCAAATGGATGAATGAAGGTGCGATTTTCTTCTTGGCAGCATTCCATTGCTTTGTCATAAGCATCATCAAACGTATCCCCAACTAATACAATTTCCACATCTTCTTTACCCCAAAATTTCACCGAGTTAACCTTTTGTTTTGGTGTTGTGCTGGGCATAAAGATTTTTCCATGAATTTTTAATAAATGGCAGGAGTAAGCCACCCCTTGAGCATGATTTCCGGCGCTTGCACAAATAATTCCATTTTCCACTTCTTCGGAGCTTAATTTTTTAATTCGGTTATAAGCTCCACGAATTTTAAAGGAACGAACACTTTGCATATCTTCACGTTTTAAATAGACATGACAATCATAACGTTCTGATAAGAGATGATTATATTGCAGAGGCGTCGGAGAAATCACATCCTTAATAGTGTGGCTGGCAATAATAATATCCTCCACATGTAATGTTTTGTTATCAACTTGTTGACTCATGATCATGATTCCTCCTTCATTTTTCAAGCAACTATTTCTTGTATAAACAACAAAAAACCCGTCCCTAAAATATAGGGACGAGTTATCTCGCGTTACCACCCTACTTCCGCAGCAAAAACATAAACTTGTTGCGGCTCTCGATCAACGTACTGATTGTAAAGTACGTGTTCCGTTAACGGCGGACTCACCCGGCATAGCTTACTAGTTATGTTCAGCTTTGCATCTCAGAGATGATCTTCAGATTGTTCTGACATCGACTTCCACCAACCGCCGATTCTCTTTGGACAAGAAACAAATCCTACTCTTCTCTTCATCGATTTAAGATTAATTTTTTATTAGGTTACCACTGAAAAAATGCCATGTCAATATATTTTGACTATTTCCTATTTTTAGATAATTAATAAAGCGCTTACATTTTTTTAGGTAAAACAAAATAAACAGCATCCCAAAGGATTGCTGTTTATTTTAATATAAGAGCATTATTAAAATTTTTTTAATGACCTATATTTGTCCATTCCATCTTCTAGGTCAGAGCTTTCACTTTGTTCTCCCAAACAACTTGCCCATCAATAATAGTTGCTAAAATAGGAATATCCTTTATTTCCTCATGCGGGCAATCCAATGGGTTCTTTGCCAATACAGCGAAATCGGCTTTTTTGCCTTCTTCTATTGTACCTTTTTCATTTTCTTCAAAATTTAACCTTGCCCCGTAAATCGTCATGGATTTCAATGCTGTCATTACATCAATCTTTTGATTTTCCCCTAATACACGTCCGTTCCTTGTAATCCGGTTTACTGCGGCCCAAACGGAAAATAAAGGAGAAATTGGTGTAATTGGACAATCAGAATGCAGTGTAAACAATAAATCTAAGCCAACCGCATCAGCTAATGGATTAATCCGAGCTGCACGCTCTGGTCCTAAAAATATTTCACGGTGCCGGTCTCCCCAAAAGTAGACGTGATTAATAAAGAAGGAAGCAGCAATACCTAGTTCTTTCATTGTTTCTAAATCCTTCAAGCTCCCTGTCTGTACGTGTTCAATTCGGTGGCGATGATCATCTCTAGGACTGGTTTGAATGGCTGCACCAAGAGCTTTTATATTAGACTCAATCGCCCGGTCGCCATTACCATGTATAGCAATTCGGAAGCCTCGATTATGTAAGTCTAATATTTCTCTATCAAATGCTTCTTGTTCGTTTAATAGTTCACCGTATTCAGAACTATTACTAAAATATGGTTCTCTAAGTGCTGCAGTGTACCCTTGAATAGAACCATCCTGGAAGTGCTTAGCACTATCAAGGCGAACACGGTTATCTGACCTTTTCAGCAATTCAGCTTGCAGCTGTTCCGCTGTATAATTAGCAAATGGTCCATCTTCACGTAATAGATGATTCATAATCATTAATCGCATTTTTAGCGGGTTCTTACCTGAATTCACTGCATCTAAATGAGCATCAAGTTCGGTTATTCCTTTATCCAACCCTACCCCTGCATCAGTACACGTTGTAATTCCTTGAGATAAATATACTTCTGCGCCTTTAGAGATATTTTGAATACTCTCTTCTTTGCTCGGAACAGGTAAATATGGATTTATCATTTCCAAGGCCGGGATTTCATGAATCACCCCATCTAGCATTCCCTCTTTATCACGTCCAAAAAAACCGCCGGCAGGATCCATCACAGCTTCGGTTATGCCTGCCAGTTCCAGTGCTTTAGAGTTTACAGTAGCAAAGTGTCCGGAGATATGTCTGATATAAACAGGGTTGTTTGGAGCTGCTTTGTCCAAATCGAATCTCATTGGATGCCTTTTTTCTTCCAATAGAGTATCATCATATCCCCAGCCCATAATCCATTTTCCTGGTGCCGTTTTTTCTGCCTTTGCACTGACCTTTAATAAGATGTCTTCAATGCTATTATTTTGAGGCGAACGACAATCTATGAAATTTAACATTTCACCATACATTAATAAATGACTATGTGTATCTATGAATCCAGGTAAAAGTGCAGCACCATCTAAATCTATAACTTTTGTATTGGCATCAAGTGTAAATTCTTGTAAATCAGGTTCTGATTCAGAAAATAGTTTCACAATTTTTCCTTTAGATACAATTAGAGATCTGGCCGTTGTGTTGCTTTCATCTAAAGTTATGATTGTAGCGTTTTTTATAATCAGGTCAATTTTCATCATTTGCAGCTCCTTCCGTTTCTAATGAGATGTCTTTACTTCCTCTTGAATTTGCTTTAAAATAGCCGATTTATACGTTAAAAATTCCGGAGTAGTAATGACATCTATTTTTCGCGGCCGTGGAAGCTCAATGGCATATTCCTTCGTAATTCGGCCGGGATTTCTTGACATAACGCCGATTCTGTCCCCGATAAATATAGCTTCGTCAATATCATGTGTAATAAAGAGAATAGTAGTATGAAATTGTTCCCAAACATCCATCACTAATTCCTGCATTAATGACCTAGTTTGTGCATCCAAGGCTGCAAATGGCTCATCCATTAGGAGCACGGTCGGGTCATTTACTAGCGCCCTTGCAATCGCGGCGCGTTGCTGCATCCCTCCGGAAAGTTCGTGTGGATAATGATTTTCAAACCCTTTTAATCCAACTGCCTCTATAAATCTTGAAGATTTTTCTTTCAGTTCACCAGGTGAGGTTTTCTTCATTCTTAGTCCAAAAACTACATTTTCATAGACAGTTAGCCAAGGAAATAGATTGGGAGTCTGGAACACAACAGCCCGATCAGGTCCAATGCTTTTTACAATTTCTTGATTAACAGAAACTTTTCCTCTAGTTGGACTTTCAAAGCCTGCCAGCAATTTAAGGATAGTACTTTTTCCGCAGCCGCTCGGACCTAAAAGGCAATAGATTTCTCCTTTATTTATTGTTAAATCAATATTATCAAGAACATGAGTTTCTTTCCGTTCTGAAGAAAAAATCATATCAATATTTTGCATAAGTATTTGTGATGGCATAATTACACTCCCCCCTTATTTCCCGCTCCAATGACAGCTTTTCTTCTCAATAATGGAAATGATATTTTCAAGGATTAATCCTATTAATCCAATCAAGATAATTCCAACATATACTACAGGCATTCTGAAGAAAGTTGCAGCATCCATAATCATATAGCCTAGCCCTTCTTGTGCAGCCATTAGTTCAGCCGCAACCACAATCGCCCAGCTTACTGCTAATCCAGCTTTTAATCCTGTCATAATCGATGGAAGTGTAGCAGGAAAGATCACTTTACTAAATAATTGGATTCGATTTGCCCCAAGGTTCTTAGCTGCTTGGATAAGACCATTAGGAATTGTCTTAACGCCGCTAAAAGTATTTAAAACAATATATAAAAACGCCGACATGAAAATGAGCATGACCCTTGCTACTTCACCAATCCCAAACCACATAATAAATAGCGGTAAGAAAGCAATTGCCGGAATCGGACGAATGATTGCAAATATTGGGCTTAAAACTGCAGAAACATACTTATTCATACCCATCCATAACCCTATTGGTATAGCTAACAATACAGCTAACAGATACCCGCCAATTGTTCGAAATAGACTAGCAACAATATGTGTAGTTAAATTTGTTCCAACATACCCGTCTGTAAACAAAACACCCATTGTTGTGATAATTTCTTTTGGAGAAGCGAGATACTTCTCGCCAACAGCAGCAGATACAAGCCACCATAATAAGACCATAGCTAGAGGAGTACAAACGCTTACAATTCTTTCTGGTGACAATTTACGCCTTTTTAATTTTACTGGGATTGCAGAATTAGGCTGGACTGTCGTTCGGCTCATCTTATTACATCTCTCCTTTAGAAAATTATTTTTGTAGCTTTTCAACAAACGATTCGTCTATATGCTTTGCAATTTCGGGTTTTTGACTAATTTTCCCCTTTTCGTACAAAAACTCTGCTAAATCGTTTAGAACCTTTACTAAGCCTTCATTTTGCTTAAGCGTCTCAGAATTCATTGAAAATGTATATTTAGGGTCCCATAATTCCTTATATGTTGGATATTCAGAATTACTTAAAACAGAAGCTGCTTCTTGTTTCTCTAAAGCCAGTGCTTCTTGCAGTATCTTTTCAGAGTTTTCCTTGTTGTCTGCAATAATTTTATTTGCATCGCCTAAACTCTTAAGAAAAGCTTCTACACCTTTCGGATTTTTTTCAATCCACTCATTGCGCGCAACCCAAACTCCTGAAGCTCCGACACCTATATCTCCATCCCTGACAATTACTTTTCCACCAGCAGTTTCAAGTTTGCTTACCCAAGGGTCCCAAACCCAAACACCATCCACATCGCCTTTTTCAAAAGCCGGGATAATGGTGGTAACATCAAGATCGATAATGGTTAAGTCCTTTTCGGTGAGTCCGGCTTGCTTCAAACCTTCCATCATGGCGTATTCTGCAGAACTTCCTCTTAAAACAGATATCTTTTTACCTTTTAGATCTTCAAGTTTATTTATTCCGCTTTTCTCATTAACAACCAATCCCTCAGCTTTAGAAGAATTTACTTCTACTCCAATAATGCTTACTGGAAGGTCTTCCGCCATCGCAATAACCGCCGGTGGGTTCCCCATATAAGCGACATCTATACTCCCGCTATTGAAAGCAGCAAACATTGGTGGCCCTGCGGTAAATTTTGTATATTTAGGGTTAATACTATTTTTTTCAAATAATTTTTCGTTTTGAGCTACATAGAATTGAGTTTCAACGCTTGGCTGCCAGCCAATTTTCACCTCTTGATGTCCATTATCTTTAGAGGCTGCCTTTTCATTTGATCCACAACCAGCTAACAAACCGAACAGCAATACAACAATCATTCCAAAATAGATGTTCTTTCTTAAGGTAATCATACGAACCCCCCATTTTTTTAATAGATTAATAATCCAGCAATCCATTTAACTAGTCATCAGATGACTAAGTGAAAGTTATTTTTAATTATAACTGTGAGTATTTTTAATTGCAATTAAATTTTTTTAATATTTGGAATATAAATAATTTATGGAATTTATTAAAAATAACAATAGTTATAAATTGAAAAATTTGGTTAAATAGAATTAACTAAAAAGTGGATGGTATTCTGACAATAGCTAAATCAACTAAAAACTATAATTTAATCCTAAAAATATACTTCCGATAAGGATGAGGAGGATCAAATGATATATAAAAAAATAAAACCAAAAAAAATATATGAAGAGGTTACTGAAGAAATCCATGAAATGATCAGAAACGGGGTTTTTAAGCCCGGAGAAAAACTGGGTTCGGTACACCATCTAGCGGAGAATTTTCAAGTTGGTAAAGCTGCAATTCGTGAAGCCTTAAGTGCTTTACAAGCTATGGGTTTGGTAGAGATGAAGCAAGGCGAAGGGACCTATATTAAGGAGTTTGACACAAATAGATTGTTATTTCCATTGTCTACCGCCATTCTTATGAACAAGAATGATATAATCCACCTTTTAGAAGTGAGAAAAATATTAGAGTTTGGATCTGTCTTAGCTGCTGCCAATAAACGTTCAGAAGATGACTTACTCACTATTTTCAGTGCCTTGGAGCAGATGAAAAAACCTCTCGGGATTGAAAAACTAGGGGAAGCAGATTTATGTTTTCATCTATCGATAGCTGAAGCCTCCAAAAACCCAATCTTAATACAATTAATGAAAGAGGTTGCAGAATTAATGATAGAAACGATGAAAGAAACAAGACGAATTTGGGTTTTCTCGAACAAAACGACAACCGAAAAATTATATTTGGAACATGCCGATATTTACCATGCTATTTTAGCCAAAGATAGTGAAAAAGCGCAAAGATGTATGATGTCCCACTTAGAGGATGTGGAAAAGATTATCATAAAATATTTGGATGTAAATGAAAATAACTAACCATTCTACCTTTCTGAGGTTCTAGGAAATCTTTCACCAGCTGGATTTTTTATTTTCAATTATCCTGGGTGTCTGACACTAATAATTTTGATATAATTACAAACAGTTAATAAATTCAGAAATTGTAAGGGGCGTATTTTATATGATGATTCCATACAAAGGAAAATCTCCTTCTATGCATGACTCCGTGTTTGTGGCACCAGGTGCATATTTAATTGGCGATGTTCAGATTGGGAAGGAGTCGACGGTTTGGTTCAACGCTGTTTTACGAGCTGATGAGGGTCCGATTATTATTGGTGAAAGATGCAGTATTCAGGACAATTCTACTCTTCATTTATATGAAGGATTTCCTGTCATTATTGAAGACGATGTCACCATTGGCCATAATGTGATTTTGCACGGCTGTAAAGTGGGCAAGGGCTCCATTATTGGAATGGGTTCAACAATCCTAGATAATGTGGAAGTCGGGCAAGAATGTATTATCGGTGCCAATACCCTGCTTGCTGGGAGCATTAAAATTCCTCCGCGTTCACTTGTACTAGGTTCTCCCGGCAAAGTCGTTCGTGAACTAACAGAAAAAGACCTGCAAATGCTGCAGATGTCAAGTGAATCTTATGTCCAAAAGGGCAAGGAATATAGAGAGATTTTAAAATAAATGAAGGTATAAAATACCACCCTGCTTTTTTTAGGGTGGTTGACTTTTTTTCATATTTTTATATCTAAGAAGGTATCAAACTACACAAAAAATTATTGTAAAGATTTAATATCTCTGATGATTTGTTCATAAGGCGGATCGGAGACCCCCTCATACTTTTGCACAACCAGTCCCTGTTTATTGATTAGATAAAAATTCGTGCTATGCACAAATTGATTTGATCCTTCTAATTTTGCCGCTGGGGCCATAAAGGATTTATTGGCAAAGCTTTCAATAAACTCCTGTTTGTATCCTGTTATGAGATTCCAGTTTGAAAAATCAGCCCCTACTCTACTAGCATATTGTTTTAATATTTGGGGTTGATCATAGTCGGGGTCAATACTGAAGGATACTAATTGTGCCTTAACGCCTGCTTTTGCAAGCTTCCTCTGAAGTTCTGCCATATTGGACGTCATCGGCGAACAAACGGTATCACAATTAGTAAAGACAAAATCGGCAATCCACACCTTTCCTTTTAATGTTGAGAGATCGATTGGCTTTTCGTCTTGATTAACCCCTTCAAAATTCGATACTTTCATATTTAATGGAAAAACAACTTTTTGTTTGTTATTTACACATGCGCTCAAGATGCCTAAACCGATCAACAAAAGGAGTATGACTTTTTTCATTCCAAACATCCCTTCTAGAAAAAAGTGCTGAGCATTGACTCAGCACCTTGCATTTTATTTAGCTTTGAATCTGAAAAATTTATTTTTTGAAGATATATTGTTGAAAGTTGCAAATTTATCTAGAAAATCCACAGATATATTTCGAAAAGCCGCAGATAAATTCCTCATACTAGTCAATTTTATATATTTATTTAATAAACTCCGTATTGATTAAAGCCGCAAAATCAGGCTTTTCTTTTAAGAATTTAAGCTCAACAGACGAATTAGCAAACTGTTGAATCACCTCTTCATTGACATCTGAAGTGAAATGGATATTTTTCCACGCTTGATCAATCACATCTTTATCAAGTTCTTGTTTCGTAATGTCTTTAATGCTATTGATGGTAATTTGTTTGGCTTCTTCTGGATTCTTTTCAATAAAGGCGATGGCTTCTTCCTGCGCTTTTACAATTTTTGCGATGACGTCTTTATCCTCTTTAACCTTCTTACCGCTCGAAACTAGAATCGTATTTGGCAATGTTTGACCGTAAGAGATTTTAGAACTGTCGACGATTACCTTCGCCCCGACTTGTTTCACCAATTGGGAAGCCCAAGGCTCAGGAACGGCTGCAAGGTCCACTTTACCAGTCTCAAACATGTTTGCGTACTGAGCCGGGTTGCCGGTTACATGCTTAAGCGTGCCGCCGATTCTAGCAGATGAAATGCCGAAATCTTGTAAAAATGTTTCCATTTGAACATCATGTGTGCAGCCAACCCCAGGAGTAATGAATGTTTTTCCATTAAAATCTTCCACGGAATTGATTCCGCTCTTCTGACTGGCGACAATCGCTGTACCACCGGATGAAGCACCTGCAAGAATTTTCACATCGGCACCGTTAGTAAAGTTGTTCATTACAGGGCCAGGTCCAACTAAACCTGCATCAATATCACCGGTTTTTAGTGCTGTCATAAAGGCACCGCCATCAGGGAAGGTTTTATATTCGATTTTTACATCCTTACCCAATTCTTTTTCGTAGTAGCCTTTTTCCTTTGCGACCATCGCAGGTGCATGGTCAATGTTCGGGAAGTATCCAATTACTACCTTTTTCTCTTTTTGACCGGAGCCGGCACTTTCCGAACTGCCGCAGCCTGCTAATAGTCCTGCCGCAAGTAAAAAGGCCGAGCCCATAATGGTTAACTTCTTTTTCATCTCTCTTTTTCCTCCCCTTTTTTAAAAACATCTTAATTGTTTGTTTCCAGCCCCCAACGGCGCAGGACATTTTTCTCTACCCGCTGGAAGAACAAAATATCAACAATCGTGCCGATGACACCGATGATAATCATGATCCCGATTACCAGCTTCATATTGCCAAAATCTGAGGCAAACTTAAGTGTATAGCCGAGACCAGGTCCTGCACTTAAAATTTCCCCTGCCATCAGCGCCCGCCAAGCAAACGCCCAGCCAAGCCTTATTCCCGTGACTGCGTATGGAATCGAGGCAGGAAAAATTATTTTTATAAATAAATCCCAGCCCCGTGAACCCATTGTCTGAGCAGCCTTTATATAAAGAGGCGAGACATTTTTGATTCCAATCCGCATATTAATCGTCATCACCAAAGTAGCCCCCAGAATGACAATAAACGTTACTGCTTTTTCATTTAAGCCAAACCACATAATCGCGATAGGCAGCCAGACGATACTTGGGACACTCTGAAGCGCCAAAATCAAAGTACCAAGTGTTTCATCTGCAGTTTTATTTTTGGCTAAGAGAATCCCCAGCCCGACACCTATAATAATCGCTATTGCAAGACCAATTGCCAGTCTGCGAAAGCTTGCGATAATATCATAGATTAATGTTTTATCAGCAAACCCTTTAGCAAGTTCGTCTAATACATCTGTTGGGGCTGGCATTAAGGCTGGTGAAACACCGAGTATTCTCACAGTCCCCTGCCAAGCGATCAAAATCAGAACAAAGAATATGATTCGTTTAATTGTTGACTGCATATGCTAATTCCTCTTTTACAACTTTATCAATCTCGCTCTGCAAGAGCCTCATAATTTTTTCCTCTAGTTTGGCTGTCATTTGCGGATGCTGCGCTCTCGGTCTAGGAATTCGAACTTGAATGTCCTCTAGGATTACTCCAGGCCGTGTCCCCATGACGATAATTCTGTCTGACAGTTTAATAGATTCGCTGATACTGTGAGTGACAAACAAAATCGTTTTCTTGGTTTCAAGCCAAATTTTCTCTAATTCATGATGAAGTCTTGAGCGTGTTTGTTCATCCAATGCGCCAAATGGTTCATCCATTAAGAGAACCTTCGGATTCATCGAAAGTGCTCGGGCAATTGCCACCCGCTGTTGCATGCCGCCAGAAAGCTCATGTGGAGAATGCTTTGTATAGTTACTCAACTGCACCTTTTGAAGGAAATGGTGTGCCAATTCTTTTGCTTCCTTCTTCTTCATCTGTTTGCGGAGCGGAAACATGACATTCTCTTCTACGGTCATCCATGGGAATAGCGCAGCCTGTTGAAAAACCATTCCACGATCTTTCCCCGGCTTCGTGATTCGCTGGCCATTTAACAAAATTTCACCACTTGTTGGCTTTGTCAAACCGGCCACAATCGAAAGCAGTGTTGATTTACCACACCCAGAGGGCCCAAGGATTGAAACAAATTCCCCCTCTTTTATGTCCAGATTAATATCGGAAAGCACAGTACTTGCCGTATTTTGATTCACAAATTGCTTATTAATATCTTGAATTTGAAGAAACATTTGCCCTTTCACCTACTTCACCCATAATTCACATTAGTTTAATCGGATTAATATTAATTAAAATTAATTATAAAGCTTATCGCCCTAAAGTCAATCATTTTCTAAAAATTCTCACCAAAAAAAGGTGTCAGGCACCATGTGAATTTTTCACATGGTGCCTGACACCAAGTTTGTCTAGTTAAGTTGATAGGCTTCAGACTGTGTTTTTGCTGGTATTAGAAAGCTTAGGAATACGGTGATAAAGCTGAAGATGAGTGCAAATAGGAATACGTTTTGCATTCCAATTACAATGTTGGCCGCCTGATTAATAATGACACCCATGATGGTAACCCCAATGGAGGTTCCGATGTTTCTTAAAAACATTTGCAGGGATGTCGAGATCCCCTTGATTTCAGCATCAGCAAATTCCTGAGAAGCAATCGTTCCTATCGCAAATAATAATCCAAACGAAAACCCCTGCACCGTTAGAATTAGAAATAATACGGCGTACGCAATATTTTCGACAAAAATGTAGAGAGCAAGTCCCGAAAATGCTGTAATGATACTACCTATAATAAATAAATTTTTATAGCCATAACGGACAATCCAATTTCCTGCCGGAGTGCTTCCAAACATCCATCCGACTGCGATACTTAATAAGATTAACCCGCTTTTGTAAATACTCATGTTATTCCCTTCCTGCAGGAATAGCGGAATAAAGTTCGATGTCCCGAAAAACGAAACACAGTATACAAGCATAAACAAATTTGTTCTGAATAGCCCTTTATTCTTAAACAAGGAAACAGGCAGAAATGGATAGGTTTCCCTTCTTTCCACCAATACAAAAAGAAGAAACACGATAATACCTGCTATCACATACCACATAGGCTTGCTAACGTTCGTAGCTAATAATAGCAGTGTAATGGAGATACCAAATAAGAAAAAGCCTTTATAGTCTATATATGTCTTTTTAAATTGAACCTGTTCCTTATATGGAATCAAACATAGCACTGTAGCAATGCCAATTGGAATGTTAATATAGAAAATCCATCTCCATGTTAAGGCTTCAACAAAAAAAGAACCTAATACTGGTCCAACAATTGAAGATAAAGCCCAAATGGAACTGAATACTGCCTGAATTTTCCCGCGCTTTTCAATTGTAAATAAATCCCCTACAATGATCATCGAGAGCGGGATCATGCCGCCTGCCCCAAGACCTTGAACTCCTCGATATATAACAAGTGTAACCATAGAATTAGCAAGTCCGCATAGAACCGAACCTAGCGTGAAAATACCCACAGCGATAATCAATAGCTTTTTCCTGCCATACATATCGGATAATTTTCCATACAGCGGAACAGTTACTGTACTCGCTAACATATAAACCACAAAAATCCACGCAAACAACTCCATACCTCCAAGCTGTTTGACAATCGTTGGACTGGCTGTTTGCATAATGTTTGCGTCAAGCGCCGAAATGAGAGTGGTAATCACCAGCCCCCAAAATACATATTTACTTTTCCCCATTAGAACCTCCTACGTAAACCCCTTAAAACATCTTTTTATTATAGCAAAGTACCTTTTCAAATATCTATTACTTTTTCCAACCCAAAAAAGTAATCTCCCTAAAAATACCTTTTTAAGTAATAAATTGCTCTATTAAGAGAAATTCTAAAAACAATCGGAGGTGGTGTAAAGATGAGAAAAGACATCAATCAAGAAAGCAGCCTAAATAACGAAGAAATCATGAACCGGGTCAATCAAACCTTTGATAAGATTTCTCAAGATGTGAAAGAAATGATTCAACAAAACGATCAGGAAAATGATACCCCCTATTCATAACGCCGTAATGGCGTTTTTTTAAAATAACCCAACACATTCGTGTATAAGTGTTGGGTTTTTCCAATCTAACTATTCTACTGAGTTTAAGAAATCGCCAATTACCCGTAAGTATTCCTCCGGCTCTTCAATATATGGCATATGGGCGCTATTTTCAAACACATAAAATTTCGAGTGGGGTGTCAGACTGCTATAATAATTGGTTGAATCTGGTGTTGCCTCATCATAGCGGCCGCAGGTATATAAGGTTGGACACGTTATATTCTTTAGCTGCTCGGTGCAATCGAACGTTTTTAAATTCCCCTTCACGGTAAACTCCGATGGGCCCCACATGATATTGTAAACTTCAGGATTTCGGTACTCTCGCGGTCTGTTTTCGATCCATTCGGGATTTCGTTCTAATCGATTGACAAAATGTTTACTAAAAACTTCAATTGCTGCTTCGAATTCCGCCGAATCAGTCGTCCCGTTTTCCTCGCAGCGTTTGATAGTTTCCTGCACATCTAGTGGCAGTGTTTTTAAATTTCGACGTTGATCCTGTTCCCACAATGGTGCACTTAAGCATGGGCTTGAAAAAATAACGCTTTTCACGCCTTGCGGCTGCGGCTCCATCAGACAATAGGCCGCCGCCAGCGTCGTGCCCCATGAATGCCCGAGAATATGTACTTCTTGAAGGTTCAAGGCTTTGCGTAGCTGACCGAGTTCCTCCACAAACCGATCAACATGCCATAGCGATGAATCTGTTGGCCGATCCGAACGGCCGCAGCCTAATTGATCATATAAAATCACAGGACGATCCTTCGCTAAGTCTTTCAACCCCTGCAATGAATAACAAGATGAACCAGGCCCTCCATGCAAAACAATCACAGGCGTTCCAGCCGCCCCCTCATTAAACCTCTGATACCAAACCCTGCCCCCCGTTACCTCAACAAACCCCTCTTCATACATCTTCCATTCTCCTTTCTTTAGCGATGTCAGGCACCATGTGAATTTTCCCATGGTGCTTGACACCACTACTCGTTACTCCATACTGCGGCGATATTTCTGGCGGTTGTTTCTATGTATTCAGCGGCGTGTTTGAAAGCATCTTCTAATTCCACAATCCCTGGTATAATGCTGAAGATGGCGTCGATTCCATGGTCATGGACAACATGGCTGTCAGTGCCAACTGTTCCGGCAATGGCAATGACGGGAACTCCAAATTTTTTAGCAGCCTTCGCTACACCGATCGGAGTTTTGCCGAAAATCGTTTGATCATCAATCTTCCCTTCTCCGGTGATGACCAAATCCGCATCTTGTACAAGCCTAGAAAGCCCTGTCGCTTCAATGACAATATCCACTCCTCGCTTCAATTCCGCAGGTAAGAATGCAAGCAGGCCGCCGCCGAGACCACCAGCTGCTCCAGCCCCAGGAACATCCACTATTTTCTTTCCAAGGTCCCGTTCAATAATTGCAGCAAAATGGGCAAGATTTTCATCCAACCGGGACATCATTTCGGAGTCTGCTCCCTTTTGCGGACCAAATATAGCAGAAGCTCCTTTTTCACCTATAAGCGGATTATCGACATCGCAGGCAACATCAATTCTGACATTCCCTAATCGTGGGTCAAGCCCAGCGATATCAACGGAACAAAGCTCTCCTAATGCTCCCCCGCCTCCGCCAATTTCCCTGCAGTTTTCATCTAGGAGCCGTACGCCAAGAGCCTGTGCCATGCCTGCGCCTCCATCATTAGTGGCACTGCCTCCGATTCCTAGAATAATATGATTTACTCCGTAGTCAAGGGCTGCAGCTATCAATTCTCCCGTACCACTTGATGATGTGATCAAAGGATTGCGACGCTCGACTGGAACGAGCTGCAAACCAGATGCAGCTGCCATTTCGATGACCGCAGTCCGCTCATTCCCAAGCATTCCGAAAAAAGCTTCTACTTCTTCACCAAGTGGCCCTGTCACTATTTTTTTAATGATTTTCCCACTGGTTGCATCGACGAGAGATTGAACTGTTCCTTCTCCTCCATCTGCCATAGGAACCATTACATATTCCGCATCTGGCAGTACCTTTTTAAAGCCTTTGACAATTGCTTCAGACACCTCGATTGCAGAAAGACTTTCTTTAAATGAATCAGGTGCAATGACAATTTTCACCGCCAACCACTCCCTATTTGAGTTATCCCCAAAAAAGTATATGATGTAAAAATTGTACGATATCCTATTCTTTTTGTACAAGCATTTCCTGTTAACTTCAATATGCTAGATTATAATCAAAAATGAGAGGGAAAAGATGCTAACAAATAATGTGATTCAATCAGGATTGCAACAGCTCGGAAAGCCCTATGTCTTCAATGCACCACCATTTCAAGCGAACTCTTTTGATTGCAGCTCGTTCATCCAATATATTTTCCAAGTAAATGGTGTGTCGCTTCCACGAAATTCACGCCAGCAATATCTTGCTGGTAAAATGATTAACAGTCAAAATATCAAACAAGGAGATTTATTATTTTTCACTACTCGCAGCAGGAAACAAAAAAAAGGACTTGAGAAAATCGGCCATGTTGCCTTGTACCTTGGAAATGGTAGAATTCTGCATACGTATCCGAAAGGAAAAAAAGTTACCATCTCAGCATTAGAACCATACTGGAAGAAAATGATGGTAGGGGTAAAACGAATCTATTAAAAAATCCCCGAAATATGAACTGCACCCCAATTGTTAGACACCATCTAACAATTGGAGGTGCAGTTTTTCTATGGCTAAATTTACTGCAGAAGATAAATTACA
>NZ_BNDS01000011.1 GCF_014656545.1 Neobacillus kokaensis
ATCAGGGCCTCTTTTTGACCGCTGACTCGATTTCAGACTCATCCCGGGCAGAATCAACTCTTCATTTTGACCGTTGACCTTGATTTCAGGCTCACCTCGGGCAGAATCAACTCTTCATTTTGACCGTTGACCTTGGTTTCAAATCTTCTTGGGCAGAATCAGTGACTCTTTTTGACCGGTGGCTCGATTTCAGACTCATCCCGGGCAGAAACTGTTCCTTATTTTTACCGTTGACTCGATTTCAGGCTCACCTCGGGCAGAATCAGTGACTCTTTTTGACCGTTTACCTTGATTTCAGACACCCTCATGCAGAATCAGGCCTTTTTTTTGACCGGTGACCTTGTATTCAGGCTCACCTCGGGCAGAATCAGCTCTTCTTTTTGACCGTTTACCTTGATTTCAGACACCCTCGGGCAGAATCAGGCCTTCTTTTTGACCGGTGACCTTGTATTCAGGCTCACCTCGGACAGAATCAGCTCTTCATTTTTACCGTTGACCTTGGTTTTAGGCTCACCTCGGGCAGAATCAGCTCTTCATTTTTACCGGTGACTTTGGTTTCTGTCTTACCTCGGGCAGAATCAATGCCTCATTTTCGCTGTTGACCTTTATTTACCCCTAACCTCAACCGAATTAGCATTTTATTTTTTTAAAAACTGAAATGTCATAATGAAAGATCTTAGCGAATAAGTATGTACTAGGGAAACGTAAGTCTTTACTTATTCTTGGAGAAGCCGGGGGAATGAAAATTCACTTAGGTTTGGAGGAGAATTAGGATAGAAACCGAAGTAATGATCCAGCTGCTCGCACTGATAGTGATGATCATTGGCCTGGCTACAAAAGAAAAGTAGGACATGAAATCTCAAGAAAAACGAGCCATCAAAAATTGATAGGCTCGTTTTTCTATTTAAAATTGGATTTATGATAATGCTAAATGCCTCTTTAGTGCCTACGCCTTGTTCTACCATTGGCAGTAGCCGTTAGTTCGCTAATTCAGGTATCATAATCCGTTCTGGATGTGTATAAATGTTTAATGCCTTTTTACGAATAAAACCGACAGTTGTAATACCTAGTTCCTGTGCTAAACGTAAGGCAAGTTCGGTCGGAGCAGACCTAGAAAGTACCGTACCACATTTGATTTTTGCGACCTTTAATAAGACTTCAGAGGAAATACGGCCGCTAAAGACAATCACTTTATCCTCGATTGAAATCGAATGCTTTAGACAGTAGCCATAGATTTTATCTAGGGCATTATGTCTGCCAATATCTGTTCTTGCCACAACCATGCCATTTTTATCACATAACGCCGCATTATGAACACCGCCCGTTTCTTGAAAAATCGTGGATGACTCCTGCATACTTTCCATAAGCTGAAAGCAATCATCAATCGAAAGGACTTTATGTCTTGTTTCAATAGGCTTTACGGTTCTGGCATCATTATAAAAATAGAAGCTCTGACGGCTTTTTCCGCAGCAGGAGGTCACATAGCGCTTCGAGTGAAACTGTTCATTAAATTTATTCACTCGATGTGTTGTAACAAGGACTTTGCCAATTGTTTCAATGACTTGTAATTCCTTAATATCCTCGAATCTGTTGATAATCCCCTCTGATGCCAAAAATCCGACAACGAGCTCCTCAATATGTTCCGGGCTGCAGACAAGGGTAGCGAATTCTTGTTCATTCAATATAATCGTGACCGGATATTCCGTTACAATAACATCCAGTTGAACGACCACATTTTCATAACGGAGCACCTTGTTTGTTACCTGCATTTGGTGATCCATCTTTTTCCTCTCCCTTTTCCCCTTATTTTGCTTTTAGCTCAACGGAGGACTCAAAGACAAAACAGTCATAGCGATATCTTCCTCTATATTAATATCTGAAAAAAGGCGCAGCACCTTTGCCCCTATTAATGATTCAAATTTTTCTTTGATAGACAAACGGTAATACACTGACCGCAGGAAACACATGGGGATTCATTAATGGCTTTTCTTGCCACCTCAGAAGCTGTAAGGATTATTTATCCCATCCTCTACTACCGTGGACAAGTGCGCATAATACTGCCGTTTACTTCACACATACACGTATCACAAATTTGAACAGGACCAAGAAATTCTAAATAAGAAATACGCGGATGCTGAAAGTCCTAGGAAAGAAGATAATCCAAAATCAGTGTACCTTGTTCGACCTTATGTGCAGTTCCGTTAATAAGTACATTTACTTTTTCCGACAAAATCAAACCCTTCATTATTATTTATTTTAATAAAAGGGATATGTCAATAACAATAATAATATAATTAAAAACAACATTAATTTATTGCAAAACGATAAATCTTGTATTATAGTCATTTTATCATTAAATCAGTGAGGTGCTTTAAATGAATGTTAAACAAGGTTCAACCACTTTCTTAAAAGTAATTATTTTTCTGATTGGAATTGCGGTGTTTGCTTTGTGTATCTTTTGGTTACCTGAGATAGCCATTAAAGATGCAAAGGTACATCCAGATACAGCATATTTCCTAATCCCCTTTATAGTTTGTGCATATGGATTCAGTATTACGTTTTCTGTTGCGTTGTACCAAGCATTTAAACTATTAACTTATATCGAAATGAACAATGCTTTCTCCGAGTTATCACTTAAATCTTTAAAGGTTATAAAAAAATGTGCTTTTACAGTCATTTTTCTCATTCTGTTAGGAATAGTAAGCTTAAAAGTGCTTGTTAAAGTTACAGGTGACGATGCAGCAGGTCCAATTTCACTATGTCTAATGGGTATTTTGGCAACAAGTATCATCGCAGCCATTATCAGCGTACTTCAAAAGCCATTAAAAAATTTCCTAGATAAAAAATAAAAAAGAGGTATATAAATGAAAAATGCATCCACATTGTTTTTAAAATTAGCGGTTATTCTTTTGGGAATTGCAACTCTTGCATTGTGCATATTTTTAGTGCCTAAGTTCGGGAATTTTGCTGGAGGATTGTATCCAGATTTTGCTTATATAAAATATTTCGTTTTTATCGTGATGTATGGAGCTGCTGTGCCTTTTTACTTTGCTCTCTATCAGGCTTTCAACCTTTTACGGTACATAGACGAGAAGACAGCGTTCTCGGAATTATCTGTAAAGGCGATAAAGAACATAAAGTGCTGTGCAATTACGATCAGTGGTTTGTATGTATTAGGTTTGCCACTCTTTCATTTTATAGCGAAGAAAGTTGACCCTCCTATCGGATTAATGGGACTCATCATTATTTTTGCTTCGTTGGTTATCGCCGTTCTTGCTACTATCCTCCAACGGCTTCTACAAGAAGCAATTAACATAAAATCAGAAAATGATTTAACGATTTGAGGTGGAGGATAGGATATGGCAATTATTATTAATATTGATGTGATGTTAGCAAAACGAAAAATGAGCGTAACGGAGCTCTTGGAGAAGGTTGGTAATACTATAGAGAATCTTTCCATTCTGAAAAATGGGAATGCCAAAGCGGTTCGTTTTTCAACATTAGAAGCGATATGTAAGACTTTTATATTTTGTACTCCAAAACTGAACTACTTAATAATAAGATTGTTTTTATGAAGGCGCTTATATTTTTTCCAGCTTCTTGGATTGCCGATAAAGTTAGAATCAGAATCCCCCCTGTTTTCGTAAAAAGCTATAATATTAATTTATAACCAAATTAACATGCATATTGACAACTTGTAAATAATGGGATTTATGATTTTTTGCTAAAAAGCACCAAGTGAAAAATCCACATGGTGCCTGACACCCTTTATATACTCACCTTTGAAATATCTTGTAAACTTTTTAAAAAGGAATCTAATTCTGATTCGGTTTTAAACACATACATGTAACCGTAACTAATTGGGTTATCTCCTTTATTTTTTTCTTTAGGAAATTGTCTTAACGCTGTACTGCTGCGAAGTTTACCTGTACTCTTTAATTCCTCGTGCTTTTCCACAAAGACTGGGTTTAGCACAATGCTTGTTTCTTTATTGTCTAGCATGTACACCATTTCATAGCTTAGTTTATGTTTAAACTCCACTGCTTTTCGGGTTTCATAGGATATAAAATAATTATTCTCATCAAAAACCCTGCAAAAGCTCTCTTTTTCTTTGCTTAATGGGTGTATAACCCCTTCTCTAGTTTGGCGCGGGGCTTTTTGTTGATTTTCTACTTGTGCTTTAGCAGCTGAATCCTCTACAGAATGATTTGTCCTTTCGTTCTCCAGCTTAATGGCTCCCATTTGCCGCTGCACCTCTTCTCTAATCCGGTCATCCAAATCTTCCTTTGAAATTGGACTTGGATTGGTTTGAATAGGAAGTTTATAGGCCGGAGCTTCAAAATCATAGCTGACATATACCTGCATGTACCAAACACTAATTTCAAATAATTGCTTATGAGCCTCCAGCACATCTTTTGTCTCGATTTCTTGTACATTGTGCGCCGCTTTGTTCCCCATTTTTCGAATCCACTCAAGCTTTGAATAAATTTCCTCATTAATGATATCCTGACGATATAATTTATGTATTCTTTCAGCCGGCTTTAATGGGTATACCTTCTCTAACTCCTCTTTTTGACTGATTATTTTAACTAGCTCCTCAGTATATAATCGGGCCTGAATTAACGTCGCATGCGCCTGCTCAAACAATTGATCCTCTATCTTCCCTGCCAAATCAGCCAGGTCGGTTGAAAATTGTCTAACAAAATCAAATAAACGGTAGCTCATGGTTTCCTCCATTAAAAAAGCATTTTTATTAGTATGATAGTATCATATTTTTATTAAATAAGACCTGATTTTTGAAAATGAATAAGAATTGCGTTCCAACTGGCTATCTACAATGAAAAAATCCGTTATATGCAAGAAGTGATCTCATTGATTAACGAAGAACTAAATATTACATATTCCTGGATAACCTTTTTAAACCCGACGGAAACCCCAATTTTCACAGCTACTGTGAAAAAAGAAATGCCATTGACATTGAAGAGTAAGGAATAGAAGAGTAAAGGGTGTCAGGCACAATGTGAATTTTTCACATTGTGCCTGACACCCCTCTTTTTATTCCTATATCCATTGAATAGAGCTAAACTCGCCGTGCGGATGGTGTTGAAGTTTAAATCTACGATATTCGTATTCTAATTTTGAAAGCGACATTTCGTAAAGCTGTTTGTCCTCTTTATCATATACATTAAAAAAGACTAATTTATTTATAAGCTTTTGCTTCTTTTTTTCAGCATTATTTCTCATTAGAAACACTCCCCTAATTTGTATATGTTTCTTTCTTGTATCGTTAATGATTAACTTTAAAGACTGGTCGGTTTATTTATTAATTTTATTATAAACTCATAATTCCTATCTGTAAAGTATGAATTAAGAATATTATCTCTTCCATTGAAAAAAACACCATGTGAATTTTTCACATGGTGCCTGACACCTTTTCAATGTCCCTTACTTATTATGCTCCTTCTGGTATGCCTTCAGCTGTTCAATCATGACGAGAAGTTCCGGTTCGGTTATAGACGGATAGTCATCGATTTTGTCCCTTACATACTTGAGTTGTTCGGGGAGGTCACCGGTTTTGTTTGAAAAGAATGAGGCTACCGTTCCGGTTACAACCCCGATTAACCCGATTCCGACGAACATCAGCACACTCGCGATAATTCGGCCAACATCTGTTTCGGGGTACAAATCCCCATACCCCACAGTTGTTGTTGTTACGACTGTCCACCATAGAGCATCTCCATAGCTTTCAAAGCTTGGTTCAATCCAGGTCATCGGTATCGCAGTTAAAAAAAGGAGGGCAACAACTGAAACAAATAATTTATCCAGGCGATATTTTTCAATTAGCAGATCAAAAATGGAATTGTTTCTTTTTATAACGAGGATGAGCCTTATTAAGCGTACTAAACGGATTAAACGGATTGCTCTAAATAACTGATCAACGGGGATTAGGGCAAGGAGCTCAATCGGATGACTTTTAACAAATTCCCATTTATTCTTACTCAAAAATAGTCGAATTAGATAATCAGCGGCAAAAAGGCCCCAAACAAACCAGCCCAACACTAGATCTTCACGTTCAGGCAATTCAGCAGCTATGGAAAAAATAATAAGTCCCGCAAGTAAACATTCATAAATAAAACCAATCTTCTTTTTTGACAAACTACCACCTCAACACTACAAATTTCCCTTTCTATTTTAAAGGAAAAACTTCTGTGATAACAAGGGGAGATTTTCTAACGAAAATACGACCGCAAAAATTGCAACACGCCTCCGCATATAATCGTTTCACTTTATTCCTTTTCCATCTTCTACTATTATAGGTAGTAAAGAATGTAAAGGAGTTTATCACATGATTAATGTATTGTTCGTTTGTCTCGGCAATATCTGCCGTTCCCCGATGGCTGAAGCTTTATTTCGGGACTTAGTAAAAAAGGAAAAGCTGGAGGATCAAATTTCGGTCGATTCCGCCGCTACCAGCTCATGGCATATTGGCTCGCCTCCCCATAATGGAACACTTGCAATTTTAAAAAAATACAACATTTCATCCGAGGGTCTGACCGGCCGGCAATTAACGAAAGATGACTTTGAAAAGTTCGATTATATCATCGGGATGGACGAAAGCAACACAAAAAATATCGCCTCCATTACCGGCCAGCCAAAACACCCAAAGATCATCCGCTTACTTGATCTAACGGATCACTACAAAGACGTTCCCGACCCTTATTACACCGGTGACTTCCAGGAAACATACGACCTTGTATCCGAAGGGTGCCAGGCACTTCTTAGAAAAATACGGAAAGAACATGGCTTATAAATAAGAAAAATGCTGCGGCTTAATGGCTGCAGCATTTTTTTCAATCTATTTGATTTCCCTATAAATATTGAGCTCTCCGCTCTCCCGAAGTTTCTTGAGTTCAGGTAAAATTCTTACCATATGAGCACTTTGATTATGCTGCTCTAACGCCTTTTCATCTTCCCATTCCTCGAGCATCGTAAAGATAGCAGGATCCTTAATATCCTGATGAAGGGCATAATATAGGCAGCCGTTTTCTTTTCTTGTTTCAGCAACGAGTTCTTTTGCCAGCATGATATAATCTTCTGGATTTACATCTGATTTTAACTTTGCTTTTGCAACTACTTTAATCATTGTAACCCTCTCCTAAGCTCTAAATTTTTCTTTCAAATAATAGTAAACCCCGTCATCGTCACAAGTGAATTCCGTGACGTCATCGGTGATTTCTTTTACGCGGTCGGATGCATTTTTCATTGCTACGGCATAACGCACCAGCTTTAGCATAGGCAAATCATTATCACTGTCCCCGATTGCCATCGTCTCATCCTCAGACAATCCAAAGCGCTTTAACATTTGCTGAACACCTGTTGCTTTGTTCACGTTTGCCACCATCACCTCGGCATTGTGCTCTGAAGAGATTGACATCGTAAAGTCGATTTCTTTTTGTAATTCCTCGAGCTCTTTTTTCCAGTTATTGATATGCTCTTTTGTTCTGGCAAAAAAATAAAATTTTGAGAACGCAGTTCCTTCAATATGATTTTTCCATTCAATTCTTTCCGAGATAGCTTCTTTTCTTGAAGACCACTCATTAATTCCGACAGTTTCCGGCTTAGGGTCACGGATTTCTGCTTCCACATACGCTTGGTCTTGTTTAAGCGTAATCCGAGGGGCGCCATATGGAAAAAGTTCATAGTACACCTTTTGGGCCCTGGCTTTTTCAATAATAGTTTCTACCAGATTAAGGGGAAGTGTTTGCTTAAAAACAACATCTTTCCCTGCGTATCCCACCATACCGTTTGAAGCCACAACCCCATCTACTTGAAAGCCAGGCGGCACGAGTTCGGCAATTTCTTCAAATGCCCGGCCGGTAGCAATAAAAATACGAAATCCTCGCTCACGCAGTTCATCAATCATTTCTTTTGTCCGTAATGTAACCTTATTTTGATGATTTAGGATCGTCCCGTCCATATCTAAAAATATTGCTTTTGGCTGAAATTTCAAATTTATTTCCTCCAACTATGTATAAAGTGCCTGTTCCCCATCACTTTAATGGATTACAACAATGGGGTCAAGCACCAGCAATTTTCAAGAAAATCTTTCATGTTCTCTTATTGTTTTTTAATTGGTGTTACGACAGCATACAGACTTTCGGTTAGATCCGTTACATTCCACTCAATAATCTTATAGCCGTTTTCTCCATCTTTACATTCATTTCGCTTAGTGGTAATGATTTTAATGTCTTTCATCCTACTACTTCCTTCCTGATATTTCTCACACAGAAGTTACTATATGCGGAAGGTGGAAATGTGTGCATTTTTTTAAAAATCTTAAATGATTATTTATCAACCCTTAGAGAAATTTTTCCATAATACCTATTTTTTCATAAAGTGATTTTATTTCCAGAAAATGAAGCATTTTTTACGTTTCAGTTTCATACATAAGAAGGGTGTATTGAGAAAAGCTCACCTAGGAGGACAGCATAATGATTAAACAATCAGTAAGAATCAATAAAAAGGCCGGATTGTATGCGAAACCGGTCAATCAACTGGTACAAACAGCTTCAGAGTTTAACGCGGATATTTACCTTATTTACAATGACCGCAGGGTTAATGTAAAATCAGTACTCGGTATCCTATCATTAGCGATTCCAAATCAATCAGAAGTTACAATAGAAGCTTCTGGTGAGGATGAAAAAGAGGCTCTTAAGAACATCATCCATTTTCTAGAAAGTTGAAATAGGTGGCACCATGTGAATTTTTCACATGGTGCCTGACACCTAAACTTACATCCCGAAATGTTCCTTAGCTAATTCTTTGAATCTAGCTTGATCAATGTTTTCTTTCGTTACATTTCCGTCCATCCATTGTGTGAAGGTGGAGTCTGTTAGGGTGATGTTTCCGCTTTCTGTTAGACGGGTTAGTAATGGGTGCTTGTTAAAGGAAGATTCCGGATGTTCGGTGATGATGGTCTGGATTTCATTTAAATTCGCTGAGTCCTTTAAAGGATTTCTTGAATCAAATGCATAGCCAGTTCTCCAATCAGAGTCCTTATGTTTTAATTTCATTTCCAAAACATAGTCTCCCTGCTCGATGTCCGCCTTTTTAATCCTAAATTCCCCGTTACTTGAAGAAACTGTTTCACCCGACAAAGGCACCGGTTTTAAAGGTAAATTTCCACCAAACCCAGTATCAATTAAATACCTCTCTCCCTCGTAATCTAATAGTATCGCTACATGCGTCCGGCCCAGTGTTGTATACTCCTCTCTACCTTGATTGAAAACAACACCAGTTACTAAAGCCGCATTAAAACCATGTTCCAATAAATAATAGTAGAGAAGCGGATTTAATTCATAACACAAACCGCCCTGATTTTTTTCTAGTATTTTGTTCGTTAAGTTCTCCTTCGTAACCTCACGCTGGTTACCACCCATAATCGCTCTATTTTCAAATGGAATACTTGTAGCTGTTTTTTCAAGAACTTTATTTAACTTTTCAAAAGTGATCTTTTCATTTTCCCAAATTCCGATCCTTTGATGAAATAAAGAGGCTAGCTTACTCATTTTGAATCCTCCAAACTTTAAATGACCTATTTACTATACTAATAGTACCATCATTCAAACAAAAAGGGCCAATTCCTTGGCGTATGAACGCACAGTGGAACTGACCCAACCATTTTGCTTAAAAAACAATCGTTTTATTTTGGTGGACAATAATCCGGTCTTCGAGATGCCATTTTACCGCGCGCGCCAATACGCTTCGTTCAATCGCTCTTCCCTTTTTCTTCAATGTATCAACATCGGAACGGTGGTCGACGCGGGCAATATCCTGTTCAATAATTGGTCCTTCATCCAAATCATCTGTCACATAATGGGCGGTTGCACCAATTAATTTTACACCGCGGCCGTGGGCACGTTCATATGGTCGGGCGCCAATAAAAGCCGGCAGGAAGGAATGGTGAATGTTGATAATCTTTTTCGGATTAGCTGACACAAATTTAGGCGTTAAAATTTGCATATAACGAGCTAAAACAATCACATCAATATCGAACTCTTTAAGAAGCTGCAATTGCTGCTCCTCCACCTGCTCACGAATATCCTTATTGGCTGGAATATAATAGAAAGGAATATTTAAACCCTCAACCACATCCCGGGCTGCTTCATGATTACTGATGACTAAGGCGATATCGGTCATTAAATCGCCGCTTTGCCATTCCCATAAAAGCTCGAGGAGACAATGAAGCTCTTTTGAAACGAATATTGCGGTCCTTTTCACCTTATAAACAGGTGTTAAACGCCAATCCATGGAAAACTTCGCTGCTATTTCGCTAAACTCCTCGGCCATCTGATTTTCTTTATCCTTTAAAAATGGACATTCAAACTCAATCCGAATGAAAAATTCGCCGCCTTCTGGATTGGTTGAGTACTGACTGGATTCAATAATATTGGCATTATGCGAAAATAAAAATTGTGAAATGGCTGATACTATTCCAGGCTGGTCCGGACAACTGACCAATAAACGGCCGCGATTCTGATTTTGAAGCCTAAATTGTTCAACTTGCTCTTTGATCAATGAGTTCATCTGTTCGATTTCCTTCCCCTTTTTAATGAAAACCATTATACATTAGAATTGATTAGTTTGTTAAGAATTTTTATAAAAATAATTTTATCACCACGACGCGTTGAAGTATTAACTCATTTAATGAAAGCTGTACTTATAAATTTTTAATCACAATGGCTATCGTTATATCACACATCCTACAAACTTAGCTGTAATAATCAACCCAGGGACTTTACTTATTTTACGACTTTCCAAATAAATCCTTAGAAATATGCACATATTATATAGGGAATTTTAGGGTGATTTTTGAAAATTATTTTGAGGATGAGAAAGTTATGGAAGAGATTGTCCACGCCATCGTTCGTACAGTTGTCTCCATCTCCATTGTAATGGTTTTTTCCACATGGTTTGGAAAACAACTTAACGCTCATATTAACCTTTATAATTTTGCGTTGTCGATTATTATTGGTTCATTTATTGCCAATATGGGATTTGATATCAATTTAAAATTCCTCCCAATGCTCGCCGCCTTTTTAACTCTCGTTTTAATCTTTTTTTTGTTTTCTTTTATTTCATCCAAGAGTCGGATTATTCGCAAATGGTTATCCGGCAGACCCGTGGTGATCGTCGAAAACGGCAAGATTCTAGATGATAACATGAAAAAAATCAGGTATACACTTGATGATTTTAACCAGCAGCTACGTGAATTGGGGATCTTCAATATCATTGAAGTTGAATTTGCCATCTTGGAGGTAAGCGGAAAATTATCTGTTATGAAAAAAACAAAATATCAAAATGCCACAAAACAAGATGTAAATCCAGCTATTCAAAATGAAGAATTCAACTTTCCAAAAGAGCTCATCATGAATGGAAAAATAATTAAAAAGAACATTGATGCACATTTTTCAAACGCATGGCTGATGAATCAACTAAACCAAAGAAACATGAAATTAGCAGATGTCCACTACGCCGTCATTTCCTCCACCGGACATCTATTTATAGACCATTATCAGGACCGCATAGCGTCACCCCTTGACAATGAATAAATGAATCTTGGACGTCAAGTAGGTGTCAGGCACCATGTGAAAAATTCACCTGTCTAGCTCCAGCGCTTAGCTCCTCGAGTAATAAGCCAATCCGTCCAAAAGGTTAAAAAGCAACCTTTAGGCCGGCTCGCCTTATGCTTGTCGGAGCTGAACAAAGCGCTGGAGCTTTTCTTGGTGCCTGACACCTACTCTCATTTTGCGAACATTATTTGCATTTCATTTTCCGCTTCAATCATTCTTCCGAAGCGGTAGCCTTCTATTAATACATGCCTTTCGTGGTCATTTAGACGGCGGTTCCATTTTGTTTCTAGATAGAGTATTACTTCATTGTAGAAAATGTCGGGATATTGAAAAGGTTCTTTCATGAACGACTCACCTCATTGTCAAAATAAATTCAATATCTCCAGTCTTGTCTACTTTTCCTATTTATATGATGATAAAAACAAAAAAACAGCCACCCTCTCGAAGGTGGCTGGCACTCTTTTCATTTATTTGATACCCATCTTGCTCATATCAATCACCTTTTTCAGGTATCCATACTCCTTTTCCTCCAAAATATCCACTTCGTTGTTTGTAGCCAGGAGAATTTGATCCCTGCACTTTGCTAACCGTTGAATCATTGGAAATATCGTTAAACTGGAGCGGTTCACGAAATCATATAAATCGTTCAAGCGTGCCGGCAGCTTGTATCCTTTAGAGCTGCTGGCAATAATGACACCGCTGTCACGGAGCTTGGATACGATGTTGGAACGGAAAAAATGCTGATTAATTTTTATATCCCTTATGGCATTTAAGTTATCGAGAATCTCCTGTGTATAAACATATTCATCTGGATTTTCTTTCAAATGAAATAAAAGGAACTTTAAAAAATCAATCCGCAGCCGTTCATCTTCATCTTCAGTCTTTTTATGTTTTTCAATATAGTTATAGGTTAATGTTACTGCCTGTTTGATAATGATTTCTTCATATTGGGATTCTTGATGGTTTGATTTGTAGTCATACAGAAAGTGTTTATAATCTTGAGGTAATAAATTGATCGCGGCTATTTTATGTTTTATTAATTTGAATAATGTCCGATATTGAACAGAATAATGGGTTTGGTCATACCCTTTTGCAAGAACCCCTGCCATAAGGTTGGCTAGTTGTAAAAGCAAGTCCGATTCGGTCTGATTGAAGCCGAAAACAGAATAATTAAATAAATCTGGAATACTGTTCGTTTTTACATAATGCTGAAACTCTCGTAAAAATGGTTTCGAATCTTGTGTGTCTGCAACTAAGTCGAGCTGCTCGAAACTCCGATTAAGATCCTCATAAATCATACGATTAACATACCTAATAAACGGCTTTGAATGCATCACACCGCTTTCTTCTCTTATTTTTTGCTTATCAACAACATACGCATAAATGCTAAAAGGTAAATCCTTAAGTTCGGTTAAGATTTGAACAAGGTCCTCATCGGTAAATGTTGTACTGTCCTGAAACCAGTGCAGCCTTCGCATTTCTGATTCCAATATTGTTAAGTTAGAATCCTTAACGAGAATAGAAACGATTATAAAATGCGTTGACACACCCTGATGACTAAAGTCAAACCGATCATCCCCAAATTCATCGATAAACGCATACTGAATCTCTTCCATGACCCCCGCCCCCAATTTACACATTATCCTTTCTATACAATTTCAACACAATGTCTAAAGAAACCTTCTTTTATCTAAAAAGGGTGTCAGGCACCAAAAAAAGCTCTAACGCTTTGTTCAGCCCCGACATGCATAAGACGAGCCGATCCTAAAGGCTGCTCTTTAACCTTTTGGACGGATTGGCTTATGACTCGAGGGGCTAAGCGCTGGAGCTAGACATGTGAAAATTTCACATGGTGCCTGACACCCTAAAAATGTTCAATTTTTTACTATCCTTAAAGAGTTTTCTCAAATGCTGTTAATGCATCATCGACAATGCTGATAATTTCTTCTACTTCTTCTTTATTAATAATGAGAGGTGGAGCAATTGCTACGATATTCTTACCCTCTTCAAAATCGGCAGCTCTCAAGATTAGCTTATTATTAAAGCAATGTTCAACAACAAACGCCGCTGCGCGAATTGATTGCTCAAATGGTGTATCGGTATCAGGATCTGCCTGTAAATCAAAACCGGCCAGCAATCCAATTGCTCTTGGCTTTGCAAAATGCTTATGTTTATTAGCTAAATAATCAAAACCATTCTTAAGGACCAATTCCATATTTTTCGCGTTCCCAATCAGGTTATCTCGTTCAATAATTTCCAAATTTTTCAATGCTACAGCACATGCCGTCGGATGACCGCTATACGTAAAACCGTGACCTAGAATCTGGTCATGTTCATTTAGAGTATCCCTAATTTCTTTATTAACCAAGACCCCTCCCAGCTGGGCATAACCGCTGGTAATTCCTTTAGCTACACTCATGATATCTGGTACAACGTCCCAGTTATCAACACCAAACCACTGACCTGTACGACCAAATCCGCAAATGACTTCATCAGCAATAAGCAGAATTTCATTTGCTTTACATAGGTCTTTGACTGCTTTTAGATAACCATCTGGAGAAACATGAACACCGCCCGCACCTTGAATTGGCTCCAAAATTACCGCAGCAATATTCTCTGCCCCCACTTTTTCAATAGTATCTCGAATACAGCCTTCATAATTTGAATCCGTTTTATCGCCTAACTCACAATTCGTCACATGCCCTCTTGCATTAATAATGTCTATATCTCTAGAGCCAGCAAAATTATGGAAGGCTTCAATTCCAGTAGCGGAACCTGCAGAAACAGTTGCCCCGTGATAGCTGCGGGTAATAGAGATAATTTTCTTTTTCGTTTGACGGCCTTTTAAATTCCAATAGAATCTTGCTAGTTTAAATGCTGTGTCATTAGATTCTGATCCGCCAGAAGTATAGAAAATCGCACATAAATCACCAGGAGCAACAGAGACAACCTTTTGAGCCAACCTTACTGCATTTGGGTTCGAATAGCTGTAGAATGAAGAACTGTAAGCGATGGTGCTTAGTTGATCATATGCCGCTTTGGCTAGCTCTTCATTTCCATGTCCTAAATTCACATTCCAAAGCATTGAAACACCGTCTATATAAGTGTCCCCTTTAACATCTGTCACCCGAATTCCTTTACCCTCTTGAAAAATAATTTTCGGACCTTTTTCCTGAAATAACTTAGGAACAGTCGTAGGGTGTAAGTAGTGCTTCTTATCCAATTCGATAAGTTCTTGAATTTCGGATAAAGTTTGAGAGATTGTCATAGAATAAAGCCTCCTAAAAATTTATTGAAGCAGAGATTCAGCCCTCCAATTTATTTCTTAAGTAGATATCACTATGTGTAAAGATTAGAAGAAATATAGGTTTAGGTATGACTTAATCCAGCAATTTTCTAATCTTATTAAAGGATAAAATCTCTAACTATTCCTTAATTTAACTATACCTACTACAAAAAGGTTTGTCAATTGTAAATATTTTATATATTCGGAAAATTAATATCGTTATCTTATTACATGGCCTCCACCCTCACATTATTTTACTATTTACTTGTTCCACTTCTCCCTCCGCTTCTTCGGTATGGCTGATCAATACGTCAATCGGTGTTGTTTCAAAGACCCCTTTTTTCATTACGAACTTTACCCACCATAAAGAATACACTACTGTTAACGTTAAAAATATTATTGTATAGGTGTAAATGTTCATTTTAATAGTTGGGTCCGGGAATATATTAAAGATTACATACAACATTCCGACTATACCAATTATTTGGAACGTAAAACCGAACGGTGATTTGAACCCTCTTTTTATATTAGGATATTTAAGTCGTAAAATGATTACATTTAAATGGGCAATGATATAGGCAACCATCCAGCACAGACACCCAGCCAAAATAAATGTGGTAATCGACGAACTATTCGTTATTCCAATCAGTAAGAAGAACACAAACAGTAATGACATGAAGAGAATTGCAACCCAAGGAATCCCCCAGCGATTTAACTTACTAAAAACTTTCGGCATTTGACCTTCTAATGCCATTGCGTAAAGCATCCTTGATATGGAACTTATAAGAGTGTTTAACGTACTAGATGTCGCAAGAATTGTGACAATTCCCATCCAAATTAGTCCTGTGTCACCTAACATGGCTTTAGCAGCCTCAACATGTGGTGAAGCCGATTCCGCCAAACCTTCTAATGGAGCGTACTTGATCGAAGCGAATCCAAAGATAGTGTCAGCAATGAAAATAATAACCAAACCTAAAATCATCGATAAGGGGATATAGATTTTTGGTTTCTTAATTTCCTCAGCCAGCGGCGTAACAAACTCTACCCCTACGAAGAGCCAAAAGGCTAAAGCTGTTAAACTTAACACACCCCATCCCATTGGATTAAAATCTAGTGTATTTGTCACTGGGGTCCCGGTGGCATTTCCTGTTAACCCCATAATCCCGAGTGTAACTGTGGATCCTATTAATAGGGTAGTTAATATCGTCTGCGTCCAACTAAAAACCTTAACACCAAATAAGTTACTAATACCTAGTAAAAGAACGACTACAATGGATACTAATTCTGGATTAATGTTTACTGAAAAGACTTCTGTCACAATAAATCCTGAAATAGCCGCTTCCGCACTTCCTGCAAAAATAGTAACCAGCACATAGCCGCTTATGACGGCAACCATTCCTACAAACGGTCCCATAGCTGGCAGTGTAAAATGATTGATTCCCCCGGCACGCGGAATAATTCCTGACAATTCAGCAAAAGAAAATGCAACACATAGATTGAGGAATAAGGCAAATAGCATAGCAATAATGAAACCTTTACCACCTATACCAAAGCCCTGACCTAATGATACTAACGCACTAGAGCTTACGACAATCCCGACAGCTGTTGCCACAGCCCCCCATAATCCTAATGACCTTACTAAGTGCTTACTCAATAGTAGAATTCCCCCTTCATTTGAAATAGGTTGCTAATACAAAATAGGGTCTCATTATAACGAAATTCTTTTTTCAAGGTTGGTTTAGTATGAATGATGGTCTTAAACAGATGTCTCACTAGTCGAAGTAATATAGGTTCTTTTCTTCATTTTTTCGTAGCCTAAATACAAGCAAAGGGAGAGGATAATCCCTATTACCCATGCAATGTCTAACCCGCCCATCATTTTTGAGACAGGCCCTTGGTAGATCCCCGTATTGGTAAAAGGAATTTGACTAATGACTGTTATAAGATAAATGATGATTGAGCTGCGGCGTAACTTACCAAAAATACCATTTTTCTCCACGAAATCTTCAGGCTTAAAATTTTGCCGTTTAAGGAGGTAAAAATCGGTTAAATTAATAACACTCCAGGGAACAATAAAGAAAAGGATAAATCCAAGATAAAGCTGAAAATAGCCCATAAAATTACCAGCCCCAACAGTAGCAGCCAATGCTAAAAGCACCCCAACCAGGAGAGAAGCTAGAACACGTATTTTGATAGTCGTAGTGAATTTAACGAAATTACTGGCTATAGATAAGAGGATGATCCCTGCCCCGTAAATATTTAATGAATTGATGACAATCAATCCTAAAGATAACAAAATGACAATAACAGTTCCCAAACCACCGCCTAATTCCTTTATTTGTCCCATCACATTACCGTCAACAACCATCGTTGCAATAGCTGCACCTAACAGCATCAGCCAAGTCGAGCTAAGAAAACTCCCTAAATAGCTATAAGCAAATGTTTTTTTAGACTCCTTTGGATGCATATATCTTGAATGGTCTGACACGTAGGGACCATAAGTGATTTGCCACGTAATTGAAATCGAGGTAGCAAGTAAAAAGTGACTAAAGGAAAAACCGCCGCGATTGAGCATTTCCATTGAGATATTCGTAAGCACAAGGAACGTTAAAATAATAAAAATAATCGTGTAAACGATGGTGTATATTTTCATTGATTTTTGAATCAGACCTTGCCCATATATTGCTAATAACACCATCGGTATGAGGCTGACAAGTACAGTTCCATTAACATTAATCCCCAAGGTTTCATTAATTCCCTGACCAACTAACACAGTATTACTTGCTCCGTATCCCATATACATAATAAAGACGATCAACATTGGCAGGATGACGCCAAAATATCCAAACTGAGCTCTGCTTTGCATCACTTGCGGAATACCAAGCTTTGGACCTTGTGCAGAATGGAGGGCCATGACAGTGGCACCTAACGCATGGCCGAGAATAATGGATAATGCTGCCCACCAAAAATTCAATCCAATCACTATAGCCAATGCTCCCGTAACTAATGTGGTAGAAACTGTATTGGCAGCATACCAAGTAAAGAATAATTCCTTTGGTTTCCCTCTCCGCTCTTCTAATGGGATATATTCGTAACTTTTTTGTTCAATAGAATTTGAATGTTGATCCGCCAATTTATCACTTCCTTATCATTTTTATATTTTTACATAAGAAAGGCTTCCATAAGAAGATAATCCTATACTATCCTTCTATTCTTGGAAGCCTCTCCATTAAAATTACTGTAAATTAATCCATACACTTTTTACCTCGGTATAATTTTCCAAGGCATAAGAACCCATATCACGACCAAAACCAGATTGTTTATATCCCCCAAACGGTGAAGCAGGATCCACCATACTGTAACAGTTAACCCATACGTTTCCGGCTTTAAGACGATTCGCAATATAATGCGCATTTTTTACATTTTCTGTCCATACACCTGCAGCTAATCCATATGGTGAATTATTGGCGCGGTCTATAATTTCATCAATATCATCGTATGGCATAGCCACAACAACTGGTCCAAATATTTCTTCTCTAGCAATTCTCATACCTTCAGATACGTCGGCAAAAATGGTTGGTTTCACAAAATAGCCTTCTCCGGCTTTTTCTCCGCCTGAAAGACATGCTGCCCCTTCATTCCTGCCAATTTCAATATAATTTAACACTCGTTCCTGCTGCTCAATGGATACGAGTGGTCCCATTTGAGTATCTTCGTTTAAACCATTACCTAATTTCACTTTTTCAGCAAACGAGGCTAAATCTGCGACAACATTGTCATATGATTTCTTTTGAATATAAACACGTGAACCTGCACTGCAAATTTCACCTTGGTTTGTCATTATTCCTGAAAAGACACCTGGTACTGCCTTTGACATATCGGCATCTGGCAAGATAATGTTAGGGGATTTTCCACCTAATTCTAAGGAAACACGCTTCATTGTATTAGCAGCTTCACGCATAATTAATTTGCCTACTTCAGTAGAACCGGTAAAGGCAATTTTATTAACATCGGGATGTTTTACAAGGCTTGCCCCAGCGGTTTCACCGAATCCCGGAACAATATTAATAACTCCTTCTGGAAAACCTACTTCTTGAATTAATTTCCCTAAATATAATGCCGTTAAGGGAGTTTGTTCAGCTGGTTTTAATACCACTGTACAACCAGTTGCAAGTGCGGGAGCTACTTTCCACGAAGCAATCATCAATGGGAAATTCCAAGGTATAATTTGCCCGGTTACTCCTACCGGTTCGTGGCGCGTGTAGTTGAAGAAAGAACCCGACACTGGTATCGTTTGACCCGTAATTTTAGTAGTCCACCCAGCAAAATACCGAAACTGATCAATTGTACCTGGTAAATCTATGATCCTAGCTTCATTTATTGGCTTTCCATTATCAAGCGTTTCTAATTGGGCAAGCTCTTCTTTATGTTCCTCGATTCGATCCGCAAGTCGATAAATCAAATGACCTCTTTGGGCAGCACTCATTTTTGACCATGGACCTTGTTCAAACGCTCTCTTAGCTGCCTGGACTGCTTTATCGATATCCCTTTCATCGCCCTCACTTACAATAGCCAACACTTCGCCAGTGGCAGGATTATAAGTATTAAAAGTTTTACCAGATTCAGCCTCAACGAACTCCCCATTAATAAATAATTTTTTAGTACCTTTTAAGAATTCTGCAACTCTAGGCAACAATGATAATGTCTTAGTATTCATTAAAATCCCCCTCTATTCGTAACTGAATGCTCTAAAGCTATTAAACTAGTACTTTCAATGAGCTCCAATATTCAGATTGAATCTCAATCACTTTATTGATAACCTCTTTTTGATGTTCATATAATTTATCCGGGTACCCATTGGCTCCTGCTACAAATGGATCCACAACATCAGTGGTGATTCCGCTAAGAGTTTCAATAATGCGGAGTGTGCAAAAAGGAACATAGGAGTTGCTATATCCGCCTTCATGGCAGAAAACTATTTTTTTATCACAATGCTTGTCTGCCATTTCCATCATTAATTCTGTCATCTTTCCAAATCCTTCAGCCGTTACTCTCATTCTGCCTAATGGATCGTATATACTTGGGTCTTGCCCCGCTGATACAATGATTAATTGAGGTTTGAAATCATCCGCCAATGGTGCAATAATCGACTTAAATGCTTCTAAATAACCGGCGTTCCCAGTGCCTGGTGGTAATGGAATATTCACATTAAACCCTCGACCACTGTCCTCCCCAACGTCTTCTGCATACCCTGAATTATCAGGAAAATTCAGGTCTTCATGAATGGAAATAAATAATACATTGGGATCATGATAAAACGCTTTCTCTGTCCCGTTGCCATGGTGAACATCCCAATCCACAATCATAATTCTGTCTAAACCGTATGTTTCCCTGGCATATTTAGCTGCAATGGCCACATTGTTAAATATACAAAATCCTATCCCCATATCCGCTTCAGCATGGTGCCCTGGTGGCCGTGTAAGTGCATATGCATTCTCCACCTCTGATTGCATTACTGCATCAACTGCAGTTATTGCCCCGCCGGTTGATAATAAGGCAATCTCATATGACCCTCTGCCGACAATGGCATGATCTCCTGCATCCCCACCGGTGGTGTCACTTAATAATTTAACCTTATTGATGTAATTGGTTGTGTGAAATAATTTAATTTCCTCTAATGTTGCAGGTCTAGGATCAATCCTTTTTAGTTTTTTCATGATTCCGCATCGTTCCATTAGATTATTAACCCGTCTTTTGGTAGCAGGATCCTCAGAAAAAACATCCTTTTCTAAATATCCACCTGAAGGTAGAAAAAGAGTTCCACTGCCAGTATCATGCCAAAAATAACTTTCATCATAAATATAACCAGTCTTCATATAATCCCTCCTACCATATACTTGATTTTTTATTCTATATTGATGAAATATTTCCTTTTGGAATATTATGAAACTTAAGAAAAGCACCACCTATCTTACTACTGAATTGATATTTAACTACTTCTTCCCTTTTAAAAATGGTAATTAAGGAATTTATCAATAACTATTCCCTATTAAAAATATAAGTTTTATTCTGATAATTGTCAATATTTAAAATATTATCACTTACACCCTATCCTAGGTAAGACCGATGTACAATCTCGCTTTCTTTTAGTTCTTGTTTGGTCCCTTGGCCGGCTAGCCGCCCAGCCATTAGAACGTAGCCGCGGCTGCAGAAATCAATGGCCATTTCCGCATTTTGATCGACTAATAGGATGGTCGTTCCCTGCTGATGCAATTCCGTTATTTTATCATATACTTCAAACACTAGTTTTGGAGATAAACCCATTGATGGTTCATCCAATAATAGGAGTTTCGGGCGAGTCATCATCGCCCTAGCGATAGCGAGCATTTGCTGCTCTCCCCCTGACATCAGTCCTGCCAATTGGTCTCTTCTTTCCCGCAGAATCGGAAAAGGCTCTGTTACCTCCTCCGCCCTTTGCTGCCTTTCTTTTGCAGGCAGTGTATACCCGCCTAACAGCAAATTATCCCAAACAGTAAGGAGCGGAAATACATGTCTTCCTTCAGGTACAAGGGTCATACCCCGGCTGACAAGCTTAAAGGTTTTTTCATTGATAATCGATTTCCCCGCAAGCTGAATATCACCGCTTTTCGGACGAAGCTCTCCGATGATTGTTTTTAATAGCGTGCTTTTCCCTGCACCGTTGGCCCCGATAACAGAAACGGCTTCCCGCTCTTCGACTTTGATACTAACATGATCTAATGCACATATTTGCCCATAATATGTACTTATATTTTGGACATTAAGCATTCACCTCAGCCCTCCCCATATAAGCCTCCATGACAGCTGGATGATTATGAATCACTTCAGGAGGACCTTCTACCAGCTTTTCTCCGAAATTAATTACCGTGATTTGGTCTGACAACGTATTTACGAGGTGCATATCATGGGCAATGATTAAAATGGTGATCCCTTGTTTATTCACCTGTGTAAATAGCTGCATTAATTCCTTCGTTTCTTTCTGGTTCATACCAGCAGTAGGTTCATCTAGTAATAATAGGCTGGGATTTGTAGCCAACGCCCTGGCGATTTCTACCCGCCGCTGGTTCCCATATGAAAGTTTTGCTGCATATTCATTTCGCATCTCCCACAACCCGACAAATTGCAGAATTTCTTCGATCCGTTCCTTCGCTTGACGCTCCTTTTTCCGGAATTCCTTTGTTCGTAAAATGGCTGGAAGGAGCTTGCCGCCCGTAAATAAATAGGTTCCTATAAAAGCGGTTTCAAACACGGTCATATCTGGAAACAGTCGGATGTTTTGAAATGTGCGAGAAACACCATGCTGAGCGATTTTATCTGGTCGTAAAGAAGTGATGTCATTGTTTAATAGCCGAATTTTCCCTTGATCAGGAGATATAACACCTGTAATCAAATTGAATAATGTACTTTTCCCCGCCCCATTTGGACCAATGATGGCATGAATATTATTTTGAGTGACAGAAAATGACAGATTGTTTACGGCTTTTACTCCACCAAAAGACTTTGAAAGTTGATCAACCGTTAAAATAGCAGCCTTACTATTCATAACTCAGCCCCTCCTTCTCGACGGTTGGTTTCTCAAGCTGTTCTTTTCTTTGAAGGAAGCGTTTCTTCATCATTTGGAACACGCCCATCATGCCCTTAGGGAAAAACATAATCATCACCACAATCATAAATCCGTAAATTAACATCCTTAATTCAGGTGTTTCCCGTAAGGCTTCAGACGAGATGGTCAAAATAGATGCTCCAATGACAGCCCCGGCAATGGACCCCTGCCCGCCAATCATCACCATTGTCAAGATTGTAACTGACATTCCAAAAGCGAACGTTTCTGGACTGACGACGTGCAGGAAATGGGCATATAATCCACCCGCCGCCCCGCAGAAGGCTGACGAGATTGTAAACATCGTGACCTTCGTCTTGAAAACTGGTATTCCCATTGCTTGGGCGGCAAGTTCATCATCACGAATGGCGGTGCACGCACGTCCAAAGCCTGACTTAATAATCAGTCTGGTAATCAAAATTCCTAGATACACAAAAATCAATAACAATGGATAATAGTCATGATATTGAAGAAATGGAAATTCTACTGATCCAATTTTCACTGTTGGCGGGGCAGGAATGCCAGCAATCCCCATCGGCCCGCCTGTTAGATCGGTCCAATTTAGAAAAACAAGCCAAATGATCGTACCAAAGGCAAGTGTCGCCATTACCAGATATTCTTCAATTAACTTCAAGCCAATGAATCCAATCATGAATCCAATGACAGAAGTAACTACGATGGAAAGTGGCAATGTAAGCCAAAATGAAAGCCCAAAATTTTTCGCGAGAATGGCCGCTACATACGCACCCACCCCAAAGAATGCTCCATGACCAACTGACACCTGACCTGTGTACCCAACGATTAAGTCTAACCCCAGGGCAAGGAGGGCATAGATTAAAATTAAATTAATAATGTACATAAAATAAGGATTTACGATTCCTAATGGCAGGAAAAATAAAGCAATACCTGCAAAAATAAGAATGGCTTTTCGAACGCCTGATTTTTTCGTTAGGTCCATATTTCTCCCTCCTTTATACTTTTTGCTGAACAATCTTGCCAAAAATCCCTTGAGGGCGTACTAACAAAATAAATAGTAAAATGACCATTGCTACCGCATCACGATAACCGGAGGAGATAAAGCCTGCAGCAAAGCTTTCGATTACCCCCAGCATTAATCCGGCAATCATTGCACCTGGTATATTCCCCATACCACCCATAACGGAGGCAGTGAATCCTTTTAGCCCTGCAAAAATCCCCATTGTCGGATACACTAAAAATACCGGTCCTACTAAAATACCTGCAAGCGCCCCTACCGCTGATCCAATCGCAAATGTAATGGAGATAATTTTATTCGCGTTAATTCCCATTAATTGCGTTGCATTGATGTTTTGGGCAGCTGCCTGCACGGCTTTCCCCATCAACGTTCTATTAATAAATAACTCTAGTGTAATCATGACAAGAATCGTTAAAATAATGATAAAAATATAGTGTTGATTGATCATCATATCGCCAACTTGAATATTTTTCGACAGAAATGGTGACGTCAATCGTTCCGGTGTTGCCCCCCAAATATATTGAGCTAAGTTTTGAAGCAGGATCGAGATTCCAATCGCTGCAATCAATAAATTTAATTTAGGGGCACTTCTCATCCTTAGGTAAACCACTTTCTCCATTAAATACCCAAGCAATGCCCCTGCGAGTACCCCGCCAAGATAGGCGATCCATATGGGTGTATCTAACAAGAGAAGATAAAGGGACACGAATGCCCCTCCCATATATACTTCTCCATGTGCAAAATTGATAAAGCGCAGAACGTTCCATACCATCGTATAACCAATTGCCATTAACGCATAAATACTGCCAAGGACAATTCCGTTTACTAATTGATCGACAAACATTGCTATCACCCTATTCCGATTGTTTAATTACCACAAAGTCGCCTTTTTGTACCTGCATGATCATCGGAGTATTGGCGCGGTCTCCATTTTTATCAAATCTAATCGGTCCTGTAATGCCTTTGTAATCAATATTTGCCAGTGCATCACGAGATTTCTCCGCATCCGCTTTTCCTTCTTCCAATGCCTTCGCTAATGCCATCGCTGCATCGTAAGCAATAGCCGAATTTGCCTGTGCCGGGATGTTATTTTCTTCAGCTAGTTTTTTAAATTCTTTCATTTCTTCTGTATCAGCATTTAAATCAATCATGGAGGCGAATATGTGATTTTCCACCGCTTCTCCGCCTAAAGTAATCAGCTGCTTTGAGTACATGGAATCATCCGGTGAGAAAAATTGGACTTTCAATCCAGCCTGCTTTGCCTGCTGTTCAATCAAGGCCACCTCATTGTATAACCCTACTACCATGACCGCATCTGGATTGAGTGCCTTTATTTTTGATAATTGGGCTGAAAAGTTCTTGTCGCCTGGGTTATATTTTTCAGTCGCCGCAAACTCTAAGCCGAGATCTTTCGCTGAGGTCTTAGCCGCTTCGTACATCGTGATTCCGTAATCGGTATTCTCAAACAAGGCGGCAATTTTCTTCACCTTTTTCTCCTCGGACATATACTTCATCACAGCTGGAACGTAAACGGAGCCTGTTAAGATAACTCGGAACAAATATTTGTTGCCTGTTTTGGACAAATCGGGGCTTGCCCCCATGTTCAAATGTAAGACCTGTGCCGGTCCGGAAACATCTTGGGCCGCCAGAGTTGGTGATGAATTGTATCCGCCAATAATCGCTTTAACGCCATCATTCATGATCATTTTATTGACAACGGCAACCGCTTCTGTAGGAGTTGCCTTATCATCACCAACAATTAACTTAAGCTTTTTGCCATTGATTCCGCCTTCACTATTAATCTTTTTAAACGCGAGCTCAACTCCATTTTTCATATCCTGTCCATACTGAGCATTGTCACCCGTCATCGGTGCCTGTAAGCCTACTTTAATGCTGTCACCGCTTTCAGATTTGCTGCTGCCATTCCCAGATGAAGATTTGGTAGCCGAGCATCCTGCTAAAAGTACTGCTAGAATCATAAATAAAACGGTTTTCTTTACGAATACATTTACTGATTGTCCCATCATAAGTCCTCCTTTATTTTTAGATCTTGATTAACTTCATCTATGAAAAATTAATAGAAGAATTTGGACTTTTAATTCCAGCGGCACGACGCACCAATTCACGCTGCGGCTCCATATCAAAATTGCTATAAACGGCCATCTGTTGGGCAAATGGCGGGCTTTGAGCAAATAGTTCAAATGTGGTGCGATGACCTGCATAAGAAGAATTCAACAAATCTCTGGCAAAATAAAGCAGCTTTCCGCGATCCTCAGGTGACCAATCTCCCACGGAGTAATATTGATCAACATATGGCTTAATTTCCGGATCCGCCATCGTGGCTGTATCAGGTGTTACCGCTAATTGTCCGCCAACAAGCTCTCTTGTCAGGTGGGCCATGGAGGGAAAATGCGCTAGGGCAAATACCCGTCCTGTGTAAAGCAGGGATTGGTTCGGCATCATCAAACCGCCTGGACTTCTTTCAGCTTCAGCGACAGCGGCTGTTAAATGGGCATTAATGCCTTCACGATAGTTAATCAGCTGAGAAATTTTTTCTTTTACTGCTTGAAGATGTGTTAAACCCGTTTGTTCAACATTCAATAGTGCGGCTCCGATTAAATAATCGGCTCTCCGTAACATTCTAAGGGTGTAGTTAAAAGCAGAATAACGATGTAGTGTGGAACGAATATAGGCAGCAGATTCTAAGGAGCGATGGAATAAAACATTTTCCCATGGGATGAGAACGTTATCAAAAATAAGTAAAGTATCAATTTCTTCAAATTTTGTGGCAAGCGGATAGTCTTCTGGTTTTCGATTGGCTCCTAGCGATGTTCGGCAAATATGCTTCAGACCAGGTGAACCCATATCACAAATGAAACCACAGGCGAAAGGCGCCATTTTTTCAGAACCGGCATTCCAATCGAGAATGGTCGGTTTAACAAAGGCCTGGTGGGCATAGGCGGCAGCTGTTTCAAACTTTGCACCCTTCACCACAATCCCTCGATCATTTTCTTTGACCACATGTAGCAGCGTACCCCCGTCTTTTCCACTGAATAATTTGCTTCTGTCCCCTTTTGGATCCGTGTTCGCAGAAACGTGGAATACATCCTCTCTTGCAACTCGGTCGATATGATATTTAATATTTTTAGCATAGGACGGATCAATTTCATTTAATTTGTCCTGAGCATCGAAAAGTGACCACATTTCCCCAATTGTTTCATCCCCAACCCGGTAAACGACGCCGCCAAGGTCATCCAGCACTGCTTCCACATGCTTGCGAATAGCGGTGAGGTCTTCTTTCGTTTCAGGTGCTTTATACGCCCTCGAAACAATTTCACCATCCGAAAGTGTTGTAGTTAATGTGTCACGGTACTTGGCCTCAAATGCCATATCATACATTCGGGCCTTTACGTCAATGATTGGCTTAAATGATGGATGCTCGGATATATTTTTCACTTTTTCCCCGTCAATAAATACCTCTCTCCCATCATTGAGTGACTCGCGATACTGTTTACCTGTCATTAATGCCACACAACTACCCCCTCTTAATATCGGCTTTCCAATCCAATGTTACTTTTTATTTACGGATATTTTCTTTAACTATTCTTTAAATAAAATAACATTAGCACAGTACTAATGTCAATTGAGTTTTCTAAAAATTCATTATTTTATAAATTTACACGTCATTCAACTAAAAAAAGGGTGTCAGGCACCATGTGAAAATTCACACGGTGCCTGACACCCAATATGATTCCTACTGACTAAACTGCTTCAGTAAGGGTATTCGCTGTGTTGTGTTGCTGGTTTGCTTTGCTTTTTCCTAAGCTGATCATGGCTACGAAGGAGACGCAGTATAGGACAGCTAGGTAGCTCATGGCAACTGTTACGTTAGCATGCTGTAGAATAAATCCTACTAGGATTGGAGATAATCCTCCTAATGCTCTACCGAAGTTGAAGATAGTGTTTGTTGCGGTACTGCGTATTTCCACTGGGTAGTAATAGCTGATTAAGGCACCGTATCCTGCAAACATTCCGTTTGAGAAAAATCCAACAATGGCACCGCCGATTAACACACCAGCTGCTCCTGTCGCAAATGAGTAGAAAAATACCGCTACTGCAGAAGCAAACAGGAAAATTCCGTATGCTTTCTTCATTCCAAGACGGTCCATAATCTGCCCGAATGTTAACATCCCTGCAATCATCCCAACCGCGGTGCTGATTGTCCAAAGTGCAGAACCTGAAACTGAAAGTCCTTGTGATTTTTGCAAAATCGATGGCAGCCAAATCATTAAACCGTTATAACCTGCGATTTGTACGGTTGCCATGATTGCTAAAGCAATTGTTGTAAAGGCTGTTTTTGGAGATGCAAACAACAGTTTTAATTTTCCTTGGTTAGCCGCTTTGCGTTTTTCTTTTTGCGTTGCAACCCATTCTGGTGATTCCTTTAAGTTCTTACGTACGAAGAAGGCAAAGATAACTGGTGCAATTCCGACGAAGAACAACCCTCTCCAGCCCCAGGCAGGTAAAATCATTGCGCTAAGAAGTGCTGCCAGGATGACCCCGAATTGAGCTCCAACACTTACATAAGATGATGCACGGCCTTGCTTTTTCTTTGGCCAAGCTTCTGCGACAAGCGCCATTCCAATTCCGTATTCTCCGCCTGCTCCTAAGCCGGCGATAAATCTAAAGATGTACACTTGTTCAACATTTGTCGCTAAGCCGGTTAATGCTGTTCCGATGGCAAATAACAGAATGGTATAAGTAAACACCTTTACTCTTCCAAACTTATCAGCTAAAATTCCGAAGATAATTCCTCCAAATAGCATTCCTAAGTTAGTAATTGAAGAAATCAGTCCGCCTGTTGCCATATCAAGATGAAATTCTGCAATAATCATTGACATAGCAAAGGAGATAAACATGATGTCCATTCCTTCTAACGTTAAACCTGCTACTGATGCGATGACTGTTTTTTTCTGATAATTCATTCCGTCATTCTCCTTTCGAGCCTCACTGGACTCCGATTAAAAGATTTTAAGTAAACTAAAATGCCCTTCTATCCAAAGGACAAAAGGGCATTCATATATCCAAATACTATATACGAATATTAATTTCCGCCCTTTTCGGCCTCTCTGGACCATAATTAAAGGTAAATTTCTTACTTATACTATCACGTCTATCGAACGCTGACAACAAAAATTTTTAAGTCATATTTTTACAAAATAACGTTCTACACTCCCCGTTTATTTCCCCAAAGAAGCGTATGCAGCTGCGGCAATACTCTGACATTGTTTAATTGGTCATCCGCTGCTACACAATTTACCAGCCACTCATATTTCTGAAGCAGCTTTTGAATCAATTCTTGATCATCAAAATTGGTTATATCGTCATTTCCAACCTGCATATAAAAATGGATATGTTCATACCGTTTATGAACCATTTTTGCATACTCCAGGTCGGCTTCGTCGAAAATCACTACTTTTAGGCTTACATGATGTTTAAAGTGATTTTCTTTCAGCTGTTGAAAAATCGAATCTAAAACCTCAAAATTTGTTTTCATGTTGGAGCTTGGCGGCTTCGGAGAAATCGTCAGTTCATCGACATTTAAAAACCAGTCCTGCCATTTACTTCCCTGTGTTTCAAGCCCGCATTTGATGCCTCTCGCATTTAATAAGTCGATCAGGCCATTCATATTTTTTATAAGAGCCGGATTTCCGCCTGAAATCGTGACAAACGAGAAACGATCTCCGCCGATTTCCTTTAATTCATGCCAAATCTCTTCCGCATCCAATTGCCTAATTTCATCCTTCGCACTTCCGTCCCAGGTAAAAGCAGAGTCACACCAACTGCAGGAATAATCACAGCCTGCCGTGCGGACAAACATTGTTTTTTGTCCAATCACCATGCCTTCTCCTTGAATGGTCGGTCCAAAAATCTCTATTACTGGAATCTTACTCAACTTCCATCCACTCCCTTCTTGCCTCAGCATAACTAGTTGGGGTTTCAAAGAGGCGGACAAATTCCACTCTTGCACCAGCATATTGCTCATCGGCTGCCTTTAGGGCTTCGGCCATTTTTTCGTATATCCAAACGACCATGTTTTCTGCTGTTGTGTTCATCGGAGGCAGTGTTTCATTTAAATACCGATGATCTAGATAAATTTCTATTTTGTTTTTCCAAATATCCTTTATATCACCAAAGTCCATCATGAGTCCGCGGTCATCGACAAAGCCGCTGATGCCAAAGATGACTTTATACGTATGTCCATGGAGATTCTTACATTTCCCATCATAGCAATGAAGGTGATGGGCAGCATCGAAAGTAAATTCTTTGCTCACTAACACACGTTTTGAATGGTATTTAAGTTGCTGACGGCTGATATCCTTATCTATTTTTTGCAGTTCGTTGACAATTCTAAATCCGTACATCATCTGCCAACCTCGCTTACGTATTCATCAAGTCCTCTTTTTCTAAGGACACAGGCCGGGCACTCACCGCAGCCGTCTGCAATAATGCCGTTATAGCAGGTCAACGTTTTTTCACGAACAAAATTAAGCTTTCCTAATTCATCGGCTAACGCCCATGTTTGAGCTTTATTTAACCACATTAGCGGTGTATGAATGACGAAGTTGTCATCCATTGAGAGATTCAGGGTAACATTCAGCGATTTCACAAACATATCACGGCAATCCGGGTAGCCGCTAAAGTCAGTTTCACAAACACCTGTGATGATATGCTTTGCGCCAACCTGACTCGCCAGGACGCCGGCAAACGATAAAAATAACAGGTTTCGTCCCGGAACAAACGTGGATGGTAGCTCCCCTTCCGCCCCTTCCTTTACCTCAATATCGGTACGTGTTAACGCATTGGGCGCCAGTTGATTTAATAACGACATATCTAAAATGTGGTGCCTGACACCAAGTTCATTTGCAATCGATTTTGCACAGTCTATTTCTAATCGATGTCTTTGATTGTAGTCGAATGTAACGGCTTCTACTTCTTTAAAGTTTTTTAATGCCCAAAAAAGGCATGTGGTGCTATCCTGGCCGCCGCTAAAGACGACAACTGCTTTTTCATTTTTCAACATTCTTGAGGAATGCTCCTTTCAAAAAGAAAAAACAGCACTAAGAGAAGTACTGTTTCATCTTAGTTTTTTTAGTGAGGGGTGCTAGAACCTCAACCGCGTGTCCGCGGATTTTTATTATATTTCTCACAGCAAATTTATATTACTATTTTTCTACCTTTCTGTCGACCGTTCATTTCAATTTTTATTTGACGGATAGGATGCTTTTATATATTATATAGTAAAAGTAAATAAGAGAGGTTCATAGCGTTAAACCCTCTATAAAAAACTATGGATTATTGTCATTAAGCCATGTCCATAACGAACGTGGCTTTTTGTATTTTTATAGAATGGTTGAATTGTCCTCTTTTTGTCAATAGTTAAGGGGGTTTTTTTATGTCAGGCAGAAGCCATGAAGAAGGTTTAAAGGATTTAACATTACTAGGGAATCAAAATAATAACTATTTATTTGAATACTCGCCAGAGGTGCTGGAGGCGGTAGATAATCTCCATTCTGGCCGTGATTATTTTGTAAAATTTAATTGTCCAGAGTTCACAAGTCTCTGCCCGCTCACAAAGCAGCCAGATTTCGCCACCATGTATATCTCATACATACCGGACAAAAAAATTGTGGAAAGCAAATCATTGAAGTTATATTTATTCAGCTTCCGCAATCACGGGGATTTCCACGAGGATTGTGTCAATATCATCATGAACGATTTAATCAAGCTGCTTGACCCGCGGTATATCGAAGTTTGGGGCAAATTCACCCCGCGCGGCGGCATCTCCATCGACCCATGGTGCAACTACGGCAAACCAGGAACCAAGTACGAAGAAATCGCCACCCATCGGCTCATGAATCATGACCTCTATCCTGAGAAAGTGGATAACCGATAAAAAAGGAAATGTTGGTGTCAGGCACCATGTGAATTTTTCACATGGTGCCTGACACCTTTAATTTAAAACCGTATCAAGATAATTCCCGAATCCCTCTAGGATTTTCAGTCCTTGGTTCTCTAATTCCCTCCATATTTTCTGGTCAAGATGATAGGGACCTGTTTTCTGCAGTGTGGAAACGTCTTCTTCCGAAATCCGCAAATGGTAATCATCGTCGCCATATTTGACAAAGATTTCATACTCCTTCAGTTTCATCACCATCACCTCGAATTGAGCATCCCATTCCTGTAGCTGCTGCTCCACGCAAGTGGCAACATGGATTAGGAATCTTTCTTCCGTACAATTTCGTGCCATTAAACCTCTTGCAAAACCATTGATATTCATGAACCAAATTCTCCTTTTAGAAAAATAAAAACCTCTTCTGCAATGGATACAGAAGAGGCGGTTCCGTTTTATCATCCAAAGCAGCTATGCCTTGCTGGTGGGAGCACCTTGCATGTCTGCAGGTTGCTGTGGCATCATTGAGCCAGTTCTCTCAGCCACTCTTGATAACTATTAAATTATCATAATTTTACCACAAATCCCAAAGATTTTCTATTTTTTCAAAAAATTTTTAACACATTCTCTGCCACATTTTTGTGGTGTCCGATGCCGAATGATGCTCAATAATGGAATAAGCAGCATTCGTAATCGCCTTTGCGAGCGTTTCCCCTGTTGCACAAATCTCATTAAAGCAAACTCTCGAAACTCCATTAACCGTATAGGTATACCCCATCTCTTCTAATCGATCAACGATTAGCATAGCGTGGTTCAAGTTTTGCTCCGGCTGAAAGTCAGCATCATGAATAAACATGCCCCTTTCATAGTCATACCAGCGATCCCAGCGATTTAATTTCCATCCTAAAATTCTCCGTGCGATTGAGTCTGTTTTAATCATGGTTCATAGCTCCTTTTATGTTTTTTGTTATATAACACAGTATATTAATTAACACAATTATATAACACGAAAATTCCAATTTCCAGCATTTCTTTTAAAAATTTTTCACGTGATTTGCATCACAATAAATAGTGGTTTGTTCTTATATACTAATGGTAGTAATGTTGGAAAGGGGTATTCATAATGCAAGGATGTCATAGCGGAATGTTCAGTAATGGTCCGGTCTCACTTTCTGATGGTTTAAATAAATTGGTGAGTGAACATATTCCATTACGAGAGGGCTTAGAAAAACTATTTTCTTTATGTAAAACAGTGACGGAAGAACAAGGGCCATCCTTCGAAGAATTAGTTCAGGCAGTTAAAAACTTTTCAAAAGAACTCGATTATCATTCCGAACGCGAAGAAACCATTCTTTTTCGGATGATGGAAGTTTACATTGGTAAAAACGGCGGTCCAATTGCCGTAATGGAGTATGAACACGAACAGGCCCACGGATTTATTAATAAATTTTTCAAAAATGTCGATAACAACTCCGATTTAACTGATGATGAAAAAATTCAAAATGCAAGTCTGATCGAAAATGCTTATCATACATTAATAAATCACTTTGCGAAGGAAGAAAATGTGCTTTATCCAATGGCAGAGCGGCTGTTCACGGATGAAGAGAAAGAACTTGTGAATCAACGGGTATCCGAATAGGTTTCATTTTAAAAAGAGTTCAATCGATTTGGACTCTTTTGTTACTTTACATAGAGGATTTAGTGGATAAAAACAGGCTCTTTTTTAACATATATTCGTAAACTGGAAAAAACGCAGCGGGTGATTAGATGCACACAATCATAACCGGAACAAACGGACCGATTTATTTAGGTTACTCTTCTCCACATTTTGGACCATGGGGTTTGCCATTACAGCATCATACCATTCACTTGGGACATGACGTCTACCACATTATTCCCTTTCTACACGGATACCCATCCGCCTTTCCTTACTTTGGGCCGTATGTTCCGCTAAATATATGATTTGATTAATATTTGCTTTTAATAATATTTAAGATTTAAAATTACCTGTTTTTTTATCCAATCTGAAAGCTTGCAGCCTTCTATGTTACTCAATGGTCTTTCATTTTTCGATTTCGGACACGAGACTGCTTCTACGTTACCCTACGGCCTTCTTTTTTCCTTTTTCGGACACGTAGACTGCTTCTACGTTACCCTACGGCCTTCTTTTTTCCCTTTTCGGGCACGTAGACTGCTTCTACGTTACCCTATGACCTTCCTTTTTTCCTTTTCGGGCACGTAGACTGCTTCTACTTTACCCTATGACCTTCCTTTTTTCCTTTTCGGACACGTAGACTGCTTCTACTTTATCCTAATCTAATCCATTTTCAATGTCAGTCCTTGCGGAACTTAAATCCGGAATCCTCCTCTGTGCTATGCTCGTCTTAGATACCAATCCAAAAAAATTGCTGAAAAAAATGAAATCACAAAGAAGCACCATGTGAATTTCACACGGTGCCTGACACCAATACCCTCTCCTGATGTGTATAGACGTTGAATCCGTTGCCCCTGATGAAGCCGATTGCGGTGATGCCGAGTTCTTCTGCTAGGCCGAGTGCTAGGTTGGTTGGGGCGGATTTGGAGAGGATGATGCCGACCCCGATTTTTGCCGCCTTCAATAATACCTCGGAGGAAATTCTCCCGCTGAAGGCTATCAGCTTATCTTTCAGTGGAATGCGATGAATGATACAGTACCCAAAAAGCTTATCCAGGGCGTTGTGCCTGCCGATATCTGTTCTTGCGACAACAATCCCCTCTGTTGTGCATAGGGCCGCATTATGAACACCGCCTGTTTGCTGAAAATAAGAGGAACTTTCCTGCATCTCTGCCATCAGGCTGCGGCATTGTTCTGGTGTAACCGTTAATTTCGTCATCACTGTTTTAGCCGTTTTCACATCATTATGAAAATAAAACTGCCTGCCCTTCCCGCAGCAGGAACCGATAAAGCGTTTGGAGTGAAAATCTTTTTGCACAGTGCACTTCCGAACCAGGTCGACATAAGCGAAGCCTCTGTCCTCGTCAATATGAAGCTCCTTGATATCATCGTAAACTCGTATCATCCCTTCTGATGCTAGAAATCCGACCACTAACTCTTTCATATCAGAAGGACTGCATACCATGGTGGCAAACTCGTTTCCATCCAATATAATCGTTAAAGCTGATTCAACCGCAATGTCGTCCTCTTCCTCGACAAAGTGCTCCCCATTAAACCTGACAATATTCTGTGATGTCGTTATTTCCTTTAACAACTTCAGCCCCCCCTTACCCAACTTCTGTTTCAAGCTCAGGAATCGGTTTTTCTAGATAATCCGTATCTTTGCGCGCATGATAGCGTTCCGCTTTTTCAACATGAACCGTAATATTATAATCCGGAATTCCGGCAAACTTCTCATAACGGCCGCGCGGCAGCAGGAAGTTCCCCTCTGGAAAATGGACTTCGACATTTCCCTGAACAATTTCAACGAATTTCGCTTTACCTTGGAATACGCCAAAACCGTTATATACTACAATACCCTCTCCCTCGGCGATGCTTAACTTTTGCCCATCAGCTGCATTCATCAGCACATCATAGCGTCCCGCACCGTTTAATGGATCAACTTCATTGTATACCATCGAATTAAACTGTTTTCCACGGCGTGAGGTAACAATAAATTGTTCAGGTTTTTTATTTAAATCGGGAATCTCAACCGGTATTAAGCTCCCTTTCCCATCAGGTGTTGGACAAATACCGTCTTCGCACAACCATGCGCCGCCCCACTGGAATACGTCCCCCTGATTTTTCAAGTACTGGATTCCTTCATAATCTGGGTTTGCTTTGGCAATTTCTTCTCGAATGGCAAAACCATCCGTAAAATCAATTAAATGCGCCTCTTCTGGTTTCACGCGTTTAGCTATATCCAAATAAATCTTCCATTCTGCCCTAGCCTCTTCAATCCTATTTTTATTACCAGGAATCTCTGGTGAAAAATAAACCATCCGTTCGGTTGATGTACTTGTACCGCCATCTTCCTGTTCATAGCGTGTTTTTGCCGGCAGTACAATGACGGCTTCTTTCGCATCGACTAGGGTGGATGTATTAAAAATAATGTCTTGATGTACTCGTATCTCGAGCTCTGATAAGGCTTTTTTAATAAAATCAGGATCTGGCATTGTTTCTAAGAAGTTACCGCCAGATAAATAATACAGCTTGATTTTCCGTTCATGGTCCTCCGGAAGCACGATATTTTCCAGCGTCACACCTACAATATCCCCCTGCCACTTCGGCAAGTCGAAGCCCCAAAGCGTTTCGATTCTTTCAATCGTTGCAGGGTCCCAACCCCCGCCGGGCAACACAAATGGGTCAGCTCCCATTTCACCGCTTCCCTGTACACTTGAGTGACCGCGAAACGGCATCAGTCCTGTATTTTTTCGTCCCAAGTGGCCGCGAAGAAGGGCCAGATTAGCAACTTGTGAGATATTGTCAGTGGCAAAGGAATGCATCGTCAGCCCCAGTGCCCAGGCATAAACAGCATTTTTGCTTCTGGCTAACAATTCCGCAAGTTCTATGATTCGTTCTTTTGGAACACCAGATGATTCTATGATTGCTTCCCAAGATTGACCCTGGACTTGTTTCTTTAGCTCGTCATATCCATTTACATGGGACTCGACAAATTCGTGGTTAATCGCTGATCCATGAGTCTTCTCTTCCATATTGAACCAGTGCTTCATAATCCCATGCATTAAAGCAATGTCGCCACCAATGTTTACTTGGTAAAAGTCATCAGCGATTTTTGTACCAAATAGGGCTGATTCAGGATTGGACGGAATCCAATATTGATCCATTGCCGGTTCCCGGTACGGGTTAACGACGATGATCTTCGTCCCTTTTTTCTTTGCTTCGAGCATATATTTGGATGATACAGGTGAAGAGTTCGATGCGACACTTCCCCAAAATAATAAAACGTCTGTACCAATCCAATCTAAATAATTACACGTAGAGGCTCCGACGCCAATTGAGCGTTTCAAAGCGGTTTTACTTGGAGCATGACAAATTCGTGATGCGTTATCAATGTGATTGGTGCCTAGAAAACGTGCCACTTTTCCAGCAACATAATAGCTTTCATTTGTAATCCCGCGGGCAGTAAGATAAAAAGCATATTGTTTTGGCTCGAGCGTTCTCATTTTTCCTGCAATCATATCCATCGCTTCGTCCCATGAGATGCGTGAGAATTTCCGCTCCCCTTTGCGGCGGATTAACGGGTAAGGGATTCGACCGAGCCTGCGAAGCTCTGTACTATCATATTTTCTTAATTCATCAATGTCGGCATGAAGAATTTCTGGTTTGATTGCCGGCATGGTGTTTAGTCTCAGCACATTTAGGCGGGTTGTGCAAACATGCGGGCCGGTTAATGTTTGGTCATATAACCCCGATACTCCAAGTGCACAGCCATCGCAAACCCCTTTAGTGATAATATTGGCTGCATATCCGAGATTATCTTTATTCTCCCAGACGATTTTCATTGTATCGCGGATATGTTTTGGTTTTATTTTCCCTAAACCAAAAGGTACCGGACTTACCCAATGTTCCGGGGCAGGCTTCATTGATTTCTTCTGTGGCCCAGGATGTACTGTTTTTCCCATTTCCAATAATCCTCCTTTAAAAATGCAAATAAAAAACCACCAAGGAAAACATTCATCATCAAAAAAGATGAATGCGCCGTGGTGGTTAGCCTTCAACAGGTTCGCTGTCAAGTACCAACTACTGTCATTCGATAAAAGCAGTTATAAATTTTTAAATTTTCCCTCGATATCTTGGTCAAATACGAAGATGGACATTCCTTTGTCTTCTTCAATATTAATATCGACAAATACTTTAACAAATTTTACTCCAAGGAGTTCTTCCATTTCTATCGGATAATTTTTCTTGTAAATATCCTTTACCATTTCAGTCCGGGCTGCCCGCAGCATTTGTCTTCCATCTTCAGCTGTGGCAATAAATTTTTCGATGGGAGATAAATTCCCTTCCATCTCACAGATTGCCCAATTCTTACAAAAGGTGGTTCTGACCTGACTGGGACCTTTCCCCATATGTCTTTTTCGAAATGCGCGAACAATATTACTGAATTCCGCTTCATATTTATTCACAAAAACTCAACTCACTTGCTAATCTTCAGGTTATCACTATAGTCACCATGTTAATATTCTACAATTTTATCAGAATATTTGCAATCGAAAAGGTGTCAGTCACCTTGTGAAATTTTCACATGGTGCCTGACACCGTCATTTTCACTTCATGTTGTTTCTGGCGTCTTCTTTTTAATCGGTTTGTTATTTCTTTTTCGTAGAGGTAATGGACGACGAAGTATGAAATAACACCGAGGAACGTTCCAAATATGGTCATGCCGATGAGTGCGTGCAGGCCGCCATGGAGAAGTCCTATTAAACTATGAAAATCCCCGTGCAGCAGCTTTTGTAATGAAAAAGCGGTATGGTGTCCGTGTTTGACTTTAATTGGAAATATAATTTTCCCTAATGTTCTGGCAAATGGAAGCAGCAAAACAGGAAGGAAGGTTAATTTTCCGATCACGTTTCCAATGATAGAAGCAGGTAATGAGCCTTTCGCTAAACGAACAATGGGTACAAATAATATATATATGAGAGAAGCGGTTGATATAACTAGCATTTCCAAGCCGAATCCAAGGGCGAATCCCAATGCAACCTTTCTAGCTCCGCCTGGAGATCGAAGAAGTTTCATGAAGTTTAACTTGAATGCTCGTCCAAGGCGTTGGAAAACATTATATTTATGTTGTTTTACGCTCATAAAGTAACCCCCAGGTGAAAACAGAGTATGTTGGGAACATTTCAATAAGGGTTTCATAGCTCGTTAAACAGTCAAGAGTTATTTTACACGCTTACAATTTGTCCTATATCTATATTATATTATAATTTTATTCTGAAAACTAGTTAGAATATACTAGTTTATGATAGTAAGAAATGGATGCTGAAAAGAGAGAGCCGCAGGCTTTTTCACAACAAAAGAGCCATCGGATCCGCCCGATAGCTCTTTACTATATCGATAATTCTATTGCCTATATGTTTTATCCCTTATGCATGGATTTCCTTGCCATCAACAGCAAGCGCCGCTTCTCCTATGGCTTCGGCTAAGGTAGGGTGTGGATGAATAGTATGAGCGATATCTATAGCGGTTGCATCCAATACACGGGCAAGGCCGACCTCAGTTATCATATCCGTTACATGCGGTCCCACCATATGAGCTCCTAGCAGCTTATTCGTGCCTTCTTCCACTACAAGCTTAACAAAACCGTCACATTCGCCAAAAACCAAAGCCTTCCCAATTGCCCGAAATGAGAATTTACCTGCTTTTACCTCGTAGCCTTTTTCCTTCGCTTGTTCCTCTGTAAATCCTACACTTGCGACTTCAGGGCTGCAGTACACACATTTTGGTACAAGCACAGGGTCTAAAGCTTTAGTGGGTGCTCCTGCCATATGTTCAATGGCAATAATCCCTTCATGTGAGGCAACATGGGCCAGCTGCAAACCACCGATCACATCACCGATCGCATAGATATTCGGTTCATCAGTTTGGTAATATTCATTTGTTTTGATAAAAACAGGCCCCAGTTCAACAGCCGTTTTTTCAAGTCCGATTCCTTCTGTATTGGCCTGCCGTCCGACCGAGACTAACAGTTTATCTGCAGTGAATGGCGTCTCTTTCCCTTTATGCTCCGCCTTAATTGAAACACCTTCACCTTTTTCAAGCGTTTCTGGAAGTACCTTAGCACCTGTAACGATTTTGACTCCCTTTTTCTTCATTAAGCGCTGGATTTCCTTCGAAATATCTTTATCCTCTGTTGGTAAAATCCGATCAGCATATTCAATTACCGTTACTTGTACGCCGAAGTCCATAAGCATGGATGCCCATTCGATGCCAATGACTCCGCCCCCGACAATGATAATAGAATTCGGAAGCTCCTCCATTTGTAATGCTTCATCCGATGTCATCACATACTTCTCATCGGCTTCAAGGCCTGGAAGTGTCCGCGGCCTTGATCCTGTTGCAAGTAAAATATTCTTGGGGCTTAAAATAACTTCCCCTTCGCCATTATTTAGTTCCACTAAAACATCCTTTGACTGCAGTATGCTGCCTTTGCCATCATAAACATCGATTTTTCCCTTTTTCAATAAATGTTGAACACCTTTAAAAAGGCGATCTGTTATTTCATTTTTCCGCACCTGTATTTTAGAAAAATCGAAGCTGACTTCCGGGGCCAAAATTCCATACTGTGCTGCATTTTTTGTCTGTGTATATACTTCTGCACTTCTTAGCAGCGCCTTACTCGGAATACAGCCTGCATGAAGACATGTACCCCCTAATTTTCCTTTTTCAACGACCGCCGCTTTTAACCCTAATTGTGAAGCGCGAATAGCCGCAACATATCCGCCTGTTCCGCCGCCGATAATCACAACATCGTATTCTTTTGTCATCTCCAGGGGACTCCTTTTAGTCAAAATTTTTAAGCCGGAGCCTTCCTGACCTTTAAGGCACCCGCATTTTCCCTTTTAGTTAGACGGTAATTTCTTGTTGAAATAATGGGTAAGCGCTGCAAATGGCTTTTGTCGTTTCTTTTGCTTGTTCAAGAACGCTCACATCGCCTTTGCTTTTCAGAACCTCAGCAATCACTTTCCCAATCTTCGCCATTTCATCCTGCTTCATCCCGCGTGTTGTCAATGCTGCCGTGCCCATCCGAATACCGCTCGTTACGAACGGACTTTTAGGATCAAATGGAATGGTGTTTTTATTAACAGTAATCCCTGCTTCCTCCAGCAATTTCTCTGCTTCCTTTCCTGTTAAATCCCAAGGTCGCAAATCTAGAAGCACAATGTGATTGTCGGTGCCGCCTGAAACAAGTGTAGCGCCTTCGCTTTTTAACGCATCTCCAAGTGCTGCCGCGTTTTTAATGACCTGCTCCGCATACACCTTAAAGCTTGGCTGCAATGCTTCGTTGAACGCAACCGCCTTGGCTGCAATGATATGCATTAGCGGACCGCCTTGAATTCCGGGGAAAACCGCTTTATTGACCGCTTTATAAATTTCCTCATCATTCGTTAAAATAATGCCGCCGCGCGGTCCTCTCAGCGTTTTATGCGTCGTGCTTGTCACCACATCGGCATACGGAACTGGTGATGGATGAAGTCCTGCAGCCACCAGCCCTGCAATATGTGCCATGTCTACCATGAATTTCGCACCAACCTGATCAGCAATTTGTCTAAAGCGGGCAAAATCAATTTTTCTTGGATAAGCGCTGGTACCAGCAATAATTAATTTTGGTTGTTCCTTCTTCGCGATGGCTTCTAGTTCATCATAATCAATCAACTGTGTATCTTCTCTTACTCCGTAAGACACTACCTCGAACCATTTACCTGACACACTAACAGGACTTCCATGGGTTAGATGTCCGCCATGTGAAAGGTTCATTCCCATCACTTTATCCCCAGGCTGAAGCAATGCGAAAAAAACAGCAAAATTTGCCTGCGCTCCGGAGTGCGGCTGAACGTTGGCAAAATTCGCACCAAACAGCTCCTTTAAACGGTCGATAGCGGTCTGTTCGGCCACATCAACATACTCACAGCCGCCGTAGTAGCGCTTTCCTGGATACCCCTCGGCATATTTATTCGTCATCACGCTGCCCATTGCCTCTAGGACATCATCACTGACGAAGTTTTCAGAGGCAATCAATTCTAATGTTTGATGCTGGCGCTGCTGTTCTTTTCTAATTGCTTCATAAATCGTTTGATCATTTTGTTGTAAACTCATTCCTATTCCCCCTTGAAAAATTGGTTATATTTTCCCTTTGTTATACCTGAGCCTGAACTCAGGTTGCAGCTGCTCACTCCCGCTTTTCTTTAGGAAACAAGTATGTTTCACAACTTTTTTGCACGCAAAAAAGGACAGAAAAAGGGTAATACAGCCTGTTTACCCTTCTCTGTCCTTTTACCTGAGAGTTTAACTCTATACAATAGAGCCTACCCCTTTGGTGGCGGCCTTACATCACCGCGCTCTCCAGAGGTGCGTCCTGCTGTGGTTCCTCTACCTGAGAGATTAGTTCCAAGGGTCTTTTTGGAACTTGCTCCTTCGGTGGCTTATAGCTTGCACTCTCCCACAACCGTCATCCGCGATATTTTATTATTTTCAGAATAATAGCTAAGAGTTTCGAAGTCAAGTAATTTTGTAAACGCAAACAAAATTAATTTTTCTAAATATTCTTGACCGTCTTTTGCAGCTTGTTCTTAGCTGCCTGCTCCATCTCTAATTTTGTAACTTTTGCCTTCCTCAGCTTATACACGACTGTTAGTAAAATAAACCAAGCAGGTGTTACGAACAAGGCAACACGCGTATCCTTAGCAAGTGCCAGCACCACAAGAACGAAGGCTAAAAAGATGAGAATTAAATAATTAGATAAAGGATACAGCGGCATTTTAAATTTATTTGCTTTCACAAGATCTGGTCTTGTCTTCCGATATTTCAAATGAGAGATAACTGTAATCCCCCAAATAAAAATAAAGCAGACTGTCGAAATACTTGTAATAAGGGTAAATACTCCCTCTGGCATTACATAATTTAAAAATACGGCGATCAGTACGACAACTGTTGAAAAGAACAAGGCATTGGAAGGTACTTTGCGAGTAGTAAGTTTCGCTAATGGTGCTGGTGCATTTTGATCCTTTGCTAAGGAGTACACCATTCGGCTCGTACTGAACATCGCACTGTTACATGCAGATGCTGCGGATGTTAAAACTACAAAGTTTACAATACCCGCTGCTGCAGCAATTCCTATGGCGGCAAAGACTTGGACAAATGGGCTTTTCGCGGGATTGACGGCATTCCATGGATAAATGCTCATAATCACTAGAAGTGCTCCAATGTAGAAAATAATAATTCGAATCGGTATGTTATTGATTGCCTTAGGGATCACTCGTTCTGGATCCTCTGTTTCACCGGCTGTAAGCCCGACAAGTTCAATACCTACAAAGGCAAATACTACCATTTGGAAGGATAGGATAAAGCCATTGAGTCCATTAGGGAACATTCCCCCATGACTCCAGAGGTTTGTAAAACTTGAAGCACCAGAATTGGTTGAAAAACCTTTGATAATCATAAACACACCAACAATGATAAGGGCTAATATCGCGATGACTTTAATTAACGCAAACCAGAATTCCATTTCGCCAAATAGTTTCACAGTGGCTAAGTTCATCGCGAGCAAAATGACTAGGGCAATTAATCCCGGCATCCATTGTGGTACTTGAGGGAACCAATATTGAGTATAAATTCCCACCGCTGTCAAGTCGGCCATGGCAATGGAAATCCAGCAAAACCAGTAGGTCCAGCCTGTGATAAAGGCAGCCATATTCCCTAAATAATCTTTTACAAAATCGACAAAGGAATGATAGTTCAAATTACTTAAAAGCAGTTCTCCAAGTGAACGCATGATTAAAAAGCAAATGACCCCTGTAATCATGTAAGCAAATAGAATAGACGGTCCCGCTAAATGAATGGACTTACCGGCTCCAAGAAATAATCCCGTTCCGATTGCGCCTCCGATTGCGATTAATTGAACGTGCCTGTTTTTCAGGCCTCTTGATAATGTTTGTTCCTGCATACTTATTCCCTCTTTCACTATTCAGGATGTTTGCATTTCAGAAGTTCTTACATGTTCAAAACTAGCATCTTGGCATTTTATTATTCTACAAAAGCTTGCTTATGGATTTGTCGATCCACCTAAGAAAAGCGCTTACATTTTTAAGGTTTAAACATTGTGATCGAGGCAGTCCCTCCTTTACTATTGTTTCCTATCTTTCTCAAACAAAAAAAGGACAGAGAAAAATAGGCTGTTCCTACTTTTCTCTGTCCTTTTACCTGAGAGTATAACTCCTTTGGTGGCACATGGCTCTCTCCAGAGATGCGTCCTATTGTAGTCCTTTTACCTGAGAGATTCCTGCCCATATATGGCTTGCTCCTTCGGTGCTAAACAATTGTTTAGACTCTCCCACAATAATCATCCGCTCATATAAATATATTTTAATATTATTTAATCAAAATCCTCGTGTCAACACAATAATCTAAATTGTCGTAAATATTTAAAAATTAAAGAGGTGTCAGGCACCATGTGAAAATTTCACATGGTGCCTGACACCCTTCTATTTCTCCAGCATCAATTTTAAGATGAGTTCGTCTGTTTGGCGTGTTCCTTCGTTTCCGAGTTTGCAGAAGGATTCAATGCTTTTCTCTACATCGTCATGGATGAAGCCGTCGGTCGATTGTATTTCTTGATGATTTAATGCCAAGAGTGCGGATTGTACAGCGACATTTGAACAGGTGGACACTTTCATGGCACAGCCCGCTTTTGCTCCGTCGCAAATCATTCCCGATACGTTACCGATTGTATTTTGAATCGCCGCTTTTATTTGCGTAAGGCCGCCGTCTAGCAAATACACAATCGCGCCGCTCGCTCCCATCCCGGCAGCTGTTACACCGCACAAAGCAGAGAGACGTCCAAATTTAGATTTAATATGGATTGTGATTAAATGGCTGAGGGCAACGGCGCGAACCATTTTTTCCTCAGAGACCTGAAGCTTTTCTGCCGCGGCGACGACAGGAAGAGTTACCGCAATTCCCTGGTTTCCGCTTCCGGTATTCGCCATTACCGGCAGCGTTGAACCAGCCATCCTTGCATCCGAGCCCGCAGCAGCGAGAGACATGGCTGCCGTGGCCAGATCATCGGAAAGAATTCCCCTCTTCACATTTTCTATGATGGTTTTACCAACATTCAGACCATAATTTCCCGATAGTCCTTCCAATCCAATCACTTTGTTTAGCTCAATACTTCTTTTTACAAGTGTAAGGTCATTAAGATCTGCCTCTACTACCCATTCATAAATTTCATCAATCGTCAGTGCTTCTAACTCTTCTTCATCTGTTTGGATTCCGATGTTCTCACAGCCGCCCAGATAGACCGCTTTCCCGTCGACTTCAATCAAAGTAATATTGCTATGGTTATCAGAAATAACTACTTTCGCTGTTTGCTCAGCTGTCTCTACCGTCACTTCAATATAAAGCCGTTTCGGTGTATCCGCCTGACCAGCTGTCACTTTCCCAGCAGCAATAAGGTCTAATGCCAGCTGCTCATCTTCACTAGTGAGACCGTCCAACACTTCTAATTTTTTAGTAGGATCTCCAGAAGCAGCACCGAGTGCGGCTGCAAATTCAAGCCCCTTAGCTTTCATTCCAGGAATCCCCACAGATTTTGCATTTTTAATAATATTTCCGGACGCTTTTAAGCTGATTGCCTTGATAGTTCCTGTCGTATAACTTCTTGCAGTTGCTGCCGCCAAAGCAATCGCCACCGGTTCGGTACAGCCGAGCGCAATGACTAATTCTTTTTCTAAAATCGTTAAAATTTTATGTTTCCCCATTTTATACCCCCAAATAAAAAAACGCTTCTCCAATTCTATCATAATCATATCGTAATATGCTGCAGGACCAAATAGATTTCTATTTCCATTCACCACAATTTTATCACTTCATCAGAAAATAAAAATACGCTTTCACTAGCGTTATAACCCTTTTTATACCCAGAACCGGCAATAGAATCCAAGAATTTTGTACATAAATATGAAAATATTTTGACATACTGATAAAAATAAGGTAAATTAACAGATGTACGAACGATTTATAAAAAAATAAAATAATTATTCGTGTTTAGGAGTGTAAGTTATGGATAATGTATTTGATTACGAAGATATTCAATTGATTCCTGCAAAATCAGTGGTTAAAAGCCGATCCGAGTGTGATACAAGCGTAAACTTTGGCGGTCATACTTTTAAATTACCAGTCGTTCCTGCAAATATGCAGACAATTATAGACGAAAAGATTGCAATTTTCTTAGCAGAAAACGGTTACTTTTATATCATGCACCGTTTCCAGCCAGAAAAACGGATTGATTTTATTAAAGACATGAAAGCCCGCGGATTAATCGCTTCCATCAGTGTTGGTGTAAAAGAAGCTGAATATGATTTCGTCAAGGAGCTGGCGGAAGAAAACCTTGTTCCGGAATACATCACGATTGATATTGCCCACGGGCATTCAAATGCCGTCATCGAAATGATACAGCATATTAAGAAACACCTTCCAAACAGCTTTGTCATTGCCGGAAATGTCGGCACTCCAGACGCTGTTAGGGAGTTAGAAAATGCCGGAGCCGATGCCACAAAGGTCGGTATTGGACCGGGTAAAGTTTGTATCACCAAAATCAAAACAGGATTTGGAACAGGCGGCTGGCAGCTCGCTGCACTAAGATGGTGTGCGAAAGCAGCAAGCAAACCGATTATTGCCGACGGTGGAATCCGTACACACGGAGATATCGCAAAATCCGTACGATTTGGTGCATCCATGGTGATGATTGGATCACTATTTGCAGGCCATGAGGAGTCACCAGGTGAAACGTTTGAAAAGGATGGAAAATGCTTTAAAGAATACTTTGGTTCCGCTTCAGAATTCCAAAAAGGCGAACGAAAAAATGTCGAAGGCAAGAAAATGTATGTAGAGCATAAAGGTCCTCTAATCGATACGTTAATCGAAATGGAACAAGACCTTCAATCTTCTATTTCCTATGCCGGCGGAAGAAAGCTGCAGGATATTCGTAAAGTAGATTATGTGATTGTGAAGAATTCTATCTTTAACGGGGATAAAGTTTATTAAAAACAATGGGAACGAGTTCGTTAAAAACTCGCTCCTCAGGCTGTCGAAAAACTTTCGATAGCCTTTATTTTATACGTATTCTTTATTAATCCACTGCGTTAATTCGATATAATATATTAATGCATAGGCTGTTCAACAGCTCCCGTTAGCATGGGAAATCTTATTATAAAATCCTTATTTTAGGTCTGACAAAATGAAAAATTGCCGAGAAAAATACCCTTTCTCGACAATCTGAGCGAGTTCTTTAAAACTCGCTCCTTCTTTTCAAAGAGTAAAAATCAATCCCCAGCACTCTCTTATATTGGTCACCCGTTTTTGTAATCAGCTGTCTCCCTTACCTTACCAAAAGACTATGATAGTCTAATCTTTGTTGCAAATTTTCTTTAATGACAATATCAACACCTGAATCAACAAATGGGTCAACTTGTTCGCCCTTTAGTACCTTTACTGCAGTATCAACACTTAAATGCCCCATATCATAAGGATTTTGTGCTACGCTGGCAGAGATCATTTCATTCTTGATTAGATTTAACAGGTCAGGAATTCCATCCGTTCCGATAACAGGGATGGTAAGATTGTGTTCTCGTAATACCTTAATAACAGATATAGCAAAAAGGTCATTAGTGGCAATGACTCCGTTAATATCAGGATGTTCCTTCAATAACTGTAAAGTTGCTTTTCTTACCGTTTTCTCATCATCCGTTATCCCAGCAATTTCAGGCACTACAATAATACCAGCCTCTTTTAATGTTTGTTTCGCGCCATCCATAATTTCTTGATTAGCTAAGACAGATAAATCTCCACCGATTAGAGCAGCTTTATTTCCTGGCTGAAGTTCGGAGCCCAATAGTTCGCCAACTTTTTTTCCTATCTCACGGCTATCAGCGCCAACATAAGAGGTTTTATTAGGCCATTTTTCATATTGATCAATTAATATGACAGGAATATTCTTTTCCTGCGTGAATTGATCCAAAATAGGTATAACGGATGTATCATACGGTGCAATTATCAAAACATCTGGGTGTTCTTTGTAAACTTTTTTCAGTATCTTACGCTGCTCTTTCGCCGTTCCACTGGGTGTGGCGATTACCTCCCCATCGATGCCATGTTCTTTAAATGCTTTTTCAGCTCCTGCTTTAACAATGTTCCAATATTGTCTGTCTAAACTTTTTAACACAACCACCATTTTCGGTTTTCCATGTCCAATAGATATAGAAATAAAACTTATCATGATAATCGTAATAACCGCTGCCGCAACTATCATAAGACTTCTTTTTTTTGACACTTCTCCTTATCCTCTCATCCATTGTTAGGATTTGTCTGAAATCGTATTGAAAATATTGTCCCTTTATTCCCTGTTTTGATATCAATCTCAGCCTGATGGCGTTTAGCCACGCTGTAACAAATAGCTAACCCTAAACCTGTCCCTTTTTCCTTTGTCGTAAAGAAAGGCGTTCCGATTTTTTCTAAAATATCAGGATGAATCCCTTTACCCTCATCCCTTATTTCTAAAATAACTTTCTCTTTTTCAGTATAGCTTTTGATTGTCAGCTTTCCGTTTGGCATCATGGCATCTAGTCCATTTAAGGCAACATTTAAAATAAGCTGGCGAATTTCTTTCTCATCTAGCAATATATCAGGACACTCGTGCAATTCCAGCTTCACATACTTACGGGACCGTAATGCTTCTGCTTGAATCAATGGTGACAAGGCTCCAAGGATTGAATTTAAATTTTGCCTTTTCTTCATACTAATTTTATTTTTTGCTAAATTAAGAAATTCTGAGATAATGGAGTTTGCTCTTGATAATTCTTCCAGCATAACGTCAATTATCTCAGATGAAAGAAGCTCATTATCAGTTCTTGCAATTTGTAAAAAACCTTGAACCGTCGTCATAGGATTTCTTATTTCATGGGCAATGCCTGCTGCCATTTCACCGATTAAGTTTAAACGATCTAATCGGGCGATTTGTTTTTCTAAATGAACTCTTTCCGTCACATCGGTTAATACAATTAGGGTGCATGGTTCCGAAGCAATATCAATGATTTCAGTCGAGAGTAGACCCTCTCGGATTTCTCCTTCTTTTGTCTTATAATGTATTTTTTTATTTAGAATTTTTTGACCCAGATGGACCGGCTTCCCTGTTAACTCATCAATAAATTTCTCAGCATTTATTTTTTTGTTCATTAATTCATAACTTTGATATCCTGTAAAGCTTAACCAGCTTGAGTTAATATCAATAATGGTCGAATCCTCCCGGGAGCAGATCGCCATTAAGCAAGGACTCGCTTCAAAAATTTTACGAAATCGTTCTTGGGAACGGTACAGGTGGGCAGCTATTCGTTTACGTTCCACAATTTCCTTTTGCAGCTCCACATTTGCCTTTGTTAGTTCTAATGTTCGCGTATCCACCATCTTTTCCATCTGATTGAACTGGGCCTTTTTAACCTCTTCCATTTCCTTTCTTTCTGTCACATCCCGAATGGAACAAACAAATACCTCGTGGTTCTCAATCTTTGTTCCTCCAATCAAAAGATCAGCATGAAAGCTGCTATTATCCTTTCTATAGGCAACAGATTCAATCACTTTACCGATAGATTGTTTGATGGCTGTTAGAGAATAAAGCACTGACTCTTCCGAATTGCCTTCTTTTTCTTTTAGAAAAAGCAAGCAGACATGCCTCCCGATTAATTCCCTTTGATTGTAGCCAAACATGCTATTAACAGCAGGGTTAGCCGATAAAATTAAACCTTGATCGTCAAACGTAATAATCGTATCGAGAATGGTTTCACCGATCGCCTTTGATAGTGCCTCCGATTGACGTAAATGGAAGGTTGCCCTATCCAGCATTTCATTCAGTTCCTCAGTTTGTTCTTGTACGGTTTGAATCATACTTTCTTTGTGATTCAGGTGAATTTTTACAAATTGCTCAATTTTCCTTTTTAATGTTTCAGGTTGAAATGGTTTAAATATATAATCTACCGCTCCTGCCTCATACCCTTGTAGAACATGCTCCATATCTTGACTAATCGCCGTAATAAAAATGATTGGAATATGTTTTGTTTTTTCTCTAGCCTTTATCAGTTTGGCAGTTTCAAAACCATTTAGCCCCGGCATCTGTACATCCAGTAAAATAACTGCAAAATCCTGCTGCAGCATGTATTTCAATGCTTCTTTACCCGAGCTGGCCCTAACGAGATGATAGCTTGGAGACATCAATGCTGCCTCCAACGCTAAAAGATTTTCCGGGCGGTCATCCACCATTAAAATATTGACTTTATTAGAGGGAACGCTATTTAATTTTTTGATAGAGTTTTTCGGACGGCTCAAATTCCTTGTAACAATTTCCATAACTCGTAAACCTTACCCCCTCTCGCTGTCCCAGCCCTATAAAGCCTGATAGACTAAGGCTGTCATATAGTAACTTATGGACCTGATTTTGAAGATCTTTATTAAAATAAATAAAGACGTTTCGGCATATGATAATATCAAACTCATTAAATGATTGATCCGTTACTACATCATGCTGGGCAAAAACAACATTTTTTTGTAGAAATGAATGAAATACTACTTTATCGTCCACTGCCTTGTAATACTCAGAAAAGGACCTTTTTCCCCCTGCCTCAAGATAATTTTTCGTATAAAGCTGCATGACGTCTAAGGGAAACGTAGCTTGCTTTGCCTTTTCAAGTATTTCTTTATTCATATCAGTGGCAAATATCCGGCATTTATTGTATAAACCTTCTTCTTGAAGAAGAATGGCCATTGAATAAACCTCTTCACCGGAAGCACAGCCAACATGCCAAATTCTAATTTCAGGATAATCGTTTATAATCGGTATGACCTTGGTACGTATGGACTTAAAAAACGAAGGATCTCGAAACATCTCGGTCACATTGATGGAAAAGTCAGAAAGGAGCCTCATCAATGCTTCTGAATCCCTTAAAACCTTTTCTTGGAGTGCTGATATACTTGTGAGCTGCTCCTTATATACTCGATGGCTGATTCTCCGTTTAACAAAAGGAAAAGCGTATTTTCGAAAATCATATCCATACAAACGATAAATCGCTTCCAGCAGTAAATCTATTTCAATTCTTTCTATTTCTTCTAACTGGGCAAGTGTATAGTTGTTTGCGCCCTTTTCTATGATCATTTTCTAAGACTCCTTACGATAAAGCCATACTTGCATTAACGATAATAACTGTTCCACGTTAATGGGCTTGCTAATATAATCCGTTGCGCCAGCCTCTAAACATTCTTCTCTGCTTCGTCTCATTGCTTTTGCAGTTAAAGCGATAATGGGTATTGTTTTAAATTTAGTCAGGCTGCGAATTTGGCGCATCGCCTCAAACCCATCCATTTCTGGCATCATGATATCCATTAAAATGAGATCAGTATCCGGGTTGTCTTCTAATACCATCAGCCCTTCCCGGCCGTTTTCTGCTACGATAATCTCCATTTCATACATTTCAAGAGCGACTGTTAAAGCATATACGTTGCGAATATCATCATCCACGATAAGGATCTTTTTGTTTTTCAAATTAGATTTGGTGCGTTGTTTGATTGGATCTTCATTGGTGTCACCATGATTCTCATAAAGACTGATCGCTGCTTCTTCGTAGGCAGCCTGATCTCTCATTTTATAACCAGGCTGAACATACGGCAGATATAACGTAAACGTGCTACCCTTTCCTTTCATGCTTGATACCTCAATAAAGCCATCTAATAAATGGGCAATTTCACGGCTGATGGAAAGACCTAATCCAGTACCTCCGTATTCCCGGCTGGTTGTTCCATCGGCTTGTTGAAAAGCATTAAAGATGACCTCATGTTGATCTTCGTCAATGCCAATTCCCGTATCGATGACAGAAAAGGCTAGCATTTGCTGCAGCCTCGTATTTTCTTTAACTTGCATTTCTTGCATCATGAGCTGAACCTTTAATGTCACACTGCCAGTCTCCGTAAACTTAAACGCATTGGAAAGAAGATTTTTTAAAATTTGCTGCAAACGTTGGTCATCCGTCTCAAAGTTTGCAGGTAAACCTGGATCCATTTCAATCGCAAACTCAATCTGTTTCTGTTCCGCTAGAGGAGAAAATTGCCTGTCGATAAACTCCAGCACCTCATAAAGTTCTACCTCTTTTGTGTTAATATCTAATGTCCCCGACTCGACCTTTGCTAAATCTAATACATCGTTTATTAAATAGAGCAAATCATTGCCAGAGGAGTAAATAGTTCGAATATATTCCTCTTGTTTTGGCGTAAGATTTCCATCTCCGTTGTCAGACAAGATCTTAGCTAAAATGAGTAAACTATTAAGCGGTGTTCTTAACTCATGCGACATATTGGCTAAAAATTCCGATTTATATTGGGAGCTTACTTCTAGCTGCTGTGCTTTTTCCTCTAGCGCTCCCCTTACCTTTTCTATTTCTTCGTTTTTATGCTTTAACGCTTCATACTGTTCCTCAAGTTTCTCATTCGTCGTTCTTAGTTCCTCTTGCTGCAGCTGCAGTTCTTCTGATTGGGCCTGGAGCTCTTCCGTCATTGTTTGTGATTCCAGCAACAATTTTTCTAACTTCACATGACTTAATATACTATTAATCTTGATTCCTATATTATTAACAGCTGCTTCGAACAATTTTATTTGTAAAGGATGATACGTTTCAAATGAGGCGATTTCAATCACAGCTAGTACTTCATCTTCAAATATTACAGGTATGATGATGATGTTTTTTGCTGGGCTTTCCCCCATTCCCGACCCAATTTTAAGATAATGATCAGGTACATCGTTCAATATGATTAGACGCTTTTCAAGTGCACATTGACCAATAAGACTTTCCCCAAACCGATACCCAATATCAGTATCAGAATCATTTAATACGGCATAGGAGGATAATTTCTTAAAATAGTATTCCCCGTTTACAAATTCTTTCAGATAAAAAATTCCACAGCTTGCTCCTGCCATTGGTACCAGCTTTGTAATGAATAAATCTGCCAGCTCAGGTACACTTTCAACCTCAGGATAAATAGTCGCAATCTCGGCGATCTTTTCATTTAGCCAGCTCTGAGCTTTCGCGTCTTCTTTAAGTTCTTTTTCTCGTAAGCTATGCTTCTCGAGCGCCTCTGCCATTTTATTAAAGGCAACCGTAATTTCGCCCAATTCTCCTTTTGCTGAAAGTTCTATTCGCGGCATTTCCTCAAAATTGCTGGCAGTTGCTTGCTTCATAACTGTTGTCACCTTGTTAAGATTATTGGTCATACTTCTAATAATCCAGAAAGTGAATCCAACCCCGATAAACAGAGCAATAGCCAAATAGATGTAAATCATGGTAACCGCCAAGTTGTACGTTTCTTTCGTTCTAAATAGTTCGCTTTTCAGCTTTTGTTCTTCTAATACGGATAAGAGGTCGGCGATTTGCAGCATTCTTTGTCTCGTAATTTCGGCATCTGCCCAAAAAGATGCTGAAAATTCCGTTTTATGATTGAGTCTTTTTGCGGTCAAAGCTTGCTGTCCTATATCCTGATAGTTTTGATACAAGGTTTTAAACCTTGCCAAAAGCTCCTGCGCTCTCTCCTCCGTGTCTTTTTTCTCAAGTGATTCCATGGCTTCATAGAGCTTAATTTGGGATTCCTCCCAATCTTGTTTTGCCTTTAAATGAACCATTTCCTCACTGTTTGTAACCATAAAAACAAGCTCGAAACCAATTCTAGTAGTCTCATATTTCATGACTGTGGCCATTTCTATTCTTTCATTTAAGTCATTAACCACCTCGTTCATTTTCACCGTCGTTTGTTCGAGCATATTTAACAAAACAACCGCAATAATGAAAATAAATAACAATAATGACCCTACACTCATATAAAGCTTTGTTTTAAATTTCATAGGACCTCCCTATTTATTCCGTAAACTCCGGTTACTTTTAATAACGAATAAAGGTTATGTAAAAATCTAAAAAATAACTTGGTTCTATTTTACAGGAAATTTCAATCTTCAAATTTATCTGTAAATGGTTATATTTCATATATTTTACTTTAAAAATCTTATTATCGTCTACATAATATTTACTACTTTTTCGTTATTCCTACCATTTCTCCCCTAAATGTTCTCTTCATTTTCATGTAATGAAACTGTAACACACCGTAATACTAATCTAGCGTTTGAATTCATAGAAATAGTGACTATATAAGATTTTCTATCAAATCAACTAGGAGGAAAAGATATTGAAAAAAATAATTCTAGCGCTTACATTAGTAATATCTATACTATTTGCTTCCCCGGCATTCGCTTATACCGTCAAAACCGGAGATACGATGACAAAAATAGCAAAAGAAAATAATCTTACATTAGAAGACTTAGCAAAGATGAATCCGCAAATTAAAGATCTTGATCTGATATATGCTGGACAAACGATACATACAATGGAGAGAGAGGGTGAAAAAGCAAAACCAAAGGTAAAAATGGCTGCTGGCTATTCAGCGTCTGAACTGGACCTGCTTGCTAGACTAGTAAGAGCGGAGGCTGAAATGGAGCCTTACCGAGGGAAGATTGCCGTTGCCTGCGTTGTCCTCAACAGAGTGGAGAGTTCTATGTTTCCGGATACAATCAAGGAAGTCATCTATCAAAAGAGGCAGTTTCAGCCTGTCCAAAATGGACAAATCAATAAACCGGCCAATAAGGATTCTATTAAAGCTGTACAGGAAGCATTAAAAGAGAAACGGCATATCGCAGGAGATTCACTCTTCTTCTATAATCCTGTCATTGCCACAAGCCGCTGGCTCGATACGAGAGCAACCACGCTTGTTATTGGAAGGCATGTTTTTAAAAAATAACCTAGATATTAGACGAAAAAGGTGATTATGAATGAGGGACATGACATTTAAAGCATTTGCGGTAACGAATGAAATTGATTTAAACAAAATTGCCATTCATTGCGGTATCCCTAAAAAATTCACATGGGAGCAGCCTTTAATATTAAGAGGAAGCAGTCTCTACTCCATCCTTGGTGAAAATTTGGATGAATCGAAAATGGTTTTAGTTTTTTCTTTTGGCAGCGTCGTCTTCATAAATCTTACGCACCCTGATATGGTGTTGACTTTTTTGAAATACCTTCAAACCTTTGAACCAGACATCGATCTTAAAAATAAAGACCGCTACACTGATGATTACAGCCTTCACATACAAGAAACTGGACATATTGAGCTCACCGACGAATACGTGGTAGTACCAAAATTTGATGATTTCTATCCTGAATTAATCTCCACTGTCATTGCCAAATCAGTGGCGCTTGAAAAAACAGAAGAACAGCTTGGAAAAATTCACGATAAACTCGAAACGATGATTGACCGGTTAGAACGCGGCAAGCTGCGAATAGGCAATAAAGAACTAGCAAGAACAACAGCCAAGATTGTCCGCCACGAATATAACACACTTGCTTATATCATGATTCTGGATAAACCTGATATTACCTGGTCAAGCAGTACGGCCAATGATTTCTACGATCAAATGACCGAATTTTTTGAGTTAAATGACCGCTATAAGATTCTCAAAAGCAAAACGGACATATTGTATAATATTATGGACGGCTTTTCGACTATCAGCCATTCCATTAGGGGATTATTTGTAGAATGGATCATCGTTATTTTAATTGCCTTTGAGATTGGCTTAACGATTTTTCAGATCTTAGGGTGGCTGCCATGATATTAGCTCATTTTACTCAAAGAAAAGGACGGCCGAGGCCGCCCTTACGTATTAAAATGACTTATTATTGCTAATTTGAATATTCGCCCGCTTTTGATTGGTAGCGATGATATAAATGGCAGCAACAGCAATGGCTGCTGCAATAATCGAACCAATGTTAAAGAGTCCTTCTTGTGAGTACCACACAATTGAATACCCGATTGCCCCTGCAAGCAGAGCATAGTACGTAAACGGGAACAGTGTTTTCCGAATAACTGCTCCTTCCTTCCCGACAAGGCCTACTACTGCTGATGCTGCTACGACGTTATGAACACAAATCATGTTTCCGGCAGCACCGCCTACCGCCTGCAGTGCAACAATCCAAGTTGAATCCACTCCGATTTGCGAACCAACATTAAATTGGAACAAGGAGAACATCATATTACTAACCGTATTACTGCCGGCAATAAAGGCCCCCAGCCCGCCAATAAAGGTGGCGAAAAATGGCCAGTACTCTCCTGCGAGCGCCGCCGCACCGTTTGCCAGTTCAATCGGCATTTTATCAAATCCTGCTGCGCCGCCTCCTGTGTTGATGAACACTTGGACCATCGGAACTGTAAAGATAAGGGCTGTTGAAGCGGCTAGAGTCGTTTTCCCAGATTGAGCCCACGCCCTTTTGTAGGCAGCACCATTCATACCGTGAATAAAGTACGTCATAATCGAAACTAAAATAAAAATTGTTCCTGGAGAATAAAGGGGTTGAAAGCTGGCACTAACTTCCGAGCCAAAGATATTTTGAAGCTGTAAATTCCACGCTTTCATCCATCCGTTTAATGGAAGCGCTGTCAATCTTGTCAATACAAGAAATAAGCCTACTAATATGTACGGAGTCCATGCGCGCACTAGGCTCATGCTTCCATTCTTATGTGCAATATCCTTAATTTTAATATTTCCGGACCATTCTGGATCCCATTTAGATTTTTCTTCAAAATCCCATGCTTCCTCTTTAGCCGGCAGTAAGAAACCTTTTTTCGCTGCCGAAACGACAATTGCCAATCCAATTAACCCGCCGGTCATCGATGGGAATTCTGGTCCTAATACATTCGCCACAATGACATAAGGAATCGTCATAGCAAATGCGGAAAATAATGCAAATTTCCATACCTTGATTCCTTCAGTAAATGATTTATTTCTTCCAAAGAATCTTGTCATTAATGCCACTACGAACAGGGGTACAAGTGTACCGGAAATCATGTGAAGAATGGCCGCTTTTCCACCAATATCCGTGATGAGGGCCAAGAAATCATTGGTGATGCTGGCATCAGCTGACAGGCCTGTTTGCACCCCTACCAGAATAGGCGTTCCTACCGCACCGAAGGTAACTGGCGTACTTTGAATCACCATACCGGCGATCACGGCTGCCATTGCTGGAAACCCTAATCCAACTAACAACGGTACTGCTACCGCAGCCGGTGTCCCGAATCCCGATGCGCCTTCAATAAATGACCCAAATAACCAGGCAATAATGATTACTTGAATCCTGCGGTCTGGAGAAATATCGATAAAACCTTGCCGAATGACCTTAATCCCGCCGCTTTCCTGAAGCGTGTTCAACAGTAAAATCGCACCAAAAATGATAAATAATAATGTACCAGCTACGACAAGTCCATTAATCGTCGCTGCAGCCACCGTTGCCCCGGAAACCTTCCAAACAAATAACGCTAAGCCGACTGCTGCTAAATAGGAAATCGGCATCGCCTTACTTGCCGGCCACCTCAGCCCTACCAGAAAGACCCCCACCACTATGATTGGCAGCAGTGATAAAAAAGCTAACATTCCAGTACCCATAAAACCATGTCTCCTCCCCTTTTTACAATAGTACTTTGGTGAAAAATGGCGATGATGGCATGACTGTATTTATTATAACATGGAATATCTTGTAAATCGGTTATTATTTTAAAAATTCTAAATAATTAGTCGACAAAAATTTACACAGAAAAAGTCCTCTGTTTTTATGGTAAACTAGCAATATAAAAAATAGTAAGGATGATTACTCTTGAAAAAACGTATCGTGTTATCCTGGAGCGGCGGAAAAGATGGCTGTCTCGCCCTACATACTCTCATTGAACAAGGATACGAGGTTGTTTCTTTAGTGACGACTGTACCTAAAGAATTGGGTCGGACCTTTGGACACGGGGAACGTACTGAAATGATCCGCTTACAAAGTGAGGCACTTTCCATTCCTGTCCATTTTATCGAATGCACATTTGAACGTTATACAGATCAATTTATACAAGACCTGCAATTATTGAAGGATCAATATCAAATTACTGGAATCGCCTATGGGGATTTATATTTAGAAGGCCATCGTGAATGGGGCGAGAAAGTGGCAGATGCTGCTGGTATTGAAGCCTTATACCCCCTTTGGATGGATCAGGAAGAAGCGCTTGATTCCCTTGAAAACTTTGTCAATTCCGACTACAAAGCCATCGTTATTCGGGTGCGTGAAGATGTGTTAGATGAATCATGGCTTGGCAGAATCATCGATAAATCATTTGTACAAGATATTCAACAGACCAAAAGCTGCCCCATGGGAGAATCAGGCGAATATCATACCTATGTTTTTAATGGCCCTTTATTTTCAAAAAAAATTCAACTGGAACAGGGAGAACTAATCCAGCTGGAGACAACAAAGAAACTAGAATTCAAAAGTTATCGGTTAGTATAAATGAAACAATGTCCTTCATCTTAGTATGGAGGATATTTTTTATGAAAGTATGTGAAAACGTCATCAATATCTTTCGGGCATCCAATCAATTTGAATTGAATTTATTTTTTGAAAAAAATAATTTTCCCACTATTGAGTTTATTGGAATATTATTCTATAATACTTTACATTACTAAAAAGATAGATAAAGAGGGGATCACAACATGAAAACATTAGAACGTATCAGTCAATTTGCTGGCAATACGTTTGCCCTTTGGGTGCTGGTATTTGCCTTTTTAGCTTTCTATGCACCATCCGGGTTTACCTGGATTGCACCACATATTTCTCTATTATTAGGAATTATTATGTTTGGGATGGGGCTAACATTATCCGCTAATGACTTTAAAGAAGTATTAAAACGTCCGAAAGATGTTGCGATCGGCGTTTTGGGGCAATTTTTAATCATGCCGGCGCTCGCTTTCTTATTAGCGAAAGGCTTACAGCTGCCGCCTGAAATTGCTGTAGGTGTTATTTTAGTAGGATGCTGCCCTGGCGGTACATCGTCTAACGTCATGACATTTTTAGCAAAAGGTGATGTACCATTAAGTGTTACGATTACATCCTGTACAACCATTCTCGCACCGATCGTAACGCCTGCGTTAATTTTGTTATTGGCGAGTGAATGGATTCCGGTTGATCCAAGCAGCCTATTGATATCCATCGTTCAAATTGTTATTGTACCAATTGTCTTAGGTGTCGTTGTTAAGAAGCTATTTAATAAACAAGCACAGGCTAGTGTAAAGGTTCTTCCGTTAATTTCAATTATTGCCATTGTTGCGATCGTAACAGCTGTTGTCTCTGTTAACCAGCAAAATATCGCTAAAACAGGATTGCTCATTTTTGCAGTGGTTATCTTACACAACGTTCTTGGTTACTTGATTGGCTACCTATTTGGAAAGCTATTTAAGATGGACTTATCAAAGAAAAAAGCTGTTGCTATTGAGGTTGGGATGCAAAACTCAGGCTTAGGTGCTGCACTTGCTGCTGCTCACTTTTCTCCGTTATCTGCTGTACCAAGTGCCATCTTCAGCGTATGGCATAATATCTCAGGCCCAATCCTTGCAACGATTTTCAATCGCATGAAGGATGAGAAAGCAACAACTGCAGCGACTGGAAAAACGATATCAAAATAACAAAAAACACCTTTGGTTGAATAAAGCCAAAGGTGTTTTCTATTATTTTACCTGCCTAACTGATCCATCAAGAACAGACCACCAAGGGATTCCTGAAGAGCTATCTAATGTGTTAGTCAACAAAAACCTAGTTATGAGGGTTTGTACCCGCCCATCATTCATGAAAAGCGCGTGCATAGCAAGATTCGTCCATTTCTTCTTTACAGCCAGCGTTAAAACTTCATTCTTATAAATCGCGGCACTATCTAATGAAACCACCCCATCCCCATCACTCTCTGAATTTGGAGAATCAAAATGAAAGAAATTTTTTGCTCTTCCATCTGGGCTTAGTGGCTGAACAATCACTTTATTCTTCGTCTCTTCACCCTCCCCCGCAATAATGAGGATCCTTTTCCTAACCTCATCAGGTAAATCTGCTAAATTAAGCATGGCCGGATTTTGCTTTTCCCAGAAAGTCTTCATATGCTGAATTCGATCGCGAAACATTCCTGGAATATCATCACCAATATTGGACTGCCAATGATTGGGGTTAAATAGATCGAAATCAGCACCATTTTCGAAGACAACTGCATCTTTATAAACAGGACACAACTCATAGACAGAAGGAAAGGTCCGGGCAATTTTACGAAATTCATCATTTGAATTGAACAGAGGAAATCTAAAGCCCCCTTCCCCTGCGATTAACGAAATTAAAGCCCTGACTGAGCCTTTAAAGGGACATGCTAATAAAACGGCATGGTCAATTACATCATAATTTCCCTGTATCAGCTTTAAATAGCAATTGAATATGGCAGCCCCCATGCTATGGGCAATAATATTAAAGGATGAAACATCCAGTTTCACTTTAAGATATTCAATATAATCCGCTAAACGTTTGGCTGTTTCAGCGGATGATTTTCTCCAATCATAACCAAAAATATATACAGGTATTTTTGTTTTATGCTCCAGAACGTAAACTGCTTCCCTATATGGTAAATCCTCAATATCGCTCCGTTCAACGATTGATCTTGGCATTTCCTCAAATCGACTGTCCTGCTTTAATGCCAAATCATAAATGGTTTCATATTTGCTTTGAATTCCTGACCAAATTGTATCAAAGTTTAGGGTGTTCGAATTAACAAGCTTTGTTCCTTGAATACCTGGGATTAAGATAGTGGCGCGAGACAAGCCTATTCCTCCTAAATGTTAAGTTGAGATTGCCTTCTTTTATTTTATCAAGTGCTTTTGTTATCGTTATTATTTGCTTGAAATATATTTTTCGAAACAGCATTCAGTTTATTTACAAACCGGTTAAATCCGAACCCTACAAAGAAAGCAATACCGATCGGTGCATACGGAGTATCATTGTAATCGGTAAACTCAATTAACAAAATTCCACTTTTAATTAACGTAACGGCAATCACCGCTGTTCCCGTGGCAAAAATCGGATAAAAGATGTACATAATCCACTTCCGATAATCGGTTAACTCTCCTTCCATGTAGTGTGTGCAAAACATGTAGAGATGCCTTAGGGAACCACCGATTGCACCAGCGAAAAAATAATATAGAAAGATTTTGATATCAGAAACAATGGGCAGCGATTTTTCTATAGTTCCGGTCCAAAGCATCCCTATGGCTAAAAAACTGCCAAAAAATAAGAGAGAAAGATAGGTTAGAATGACGGCTTTTAACCATCTTGTCAATCGATCACCCCCGTATTAGATACTAAATAATATGAGGGGATGGGAGTCGTGATTCCGTTAAAATTGTTTACATAATATATTTATGCAAACATTTTTTTATAGAAAACAAGTTATATACAGTGATAATATTGTAAATATGTAAAAGATTTATATGATTATAAATTTTTGATATTTAACTTGCAAGTGTTTATAGATTATTATTTATAAAAACAGAATATTTCAAATTGTCGACTCCGTCTTATGAAAAATGGTAATCTGGTTTATTTTGTTGGTCTTAATTAGAATTGGGAGTGATCGAAAATGGGAGAAAAAAAAGAAAAAAAAGTTTCCTTTAGGAGAATCTTCGTCATTTCAGGTTTTAGCTGGATTTTTGATGCAATGGACGTTGGTTTAATTTCGTTTATTGCTGCAGCCCTTATACTGGAATGGAATTTATCTCCTCAAGAAGCCGGATTACTTGGCAGTGTAAACGCTATCGGGATGTTAATAGGCGCAATTGTTGCGGGTACCCTTGCAGACCGGATGGGCAGAAACAAAATTCTTATGTATACAGTTTTATTATTTTCTATAGCCAGCGGATTGTCTGCACTTGCAACTGGATTTGCTATTTTCCTGGTCCTAAGGTTCTTTATTGGTCTCGGTTTAGGCGGCGAACTTCCAGTGGCTTCAACCCTGGTAGCAGAAAATGTTCCAGAGCATAAGCGCGGGCGTATGGTTGTGCTGCTTGAAAGCTTCTGGGCTGTAGGCTGGATTTTATCTGCCGTCATTGCCTACTTTATTATGCCAATCTGGGGCTGGCGTTCTGCCCTTATCATTGGGGCGTTACCAGCATTGTTAGCCATTTACATGCGCAAAGGGCTTCCTGATTCTCCACAATTTAAATCAGTATCTAAGGAAAAAACAACCATTTTGCAAAATATTAAAAGTGTCTGGTCCCGTAAATATAGACGTGAAACTACCATGTTATGGATTTTATGGTTTTTCGTCATGTTCTCCTACCATGGAATGTTCTTATGGCTCCCTTCCGTTATGGTCTTAAAGGGATTCACATTAATTAAAAGTTTCGGTTACGTTTTATTGATGACGCTTACACAATTACCTGGGTTTTTCACTGCTGCGTGGCTTGTTGAAAAAGTTGGCAGGAAATTTGTTCTCATTACGTTCCTGCATGTGCTGCAATTAGTGCGATTATTTTTGGAAACGCAAACTCTTTGCCCATGCTGATTGGAGGCGGAATGGCCCTGTCCTTTTTCTATTTAGGCGTAACTGGTACAACCTATGCTTATACCACGGATCATTATGATGCTAGTATTCGTGCTACTGGTGCCGGTTTTGCCAATGCAGCCGGACGAGTTGGTGCGATTATTGGTCCATTATTAGTAGGCATCTTGATTCAAATGAAAGTGCCCTTTGGGATTATCTTTATTATGTTCTTTGTGGCTTGTTTCTTAGCAGCTTTAAACGTCCTATTTCTTGGAAAAGAAACACGAGTTAAACCAAACGAGCAAGAAGAAGCCATTATTAAAGAAGCAGCACAAAATTTTTATTAAAATAATTTTTCATCCTATTTATTAACTCCTACATGTACTGAAAATCCTTTTTAGTCAATTAAGGATCCTTCAGTACATGTTTTTTTATCGATGACTACACAGGAAACTATTTATTGCTTAGAATATTTATATATACTAATATTAAAAATAGTCCAGTCTTTATCATTTGTAAAAGGAGATTTCATCATGGATACAGAAATGAGCGGACATGGTATTCAATCATTAGAGCTCGGGATTCAGATTCTAAAAAAAATCGCTGAAGAGAATACCCCACTTTCAATAACTGAAATTTCCGAACTCTGTGAGATATCAAAAAGTAAATTGCATCGATACTTAACCAGTTTATACCGTACTGGATTTCTTCAAAGAAATGAATCTCTGCAATACTTTATTGGACCTGCTTTAATTCAAATTGGAAATAATGCGGTTGGACCATCCGATATTAAAGATATTGCACGGCCGACATTAATCAAATTACGGGAAATGTTCAATGAAACCGTGTTCCTGTCGATTTGGGGTGGAAATGGGCCCTATCCGATTGAAATCGAAGAGAGCAGACGGGCGATAAATATCGGGATTCAAGTCGGGAGTAAAACAAGTATGGTTTTAACCACATCAGGGCGACTGTTCGCAGCTTATTTGCCTGAACAAGAAACTAGCTATTATTTACATAAAGAACTTCTTGAGCATCGTTTAAGTATTGATGACTTTCAAAAGGAACTTTCAGCTATTAAGGATACAGGTTATTCTGTTACAGAAGAATCGTTAATTCCAGGCATTGTGGCCGTTGGATGCCCTGTATTTGGAAAGGATGGAAAAATCACCGCAACCATCTCGATCGTCGGGATAAAGGGCATATTGGATTTATCCAGCCAATCTGAATTAATAAAATTCCTTAAAAATGAATGTATGGAATTGAGTCATCTGTTGCGCTCCAAGCATTAGAAAGAAAAAAACTCCTCTATGCTGAAGAGGAGTTTTTTTCTATGTCATGATTGCATCTTTATTTTCAAAGATCCTTTCATTGGACTCTTTTGCCGCTTTCAGCATCATTTTTACAGAATCCCAAATATGTTCTTGGATTCTCAATCGAGCGAGCTGCGGATCTCTCGTTTTAATTGCATATAAAATCAACCGATGCTGTCTTAATGTCTCGTCGAACCGACCTTTATTATTTTTCAAGGAAATGATTCGTATTAAATCAATACTTGCACGAATCTGGCTTACGGCATTCTTAAGGGCATGATTGCCGCTTACCTCTATAATTAAGTCATGAAAATCATTATTTAACTTTAGAAACTCTGAATCTTGAATACCACTGTTTTCTTCCATTTTTCTTTCAATCATATGTAGAAGTTCATCCATTTTTTGAAACTGATCATGTGTACCCCGTTTCGCTGCTAACTCTGCTGCTAACCCTTCTAATTCAACCCTAAGTTCATAAATATCCTCTATTTCTTTTGTGGAAAGATGCTTAACCCGAACACCGTGATGGGGAACAGCCTCCAATAAACGTTCCTGGGTCAACATTTTTAACGCTTCCCGGATTGGTGTACTGCTGACTCCGAGCATTTCTTTGATTTGCCTTTCACGTATCCATTCCCCCGGCTGAAAAGCCCCGGTAACGATGAGACTGTATAAATGTTTATACACAGCCATTGATGTTGTTTCCTTCTGAAGCTTTTGGAATGTATCCAAGTTATCCCTCCATTCCTAACGATTTTGATCAAAATATAAAAAAGGAAGACAAGAGCGGCCTTCTCCCCCGTCTTCCTCTTATTTAACTATTCATATTTAAACATTATAAGTGGATTTTTAATCCTTGTATTTCCTTAATCACTTCTTCTACTGGGACGACATCGGCATATTTCTGTTGCATATCAAACAGATTAATAGCATGGGAGGTAATGCCGCGGTCAAACGCGCATTCTTCTGGGACCACTACACGATAATTATGAGAGAAGGCATCTACTACCGTTGCCCGCACACAACCACTCGTGGTACAGCCTGTTACAATTACCGTATCCACTTGATTGGCTGTTAAGTAAGACACTAAAGGAGTACCATAGAATGCGCTTGGCTTCTTCTTAGAAATAACAATCTCGCCTTTTTGAGGCTTCAGCTCTTCTACCACTTGGGTGCCCTTTTCCCCTTCTAACAGTGATGGGTGATCAAAGATATTTCCCTTAATGGCAACTCGGTCGTTCGAGGATGTTTTACTTCCCTCAATGATGGTAAAGTAGACAGGAATGTCCGCTTCTCTCGCCGTTTCCAATAGATTTTTAATATGGGGAATCGCCCTCCAGCTGCTTTCCCCGCAGCTTGTAGGATATTGTTTAATTGATTCCTCAATATTTTCAAATTTGTCACCCGTAAATCCGTATTGGACGTCTACGATAACAAGTGCCGGTTTTTGTCCTATTCCCATCTTACTTCCTAATCCGGCTTTCTTATAAACCTGTTGATCCCGTTCATCCAAATATTGTTCCCATATTCGGCTCATTCTGTTCTCTCCTTATCCATACGTAATCACACGGTCATGGTCCACTGTGAGCTGGACTAGTACATTTGGCTCTGCCAATTCTACTTTTTTCCCGTCCAATTCTTTTTCCGTCATTCCCCGGGCACCGCATGAAATCCTTGATAAATAGATATCGCCGCCGCCTGAAACAATCTGATCGTAGGACTCCCGTAAAGACGTAACTCCATCACCAATACCAATTACACTATCCAACACATCATCGCGCAGCAGCTGTACCGCGCTTCCTGCCAAAAACATAGAAACCTTGTGACCTTCCTTCACTGCGGTTTTTGCAATTAAAAATGCCCGGTCTGCCTGGGTTGGTGCCTCAGGACCATGGGTCAAATGTATAAGGATTTTAGCCATTTATTTATTCCTCCTGTTAATGATTCGTTAGACAATAGAACTGCTTTTATCCAATTGTTGTTTTGCGTAGAACTCTTCTGATAAAAGATAACCGGCATTTGGAACAACTGGTTTCAAATCTAAACTAGTTAATAGTTTGTAGACCGTCGAGGTTGCTGCGGAAAGAACCGGTACGTTCAGCTTTTCCTGAACCTTTTGAATCGCAGGCAATGACTGCATTTGTACACACGCAGACAATACAACAGCATCCGCATTTGTAATATTTAAGTTATCCACAATATTTATTAAGTTTAATGGATCAAGCCTTCCTACTGCTAAATTATCGGATACTTCTAAGCTAATAGAATCTACTACTTGAATTCCGGCAGACTCGATATAATCGACAACCATTTTCGTTAACGGCTTCATATATGGAGTAACAATAGCCACTTTCTTTGCATTTATCGCCTGGATTCCATCAATTAAAGCCCCAGCACTGCTGATCACTGGCACATCCGTTCCGTTTTCTTTCGCAATCCCAGAAAGCCTGTTTTCAGACAAACAATGATAACCGGCACCCTGAGACATAATCGCTACCAGGCAGGCATAGGCAAGGGCATCACAGCGTGCATCCGACAGCTCCAATGCACAGCGGTCGCTTTCTGTATCCATCTTGGCTAATTCTTCCTTGGTGACATGCATCATGCGCATCCTGCTGGAATGAAATGTAAATGTTTCTTCCGGGATTATTTGCTGACGTGCCTGCAGCATTGCAGGAATTTCTCTTTCCATTGTGGTATTTGAACTTGGGACAATCAGCCCAAGGCGGTAATCCTTTTTCATGATTCAACCTCCAATTTCTTTTTTAAAATTATGGTGATGTAACGCCTTCCTCTGCTGCTGGGTTTAAGCGATTTTCATCAGCTGGCGGTACAAATTTCCACGTAATGCGTTCATACTCTGCTTTTTCCATCGCCCTATAGACATCATCATGAGAGTCGTATTCGATATCAGGAATTTTACGCAGCACAACCGTCGTTTCGACTTCACCGGCAAAAGGAAATGGTTCAACCACAACAGTTCCGTTGCCCTGTCCCTGAACTGTAATCATCCTTCCTTTGCTTTCTAGCGTTTCACGAACCGGTCCCATCACTAATTTATTGGTCGTTTCTGGCTTATGCATCGATACATATTGCGATAAACGATCCATAAATTGAACGATCTCATAGTTCATCCACAGATTATTTTCAAAGTTGTTTCTTGGACCTGATTTTTTCCACAAGTCCATCTTTAATTCGACCCATTCCTTTTGCATGTTGATAATCGTTTCATCAATTTTAGGCGCTAACTCCGCAGGAATTTTAAACGTAAAGGAAGGGTCATAGCCGAAGCGGCTTGTATATAAGCCCATCCAATGCATCCCAACCAAAAGCCCTGCATATGGGTCTTCTTCTTTTACCTTTTCATAGCCCCTGCCATAAAAGTCAACATGCTGTAAAAGGTTAACACTTAAGAATGGAACTGGCTGACGTGTTTCTTCATTAAATAGCACTTTTTCATCAGACTCCACCCAGCCGATGTCGTGTTTCTCAACTGCCAGGCAGAGTGATTCAAAAAAGTCCGGGGTGTTAAATTGCTCATTTCCCCAATGCCTCGCCACTTCACCGGCCTGGATTGAATGATCGTATTGATTGACAATATATAAATATCCATCATCATGTTTTGTAATAAACATTCCTTACCACTCCTTTTATACGAGAGTGTTAGATTACTTGGAGGTTCCTCTATGCTGCCATCTAGTAATCTAACCTCACGGCACTTTAAGCTATGCTATGTTCGGGACTATTACTACCCGCTTTCTCATCTTGAAAAATAAATGCCTCATCAATATCCAGTGGTTTTTCTCTCGTAAATAAATCCTTATAAACCTGTGTCACGTCCGGTAATTTAGTTGCAACACCAAACATTAGCGGTGCTAATTCTTTCTTAATTGGCTGTCTTGTTAAAAACTTCTCCAATGTTAATTGAAGATTTTGAATCAATTTCACCTCTTCGTGGCGTCTTCTTTGGACTTGTTTCAGTGTTCCAAGTGATAAATCATTATTCTTAAAGCCTTTGTAAAGAACATCTGCCGTTATGACGGCTGTTCCCATTGCCAACGTACTTCCCACTGCTCCCCAAGGGGTTACACAATGGGCCGCATCCCCAATCAAGAGAAGTCCGTCTTTTGCCCATTCCCTGACATAGCGCATTCTGCACAGCAGCAATACAAAGGATTTGAAGTCGTTTACTTGCTCAAAATAGTCTGCAAGAATCGGCATATCTTCAAGGATTTTCCCCTTGAATGCTTCTATGCCTTCCTTCTTGATTTTCTGATACTCGCCTTTTGTCAAAGATATTCCGCACTGAATATATCCGCCAAGCTTCGGTAAGAATAAATAGTTATAGTTTTTTTGAAAATAGAAATGATAAATATTATAGTCCCAATTTTCAGGCTTCTCAAAGGAGAACCAGAGCAGGTCATTGTCGTGATATTCAAGATCCAGCTCGAAATCACCTAATTTTTCAATCGTTGAATTTCTTCCGTCAACACCCACCGTAACACGGGTATTGATGATCCATTCACCTTCATTGACAGGATTGTCAAAGTTAATTTGGTCCCCGTGCTTAACCTGCGCCTCAACACCAACCACTTTTTCCCCGTCTTTTAACAGGTCCTTCACCTTTGTATTGAATAATAATTTAAAATTCGGAAATTGCTTTGCTTTATCAAGCAAGGCAGCAAGAAGTGTTGGCTGGGTCAGTCTCGCACAATAACTTTCTTCATCAATGAGGGTATTAAATTTAAGGTTCATAATTGCCTTATGGTCATGAAAAACTGTTACTTCTGGAATTTTGACATGGTCTAGAGATTCAATAAAATCAAGTAAATTCAATTGTTTCATCAGCTGCACAAAACGAGGCTGAGTAATTTCACCACGATACTCTCTATGAAAATCTTGATTTTGTTCCAGGACAATTATTTCTAATCCCTGTTTGGCCAATAGGAGACCTAATAACATTCCAGCTGGTCCTGCTCCGACGATACATACATCCGAATTCAGGACATTTCTTCTAATCTCCATTACGATCCCACCTTTTTTCTTATTAAATTTGACCCAATTCCATTCCCCGAAAAGGTATTGGGTAGCGTCTCCATATTCATTACAAAATTATTTCCGCTGGCTCTTTTGCCTTTCGCATAAGATCTTTAAGATGTGCTGGTTTAACCGGGATATTTTCTACTTTTATATTCCATGCACGTAAGGCATCTTCTACGGCAGATTGAATAACAGCTGGAACTGGAATGGTTCCACTTTCACCTGCGCCTTTTGCCCCTAATGGATTTAATGGGGACGGTGTCTCCACATGGCCAATCTTCATTTCCGGAACCTCGCAGGATGATGGAACCAGATAATCCATTAAAGTACTGGTTAGCAGCTGACCTTGATTGTCGTACACAATCTCTTCATACAGCGCGTTCCCAATCCCGTTAGAAATACCCCCATGAACCTGGCCCTTAACAACCAAAGGATTCAGAAGCTTTCCATTATCATGGATTGACGTATATTCAAGGACTTTAATTGCGCAGGAATCTGGATCCACTTCCACAACAGCAATATCTGTCATCCCTGTTATAGAAGCTGCTTTAGGTGCAAAATATTCTGTGACCTCAAGTCCTGGCTGCACATTATATGGATATGTTGTCCCTGGAAAAATCCCTTTGGCTTCATGTGCCAGTTCCCCTAAAGAAATTCGTATTGCTGGTTCATCTGTTTTAAATACATAACCGTTTTTTACTTGTAACTCTTCACGTTTTACATTGAATTTTTCTCCGGCTATTTGTAAAGCCTTTTCCTTTATTTTTTCTGCTGCTTTGAAAACGGAAGTTCCTACAATAACCCCCATCCGGCTGGCAAATGTACCTGTACCATATGTGATGAGTTTCGTATCCCCTTCACGAACGGTTACTTTTTCGATTGGCATATCAAAAACTTCTGCAGCAATTTGAGCAAATGTTGTCTCATGACCCTGCCCTTGTGTGGCAGCACTCGTAAGAACGGTAATTTCACCGGTCTCTTCAATCCTTACAGTAGCCCCTTCAAACGAACCAAAACCTGTATTTTCAATGGCTGTCGCAACACCAATACCGATATATTTGCCATTTTGGCGATATTCTTTCTGCTTCTTTCGCCATTCATAATAGTCTGACAGTTTAACAGCCTCATCCAATACTTTTGGATAGTCACCGCTGTCATAAATTTGTGGGCTTCCATCCCTTGAAAGCAGCCCTGTTCGATATGGAAACTCATTCTCCTGAATAAGGTTTCTCCGGCGAATCTCTACTGGATCTATATTCAGTTTTGCAGCCGCCTGATCAAGCAGCCTATTTAAAATTAATGCTGCCTGCGGACGGCCAGCTCCGCGGAATGGAGCCATCGGCACCGTGTTCGTATAGAGGACTTTAGCATCGCAAAAATAATTCGGTACTTTATATGGTCCCGGAATTAGTGTCGAAGTCATGATTGGCACAATAATACCCCATGGAACATATGCCCCATTATTCGCAAGCATTTTATCAATGACCGCAATAATTTTTCCGTCCTCGGATACACCTAGGGTAGCTTCATGATATTGCTCCCTTTCATGAATACAGCTCATCATATGCTCCATCCGGTCCTCAATCCAGCGGACTGGTGCTTTTACCTGCTTTGCTGCCCAGACAACAAGGAAATCTTCCACATAGAAGATTGCTTTTGCGCCAAACGCACCGCCCACATCAGGCGCTGCAACCCTAATATTGTGTTCCGGTGTCTTTAATAATTTGGACAGTATGGATCGCATTTCATGCTGACTCTGAGTGGCAGCATATACCTCAAGCTCCGGCTCAGGTCCTTTAAAGTCCCATTTTGCCAACAATCCTCTCGTTTCAATTGGCAGACAGCTGACGCGGCCAATTTTAAAGCGATGATTTACCACAATCGGTGCATCTTTCATTGCTTCCTTTGCATCTCCAATAGATTGCTGGAAATGGGCCGCAATATTAGACTCTAACTGTTGATGGGCAAGGGGGGCGTCCTCTTTAATAGCGTCGTCAAGATGAGCAACTGCCGGCAGCTGTTCATATTCAACTGTAATTAAATCAAGCGCATCCTCTGCAATATAACGATTCTCCGCAATGACCATTGCAACTGGTTCCCCTACATGATGAACAATAAAATCCAAAGGGCGCTGTGTAACTGGTACGAGTTTTGGATGCGGGAAAAGGACTGGCAGGAAAGGAAAATCCTTTCCATCTCCAGGGCCAAACACTGCTGTTACCCCAGACAGCTTCCGTGCTTGCTCTAAATTGATCTCCTTAATCCGGGCATGGGCATGGGGACTTCTAAGAAAAGCCGCACTTAATGTTCCTGGGATATTTAAGTCAGCAATATAACGCCCATCTCCCCTTATTAAACGGGGATCAATTTTCCGTTTTATTTCTTTCCCGATGTAGTTCATAATGGCTCCACCTCGTTTGTAACAATGCCTTTTTTAATCGCATCTCTTATCTGTTCAGGCCGAATAGGCAAAGAAGTTATGTGAATAGGATATTGATCCAATGCATTGACAATCGCATTCGCAACAGCTGGGGCTACCGCGACTGTTCCACCTTCACCGGCTCCTTTTACACCAAGTGGATTCAAAGGGGATGGTGAATTTTCTAAAATCTCGATATCGATTTCCGGTACTTCCATTGAACTAGGGAGCAAATAATCCATAAAGGAACCCGTAATAAGCTGACCGGTTTCATCGTATTTCAACTCTTCGTATATCGCACCGCCCAATCCTTGGGCCATGCCTCCGACAAGCTGACCGTGTACGAGCATCGGATTAATCGCCCGACCTACGTCATAGGCAATATAATACTTTTCAATTTTCACCTTGCCCGTTTCGGAATCGACCGCCACCTCGGCTGCATGGATTCCGTATGGATAGGACATATGATCAATCGAAAATGTATATTTTTCCCGAAGCTCTATCCCTTGTTTTTGGCATTCAACGATAATTTGTGCCAAAGGACAGATTTTCTGACCACCAGAAACCTGAATAATCCATTCATCCTTGATATCTAACTCATCCTTCGTAAACCCATGTAGTTCTGAAGAAAATGAAAGTAGTTTTTGCTTTAGAGCTTCTGCTGCATACCAAGCAGCAGAGCCGCCGACGACAGTCCCTCGGGTGGCAAAGGAGCCATTCCCTTTTTCAATTTCATCCGTATCCCCATGGAGCACAGTGACATTAGAATATGGAATCCCTAATTGCTCTGCGCAAATTTGTGCCAAGGCTGTTTCAACACCCTGGCCGATATCAGCCAAACCTGTTTTACAGATAAGACGGCCGTTTTCAGCAAATTCCACTTCACAGAATTCCCACGGCCCTAACCCTGATTTCTCAACAAACATCGCAAAGCCCAAACCGATTATTTTTCCATCTCGCCGAGCTTGCAGCTTTTTATCGGCAAATTCTTCCCACTTCATTGCCAAACGCGCTCTTTCTAGGATCTGTGGATAATCCCCGCTGTCATACTCGACTACCTGGCCAAGAGCAGAAATACCGTTTGAATACGGCATTTGTTCAGGTTGAATTAAATTTCTTTCCCTTACGATTGTCGGGTCCATGTTTAACTTCTTTGCAACCATATCAATCACTCGCTCGCGGACGAACGTTCCTTCAAATCGGCCGGGGCCGCGATAGGTGCCGGTAGGGGTTTTATTGGTTGCAACGACATGGGTTATAAATTCAAGTGCCTCGAAATCATATGGGCCGGCAAACATCCCTTGGGTTAACACAGGGACCGTTACTCCGTGTGTTCGAATATAAGCGCCTGTGTCGACAAAAATCTCATCTTTTAACGCATGGATTTTCCCTGTTTCATCAAAACCAACTACTACATGGTGTTTTTGTTCACGAGAATGGTTTGTCGCTTTCATATGTTCAAGCCGGTCTTCAATCCACTTGACTGGGCGGCCCAGCTTTAAGGCTGCATAGGGAATCAAATAGTCTTCAGGATAAAATTCACCCCTCGGTCCAAAACCGCCGCCGACATCTGTTTCAATAAAATGAATATCTTTAATATTCTTTTTCAATAGCTTAGCAAGGATCTGAATATTAAAATGGACTACCTTTGTAGGTCCATAAACGGTAAGCCGCCCGTTTTCTTCTATGGTTGCGAGCAGTCCTCTTGTCTCCATTGGAATACCCGAGTGCCTCTGGACATATAAATCTTCTTCAAGTACGTAAGGGCACTTTTCTACTAATTCATCGACATTTCCCTTCTTGGAATGAATGATAAACAGATCGTTGCTTCCAATTTCGGGATGCAATAAACTCGTTTCAGGCAGTATGGATTTATGTACATCTGTAATTGGAGTTAAAGGTTCGTAGGCAATGTCGATTAAATCCGCAGCATCTTCTGCAATGTATCTTGAAGATGCTATGACAAGTGCCACTGGTTCCCCCACATAACGGACTTTACCTTTCGCCAACGGGTACTGCAATGCTTTCGTTAGTGCCTCGTTTGGTGCCAAACGCATTGGAATAGGGTCAAGATCTGTCGGAAGATCCTCTCCAGTCATAACGAAACATACACCCGGAAGATTTTTCGCTTTCTCAGTATTGATCTGCAGAATATTGGCGTGTGCATGCGGGCTGCGGACAATGACAGCCTCACATTGACCAGGCAGCTTAATATCACCGACATATTGTCCTTGCCCCGTTATGAGCCTTGGGTCCTCGATTCGTTTCACACTGGAGCCGATAGTCATACTTCCACTTTCCTTCCAGAGTGTACGATTTCAAGATCACTGGTTTCTTCCTCACTCTTTTTATTTTTATTGAGCATTTCTGCTGCCATCTCGACGGCATCGACAATATTTTGATAACCCGTACAGCGGCACAAATTACCCGAGATCCCTTCCCTAATTTCCTCACGGCTCGGATTAGGGTTCTGTTCTAAAAAATGACAGGCAGACATTAGGACTCCTGGTGTACAAAAGCCGCACTGAAGGCCGTGTTTTTCCCAGAATGCTTCCTGCAATGGATGAAGACTGCCATCAGGTTCTGCCAATCCTTCTACCGTACGAATTTCTGCTTGATTTGCCTGTACTCCAAAAACTAAACAGGACCTCACTGGCCGGCCATCCATCGTAATCGTACACGCCCCGCATATTCCATGTTCACAGCCTACATGTGTTCCAGTTAATCCGAGTTCGTCACGTAAAACATCGGATAGTAACATTCGAGGTTCAACAGAAGTTGTATATTGCTTTCCATTTACGGTTAAAGTGATTTCTTTTGAGTTAGATTGCGTCATGTGTTTCCACCTCCTGAAAATGTTAAAGAATCCTATTATAAAAGAGCGGCTCTTTCAGCTGCGCGTTCAAGTACACGTTTCGCATATGTGATACATAAATCCTTTCGATATTCGCTGCTAGCATGAATATCAGGCTCTGGTTCGACTAAATCGGCAATTTGTTCACAGCTTTCCGCGATGAGCTCAGTGCTTGGCACTTGACCAATCATTCCCTCTGTTACTTCCTCCAGCAGCACAGGGACACCATCAACTCCACCTAAACAAAGGGAAGCAGACGCTATTGTTCCATCTTCACTCAAGGTAACCGAGGCAGCAGCTAAAACGATGGCAAAATCACCTTTACGAAGTGTAAACTCGTCAATGGCATAACCAGTCCTCGTCGAAGGAATCGGAATATCTATAGATACTAAAATTTCATTCATATCAATAGTTGTCGTCAAATAAGTCAAAAAGAACTCATCCGTTGTAACCGTCCGCTTCCCATCAGGCGAAGCTAGTGTAAATTCTGCTCCAAGCAATGTCATCATCACCGGCAGTTCGGCTGTTGGGTCTGCATGGACGATACTGCCGCCGATGGTTCCACGGGAACGTATCTGGGAATGACCAATTAACTTCATCCCCTCTGTCAAGAGCGGGCAAACCCGCTCAATTTCCTTAGATTCTTCTACTTGATAGTGGCGTGTCAGTCCGCCAATTTTAATAACTGAATCAGTTACCTGAATATAACTCAACTCTGAAATGTTATTAATATCGATGATGACTTGAGGTCGGGCTAAACGCATATTCATCATTGGGATGAGACTTTGACCTCCCGACATGATTTTTGCATCATAACCAAATTCATCCAATAATCTTAACGCCTCTTCAAGATCGGCTGGAGAATGATAGTCAAATACCGCTGGTTTCACGTTATTCCCTCTTTCCTGGAAAAATTGTTTCCCTATATCCACTTAAATTGCAGTTCTTGTACTAATTTCCTTAGCGATTTTCTTAAAGAAATCCTTAACAATCATTTTCGCAATTCCTGATAAAATCCGTTGTCCTACTCCTGCAATCAAACCGCCCACTTGTGCTTCACCGTTATATCGGATCGTTGTTTTTGGCTCATTAAAATCAAGTTCCACAACGGCATTCCCTTCAATAAAGCCCATTTTGCTGTCAGCCTTCATGATTAATCGATATTGATTGGGCGCAACCTTATCCAAAATTTTAATTTCAGCTTCATATTCTCCTCTAACCGCTGCTATGCCTAGAGCAATTTCAGCTTTATATGAATCTTTTTCAACCTCAGTCAGCACCTTGCAGCCGGGAGTGGCACTTTTAAGTACTTCAGGATCATTCAACGCATTCCAAACCTCTTCTTGAGTTGCATCAACAATTACTTCACCTTTTACATTCATTTAGAAAACCACCTTTATCTTATTTTTTATCAACTAATTGGCTGTTTTTATTAAAAAAGTAAACGGAACCAATTATCAGAATTTTCTACCTGTTAGAGAAATAATAAAATATATTATATATAATTGTGAAATACCTAAATCTTATGAAATAATAAGTTTTTTGTATTTTCATATTGTTTACATTAGAAATTACATCCCAATAAATAAAAAAAGAGCTGATCTTTAGTTAAAAAGACCGCCCTTTTAAGGTGTAAACTAATGGCTCCAGCATTCAACTGCACGTTGTATCCTCTGTTGTTTCAATGTTTGGTTCCTAATTTGTATTAACTGGGCTACTACACTAATACTAATCTCCTCAGGTCCCTCCGCGAAAATATCCAATCCAATCGGTGAGTATATGTGTGACAATGCCTCTTTATCGTTTATTAACCGTTCCGTCCGTCTTTTTGGTCCTAAAACCCCTATGTACTTAGGAGGATTTTGCAGCAGATGCTGCAATATTTCTCGGTCTCGATTAAAGTTATGAGTCATAACAAGTACATAAACATTTTCAGGAATAGTTCTGTTCGCAAAAAAAGTGGCTGGATGCTCGACAATTCTTTTATCAGCTTGCGGAAAATAAGTTTCATTACAGCGGCTCTCTCTCGGATCAATAACTACAACCGAAAAATCTGTTCGTGAAGCTAATTCAACTAGAGGCTCCGCATCTGGACCCGCTCCAAATACAAATAATTGCTCTTTTGGTTCATATAATTCAAAGAGAAAATCAGCCTGCAGCTCATTCAAACGAATGAATTTTACCTTCACCCTTTCCTGTAGAAATTGATTAACTAAGGGAGTAAAAATAGGAGGAATATCAATGTCGTTAAACTTTACATCCATCATTTCGTGATCGAAGGATAAAATCACAGGATTGTGCATTGCTTCTGGTGTCAAGCATTTTATTGACACTACCGTAAACCCTTTATTCAGCTGTTCATCAATATGTGGCCATAATAGTAAATCCTCTTTTAATTTGTTAAGGTTCCAGCCTATTGGTTCAACGTAAACTTCTATGTTTCCATCACAACCGGCACTTTGTCCCCATGAAAGGTCATCCACGGACCTTAGGTCATATTGCACCGTTTTCGGGACCAAAGTACTAATAACATCCTCTGCCTGATAGATTAAATCCTGCTCTAAACAACCTGCACTTATTGTGCCGTAGTAACTGCCATCCCCACAAATTAACATTTTAGCCCCTTCTCGTCTATAAGCTGAGCCATCAACACGGCAAATCGTAGCCATAGCAAACAAATTGTCTTTCTTTGCTTTTAAACTTTTTAATAATCGGCAAATATCATTCACAATTGAACACTCCTTTACATAATTTATGAAATCCATTTACTATTTGTGAATTTGTATTTACATATTTTAAACAAATGATATAATAAAATTACCAAATTATCAATATTCTGAATAATTTTTACTTTGAAAGGGATGGTTATTATTAACTTACTTTATTTAGAAACCTTTCTAACCGTTTGTCATACAGGGAATTTTACGGAAGCAGCGAAAAGACTATATGTTCCGCAGCCAACCATTTCTAATAGAATTAGCAGCTTGGAGGAGGAATTGGGTCAAGAATTATTTGTCAGAGGAAAAAAAGGCAAACGAAGTGTGGAATTAACAAGAGCAGGCAAGGTTTTTCTTCCGTATGCGGAACAGGTTATTGAAACGATTAATACCGCGAAGAGCGAGATACATCAGAATGTAAATGATACCTTCATTACATTAGGCAGCTCAATTGCCCTTACACATCCGTATATTTATGGAAAAATAAATATGCTAAATAATGTCCACAACAAAAATATTAATCTTCTTATTATGGACCACTCCTTAATCGCAAAATCACTATTAGAAGGTGTCGTTGATATGGCTTTTGTCACAGAGCCAATTATTAACAAGCAGCTAGAATCTCAGCCCATCTATAAAGAAAATTATGGATTAATCGTATCCGCCAAGCACCCGCTTGCGAGGAAAAAATGTTTAGACAACCTTGAGGATTTAGAGGACCAATATTTAATTTTCTATAAATCTTTTTTGAAAGACCAAACATTTTTTCGCAATATAAAATGTGAAAAGTGGATTACAACTAACCAAGTCGAACTAGTGAATGACTTAATTCAAAACCAGAACGCTGTTTCTTTTCTTCCGTCTCATTCTTTAAATAATGAAATCCAACGTGGAAAACTAGCCTATGTTCCCATTCATAAAGATTTACTGGTTTGTGATATTCAATATTTTCTTGTTTACCGAAAAAACGAGCTCTTTTATGAAGACATCTTTCTTCAAGAATTAGAGCCGGAGACGTTAACTATCTAATTTTACATATTTAAAATGTAAAAAAGCAGGAGACCCTTGGAATCTTTGGATCTTCTGCTTTTTAAATAGAGTAATAATGCAAAATATTATCCGATTAATCTATGATAAATAGCCTTAGCTTGGGCTATTTCACTCGTACCATGGATTAGCGCCCGGCCATCTTTAAAAAATACAAGGCGAAATTCCTCATAGGTGCAGGATAGCAAATAAGGATTTTGGATAAATTCGCTCGTGAGTTCTTTTAAGCGAATTGCTAACTGGTCAAGTGTTATCGTTCGCTCAAATCCTGGCCGCAGCTGGACCGTATTCCTGCCACACAAAACAGCAGCTTTCGTTTGATTTTCGTAGGCCAAAAAAGGAAATGTCGAACTGCTTCCACACGTCGGGCAATCCTTATTTTTCAATGGCCAAACATCTATTTCCGCCTTTTCACTTTTCCAAATATCAAACGATTGCAGCCGTGGTACAATCTCATTCCCGGTTAACACTTTTAATGCCGACGTAACCTGATAGGCGGTTACCAGCTGAACAATCGGACTAATGACTCCGACCGTATCACATGTTTGATTTTGCGACGGCAGATGGTTAATTAAGCAATGAAGACAAGGAGTTTTCCCCGGAATCATTGGAAATGTCATCCCATAGCTGGCAACACAGGCACCAAAAATAAAAGGAATCTCATGCTTTACAGCCGCGTCATTCACCACCAGCCGCGTTTCAAAATTATCGGTGGCATCAAGGATTACATGTTGATTTTTCACTAGTTCTTCAATATTCATCCCATTTACATCGGCCACAATGCCTTCGATGACAACCTCACTGTTTACCTCTCTTAGGCGTTTTTCAGCAGCAATCGCTTTCGGAAGCTTATCCTGCACATCCTTTTCGGTATATAGCTGTTGTCTTTGCAGATTACTCCATTCCACATAATCCCGGTCCACCATCGTGATGCGGCCAACCCCTGCCCGTACGAGCATTTCAGCACTTGAGGTGCCAAGTGCCCCAGCACCGATAATGAGCACTCGGGCATTTTTCAGCTTTTCCTGGCCGGCTTTACCAATCGGCGGGAATAATTCTTGTCTAGAATAGCGTGTGGTGCTCAAGAAGTCACCATCCCTTCTTTCGGACTGCTTGCAACGGCATATTCCTTCTCTTCAATTCTCCCCGCTTCAAATCCAAGGCGCCCCGCTTCCACAGCCATTTTCATTGCTAAGGCCATTTTCACCGGATCCTTTGCTCCCGAAACGGCTGTGTTTAATAAGACACCGTCAGCTCCAAGCTCCATCGCATACGCTGCATCCTTTGGCGAACCAATGCCAGCGTCGACAATAACGGGGACAGATGACTGTTCAATAATAAACTTAAGATTTAACGGGTTGACAATCCCTTTACCAGACCCGATTGGCGATGCACCCGGCATAATGGCATGAACCCCCAATTCTTCCAGTCTTCTCGCTAACACTACATCATCCGAAGTATATGGCAGGACAATGAATCCTTCTTCTAAAAGCATTTCCGATGCTTTCAACGTTTCTACAGGGTCAGGCAATAACGACTTGTTGCAGCCGATTACTTCAACCTTAATCATGTCGCATAAGCCCGATGCTTTGGCAAGCTTAGCGATACGGACTGCTTCTTCTGCGGTTTTTGCTCCGGCTGTATTTGGCAAAAGTTTATATTTGCTTAAATCTAATTGTTCTAAGAAATTAGGCTGCGTAGGTTCGAAAATATTCATCCGGCGAACCGCAAAGGTTAAAATCTCTGACTCTGATACCCGGACCGCCTCCTTCTGCACCTCAAATGATGGATATTTCCCTGTACCTAGCAATAATCTCGAATTAAACAACTGATCTCCAATTTTCAACATTATTTCATCCTCCTCCAACAAAATGAATCATTTCTACTTTGTCACCATCAGCGATTGGCAGCTCTGTGTACTTGCTTTTATCAGCAATTTCATTGTTCAGCTCGATAATTACAATTCGATTTTCTAACTGGTAATGTTTCAGTAAATCATCTACATTCCTGATATTTTCCGGAATCTCTACGTGCAGTCCATTTAGTTGAATGGTCATTTCCCTTCTATTCTCCTTTACACCAAGCAATAGTTTTTACGATCAATTTTGAAGGCCTCCACCCACTTTTCATCTACTTCTCTTTGTAAAACAAAATCTCTCATCATTTGCCCTGTAGCTGGAGCCAGCAGGATGCCATTTCGGAAGTGGCCCGCAGCAAACAAAATCCCATTATCCTCAGGATGAAAGCCGATAAATGGTCTGCCGTCAAAAGTTTGTGGTCTGAGTCCAGCCCAGAATGACGCTACTTTCATGCCCCCAACTGATGGCAGCATGGTTTTGGCCTTCGAAATCATTTGCTCTATGCCGCCAATTGTTGGCTGTTCGCTCCAATCATTCTCCACCATAGTCGCCCCAATAACGAGTGTGCCATCATTTCGCGGTACAATATAACAATGCTCATGAAACAAGGTGTGCTGAAGACTGATCCCATCCTTCCAAACAGAAAGACATTCACCCTTAACAGGGACAATTCGATTTTCTAACCCCAATTGTTGAAAAAAAGAATTGCTCCAAACACCGCTGGCGATAATAACCTGCTGCACCGCAAATTCACCAGCCTGGGTTTTGAGGATATAACCGATTCCATTTTTTTGAATATCATATACATGTGTATATTCGTGTACCGCTGCACCATACATTTGAGCACCTTGGCTAAACCCGCGGGAAACGGCTTGCGGTAAAACATGGACATCATCCTCTATGTAGGCAGCCCCAATAATATCGTTGGAAATAGCTGATTCTGTTTGCCTGATATACCTGCTATCCTGCCATTCTACTGTTGTTAAACCGCATAATGGTCCAAGCTCCTGTTTCTCTGTTTCATTAAATGCTAGTTTATAGATTCCTCCAGGTGTTCTCCTTATATCAATCCCTGTTAACTCTTTTAATTCCTGCTCAAGGATTGAATAGGATTGCTGGCTTCTTCTTGCAAAAGGATAAAAGACTTCAAGGTCATCGCACTCTGAATGGGCTCCAAGCATTCCGGCAGCCGCACTCGTTGTTTTTCCGCTAATCTGCCCGCTATCAAATACAGCTATCGAAATTTTTTCTTTGGCTAAATAATAAGCAATAGCAGAGCCAATAATCCCACCGCCAATGACTGCTACATCATAGAATTTTTCCATGGGTGGTCATCTCCTTACATTTTTCAGAATAGTCCCTTGCAGCTTCCGCTGGATTTTCAGCCGAAAAGATGCCAGACATTACAGCAATGCCGTCCACCTTGATTTCATTCATCCTATCAGGTGTGATTCCTCCGATAGCAAATACAGGAATAGAAAGCCTTTCTTTTATTTTGTGAAGTTCCTCTAATCCTCTTGGTGCAAGTCCCGCTTTACAATTTGTTTCAAAAACATGGCCATACATCACGTAGTCGACACCATCTTGTTCTGACTTCCTAGCTTCCTCATAGGAATGAACCGAGCAGCCAATCCTCATGAACGGAAATTTTTCTCTTACTCTATTAATAGTCAGTCCATGCCCAGGAAGGTGGATATTCTCAATCCCTGTCACTAGCGCAACATCTAAACGGTCATGGACTACGATTTTTCTTTTAGGAACGCCGCTCTCTTGCAATAACTCTAGTAATGTGAGCAGTTCACGAGCTGTTTTCGATTTTTCGCGAATATGAATATAATCTACATAGTTTTGAATTTGCATAATCTTTGAAGCTAATTCTTTTACATGATATTGATCGTCAGTGATTGCTAAAATTTCCAGAAGCATCCCCACCCTTTTTCAACAAAAAAACCCACTCTCCATCAGGAAAGTGGGTTTGTCATGTTAATTTTCATACCAAAAATAACACGCCACTTCCCTACGCAGGTACGAACCTGTTCAGGTTTTGAGGGTTTCAAAGTAACTACTCTGCTCTCAGCCCTTATCAAGGGATCCCCTAGTGAAAAAAATTAATTAATTTATCTGAATTATAACACAAATTACATTTGAATCAAGATAAAAATGAAAATTTTTTATAACAATAATTATATTTTAAAATCGATGTCCTTTACCCTTTACGGAACTTATTAATCCCGGCCGTCTACTATTTCCTTGAATATTTCATAAGACCGTTTTTGTTTTTGAGGTTCGAAAATATAAGAAACAACCATGATCTCATTAACATCATATTTTTCCTGAAAACGGGTCAGCTGCTCGCGAACCGTGTCCTTGCTTCCAATAAAGGTCAATCTTGACATCGACGCTGCTGCTTCCTTCTCCATTGCGTTCCATACTTTATCCAAATCTTCAACCGGAGGCTGTAATGGCATACGGGAATTTCGAACTACATTTAAGAAAAATTGCTGTGCCGTTGTCGATAAAAATTCCGCTTCTTTATCTGTCTCAGCTGCAATGACGTTTAAACAAACCATCATGTACGGTTTATCTAGATATTTCGACGGCTGGAACCGGCTTCTATAAATGGAAATGGCCTCTTCCATAAAACGCGGTGCGAAGTGTGACGCAAAAACATATGGAAGCCCTAAACTCGCAGCCAAATACGCAGAATCTGTCGATGAACCAAGAATATAAATCGGGATATTAGTACCGACTCCAGGATATGCTCTTACATAACCTTGCTGCTCTTCTGGCCCTAAATAGGTTAAAAGTGCCTCAACATCACTCGGAAAGGTAAAAACAGGATCATTTTTTGAGCGTCTTAACGCACTTGCAGTCATCATATCGGTTCCAGGAGCACGGCCCAATCCTAAATCAACTCGATCAGGATAGATCGTGGCCATAGTACCGAATTGTTCTGCTACAACTAATGGAGAATGATTCGGAAGCATCACGCCGCCAGAACCTACCCGAATTTGCTTCGTATGTTCCAATGTATGTTTGATTAAAATGGACGTTGCTGAACTGACGAGTGTCGGAGTATTATGATGCTCAGCAATCCAATAACGTTTATATCCCATGTCTTCTACTGCCTGCGCAAGGTCCACCATGGCATCTATTGCCTGTTTAGCGTCCTGCCCTTCACGAATTGGCGCTAGATTTAATACCGATACAGGTATATGAATATTTGTCATTAAACATTAGTCCTTTCATAAGCGTCTTACAAAACAATAGTATCAATCTCGAATAAGGAATGAAAGTTTAATGCTTTTAGAAAAAATCAAAAAAGAGCCGCCGAGAAGGCAGCCATCATACTAACCATTATTATTTGATTCTTTTATTTTTACATTTTTTGGTCTTTTTGGATAATCGCTTTTCCCGGCATCATCAGGTCCTGTGAGAGTATTTCTTTGGTCTAGAACCTTTCCAGTATACTCAATCGGTCTTTGATTTTCCATAGTAAACACCTCCCACCAACTGATTTCCATTATTGTCCCCAAAACGGTTAAAATTATAAAGGAACCACAATCCAAACATTGTGGGACCCTAAATATTGCAAAAATTATTCATCATACATTATCCAATCCATTAAAAATACTATTTAAAATGGTTAAAGGGTCGTCAAAGCGTGGTCCGCTTTCTCCGCCAGTGTAATATACGTCAGGATTTTTCAGGTCGTTCGACAACATTTGTTGTTTTCCAATTTCCGTTACAAGCTGAGACGCAGAGTCTGATTCAAAGTTATATTTTAGCTCACTTTCTCCCTGAAATTTAACTGGTATTAAGGCGATTTGGTCTTTTCCTCTTGTGATCAAAATTTCCCTTTTTTCATTAAAAACGGCTCTAAAATGCAAAATATCGAATGACACTCTAACGGAATCATTTTTTCTCCTGACTACAAAGCCTCTTTCTCTGAAAAAGGCTTCAAAGGTATCCAAGAACTCCTTCATCTTCACGTTTATAGCAGGCAAGACATTCTCTTCAAGTAATTCTTGATTCACTCCAATTAAATTGGCTACTTCTAATTTTAGTTCTTCTATATTTTTTGTACCCATAATCTATCTCTCCGGAATATATTTTAGATTTTAGACTACACATATCATACTATTTCCGTAACAGACTTGAAAGAAAAATACATAAAGAAGGACAGTGATTGGATTATCACTGCCCCCTTCTTTAATTCACCTTTTTCGGTCCTTTCCAATGCATCTCTCTTAAGCGGTATTTTTGCAATTTACCAGTTGCAGTTTTTGGTAAGGCTTCGACAAACTCAACTGCTTTCGGTGCTTTGAAATGTGCCATATTTGAACGGCAAAACTCGATGATTTCCTTTTCTGTCGCCGTGGCCCCAAGCTGAAGTACGATAATAGCTTTTGGCACCTCGCCCCATTTTTCATCCGGAATCGCAATTACCGCAGTCTCCAACACAGCTGGATGCTTATACAGCACACCTTCTACCTCAGTTGAAGAAATATTTTCACCGCCGGATATAATCAAATCTTTTGCTCGGTCTTGAATTTCAATGTATCCATCCGGATAGGTTACTGCCAAGTCACCGGTATGGAACCAGCCGTCCCTAATCGCGGCAGCCGTTGTTTCCGGGTCCTTGTAATATCCTGCCATGACCACATTGCCTCGAGTTACGATTTCCCCTAATTCCTTCCCGTTCCAGGCGACTTCTTGTCCATCTTGATGGACAACCTTTGTTTCACCATTAAAGGCAAGCTCAATCCCTTGTCTTGCTTTAATTGTCGCTTGATCATCCGCCGATTTCCCATCAAACTCATTTTTCCATTCACAGTATAAAATGAAAGGTGATGTTTCCGTCAATCCGTATACATGAATCATATTTAACCCAAGTATTTCCTGCGCCCGCTGAATCAGCGCGGATGCTGGCGGCGCTCCGGCAGTTGCCATGCGCGGGCTAGTCTTGATGCTTATTTCCTTCGCTTTAGGGTTATTAACAAGCATATTTACAACGGTCGGGGCCCCGCATAACAATGAAATATTTTTACGTTCAAACAACTCAAGAATTAACGGCGGATCCACTTTTCGTAAGCAAACGTGCGTTGCGCCCGCTGCCGTTATCGCCCATACTCCGCCCCAGCCATTGGCATGGAACATTGGTAATGTATGAAGATAGACATCATCATGTTTTACATTCAAATGGTACAGGAAATTAGCTGCATTTAGATAGTTGCTTCTATGTGTTAACATGACTCCTTTTGGTTTTGATGTCGTCCCGCTTGTATAATTTAATGTAAGAAGCTGATTCTCATCAATTTCCACCACCGGAAAGCTGTCCCCAGCATGTTCAAGGAAGTCCTCATAGTAAACACCATTTAATGTGGTTGCATGGCCTGATACTGGCACAATTACAATTTGCTCTAAAGACAGATTGTCTGCGATTTCTTCAATCGGTTTGCTGAATTCTTCATCAAGAATTAACAATTTCGCATCGCTATGGCGAATGATGTACTCTAGATCATTGGCAGACAGCCGATAATTCAATGGAACCGTAACAGCACCCAGCTGGCTGATCCCATAAAAACATTCCAGCATATAATGTGTATTTGGCAGCATCACTGCAACATGGTCACCTTGACTAATACCTGCTTGGTTTAATGCAGCAGAAAGCCGGTCAACACGCTGACCAAATTCCTGATATGTAAATTCCTTCTCTCCATCAATAACAGCTGTTTTTTGCGGATAATATTTTATCGCTCTGCGTTTCCAATCCAGTGGTGTTAACGGTGAAAACATGTCAATCAGCTCCTATTAAAAATTTTTATCATATATTAATTTCACCGAAAGTTACGAATTTTCCTTCATTTTCCGACTTAAAATAAAATTCTTTGCCAGTTGGTTTCTGCTCCAGTCACCCTAAAGTAAAACCAGCAAAACTCCTTCTATAAAACCTTGGCAAAAAATAAAAACGCAAGTAATCTGCAGTGATCGCAGGTTATTTGCGTTTTACTTAGAAAATATGATGAAAATGCATTAACGGTGGAATCAATAAGACACCCCAAATCAGTGTAATCATTGCCGCAAATATCATTGCCAACGATGAAAATGTCGCTGCCTGTTCGCCATAATCCAATGCCTTATTCGTACCAGCCCCATGCGCAGCCATTCCTAATGCCAGTCCCTTGGCAATTGGCGTTCTAATGGACAACCATTTGAGTACCGTTGGACCTACTACACCGCCAATTACACCCGTTAAAATTACGAAAACGGTTGTTAATGCAGGCAGGCCGCCAATCTCTTTTGATACTTCAATGGCAATCGGAGTAGTAATCGACCTTGGCAGAATCGAAGTGACAAAATCATATTTCAAATGAAGTAATTTTGATAAACCAAAGGTTGAGAATATCGCCACCAGCGTTCCAGAAGTGATACTAATAATAATGGTACCAAGATATTTTTTAATAGTCGTTAAGTGTCTATAAATAGGAACCGCAAAGGCAACAGTAGCCGGTCCTAACATATGGGAAAGCCATTTAGTAGCTTCTAGATATTGATTTGCTGACACATGGGTAATCGAAATAATAAGGATTAAGACAATGGGAACGATTAATAAAGGATGAAAAAACGGTAGGCCCCATTTACTATAAACTTTTTTGGCAAAACGGTAGACAAGATACGTAATAGCAGTAAACAGGATCATCATCAAGGCTGTTCACTTCCTTTTCCTTTTGTCATTTTTTCAGCAATAAAAGCTGTCATTCCGACAACAATTATCGTGCTGATGCCAATCAAGATTACAATTTCGGCTCCCTGAATGCTAATAATTTCATCATAATTGACGATTCCGACAGCTGAAGGAATAAAGAAAAGCAACAGCTCCGCCATCAGCCAATTCGCCCCTTTTTCTACCCATTCCAGTTTTATGATTTTCAAATAAAGTGCCAGGAACAGCAGACATAAACCAAACATCGATGCAGGAATTGGCAGAGGAAGGACCGCTTTCATAGCCGCCCCTAAAAATAAAAAGACATGTATAATTAATACCTGTAAGATAATTACTCCAAGTTTCATCGCAAATATCCTTTCTTGATTTCAACTATAGAGTAATATTACTTCGGTTATTGCTATTCGTAAAATACATATTCAGAATAGGATCCATAACTAAAAGTTATAATGGATCTTTTAAAATAAAATCAAGAAATGTCCGGCCGGCATTAGAAATATATCGTTCTTTTTTCGTAATGACAGCTAAACTCCACATGATTTCCTGCTGCAAATTAATAATCTTAATATCAGAATTAGCGGCTCGATTACAAATCGAATCAGGCAGAATCGTTACTCCTAAATTTGCCGCTACCATTTCGGTCATTAGATCCCACTGCGAACTTTTAAATAATATTTTGGGCTCAAACCCCGCCGCTATACAATGTTTCTTCATAATTTTGTTCAAAGCAAATTCTTCATGATAAAAAATAAATTCCTCTTCCTTTAGATCTTTTAAGTCAACAAGTTTCCGGTCCGCTAATGGATGATCTTTATAAACTAATAGTTTCATCTCCTCCTCCACAATCGGGTAAACTTGAAACTCCTGTTCATCTATGGGCATAACAGCTACACCAAGTTCAAATTCCCCTTCCTCAACACTTTTCACTACTCTCGCTCCACCGTATTCGGTAATATTCAATTCAACATTTGGATATGCATGATGAAACTTTGCCATTACTTTCGGAAAAAACAAACTGCCGATAATTGGAGGAAGTCCAATATTAATCTGTCCCCTTTTCAAGTTGGTCATATCATTTAAGGTTGTACTCATTTCGTCCATAAGTACATTCATTTTCTGAGCATATTCAAGGACAACTTTCCCTGCATCTGTGACATCACTTGTCTTATTTGTACGAATAAGAAGCTTCATACCAAGCTCTTCTTCTAACGTCATAATTGATTTACTTAGGGCCGGCTGTGAAATATGCAGGCTTTCGGCAGCCTTTGTCATACTTTTGTACTTTGCAACCTCCATGAAAACTCTTAGTTGTCTAAGCTCCAAGCAATAAACCCTCCTTCTTTTAAAAACTGCCCTTTCAATTCAAAAAGGGCAGTTAAAAATTTATTCAGAAATAAATTGAACGAAGCGGTCTACAATTTCATCCACAGTTTTATTCGTTGCTTCGTCAGCTAACTTTCCTTCTGCAAATTTAGCAGCAGCTTGACTCACGAGAATTTCATTTCCAGCAGGCGGTAAAAGTTTAACCTGCATCGCTGTCAAGATTTGGCGAATATGCAGCTGAGCACGAAGTGTACCCGCTAATCCGGTAGCTGCACCGGCTGTCATCACCGGCTTGCCAATTAGCACCTTATCCACACGGGATAGCCAGTCGAGTGCATTTTTTAAAACACCAGGGATCGACCAGTTATATTCAGGAGTTACGATAATTACCCCATCAGCTTCTTTGACTTTTTTCTTAAAAACAATAACAGCTTCAGACGGATTGTTTTCTTCATCTTGGTTATAAAATGGCAGAACACTCAAATCAAGGATCTCCATATCAAATTTAATCATGTTTCGTTCTTGAATAGTAGCGGCCAACTGCTTGTTATAGGAGTCTTTTCTTAAACTACCAACAATTGCAACAATTTTCATGCTATTTCTCACACCTCTTCTGATCGTTTTTATGACAATAACTTGATTATAGTAAACCAAGGAAGGGAAATTCAATTGATGTGCTCTATGTGAATGACGGAATCAATCTTCTATTTATTATTTTTCCCAATTATGAAGAAGCTGATAAGAGCATAAAAAAACACCTCCACTATGGTGAAGATGTTCACAAAGTTAGACAGTACCTTCTGATTTGTTCTTAGCCCCTGCTCCGGATAAGTTTCCAAGCCGTGCAATGAAGCCTGTGATAAAAATAGTAATTAAAACAGGAATTACCCACCCAAGTCCTTGATTATATAACGGCAGAGCCCGCTCATAAAAATCAATAACAGCTGCTAACCAGCCAAAATAATCAATCTTAAACAGCTGACAGAATGTTTTAAAGCCGTCAATAATACTAATTAAAAAGGTGACCACAATTGCTGAAGTATATACAAATCGTGAATGATTGAACAATTTTGATAAAAATGTCAAAATCATTAATGCAACCGCTAGTGGATATAAGAACATTAAAACCGGAATAGAGAAGTTAATAATATTCGATAAACCAAAATTTGCAATTATAAAACATACAGTTGAAAACAGCAAGACAAATTTTTTATAGCTTACTTTTGGAAATAAAGTATGGAAATACTCACCACATGCTGTTACTAGACCAATACTCGTGGTCAAACAAGCTAGAATAATGACTATGGATAACATAACTGTTCCTAATGAGCCAAAATAATAAGAAGCTGCTTTTCCTAGGACTGGACCTCCATTATCAAATAGACCAAATGTTCCTGTTGTGGTTGCTCCCAAATAAGCAATCCCTACATAAATAATACCTAAGAACAGTATTGCTACGATTCCAGATTTTGCAGAAGTAAATAGAATGCCACGTGCTGAGGTTACCCCCATTGAACGAATGGCATTGATGACAATAATTCCAAATACCAGTGACGCAAGCGCGTCCATTGTGTTATACCCTTCCATGAATCCTTTGATGAAGGCCCCATTTGAATAAGATGCTTGCGGCGCTTCAATCGCACCAATCGGTTTAACAAAAACCATGACTAATAAGACTAAAAGCAATACAATAATGGCTGGGGATAAAATTTTCCCAACATTATCAACAATCTTCGCAGGGTTCAAAGAGAACCACATCGTTACGATAAAAAATATAAGGGTGAAAACGAATAAACCGATTTGACCAAAGCCTTCGCCAACAAATGGTGCAATACCAATATCATAGGCAACCGCTCCTGTTCTTGGTGCGGCAAAAAACGGGCCAATTGTCAAATATAGTAGTGCCGTAAAGATAATCCCATAAAGCGGATGAACTCTGCCGGCGAGTTCCTGTAAGTTCCTGCTTCCGGAAACCCCCATAGCTAATATTCCTAAAAACGGTAAGCCGATTCCTGTTACTAAGAAACCTGCTACAGCCGGCCAAATGTTTGAACCTGCCTGCTGCCCGAGTGAGGCTGGAAAAATTAAGTTCCCTGCCCCGAAAAACAAGGCAAACAACATAACACCTATGACAAAATATTTCGAAAACGGTAATTTGTTTTGCATTAAAAAAAATCCTCCTAAAAAATAACCAAAAACTATTATTGTGCAAAAACAATAATACTACTCTATTTCATAAAAATCAACCTATTATAAGGATTATTTAGATAATTTAGATATTGGAGAAATATGTATATTCTTGTCGAATTATTTTTTTGTTCAATTGATTTTTTCAATAAAAAAAGCCAAGTATTCCTGCCTGGCTTTTCATGATCCCATATTTCTAAAAGCTTCATGTTTTTTTTCTTTAGGTACATTATGTTTTTCTTCAATCCAAAGACTGATTTTAGCTAAGATAAATGTTATAAAGACAGAAGCAAAAACGATGCCGTAAAATCCAGCTCCAATTCCGATCCCAACACCTCCTGCAAAAAACACCATAGCAGCGGATGTTAAACCTTTTACACGTAATCCGTTTTTTAAAATTAGACCCGCACCTAAAAAACCAAGTCCGGAAACTATTTGGGCAGCAGGGCGCATAGGGTCCATCCGATTATTCATATTAGAATTACCAAAAAACTCAGCACTATAAATCGAAACAATGGTTATCAATGTACATGAAACTGATACATAGGTTAAAGTTTTTAATCCTGCAGGTTTATTTTTTGCACTGCGGTCCCAGCCAATAACCATCCCCAATAAAGCACTTATAACTAACCGTAGATAGATCTCGATATTTTTCAAAAAATGTTCTTCATAAAAAAACCAAAATGATCCATCCTATTGCCTCCCTTTATTGACAATCTTTTTTGTCTTTCATCCAGAGAGTCTATTAATACATTTTGATGCCTGACACCAAATAAACTAACCTAATGGTTTCATAATTCGTTTTCGTTTTTCAAAGGTTGCTATACTGGTAACCCCTTTATTTAGTAATGTTGTAGTATTTAAATCAATGTATGCTCCGATGTCATCTGGAAAATGAGAGTCAGAGGAGGTGGTTAAGGCCACTCCGTTATCTACTAATACATCTAGAAATCTAGGACTTGGGCACATTTCTTGAACTGGATAGCGATAATATAAACCGGCATTTATTTCCGTTGCTGTATCGGTTTCAATTAAAGCTTTGGCAATCTTTTCGTAATATGGGAGAAGAAGACTTTCATCTGGACGGTAATTGAATACCTTCAAATTATCCAAGTGTGCTACAAAGTTAAACAACTTACTGCGAATAGCTTTTTCAACAACATTAAAAAAATCCTCATATAAACCTTCTAAATTATATTCGTTAAATAACTCTTGTGTATCCGGGTTATCGAACCCCCATCCATGAATAAAATGGACGGAACCAATTGCATAATCCCATTCAAATTGTCCAAGCAGCTTACTTAATTCTTCCTCCCCGCCTGGAAAATAATCTGCTTCAATTCCCAGTTTAAGAATGATTCCTTCTTTTTCCCAGCGTTGTTTGGCTTCTGATATTGCAGAAACAAAATCGCTCATTGATTCTGTCATTACTTGGCTTAGCCATTTTCGCTGTTTATTCCCAAGATCAGTATTGCTTGTGTCGATATATTTTTCAAAATAGGCTTGGGTTTCTTTAAAGCGATAAAGATGATCGACAATTCCCACTTCACGCAGTCCCTTTCGTTTAGCCTCTATTAAATAAAGGTCAATCCAAGACGCATCATAGGAACCCTTTTGTACACGGTCACTAAGCCGGGACATACTTTTATGCATCCATTCAATCGAATGAGCTTTTTCAGTCAGGGGGGTAAAATAATCTAATGCCTTATTCGTTCTATCTAGCCATCGGAATGAATACGGACCCTCTTCTAAATGTAAATGATAATCAACCTTCATGATGCTCCTCCCCTCCTGGCGAAATCCATTGTATCATTGTATCTAACTCCTTTTGTTTCCAAGATAATGGCATTTCCCCATCACAAATAATATAATCCACCGCAGATAAGGAGCAAATCCTATAAAAAGACTCATGGTCAATTTTCGAGGAGTCCGCCAGTACAAATACTTGATTGGCTCTTTCAATCATGACGGTTGAAACCATACATTCTTCAAAGTCGTAATCACTGACATTGTTTGTGGTTATCCCACCACAGGAGAGGAATAGTTTATCAAACCGAAATGATTCGAGCATTTTGCAGGTTAAAGCTCCTACGATTGATTTTTGTGCCGGATTGGTGGTGCCGCCAAGGACAATAATTCTCCCATCAAACTCCTGACTTTCTAACCGGTTATTTAATTCTTCTGCAACAGCGAGCGAATTTGTTACAATTGTCAAATCCTTGACACCAGTTATAGCCTTGGCAATATGAATTGTTGTCGTCCCGACATCAATCATAACGGTATCCCCGTCTTGAATAAACTCTGCAGCTTTCCTTCCAATCGCTTCTTTTGCTTCCGCTTGCACATTCATTTTTTTGATAAAATGCGGCTCGTTATTGGTTTGGAGATATCTAACGGCACCGCCATGGACTCTTTTTAGTTTTTTTTCCTTTTCTAATGTATCTAAATCACGGCGAATCGTTTCCGGAGCAACTCCTAATTCTTGTGCTAGAGAAGCTACTAAAACCTTCTTTTCTTTTTCCAATTGTTCTAAGATGAAGAGCTGTCGCTCATTTAACAGAACATTCATGTTAGTGAAATCACGTCCTTACGGTTAAGATATAAAGTTATTGTCTCGCGTTTTTGGGAATCTTCCTCTATTTTGTGCAAATGATCTGCAATAAAACAAACGTTATTTACCTCTAATTCATATCGAGTTATATTACCAAGCATGGTCATTTTTTGAATTTTCCCTGTTATTTCGTAACCATCTTTAACAGGTGCTTCACTGAAGGCTTCAGGTCTAATTGCATATATATCCCTCGTATAACCATTATCGTCATTAAATAAATTTGATATTTCCTTTCTACTCAAAACATTATAGTTTCCAATAAATCGAGCTACAAATTCGCTAGCGGGACGAGTATAAATTTCATGCGGCGACCCACTTTGAGCAATATGTCCCTTATTCATAATATAAATATAGTCACTAACCGCCATTGCCTCTTCCTGATCATGTGTCACCAGAATGGTTGTCATATTCAGTTCCTGCTGAATGCTGCGAAGCTGCTTTTGCAAATTTTTACGAATTTGAGCATCTAGAGCACTAAGAGGTTCGTCAAGCAATAAAACTTTAGGTTGTGTTACCAGTGAACGGGCTAATGCAACACGCTGCTGCTGACCGCCTGACAGCTCACGCGGATAAGACCTTTCTTTCCCTGTCAATTCAACTAGTTCGATTACCCGGGCTACGTTTTGTTTAATGCTCTCCTTGTCGAGCTTTTTCATTTTCAAGCCAAATTCAATATTCTCTTGAACGGTCATGTTTGGAAAAAGCGCATACGATTGAAATACCATGCCCACTTGGCGGTCTTTAGGCTTTACCTCCGTAACGTTTTTTCCATCAATATGAATTGTACCCTCATCCGGATGGATTAGACCCGCAATAGTCCGTAACAGTGTACTTTTCCCACAACCGCTCGGTCCCAACAATGTAACAAATTCCCCTTCCTTAATCGAAAGATTCAAATGGTGCAAGACGGTTTCATTGTTAAAGGACTTTTTGATTTTCTCTATTGTTAAAAAACTCATTTATATGGTCTCCTTTTTTTGGCGGGTCATTTTTATCATAACGGCCGAAAGAATACTAATAAGGATAAAGTAGCACACAACAATCGCACTTGCGATATGACCACTCTGGCTTAACTTTTGATATAAGTAAATTTGAACGGTTTCGAAGTGTCCGCCAACTAATAAATTGATGAGGACGAATTCTCCAAATAAAATAGAAAAAGAAAGTAAAGAGGAAACGAGAATTCCTGACATAATATTTGGGACAATCACTTTTATGAAGGCTGTATAGCGGCTCGCTCCCAATATTTCCGCTGCTTCCATCAATGTCTCCGCATTTATATTTCTTAAAGAGTTACGCGTTCCTTGATACATATAAGGGAGGATGCCAACAAAATAAGCACCGATTGTAATTAACACCATTGAAACCCCACTTGTCGAATAAGCTCTAATTAAGCCAACAGCAAGGATAATTCCCGGCATGGCATAAGTCATGACGACGAGAGATTGAACTATTTTCTCCAGCTTTGGTGCATATAAGATAATGGAAAATATGGCGGGAACCATAATAATCAGTGTTAAAATAGTCGCACCTAGTGATAAAATCAGTGATCGGCCTAAAGACTCCAGGAACCTTATATCGCCAAATAATTCAATATACCATTTGAATGTTAAGCCTTCCGGTAAAATGGTTTTATGCCAGGAAGTAGCAAAGGAATAAAGGAAGGTACCTAATAATGGAATCAATAAGTACAAAACTACAATTCCAATTGTTATATAATGATAGAATGATTTTTTCATGATAAATCCCTCCGAATCCTGCGGGTCAACCATTCATTTATAAGTAAGGCAAGTACCATTGTTAAACCTAGCAGAGTTGCAATCGCACTTCCTAACTCAGGTCTAGCAAAAATGTCTCCGGTTGTAATGGCACCGATTCGAATAGTAACAAGGTTATATGCACTTCCTGTCAAAGCAAATGCTGAAGCATAAGCTCCCATTGCATTGGCAAAAAGAATACTAAACGTACCAGCAATGCTAGGCATAATGATCGGAACTCCAATTTTCAGCCAAAACTGTGATGGTGACGCTCCTAGAAGGGCTGCTGCCTCCTTCCATTGTGCTTGAATCCCTTGATATACAGGATAAATTAGCATTACCGCCAGCGGCAGCTGAAAATAAACATAAATAAGTACTAATCCTGACCAGGAGTATAAATTAAATGAATTTAATAAATCCCAGCCAAAGTGTTTGAATAATAATGTAAACAAACCGCTGTTTCCTAAGATTACAATAAAAGCAAACGCTAGAGGAATTCCAGCGAAATTTGCAGTAAGGTTTGCAAATACGAGGATCCTGTCCTGTACTTTTTTTGAAAATAGAGTAATTGAGTAAGCAGCGAAAACTGCAAGGGTTATAGCTATTAAACTTGAGAAAAAGCTAATAAGCATACTATTTTTAAACGCCTGGTGGTAGTAGGTATTTCGAAATACCTCCATATATTGGCTGAAAGTAAACCCCGTACCGCCATTCTCTTGGAAACTGCTATAAAGCATGAAAAACAGCGGGACAAATAAAAATAATAGAACAAAAATGATAAACGGAATAATGCTGATGAGAAGCATTCCATTCATACGCTTCAATATGAACAACCCCTTTTGAATTACTAAGGCGAAAATATCCTGTTACAACATGATATTTTTAACCATTTTTAAACACAAACGCCTTCTTAAATAGAAGGCGCCCCTTTTATAACAGGAATGGAGAGCTGCTGCATGGGTTGAGACTGTTGAATATTTAATAATTCGCATGCTAAAGGCGCGATTTGCAGTTGTGCGATTTCCTCTTCGTATATCCCCGGTTTGATCCGGTCACTAATAATAAATAGCGGGACATCTCGATCATCGGCGGTTGTCCCGCCGTGGTTTCCATCATCATTCATGCCATGGTCAGCTGTTACTATAATTTGATAACCTGCTTCCATCCAGCTCGGAAGAACACTGGCTAAAATCATATCTACTCCAATGACACGGTTTCGATATTCCATAGAATCAGCTGTGAATTTATGCCCATCATCATCAATATTCATCGAGTGAACATAAAGGAAATCCGGTACATATGTATTTAATAGGAAATTGGCATCCGCAAATAAATGGTTGTCTGGGTAATGGTCCTCCCAATAAAAGATACCTCTCTCAATTGGTTTTTGCCCGTCAAGTTGGATCCTGTCTGTACTTGGATTAAATGGCGCCGAATTATATAGCTCGCTTACCCAATAATAAGCTGCAGCGGCATTTTTTAATCCATGCTGCTTTGTTAAATGAAATAAACTCTCTTCATAAGATAATCGGACTGTTTTATTCGTAGTAATTCCGTTTTTATACACTGGCGTTCCTGTTAATAATACTTCATATAACGGCCGAGATAGACTTGGCAATTCCGACTTTACTTTAAAGCGTGAGGCTTTCCCCTTTTCCACTAAATGATGCAAATACCCCATTTGGCTAACAGCCGTATCATATCGCAGACCATCTAACATGATAAAAATCAGCTTATTTGACATTGATTAACACCTTGCTTTCCCATAGTTCCAGCATTTTTGGAATCGTTTGTTCCCATGCTTTCATATCTTTAACCGGTCTAACATTTTTGTACAATTCGTCTGGCAGAAGCTTTGCTTTTGCGTCTTCTGGAAGTTTAACATTTTCACGAATAGGTCTTGCATAACCGCGAGCTAAGTTTGCCTGTCCTTCATCCGAAAAAATATATTCTCTTGCCAGCATCGCAGCATGAGGATTTTTTGCATATTTATTAATGACTGATGCATATCCAGATACAACGGATACTTCTGCTGGGATGGTGACATCAAAACGGCTTGCATCGATTTTGTCGCGATATCCCAGTCCATTAAAGTCCCATATTAGGGCAACATCTTCTTCCCCTTTTTCTAATGTTGTTACTTTTGGATCAGTTGTCACTAGGCGCCCCTCCTTTGCTAATTTTTCAAAGAAGTCAATTCCTGGCTCGATATTCGCCTCATCTCCACCTTCGGCAAAAGCAGCCGCCAATACGGAAAATTGGGCTTGGCTCGCCTTTAAAACATCCCCAACTGTAACCTTAAAGTCACCATCTTCTAGCTCTTTCCATGATTTTGGCGGGTTCTTTACTTTCGTTTTATCTGTAATAAAAGCAATTGTTCCTGTATAGCCTACCATCCAATGACCCTCATCGTCTTTTGCCCATTTAGGCACATCATCCCAGTAGGAAGTTTTATATGGGAGGGTTAACCCTTTTTCTTTTGCAAGTGGCCCGAAATTAATTCCAACATCCCCAATATCAGCAGACGCATTTTCTTTTTCAGATTCAAACTTTGCCAATTCTTCCGCACTAGACATATCCGTGTCAGTATGTTCAATATTGTATTTTGTCTTTAAATCATCCCACGTTTGTTTCCAGTTTGCCCAATGGTCAGGCATTCCGACTGAATTAAGATTTCCTTCTTCCTTCGCCTTTTTAGTGATTTCTTCAAGGGAGAGGTTGCTAGTATCTACCTTTTTTGATTCTGTTTTAGAAGTATTGGAACAACCTGCAAACAATGAAACTGATAGAACCCCTACTGCGGCCATTTTCAAAAATGAGCCTTTTTTCATAATGTGTTTCCTCCTAATATCATTGAATGTTTGTTTGTATTTGTTTGGTTATAAAAAATAAGAATAACAAATATAAAACAATACCAAACAAATATTAATTTCATGTTATATCATATTCTCATGCATGTAAATCAATCCTTCAAATATTAACAATAGATTTACACTAGCTTAATATAACAAAAGCACCTTCCAATGTTTGGAAGGTGCCTGGGATTCTAGTAACATATTAATTTGCAGTTGTTAATATAGTCATGACATTTTGGACGGATTGAACCGATTTGTCCAGTGCAGCCTTTTCTTCAGGGGTTAATGGAATTTCGATGATGCTTTCAATACCGTTACCGCCTAAGATTGTAGGCACACCTAAATAAAGGTCATAATAGCCGTATTCGCCTTCAAGATAAGCAATCGAAGGTAAAATTCGTTTCTTATCTTTTAAAATAGCTTCAGCCATTTGGACCATAGATGCTGCCGGAGCATAATAGGCGCTTCCTTGTCCTAGCAGGTTTACAATTTCTCCGCCGCCTTTTCGGGTTCTTTCTACAATGGCATCTATTCTTTCTTGCGGAAGGATTTTTTCAAGCGGGATCCCTCCTGCATAGGAATAGCGTACCAACGGAACCATATCGTCACCATGGCCGCCTAATACAAAACCGGAAATGTCTTCGATTGAAACATTTAATTCCTGGGCTACAAATGTATTAAATCGTGCTGTATCCAATACACCTGATTGGCCAATCACACGGTTTTTAGGAAACCCGGTTGTCTTATAGCAAACATATGTCATCGCATCCACTGGGTTGCTTAATACGATAATATAGCTGTTTGGAGCATATTTTTTGATATTCTTAGAAACCTCAATCATGATTTTCTCATTGGTTGCAACTAAGTCATCACGGCTCATTCCTGGCTTCCTTGGCAGCCCGGCAGTGATTAACACTACGTCAGCATCCTGGATATCTTCATAATTGGAGGTACCGGTAATATTGGCATTAAAGCCTTGAACGGGACTAGCCTGGAGCATATCTAAGGCTTTCCCCTTTGTCGGATTGGTTTGCGACGGGATGTCAACAATCACTACATCGCCAAGTTCTTTTTGAGCCAGCATCAGAGCGGCAGTTGCTCCGGTAAAACCGGCTCCTATAACGACAATTTTTCTGCGCTTAAAAGTCATCTTTCTCCTCCATTCATAGCTAAATCAAAATAGGAGATTAGTTTCCTTCCTCTGGTTTAACTGCCGGTTTATTTTTTGCTGTTTGCGAAGACTCTGACTTCTTTTTCGTTGAGCCCTTTACTTCAAGGATATTTTCTGTTTTCTTACTAGGTTCACTCACTTTAGTGTTTTTTTTTAATAATACATCCCTAATAGATTCATCCGGATGTGGGATGACATGAGCAGAAATAAGCTCCCCAACTCTTGCTGCTGCTTCTTTTCCAGCATCAACCGCAGCCTGAACAGCACTGACATCGCCTTGTACAAGAATCGTTACAAGTGCAGCATCCACTTTTTCCTGCTTTACTAAGGTTACATCCGCAGATTTTAACATCGCATCACCTGCTACAATGGAACCAATGAGACCTCTTGTTTCGATCATTCCTAATGCTCTACCCATGATTATTCACCTCTCTTCGTCTCAACATCAACCGAATCAATAATTCCTATAATGAGGGCATCAATGGGCAGTTGTTTATCATTGGACATATTACTTGCTGCGCTCCCTCGGGTAACGAGGACCTGATCGCCAAAACCAGCGCCAATCCTGTCAACGGCAATAAATGGCGTGCCGGCAGAAGTTCGATCGGGCATTTCCGGCTGAACAATTAAAAATTTCAATCCCGTTAATTCATCCTCTTTCCTTGTAGCCCAGACATTTCCAATTACAGTGCCCATTTGCATTTATCTTTTCGCCCCTTTTGTTTCAATTACCTTAATGATCTTCCCCATTTCACGTGCTGTATCACGTGCAAGAGGAGTAATGATGGTTTGGTCATCAACCACAAGTTCAATGTCACGACAATCCTGAACATCTCTTTGTGTTAATAGCTTTTTCTTTTTTGTTATGGAAGTTTTTGCTGTAATGGCCTCAGCAGCGTTTCCTGATTTAGCGATAAAGCTTTCGATTGTTTCGACTTTCGCGCCAAATGTTAATAACCGTTGCTTATATTCCTGCAGTTGTGATACATATGGCTTATTTTTTGGATTTTCGTTAAAAAGGTGTTCCTGTAGATAAACTGTCGGGATGATCGACACAGGTACAGATTCTAATAAACACTTTGAAAGAAGTTTACTCTCTTTCGTGTCAAAAATTCCAAGCGCACCCTTCGCCAGCAAATCCTGTGTCGCATGTAAAAAGACCACTTGGTTGATTTGATCTAACTTTATCTTTTCAGATTCATTGTCCTTAATGGAATCCCATTTTGTTTCCAGCCTTGATAAATAGCTAGGTTCCACAAATGATGTATCGCCGACAATAAGCAGTTTCGGCTTTTGTATATTAATAGAAGGAATTTGATCCTTTAAGGCTAATTGCTTCATCACTTCAAGAACAATTTGCTCTATTATATTTCGATCCATCATAGTGCTGCCTCGTCTTTAATGAGTTTTCCTTTTGTTTTTCCTGTTATAAAGCCGGCATTGGCCTCATCTGTATCGACATGCATTTCAAGCTTATATCTTGGAGATACACGAATTAATACCTTCCCTAATGTGGCAGGACGGATTCCGCCGACCTCTACTTTGACATATTCCCCATTCTTTACGTCAAAACGGGCCGCATCATCGGGGTTCATATGAATATGAGCCTGAGCAATAATTAATCCTTCTTTTTTATAAAGGCTCCCATTGGGTCCAACTAATGTGATGGGGGCTGAACCTTTAATATCACCAGATTCTCGGAGCGGCGGCTTGCTTCCTAATTTAATAGAATCTGTCTGGCTCACTTCGACCTGAGTCATATTACGTGCAGGACCAAGAATGCGCACTTTTTCAATGCTCCCTCTTGGTCCCACAATGGTAATCGTTTCATTTGCAGCGAATTGACCAGGCTGTGATAAATCCGCCTTTTTCGTTAATTCGTACCCCTCACCGAAAAGGGCTTCAAGGTCGCTTTGACTTAAATGACAATGCCGAGCAGAAACAGCGATAGGGATCGAATCATTCTTCGCAGCACCGTTTAAACGGGATACTACCTCTGCCACTATTGCTTCAATGGCTTGTTGATCCATGTTTCATGCTCCTCACTTATATAAATTATATAAAGATTTATATGTTTATGACTTTGAGAAATGCCCAGCGTAAGCGCCAAGGCGCTTACACTTTTCTTCTATTATTCTTGAATTTCTAATTTTGGTAAAATGCTTTCTAGTTCGTTGTGCGGGCGTGGGATTACATGGACAGATTTCAGTTCTCCAACACGCTGAGCTGCAGCTGCACCTGCATCGGTTGCTGCCTTTACAGCACCAACATCACCGCGTACTAATACAGTAACAATCCCGCCACCAACATGTACCTTACCAATTAAATGTACATTTGCTGCCTTTACCATTGCGTCAGCTGCCTCAACAGATGCTACTAAACCTTTTGTTTCAATCATTCCTAATGCTGTTAATTCTCTACTCATTTTTATTTCCTCCTAGAATGTTAGTTTGATATTTTTTGAATAACTTGATTAACCATTTCAGCGATTACTTTTGGGTCAACTTCAGCATTTGAACCTGCTTGGTTCAAAACCTGATCGACGATATCTTCTACATTGAGTGTTTCTTGTTCTGCCTTTTTATTCGTCATTGAAGGTATGGATGGCTTTGGAACGGAAACATCTTTGATACCATAGGCCATTCTCTTAATATTGATTAAATGACGTGCTGTCACGTTATCACCGGTAATATTGCCGCCAAAGGAACCACAGCCCAGTGTTAAGGAAGGAGTTAGGCCGGTTGTTGCCCCTACAGCACCGATAGATGAAAGCGTATTGACCATCAACCTTGACACAGGCATTTCGAGGGCAAATCCGTTTGCAACTGCATCATCATTTGTATGAAGGGATAAGCTATGTCCTCTTCCTCCAAGATTTAATAGTTTCAAACAAACCTCTTTAGCTTCCTCATAGCTTTCTGCTGTATAAAGCGGAAAGACGGGTGATAATTTTTCAATAGAAAACGGAACATCCTTGCCTACCCTTGTCTCTTCCGCAATTAAAACACGAGTGTCTTGAGGAACAGCGACTCCAGCCATTGCGGCGATTTTAACCGCTGATTGTCCAACAATTGCCGGATTTAAATGCCCAGGTGATAGGGTAATAACCTTTTCCAATAACGCTTTCTCATCTGCATTTAGGAAATATGCGCCATTATTTTTAAACTCACGGATGACCATTTCCTTGATATTGCGGTCAACAACTAGAGCTTGCTCTGTTGCACAAATCGTCCCGTTATCAAACGATTTACTATCCACAATCATTGAAACTGATTTAGAAACATTAGCCGTTTTTTCAATATAGCAAGGAACATTTCCCGGCCCTACACCATAAGCAGGTTTCCCAGAGCTATAGGCAGCTCTAACTAATGCACCCCCGCCTGTTGCTAAAATGACATTTACATCCCTATGTTTCATCAATTCATTAGTGGCTGCCATCGATGGCTTGGAAATCCAGCCAATCAACCCATCAGGCGCACCCGCTTTAACAGCTGCCTCCTGGCAGATTTTTAATGCTTCCACTGTACACTTGACCGCACGGGGATGCGGACTGACAACAATGGCATTTCTAGTTTTTAAAGAAATCAATGTTTTAAAAATTGCTGTTGAAGTTGGGTTGGTAGTTGGGATGATGCCGGCAACAAGCCCGTATGGATAAGCAACCTCCGTTACTTTATTGACTCGGTCTTCACGAATGATACCTACTGTCTTTTCATCCTTAATGGATTCGTAGACTACCATGGAACCAACTTCGTTTTTCATTTTCTTATGCTCCACGACACCCATTCCGGTTTCTTCTACTGCCATCTGAGCAAGCTCAAGCGATTTAGCATAAGCAGCCTCGGCCACTCTCTTTACAATCTCATCTACCCGTTCCTGTGAAAAAGACAAGTATTTTAATTGCGCCTCTTTCGCACGCTTCACAGCATCACGCATTTCTTGTATCGATTGGAGATCGTGATCAAATTGCACTATTACACACTCCCTTAAAATTAATACTTGATTGGTTTTTCGGCGATATCGATAATCGCATCGCGAAAGGCATCCGCCGCTGCCTGGCATGCAGATTGCGACCCGTTTAATAATCCGCCGCCGAAGTTGGTTTCGGATGGTGGTCCGAAAAACTTAACCAGCTTGACATCAGCTGCCTTTAAGGCTGCATCTAAGCCATAAACCGCTTCTAATGGCGGCGCAATCAAATACGCCAGCGCCTCGCCTTGTCTAATTCCCGCTTCCTTAGACAAATAGGAGCCGGTGCTTGAAACAACATGGGCATAAAGGGCATGTGTTTTTTCAGGATTTAACGCTTCAAAATAGGCGGAGGTTTCCGCTGTTTGCCGCACTGCATCAATCCCGCTTTGGACTTCATCAGGCGACGGGCCAGCAAGGATGCCAATCATCTCTCCTGACAATGGACCAGAGGCATGCCCGGAGCCGGCATAAAATGAACGGGCATAGACAACGTCAACATCAGCTCGTTTGGTTGCCTCATCAAGTGCCGTATAGCCAATGTCATCAACGGTTGATGTAAAAATGGCTAGGCTGCGATGATGGTCTTCCAAATTAAATTGCTTAGCTAAATCAGGGTCAACATTTGGAATAATTCGAACAGCTAAGATATCAGCATAAATACGTTCTAAAGCCAAATTCTTTCCCCCCTAGCTTTCCTTTTGAACAAGCGACACTCCGCTAGCTTCATATTTTAATATTTTTTGTATAATCGTTCCGATATAGGCGCCTGCCTCAACAGGAGGAATGCCGCCTTTATGGATATTGGAAATGACCATTCGATCTGCTTCAATTGTTCCTGCTCTAGGCATATAGCATAAATAGGCACTCAGGCTTTCTGCGCTGACAAGTCCTGGGCGCTCGCCAATCAGCAGAACCACTACCTTTGGCTGCAGCAATTCACCAACATCATCCATAACGGCTACCCGGCCCTTTTCGATATAGAAAGGTGTACCGGTTTCAAGGTCTAGGCTTTTTAGTGATTGCTGGAGGGAAAGGTAAACGTCCTCGACATTTTCTTCCACCGCACTTGAACTTAAACCATCCGAAACGATGATTTGAACGGTTGGAGCTTTCCGGCATTTTTCGCTGATTAGTTGCTTCGCTTCATCAGAAAGCTTTCGTCCATAATCAGGACGGCGGATATATACTTCTTTGTCGCTTACCCTTGTGCTAACCTTAAAAAGATCCAGTCGTTTTAATAGTTCTTCATTAACATCCCCATACACGGCATCCACAGCTGCAGCATGGTCAAAGCGGAATTTTAACCATGAATCCGTTTTTGGCCTAAGTCCAGCCCGGCCAATTCCAATTCGGGCCGGCGTTTTACTCATTAGCTCTTGTAATTCCTCAGGATTAAAGGGATTCTCAATTCCGGAGGTTGGGTGAATCACGTCTTTCCTTTGTGATTCAACAAAGCTGCCTGACACCTTTGTTTCAGAATAGCTGCCAAACGGGATCAGGTCGTTATCTTTAGTTGCTTTCGCCGACTTGCTAGGTTCCATAACCGCTTGATGACCGTTACTAGGTAACGGTGAGCCTGAAGTATGATCCCAAAATTTCACCTCAGGCCGAGGTGTTTTACTTAACATCTCAGCATTATGCTCCGACCCATTTTGGATCTGTAATTTTTCCACAATGAGTTTTGTGACTTTCTCTATAAGCTCAGGATTCATATTTAGTTAATTCCTCCCTTTAGAAAAAATGGTCGGATCTCCGGCAATTTTACTTAACTTGCCGTTTTCAAGGATGCCCATTTTTTCCAGCCATTCAGCAAAGATTGGGGATGGACGCTTGTTCATCGTTTGTCTTAATGTCGCCACATCATGGTAGCTCATGGATTGATAATTTAACATACAATCATCACCCATCGGTGTTGCGATAATGAAATTAACACCGGCAGCGGTTAAAAGCACCCCTAAATCTTCAATGTCATTTTGATCTGCCTTAATATGGTTGGTATAGCAAATGTCTACCCCCATCGGAATTCCGTGCATTTTTCCCATAAAATGGTCTTCCAATCCAGCACGGATGACCTGCTTATTGTTATACAAATACTCTGGTCCAATAAAGCCGACCACTGTGTTAACGATATATGGATCGTAATAGCGGGCAAAACCGTAATTTCTAGACTCCAGTGTCATTTGATCGATTCCAAAATGAGCTTCTGCCGACAATTCCGAACCTTGGCCGGTTTCAAAGTATAGCCGCTGCGGACCTGTTCCGGTTCCTAATGTTCTTGCCATATCATTGGCTTCCTCTAATAAAGAAGCTGTAATCCCAAATGATCGGTTTGCTGCTTCAGTTCCAGCAATGCTTTGGAATATCATATCGGCAGGTGCCCCCTGCTCAATTGCCTTCATTTGCGCAGTGACGTGTGCAAGGACACAGTTTTGTGTCGGAATTTCCCATTCTTGAATAAAATCATGAGTGGCATGCAGCAATCGTTTCACACTTTCAACGGAATCATCGACGGGATTAATTCCAATAACTGCATCCCCCATCCCATATGACAACCCTTCCTTTAGGGAAGCAATCATGCCTTCCACATTGTCGGTTGGATGATTGGGCTGCAGGCGGGATGCAAGCGTCCCTTTATACCCAATCGTTATATTACATTTGGTTAAAATTTCAATTTTATTTGCAGCGTGTACGAGGTCAAGATTTGACATAAGTTTGGCCACGGCAGCAATCATTTCACTATTTAACCCGCGGCTTAATCGTTTTAAATCTTCACCGGTAGTCGTGTCGCTTAAAATATATTCTCGTAGTTCAGCAACGGACCAGTTTTTAATCGATTGATAAACCGGTTCGTTCAACTGGCTTTCTATAATTCGTGATACTTCATCCTTTTCTGCTGGAAGCATCGGATTTTCGCGAATTTCACCCAATGTCAAATAGCTAAGTACTTGTTTCGCTGCGATCCGCTCCTGAACCGTCTCCGCAGCCAGGCCTGCCAAGCGATCACCGGATTTCTCTTCATTCGCTTTTGCAAATAATTCCTTTAAGGAAGAAAACTGATAAACGGTTCCTAAATAGGTCGTTTGCAGTTTCATAGAGAATTCCCCCTTTCTTAATGATGGAATGTTAATGTTTTGATTACGACAGGGACCACGCCCGTTTGCAGCAGGGGTCCGATATCAATATAATCACCGTGTTCCACACGGATTTGATCGATACAAATAATACTTTGTTCTTGGTTCTGGACGTTTATCGTCTGACCAAGAACCTTGGCATGATCGCTTTCTAAAACAATGACCAAAGGCTGCGCTGGATTTGGTTTTACTTTGATTGCTTCCAAAATCATTGCTGCCAGTTCTTGTACATCGCGAAAGCCTAAATAAGGAAGCTCCGTTATATATAGTGCAAAATTCTGGCCTTCACCCTGTGGGTCAAACATATCAAGCGCTTGCCCCACAGCCTCCCGCATCCTGTTTAAACCCTTTTTTAATTCATGTCCAAAAGGGACTTGAAAAACTGGCAGGTTGCGAATCGGCAAATCCCTATTTTCTACGTGTATCGTAGCACCGCTGATTTCAGTCGTCTGAGTGCCGGCCCCTAGGACAGTTGCCCGAACAGTTTCATCCGGTTTAACCCATTTCCATTCTGCTAGCTCTTTACACTCCTGGAGAGAAGCCGCCAGTATTTCTCCGATGTCATCATATTTTACGATTCGGGGTGCACCAGTTTCATATTGGTAAAGGCATTCACTGATACCGCCTGAAATCATGATTTCATCTATGTCTTCCTGCCAATTTGGTTCATGACCGAGGAGTAACGGCTGGTCGGCTGCTGACAAATCACGCTTCAGCATTCTTGCGATTACCGCTGCCATAAAATCAGTGAGCCTCTTCATTTCGTTTCGATATCCGATGCTACCTGCTGTTATTTCACTAAAAGGTAATCCCCATTGGCGAAATAATTGTTTTATCGGAGGTGAAATACTTTTTATTTGGTTCCCGGTGAATTCTATTAATCTCCCGCCAATATGTAATGTACAGGTGCCACAAAGCTTTCCGGATTTATAGACAGCAGCATTAGCCGTCCCCCCGCCGATATCAATATTGGCAATCACTTTCCCTGTTTTTTTCGAATATTCATAAGCTCCTGATCCCTTTGCCGCAATGATTCCCTCTAGGTCTGGTCCGGCTGTCGCAACCAAGAATTCACCTGCATGGTTTGATAAATGATGGACCATCTCTTGGGCATTCTGCTTAGTAGCTGTCTCGCCGGTAATAATGACCGCCCCTGTTTGAATATCATTTGGACTAATTTGAGCGTTGGCATATTCTTTTTTTACAAGTTCGTCAACTGATTCCATATCAATTGCTGTCTGTGACAACAAAGGTGTGCGGTAGATGGGACTCCGGTACAATACCTCTTTATGAATAATTTCAATCCGCGGCATATGCATTCCGCCTGCCATGTTCATCAGCGAAAATTTACTAATGACCAGCTTGGTTGTACTCGTCCCAATATCAATACCAGCACTCAAGATTTCCTCTTGCTGCAGCTCATATTTTTTGATGGAGATCACCTCGTTCCTGCACGTGCAATAAAAAAAGGCACCTTATATGAACCATCCCGGCTAGGATAGTTACATATAAGGCGCCTTTGCCTTCATAAATTCATTTTTATACTAGAAATATAGTCTATTTTTTCACTTTTGTAAAGGGTTTCAGACGAAAATTACTACATCGTCAGATACAGATTCCATCGCTTCCTGCATTTCTTGAAAAGAATTACATTTAACTAAATCACGTATTTCCTGTAAACCCTGTCCGGACACCGAAGATGAGATTACAATTGGTCCCTTTGGAAGGGCTTTTTTTAACTGCTCGATCGCTTTAGGTATATCGGCCGTTTCAGCATCACACTTTGTAACCACTCCAATTGGCAGCTTAGTAAAACCAGTGCTGAATCCCGGAGGAAAAATCGTTTTTGTCTTTGTCGCATCCTGTAAAAATAAGATATGGGTCACTTCTAATGCGGTGGCCATAATATTTTTATAGAATAATGGATTTTCCGTATATTCACCAGGTGTATCAACAATCCAATCATAATAATGGAGCGTTTGCGTTTTAACGGCCACTGCCTTCCGCTCAAGAAGAGCGTTTGTTAAGGTAGATTTTCCCGCACCAATGGAGCCGATAAGCATCGCCCTATTTTTTTTTGCCACAACTAGCACCTCCGCTTATGACTTTGTTAATTCTGCCGGAGTATATCTTAATACTTCTGACAAAAAGCGGTTAATTTCTTCCATCGCCATCTGTACTGAGGAAACGCTGCCAACAATCACAAGACTGCCGGTAAAACGGTCTAAGAAGCCAATTTGAACATCTGCCGCCTTTGTCGCCAAATCCCCGGCGATGATGACAGTTTCACTTGGCGTTAACGTTAAAATTCCCATCGCACCTGCCTGCTGGATCCCCAACTTATCGAACATATCAGGGTCAGGATTGGCAATTAAATGGCTTAACGTTACTTGCTTTCCAGGTACAAATTCCTGGATAAATCGTTTTTTCTCTTCACTCATCACTTTACAACCTCCTTGACAGCAAACTTTTTATCCTGCCATTCGATCTTTTTCTTGTTTTGGTAAATATTCATCCTTACCAATAATGCCAGCTTCACGGTCTTTCTTTTCTAATTCTAATGCTTTTGGAACAGATAACCAGTAGGCAAGTCCAATTCCAATTACCCCTGCAGAGAATTTACCAATCATAATTGGCAAAATCAATGTTGGCTGAAAGTTTGCAGAAAACGATAAATGATCACCAAGTAAGAACGCGGAACAAACAGCAAATGCAATGTTTATTACCTTATCTTTAGGCGGCATGGTTTTTACAAGCTTAAACATTGCAAGGATATTCGCAATGGTAGCTACTAGGCCGGCACTTCCCTCTTTACTTAAACCAATCTTACGTCCAAGGGCTTCAAGTGGACCGCCGGCATACTTTTGCAGTAAGTAAACCATTGGGAAGGCACCTGCCAGCATAATTCCAATATAACCGGCCGTTTCAAGGGCACGAAACTGGTCTTCTTTGTCTGCCATAATCGGGTGGAAACCCCAGCTGCCAAATACAGTGGAAAATAGTCCTGTGAAAATTTCAACGATCGAGAAGACTAGTACAAGTTTAATTCCGGCATCCATAATTCGTCCAAACCACATGAAAGCTTTAATCATGAAATCAGGAAGGAAATATAAACCTAAAGCAATCGCCACAACAAAAATAACCAGTGGAAGTAAATTTAATAGAATATGTCCATACCCTAAGGCAAATTGGTATTTTGCTTCCCCAGAGGTTGAAATAAAATCACGTACCTTTGAATTTGACAGAAAGATAATCGTACTAGAAATTAGCGCACCAATTGGAATGGTTAATACACCTGCCATTACCCCAAGTGCCATATATTTATGGTCGCGTTTTTCAAGCATCGCTAGACCCATAGGAATGGAGAAGACAATCGTCGCACCTGCCATGAAGCCAACAATCATCGCCATAATCCAGCCCTCTTGAGTTTGCTTTAAAACTTCAGCCAGTTGATATCCGCCCATATCGGTTGCTAGAATCGAAGTGGCCGCAATCGCCGGGTCCGCCCCAATGGCTGAGAAAAATGGACCGCATACTTTATCAATAAACCAAGATAAATACGGAATGGACGCCATAATTCCTGCTGCCGGCACAAAAATATGACCAACTGCATGAAGCCCTTCCATAAACTGAGCCCCTAATCCATCATCACTGTTACGAATGGCTGCAAATGCACCCAGTACGGCACATGTCATAATGATATAGATAACAACATTTCCTATCATTTCCATTTAAAACCCCTCCGTCATTCGTATTCCTTACTATCTATTAAAACGGAAAATGTAAGCGCCTTACTAGAAGTAAACCAATTCCATTTTAGGCAGGATCACCCACTCTTCAAGCTAGCGACTGTTGTCCTTCTTTTCGCGATGAATAAATAAATGATGATTGCCGCAAGAAGACAAAAAGGTGCCCTGCGATTTCCAAATAGAAGAAACCGCTAAAGCACCTTTGCTTGGTCTATTCACTTGTAAGAATTAAGTGTTATATTTTAATATAATCCGCTTTGCTACATTTTCCAGTGTTACCTGTTTGTTCATGCTGATTTTTCGCATTTTTTTATAGGCAGCATCTTCAGAGAGATTGTATTTCTCCATAATAATTCCCTTTGCCTTTTCGACTAGTTTTCTCTCATTTAACTGTTTATTCATGTTTTCCACTTGTTCTCGATAGGCATTGGCTGTTTCCGCCTGTTTTAAGGCAATTTCTACAGCTGGAATTAAATTAGCTTCGGTAATAGGCTTCACTAGATACCCAACAATGTTTGCTTGTTTTGCTTTATCAATATATTCCCTTTGGCTGTATGCCGTTAAAATGAGAATCGGGATATTTAATTTTTTAGAAATAATCTCGCTTGCTTTTAAACCATTTAATTTGGGCATTTTAATATCCATTATAATTAAATCCGGTTCAAGTGTATAAGCTTGTTCAATTGCTTGTTCACCATCCCCTGCCTGTCCAGCTACCTCATATCCAGCCTCTTCGAGCATCATCGCTATATCTAAACGGACAATTGATTCATCCTCAACAACCAAAATTCTTTTTTTCAAAGCTGAACCTCCCCCCTCGTTAATGGGAATTTGACAGTAGCAATTGTTCCTGTCTCAGCTTTTTCTATCAAAAAGCAACCCGATAAATCATGCTCGATCATCATTTTGACGATATCAAGCCCTAGTGAGGATTTAGACTTTGGCGAATAGCCTTCTCCATTGTCAATGACCTGAATTTCCATTTGATCATCTATCTGATGAAAAAACACTTCAATCTTACCATGATGAATCGCCTTAAAAGCATGCTTTACACAGTTTTGGATTAATTCATTGACCACTAATGCAACAGAAACAGCTTTATTTGATTGAATTTGCGAGTGAGCTCCAGAATAGGTAATGCTAATCTTTTTATTTTCATGCTCAGCTTCCAATATTAACGTATTGCCGATTTTCTCTATTAACTTAAATAGATCAACATCGTCAACACTTGAACCAGAAAGAATGATTTCATACACAGACGCAATACTAGTAATCCGATTCAAACTTTCCACAAAGTGAACTTTACTCTCTTCAGGTAGCCCTCTTCTCATTTGCAGTCGCAAAAGGCTTGCTACCGTTTGCAGATTGTTTTTTACTCGATGATGGATTTCGCGAATGGCCACTGATTTAACAATCAGTTCTCTTTCTTTTTCTCTAAGCTCGGTAATGTTTTTAAAGATGACAAACGTTCCGGTCATTTTTTCCTGCTGCCGGAGTTCGATTTTTTTCACTTGAAAAACTTTATTTAAGAGTTTAACCTCCTGAACAATAAGCTCATCAGAGGCTTTCAAAATAGCTTCTATTACAGGAAAATAGGATACAAGTGATTTGCCAATCCAGCTTCCATCTTCATCAATTTCCTGAATGAGATTGGTTCCGGAAGGATTACAATAAAGAAGCTTTCCGTCCTGTTCAAGAAAGAAGATGGACTCCTCAAGCATTTCAGGAATAATAGGGCGGTTTTCCGCAAGTCCCATAAGAATTCCGCTTAACGCTTCCGTCGCTTCTGACAACGCTTCCATTTTCTGCTGACGTTGAAGGTGTTCACTTATGTCCTTTTCCATAATCAGTGCTCCAAGAACTCTGTCATCCGCACCTTTGATTGGAACGACACTTTGATCGACAGTCTTTCCTTCTTGAGTTACTGCCCGATTAAGGAACATTGGCTTACCCGTTCTTAATGTATAGAAGACGGCTGGTTCAAACGCTTCATAAGCAAACTTCCCAACCACTGATTTTTTATAATTAGATTTAGTGGTCGATGGAGCGGCCTCGGCCACAACAATGGCATGTTTTCCTTCTTTGGTTGGACAATCAACGAAAACGTTTGCTTTATTAAGGTCAGCGATTAACGGTAAATTAGCCACTAACTCTTTAATTCTTTTAATGTCTTCCTCTAATAGATTCGTATGCAGAAAACATAATTCTGTCACTGTACTGTTATTCATATAAAGTTTCTCCTATATTCTAGAAAGACAGATTACATGAAATCATTATAGTGTTACCTTGCGAATTTTGTCAATATTGTTAACACAGTATACAAATCAGAAAAATAGTCAGGCGGTAGCACCTGACTATTTTAAAGGGCAATATTCTTATGAAAGAATCCTCTTCTCCCCATCAATTGCTTGAATCGGAGCAATATTTTGCGTGAATTCCAACGTCCCAATATATTTGCCGTTCTCATCACGAACCGCAAAATAACGAATATAAACATATTTATCCTGAAATTTAATCCAGAAATCCTCGGAGTCCTTTCTGCCTGCTTTAAAATCTTTTAACAGTTCTTCTACAACATGCACACTCTTAGGAGGATGGCAGTTTTGCACAGTACGGCCAATGACTGCCTTCGTTCGAGCAAATATGCGTTCCTTGCCATGAGAAAAATAACGAACGACATCTTCATGATCAATAAACGTAATGTCAACAGGTAAATGATTCAAAATCAGCTCCAATTGTTTAAGCGATAAAATACCCGTTTCCAGCCTTATATAACCTTCCGAAATGGCATTCGTATCCAACTGTTTTCGTTCAGGTCTCCATTCCGCCGCTGGTTCCGTGAGGCAATAGCCAATTTCATCGCTTTCATGGGCAATTTTCACCCAATCATCTTCGGTAAAATTGTTCAGTGCCATTGGGAATAAAATGTTTTCCTCTCGATAAATCATCGCATTTACTTCTTCAATTACATAGTTAATGATTTGGATAATCGCTTTCTTGTCTCCTTGATAATTCGTTAATTGCTGCTTCGTCTCTTTGATCGCATCGCGAATGAAATCATCGATTCTCCACATATTATTCGTTGGACCGTAAATCCCGTACTTTTCAAGAAACGGGAAGATTAGATGTTCTTTTCGATTAAAGTGCTTATCAATATCGAGTAAAAGATGGATGTCTTCTAAAAGTTTGTACACATTTTCAGCTGTATCCTCTTTTTCAAAGTGCCATAAGTGGACTTGAAGTTTTGTTTTCACCAGTTTTTCAAGTTCTTCGTTCTCCAGCTTAAACGTATGAACAGGGTGCCCAGGCTGCTCTTCCGGCTGTTGCTTACGGGTATCTTCTGCAACCGCTTCTTTAAAAATTTCTGTATGCTGATTGTAAATCCGCTTTAATTCCTCTTCAGAAAAATTAACAAATTCGTGAGAGAGCTGGGAAATTTCTTCAACCCTTATTTTCCCAATATAAGCGTCAAAATGGCCTTTCACCTCAGCTGTGTTTCTTCCATTATGAAGATCGGTAAATATTTGTTTCAACATTTCAAGTCGTTCTGTATTTTGAATGGGTTGTTGTTCACGATTATTTATGATTTCACTCATCACTATTCTCCTTTGCTAACTTTAAGCTGATTTTTTCTTATTCATAAAATAACATTGGAGCAAGCTCAGGTTTGTGATGAATATCATTGGTAAGGGATAAAATATTAACAACTTGTGAACATTAAAAATGGAGCCCGTCAACGACGAACTCCTTAAATATTTTCACTACAATAAATACATGCCAACAAGCCCGCTTAGGATACTTAAAACAACAACAGAACCTGCAACAAAGAATAAAACCTTTTTCGGATACGATTTTGCCACAAGTAATAATGATGGCAAACTTACCGATGGCAATGCCAGCAATAGTGCTCCAGCAGGACCCCCGCCAAGACCAAAGGACATGAACGTTTGAATAATTGGAATTTCCGCAGCCGTTGGAATGACGAAAAGCATGCCAGCAATGGCAAAACCGATTACGGCAATCAAGCTGTTGGCAGCTGCATCGCTAAGCTGAGGGAATAACCAAACACGGACGGCCCCCATCAATAGTACAGCTAAAATATAAGTAGGAACAATATATAAAATCATATTGCCAATACTTTTCATCCATCTGGAAACAAAAGAACCTTTTATTCCGGTCTCAGTCTTTTCAATCATTTTCTCAAGATCGGCCGAGTTTGCCTGCGGTGCAAAGCGGTTTGCCAAATAACTAACCCCAAAGGTTAAAATAATCCCAAACACTAGTCTTAGTGCTGTGAATTTCCATGATAAAACGAAGGTCATGAAAATTAATGTTGCCGGATTAAGTGTGGGGTTGCCAATCCAGAAGGCAAGACTTGCTCCGACAGAGACATTTTTCTTCCGTAATCCGACGGCGATTGGTGCCGCACAGCAGGTGCACATCATCCCTGGAAGTGAAGCAAGTCCGGCAACGGCGGTACTGCCAAAAGATGTTTTTCCTAATACTTTTAACAGCCAGTTAGCTGGCAGTAATACCTGTACTAACGAACCAAGGATAACCCCAAAAACGGCTGCCTTCCAAACAGCATTGAAATAGGTAAGTGCGTAAGACCATGCGCTGTCCCAAGAAACCGACGGCAGGTCTGCCTTATCGCCTAATATGGAAGTCCCTATAGAGTGGGTGGTCATCGCCAATAACGTTTTATGATAATACGGATACCATTTTACATAAGACAATCCAATAATCGTAATAAGTACAAATAGGATGGCAAACACAACAGTCTTTTTATGTGGCTGAGGTGATATTGCTGAACTGTTTACTTGAGCCATATAATTTTAAACCCCCAAATATTAAAAACTAGAACTTTAAAATTATATCACGATGATAGATTAATATGTATCTAAAAAATCGATAGATGCTGGCTAATTACTATCTAAATAACGAATAATGCTATAATAACAAAAAGAGGAGATGAATATTGTCTCCTCTTCCTCTATCCTATTTTACTTTGTAACAGGAACAATCGGGGCATGCTCTTCAACAATGCTTTCCTTTTTGTCTGAAGTATATAAGGTAACAAAGGCCAAAAAGCATACAATCCCAAATGAAGTCAATAACCATACAGCTCCATTATAGGATCCATTAAAGGAATCGATAATGAACCCCATCCCTAATGGTGCTAGAAATCCAGCAATCTGCATGCCTAAATTAACGACTCCGATTGCAGTCCCAGCAATTTCTTGTGATAAACGTTTAAGAGGCATACTGAAAATAATGACAGATAGTGTAGCGCCAAACATAGGGATTAAAGATTGGAAAACAATTACACCTGTTACGGTTTTGGCATGAAACATTAAATAAACTAATATGGCATAACCGATGCCGCTAATCGCGCCAATCCATTTTTCGCGTCCATTTTTTTGTTTATCGATGACATATCCGGCTAATAGGAAGAAAATAACACCCGTAGCACCTGGAATCAAGGCAAGCATACCTAAAGATAAAAGATCAAGCCCCCGTTCATTAACCAAGTATGTGGGCATCCAGGCTGATAACCCCCAGCTGATAAAGCCATGAGAGAAGGACACAATGATCAGTGCCCAAATCATTGGGGTTTTTAACATCTTTTTGATTGACCCTTTTGTTGTTTTTGGCTTCTGCACAGAACTAGCTGATAAACTCGCCTGATACAGCCCGCTCGTTCCTGCTTTTGGTTTTAAAAAGAACCAATTTAACATTCCAAAAAGCAGCCCCAACAAACCGATCACACCGAACATCCATCTCCAGCCGATGCTGACCATCATTGACGTTGCAAGAATCGGTGCAGCGATCCCGGCCGCGGTAAGAGCGGATAGAAAAATGGACATTGCTTTGGAGCGCCGTTCTTCGGGAATAGCATCAGCAATTAATTTTGCACCGGCGGGGAAAAAGCTCCCTTCTCCTATACCAAAAATAAAGCGAATGATGACTAATATAGCAAACGACCAAGCTACCCCGGTTAAACCAGTAAAAATCGAGAAACTAAACACGGAAATAAGAATAACAATACGAGCACCGAATTTATCAGCCAGCCAGCCGCCCGGAATCTGCATAATGGCATAACCTAAGAAAAAGATACTTAATATTAAACCTGTAGAGGTGGCATCTAGTTGAAATTCCTTAGAAATGGGTACGATCCCATAATTGATAATAAAACGATCCATTGCTGAAATTAGATTACTGCTAAAGAGTAAAAACAAAATAACTTTTGAATTATAAGCCATTTTTGTTTCGGTCAATGGTTTTGCCTCCTCAGTAATAGGTATAATCTTCTAAACGGTTCTAACTGTATCTTTCATATAAACAGGATTACCATCAATAAAAGTTGCCTGAATTGGAATATCTTTAATTTCCATTGGATTTACCGAGGTTGGGTCCGCTTCAAGTATTACAAAATCAGCTTGCTTTCCTAATTCAATACTGCCGGAAACACTTTCGTCAAAATTTAATTTTGCTCCATAAATCGTCATCGATTTTAATGCCGTAATCACGTCAATTCGCTGTTCAGTGCCTAATATATGACCATCTCTTGTGATTCGATTGACGGCCGCCCATACCGAGAACAAAGGAGAAATTGGAGTAATCGGACAATCAGAATGAAGTGTGAATAATACATTGTGTTCTACTGCTTCGGCTAATGGACTTATTCGGCGTCCGCGCTCAGGTCCTAAGAAGATTTGCTTATGTCTGTCACCCCAGAAATATACATGGTTAATAAAAAAGGAGCCGGCCACACCGAGTTCTGCCATCTTCAAAATGTCTTCTGTAGTCGCTGTTTGAACATGTTCAATTCGATGACGGTGATCATTTCGAGGATACTTAGATAAAGCGTTTTCATAAGCTTCCAAAATAGAACCAATTGCCCTGTCCCCATTTCCATGTGTGGCAATTCGAAACCCGCGGCGATGCAAATCTAACACTTCTTCATTAAATGCCTCCTGTGGATGAATAAACTCCCCATACGTTTCCGGGCTATTATAATACGGTTCTCTTAACGCCCCGGTTAAGCCTTGGATGGAGCCGTCCTGAAACATTTTGGCACTGTCTAATTTAGCCCTGCCGCCAGATCGAACCTTTATTTCTTTATCTATCTGTTCTGGCGTATAACCTCCATATGGCATTCCCTCCCTAAGAAGATGGTGCATGATCATTAACTGAGTGCGCATTGGATTTGCTCCAAGTTTAGAGGCTGTGAGATGGGCTTCAAAGTCTTCAAGCCCAAAGATGGCGGCATCTGAATTCGTTGTGATTCCCTGTTCAACATATTCTTTTGATGCAATACTAATGGCTTTTATCATGTCTTCAACTGTCATTTGCGGTATTATTTTGCTGATGGGCTCCATCGCAGCTGACTCATACAGGACGCCATTAAGCCTGCCTTTTTCGTCTCTTCCATAATGACCTCCCTGTGGATTAGATATATCATCTGTTAATCCTGCCATTTTGATTGCCAGCGAATTTACGTAGGACAAATGACCGGAAGCATGTGAAATGATAACGGGGTTATTGGGAGAAACTTGATCTAAATCATCACGTGTAATATGACGTTTTTCATGGATTAAGGTATCATCATATCCGAAGCCCTGAATCCATTCACCCTCCTTAGTCACTTTCGACTTCGAGCCGATTGCCACAAGGACATCCTTGATCGTTTCATTGGCTGCTGAACTGCAATTTACCATGTTTAATGTTTGACCATACATTAAAATGTGATTATGCGTATCGATAAATCCCGGCAATAACGCCGCACCGTTAAGATCAACGACATTCGTCTTTGGTGAAATCTCAATAGCATCGTTTGGAGGTTCCGGCATGTCCCATATCCCAACAATTTTCCCCCCTTCAACTGCAACAGAACCTGCACGGCGATTTTGATGGTCTAACGTCAATACATTTGCATTTTTAAATAATAGATCAACCTTCATTCATCCTATACCTCCTACTTTTTCCCGCTTTTTGAAAGCTTTAAAATTAGACCACTTTGACTAAAGCATCACTACTAAAGAACCATTTGAAAAAACTGGTTAAATTTATTTAAACATCTAAGTACTTAATTTTCAATATATTCTAAAAAATATTTCTATCAATATTTTTAAATTACCATATTAAAAATTCTTATATGTAAAAAAATAGAAAAAGAGACAACTAAGTTTGCCTCTTTTTCTATTTACTTCAATTATTTTTGTTAAACCACTCTATCACTTTTTGCCCTTTATCATTTTCAATATAAATGAAAGAAACTGGGTCACCGTCATTAAAAGACGTTATTTCCTCACGGGCTTGATCTGATAACTGAAAGGCAATCGCCTCTCCATCCATATTAACCTCAATAGTGTGAGGATCCATCAGCCCAACTAGCTGCCCGTTCCCTTGTTTATAGATTGAATTTCTAACTTGAAACTCCGTAACAGCTTTGGCTTGTTCTTCTTTCGCTAATAAAAAGACTTCAATTTTGTAGCTGCCGTTTACAAGACCAGGAATTTTAAAAACTCTATCAATCTCTTGATTATTTTCTAGCATTACTTCTTTTAATGCCTGTGTTGACAGAATTTCCTCGGAATATCTTTTTAGAATATGACCATTGTGATCATACAAGATGAAATCCGCCTCCAGACCGCTTGAAAAGCTAAGCTTTTTTGCTGCACCAGATAGATTCTTGACTTTATATAGGACGGCAACATCATCATTCTCTTCTTTTATTTCAACTTTAGCTTGGAATTTAGCCGCAACTTCATTTTTGGCAGGAGTTTCCGTTTTGCTAGAAGAACCGGAACTCCCTTGTTTATCGACATTTGCACTGCTCCCGCATCCTGACAAAAGTCCGATAGCAAGTGCAGAACAAACGAAATAAGAAAATTTTTTATTTACCATTCTCTCTAATCCCCTTTAATTAAATTAAACCGGTTCATTAAATTAGTCGATTTACAGTGGGGAATCGTTACACAATTATGAGCCTGACTTGGAATTATTTTAATTTCTCTAAAATTGGGAATAGCTCACTTAACTGTTTAATTTCATAGGTTGGAATCACTTCATTCCGCTCTTTCTCATGACGGTTAATCCAAACTGATTTAATTCCAGCACGATTTGCGCCTAAAATATCTGTCATTAAGTTATCCCCAACCATGATCGCTTCGTCTTTATCAATAGATAAAAGTGATAAAGCATGTTCAAAAATTGTTGGATCTGGTTTTCCTCGTCCAAACGCTCCAGAAATGACAATATGGTCAAAATATGGACTAATTTCCGGTGTAATCGTTAGTTTCGTATTTTGCAAGTCAGGTGAACCATTTGTTAAGAGAAGAAGCTGGTACTGTTCCTTTAACAGATCAAGAGTATTAAATGTATCTTCATAGACAAACGGTGCCTTTCTGCGTTCCTCTGGGAATCTTTCTGCTAATTCATAGCCAAACTCAGCGTCCTTCACTCCCAAGGCTTCAAGACCCGCTGTCCACGCATCTTTTCGATAACCCGGAACGGTTTCTTTCATTTTCTTGAAGTCTTCAAGATGCTCGTCCGGAAAATTGCCCCATAATCCTTCAAAAGGATTGATGCCGATCATTTGCGTAAAGGAGTAAAAGTCGTAATTTGAATAAATATTTCTTGCTGCCTCGCGAACAGCTTCTTCTAGTGCGTTAGGGTCTAATCCATAACGTTCCTCAGCCACTTTGCAAGTTGCATGAAATGCTTCCTTTACGCTTTTTTGATCCCAAAGCAGTGTATCATCTAAGTCAAAGAAAATAGCCTTTATCATGTAAAACTTCGCTCCTAACATCCCAAAGTATTTCGAATTTTCATTTATAGAACCACTATACAGATATTTATAATAGGGTGCAACAAAAAAAGCAGAACCATCAGGATTCTGCTTTATCCATTTTTAAAGTGTCGTAATAATCGGTCCGTTTTTCGTTAAGATGATGGTGTGTTCATACTGAGCGACATAGCTTTCCTCCGTAATATAGGTCCAGCCGTCCCCTTTTTCAAACACCTCTTCTTCATCAGTCGAAATAAATGGTTCAAAGGCAATAACCATTCCTTCTTTAAGAATTTCACTATCCGACGGCTCGTAGTAATTGTAAACGTACTCAGGCGATTCATGAATGGTGCGGCCAATTCCATGCCCTGTCAGGTTTGTAATAACCGTAAACCCATTGTTTCTTGCCGTTTGGTGAACCACTTTACCAAGTCCAGTTTTTTTCGATCCCGGCTTTGCTTTTTTCAAGCCTGCTTCAAAGGCTAATTTGGCAACCTCGCATAGCTTCTTCAATACCTCATCCCCATCACCTACAACGATAGAGATTCCAGTATCAGCAAAATAGCCATTTTTAGAACCGGAAACATCAATATTTACCAAGTCTCCTTCTTGAATCACACGGTCACCAGGAATACCATGGGCCACTTCTTCATTTACACTTATACAAGTATAACCGGGAAAATCGTATTCGCCTTTTGGTGCGGAAACAGCTCCTTCTTTTTCAAACATTGCACCGGCTATTTCATCAAGTTCTTTTGTCGTAATCCCTGGAACTGCCCTTCTCACTAGTTCATCACGGATGGCACCGCAAATCCTGCCAATTTCCTTCAATCCATTGATATCTTCTTCTGTTTTTATAATCATTGTTTATCCCTGCTTTTATATTATTTGTCTTTCGTCCATGTATTATTGTAGCTTTACTTTAACAAAAAAGACAAGTATTCAATGACAGGATTATCAAGTGGTTTTCTGTTCAAAACCCCTCCATTATCAATACAGCTTAAAAAAGTAAGAGGCTTTTATTCTTTCAAATAAAAGCCTCTTACTTTTTTATAAAGATATCTTATGCACCTTTTTGCATTTCAGTTGGTTCATTATTATATCTAGGGGCAAGCTTAAGTTGATAATAAACTAATAGAATCACAAGCCAGCCGATGCCTGAAAAGACAGAAACCCTAGTTAATGGGGAGTACACTATCGCTGCAAGTGCACCCACCAGCATGATAATCCCAAGAATCGGAAGAACCGGCCATAACGGCATTGGGTACTGAAGCTTGACCCCGCTCTTTTCCATCTTACTTCTAAACAAAAGCTCTAATACTAATATTACGATCCATGTAAACAAAGAAGCAAAGGCAGAGGCACTAGTAATCCAAATATATACATAGTCCGGAGACAGGTACGTGATAATGGTTCCAATAGACATCGCCGCTGCAGTAGCATAGGTAGCCAAGTATGGAATTTTATTTTTATTAATTTTCGTTAATGGAGCTGGCATATTTTTATCTTCTGCCATACTATAAAGAATTCGGCTTGCTCCGTATACACCGGTATTACAAGAAGAGAGTGCTGAGAAGATAATTAATAGATTCATAACTGTAGCAACTAAAGGAATGCCGGCCTTCATGAAAATTAAGATATATGGGCTTTCTCCCGCATTCAAAAGCTCATTCCATGGATAAGCAGCAAGCATGATTAAAATAGAACCGATGTAAAAAAATGATATTCGGAATGTAACAGTTCTAAACGCTTTCGGGAGTGATTTAGAAGGTTCTTCAGACTCGCCTGCTTCTACAGCAAGTGTTTCAATGCCGCTATAACCCTGTATAACAAGGGAGATAACGGAAATCACACCTACCCAGCCAAAAGGAAGGAACCCGCCGTGAGCCCAAAGGTTCGTTAAACCAACTACTTTTCCATCGTTGAAAACACCCGTTAAGATCATTAGGGCGCCAAATATCATAAAACCAATGATCGTCATAACTTTTAAAATAGCAAATATGAATTCGATTTCTCCAAAAACCTTTACAACCATCAAATTACATAGGGTAAACAATGCTAGTGCAACCAGTCCAGGGATCCACGCCGGAAAATTAGGATACCAAAATTGGATTAACTTCCCGATAGCTGCAAGCTCTGACATAACCGTTGCCACCCAGAAAAACCACCACATTCCACCGGTTATAAAGCCCATCCGCGGTCCTAAAAACTCATGAGCGTAGCTGCTGAAAGAACCAGCAATCGGTTTTTCAACTGTCATCTCTCCTAAGGACCTCATCACAATCGCTACAATAATTCCAGCAATAATATAAGCAACTATAATTCCGGGACCAGCAAGTCTGACAGCCTCGGAAGCTCCATAGAATAACCCTACTCCTATTACTCCGCCTAATGCTAAGAACTGAATATGCCGATCTTTTAAACTACGATCCAACTTTGAATGGTTATTGTCTGCTTTCATTTAATCGTCCTCCTGCCTTATTGTGGATAAATATTATGACTTGAATTTTCTTCTAAGGACTCCCGAGGATTATGTATTTTTAAATCACCAACTGGATGCGCTTACATTCCGAAGTATTATCTTTGATTGAGAGATTTAAAAATAGGGCCTTTGCAAATATAAAGCCCAACTCCTCAAAGGAATACCAATTCGAGAGGTTGTAATTCTATTTCTATGTCCGCCATCATTCGTGCACCCCCTTAAAGGATTAAATCATGATGTCAGGTCATCCTTACCAGTTATATACCCTTATTAAAATTAAACCATACATTTTCTAAGTGTTCAATATTTTCTAACTATGTGGAATATTTAATATTCATATAGTATCTATTAAAAAATAAAATCCTCTAACCGCGATGGATTAGGGATTTTATTTCCAAACACTTGAAAGAGAGAATCTACTAATCCTAAATTTCTATATTTACTGGAGTTTTGGGCGCCTTTGGTGTCGAGGTCCCTGCTGAAAGTGTTTTCCCTGTAATGTAAAAATCAAGCGTCTCTTTTGGAATCTGTTGATATTCCTTCCTTTTTATAAGGTAGAAGACCAGTCCAATCGCAATCCAAACTACTAACGCAATAAGTGATGGAGTTCCTAAGGCAGACGGTGAGCTAGGAATAAGAAGTAATCCTAAGAAGCTGATACTAGAAATGATCCCTATTAGACAAATAAATTTCTTAAGCGGCGATACAAGGTCTTTTGAATTTTCCTCACCAATTTCTAAACTCTTTCCATTTTCATTCCATTTAAAAAGTTTATATGCGGTACAACATGTATATAAATAGGCGATAGTAACCCCAGTTGCAGACATATCCACTACCCAAAGCAAGGCTGGCCGTCCGAACCAAGGTGCGAAGAGACAAAATACGGCTGTGAAAATAATCCCAACATAAGGGGTTTTATATTTAGGATGCAGTTTTCCAAAGGCTGCAGGCAGTATTTTAGCCCTCCCCATTGCAAACATTAAACGGCTGGAGGATACATAAAAACCATTTAACCCTGTAAAAACACCCATAAGCAAGGAAATACAGAGTAAAATCATACCAGCTGTTCCTAATGTGTTTGTGATGACATCTGCTGTCCCCCAAATTGGTTTCCCTTCAACTAATTGCTGCCAAGGGTTGGCCACTGCAGTTGTAATAACCATTAACGAATAAAGGATCGCAGCAAAAATAAGGGAATAAATGATTAAGGAAAAAGCTTTCTTAGGTGGAAAGTTGAACTCTTCTGCTGCTTGAGGAACATTATCAAACCCTACATAGGCCCAAGGTGCAATCGCTAATATTGCTAGTATACCCGTAATTGCTGGTATTCCCGGTTTCATTAGAGGTTTTAAGTTTTCTAGGCTTGTACTAGGATGGAGCAGCATACTGATTGTTAATAATAAAACTCCCGCGACGAGAATGACACAAAAGATGAATTGAATTTGACCTGAGAGGGAACTACCTTTGACATTAAAATAGGCAAACAAGATAATGGCAATACTAGCAATTAGAACTTCGCCAAGATAGACTTGCCAGCCATTCATTTCATATAAATAGACAATATTTGAAATCGAAGGAACTACAAACTTTCCTAGTAATGCAAGAGCTGAGGCGTTTAAGGCAACAATACTAATATACCCTAACGTTAAGAACCAGCCGCAAATATACGCATGGGTTCTGCCGAAACCAACATAAGCGTAGGCAAATTCTCCGCCGGAAACCGGCAGCTTTTCGATTAATATTCCATAACTTACGGCGATTAACATCATAATCAATCCGCCAAGCAGTAAACCGATAATCACTCCCAATGGGCCTGCCTTTGCCATCCAATCTGTAGGGAGAATAAAACATCCCCAGCCGATTGCTGACCCTAATGCGATCGCCCAAATCCAACTTGGTTTAAAACTCTTTTCAAGTTCCACCCTTTTTTCCAAAAGCATGTCCCTCCATATTTCCTATTATTATCTTGCTATCACAATTAATCTATCATTTGCAAAAATATACCTTTTTCACAAATTGTAATTACCCCTATTTTTATCATAATACTTTGATTTAAGTCTAAAGAAAAAGGGGCTTAGACTGGTGCCTCGCCCCTTTTCTTAGCTTTATCTTACCAGTTACGGTGATCTAAATGAGCATATTTAGGAAGTAAACGTACTGGCATTTTCAATGCATCTTTTCTGAATGGAGGTGCCAATTGTGTTCCATCTACATGGATGTCAATAACAGTTGGTTTGCCAGATTCAATAGCCTTTTGAACAGCAGGCCCTAAATCTTCAGGTCGATCAACACTTACTCCTACTGCACCCATTGATCTTGCAACTTCTGCAAAATCAGGGTTTTCAATATCTGCACCTACAAAACGGTTGTTGTAGAAATCAACTTGGTTTTTCTTCTCTGCACACCATGCATGGTTATTAAATACACAAGCAACTACTGGAATATTTTCTTCAACAGCCGTGCTTACTTCATGCAAGCTCATACCCCATGCACCGTCACCCACAATCGCAACTACTGGACTATTTGGATTAGCAAGCTTCGCACCTAATGCAGATGGATAAGCAAATCCAGTATTACCGAAAGTTAAAGCAGCAATATGCTGGCGGCCATTATTAAATTTCAAGTACGCATTAGCAGTTGAAGATACGTTACCAATATCAGTTGTAACGATTGTATTTTCAGGCAATGCTTTTGTCAGCTCTAATAATGCACGGCGTGGGTTAATTGGATTGCCGTCTACCATAGCTAGATCAACTAATTCTTTTTCCCATTGTGCTTTTAGTTCTGCTACTTGGCGCAGTGTTTCTTGATTTGGAGCTAAATTTGGCGTTTTTTCTTTCAAACGCTTAGCAATTTCAACGGAAGCAGCATTCGCATCACCGATAATCCCTACTTCTACTGGATGTGTACGAGCAATATTACGTGGGTTAATATCCACTTGAATAATCTTTGCTTGTTTCGGGAAGTAATCAATGTCATAGCAAGGAAGTGTTCCAAATACGGATAAACGAGTACCAATTGCTAACACTACGTCTGCATCTTTAAGTGAGTACATAGCAGCTTTTGATCCCATATAACCAATTGGTCCCACTGCTAACGCATGATTAGCTGGGAATGCATCATTATGCATGTAAGAAACAGCCACAGGTGTAGTAAGGTGTTCTGCGATTTCTTTTACAGCTTCAATACCGTCAGAATCAACAACACCACGGCCTGCAATGATAACAGGATTTTTAGCATTTGCTAATAATTCAACAGCCTTGTCAATTAACTCTAAAGATCCACAGCCACGGTTATCAACACGATATTGGTGCGGCTCTAAAATAACATCTTCTAATTCGCCATAGAAGTAGTCACGCGGGATATCGAATAATACTGGTCCGCGCTCAGCATAAGCAATACGGAATGCTGTTCTTAAGCAATCTGCTACACGGCTTGGATGTGTTACGCGAACTGTTTCTTTTGTAATCGCTTTAAATACAGATACTTGGTCACACTCTTGGAAACCGTCCCAGCCTACAGTTGGTGTTCCTGCAGATGGAGAGATTACGACCATTGGTGTGTGCGCTTGGTTAGCTGCAGCAACAGAAGTAACCATGTTTGTAATACCAGGGCCATTTTGACCAATAACTACACCTGCTACCCCGCTGACTCTTGTATAGGCATCTGCCATATGGGCTGCACTTTGTTCATGACGAACCCCAATAAAGCGGATTCCAGCCTCTGGTAATAGGTCAAGCATATCCATGAAAGCTGATCCTAGGATACCGGAAATATGTTTTACGCCTTCTGCTACTAGAGTCTCTACAATTGCCTCACTTGGAGTCATTTTCACTTTTTTTGTTTGGATTTGTTGTAATTCTTTTTCTACTTTTGCCATTTATAAACACTACCCTTCTATAAATAAATTAATTAATTTGGTTAAATGCATTTTCTACAGTTTCTACCAGGAAATTCAGATCCTCTTCCGTTGAAGAAAGCGGAGGAGCGATGATCAGGACATTATTAAAACCTGGTACGGTGTCACCATTTCTGCCAATAATCAAGCCCTTTTCTTTACATAAGCCAATTACTTTTGCCAGCATTGCATCTTCAGCTGGTTCTTTAGACTGTTTATCTTTCACTAATTCAATCCCATATAAGAATCCTTTATGGCGAACTTCACCAACATTTGGATGCTCGATTAAATCTTTTAATCTGCCTAAAATCGATTCACCTAATGTGGCAACGCGGCTAACGATATTTTCTTTTTCAATGATTTCAATATTTTTCAATGCTACTGCACAGCTTGCCGGATGTCCTCCGTAAGTAGAGACGTGACGAAGATGTTTGTCTGCCCCTGCTTCTTTAAAGGTTTCAAAGATTTCAGATTTAACTGATGTTGCTCCTAGCGGCAAATATCCGCTTGTAAGTCCCTTCGCCATTGTTACGATATCAGGCTGTACACCTTCGGAATGCATGAATCCGAACATTTTACCAGTTCTGCCAAATCCCGAAACAACTTCATCACAAATGAGCAGGACATTATGTTTCTTACAAATTTCTTGTACACGCTGCATATATTCAGCTGAAGGAACAATCACACCGCCGCCGGAAATAAATGGCTCCATGATTACGGCTGAGACTGATTCAGCTCCTTCCCAATTAATCATTTGATCAATCATATCAGCAGCTACTTTATCGCAATTCGTCACCTCTTCGCCAAATGGACAGCGATAGCTGTATGGCGGTGGAACATGTAGGAAACCTGGCACACCTGGATCGTATTTTACCCGGCGGTTTGCCTGTGCGGTTGCACTTAATGCCCCAAGTGTTGAACCATGATAGGCACGGTATCTGGAAATAATTTTATATTTTCCTGGATTACCAGTTTGAATATGATATTGTCTTGCAATTTTAAACGCTGTTTCATTGGATTCAGATCCACTGTTGGAAAAGAATGTTTTATATGAAGCGCCTAAAAGCTCGCTGATTTTAGCTGATAGTTTAATAGCTGGTATATGGCTGAGAGTTAGCGGAAAATACGAGAGCTTCATCATTTGTTCCGCTGCCGCATCGACAATTTCCTTTCTGCCATGCCCTAAATTTAAACACCATAACCCAGAGACACCATCCAAATAACGTTTACCGTTAACATCTGTGAACCAAGCGCCTTCGCCTGAATCCGCAATTGTTGGATTGCTGCCTTCTACATGACGGCTCATAGCATGCCATAAATGTTCTTGGTCTTGAGCCTCAAGAAGCTGTGTATCTTGAACTTCTAGTTTAGTCATTCTCGGAACCTCCTAATTTATTTTTTATGAAGCTGTAGTTGGTGTTTTTTCTAAAATTTCATCTAATGTTGTACATGGAAGATTATATGTTGCGGCAACAGCTGGATAAGTTATTTTACCCTTATAGGTGTTTAAGCCTTTTGCTAATGCCTGATTTGACTTGACAGATTGTTCAATCCCTTTGTTCGCAAGCTGCAAACCATATGGGGTTGTCACATTGGCCAGGGCGTAGGTTGATGTTTTAGATACAGCCCCTGGAATGTTTGGTACAGCATAATGTAGTACACCATGTTTGATAAATGTAGGGGAATCATGAGATGTAATATGGTCTACCGTTGCGATTGAGCCACCTTGGTCAACAGCAACATCTATAATAACGGAATTTGCTTCCATTTGTTTAACCATTTCTTCTGAGACAAGCTGTGGCGCTTTGGCACCTGGAATTAAAACGGCGCCAATGAGCAAGTCAGCTCCCTTTACTTCTTCAGCGATGTTATATGGATTTGACATAACAGTCTTTACTCTTCCGCCAAATTGGTCATCTAATTGACGAAGACGTTCAGCGCTTATGTCAATAATGGTTACATCAGCGCCTAAGCCGACTGCCATTTTCGCGGCATTTGTTCCTACAACCCCGCCGCCGATAACGACCACTTTACCAGGTCTGACTCCAGGTACTCCTCCTAAAAGGACCCCTTTACCACCATGAATTTTTTCTAAAAATTGTGCCCCCAGCTGAACGGACATTCTGCCAGCCACTTCACTCATTGGTGTTAATAGAGGCAGAGAACGATTTTCAAGCTGAATCGTTTCGTATGCAACTGCTGTTACCTCGTTATCTAGTAACGCTTTTGTCAATTCAGGCTCTGCAGCCAAATGGAGGTAGGTAAAGAGTATTAAATCTTTTCGCAAGTATTTGAACTCCTCAACTTGAGGTTCTTTTACTTTGACGACCATGTCTGCCGCCCAAGCATCAGCAGCAGTCGGGACGATCGTAGCACCCGCTTTTTCATACTCTTCATTTGGAATTCCACTGCCAAGACCGGCATCTTTTTCTACCAGGACTTGATGTCCTGCCTTTACATAAGAAGCAACACTTGCTGGGACCATAGAAACTCGATTTTCGTTATTCTTTATTTCTTTTGGTACACCGATAATCATAACCTACACATCCTTTCATTCATTTAATTGGTCAAAAGTTATCTGCATTGGATGACAGCGTTTACAGATAGGTTTATTTTATCCGGACGTCAGGTCATCCGTACCAGTTTGGATAACAAACTAACCGTTAATCAAATTAAACCACATACAAAAACAATTTTCAATATATTCTAATTATAAAAAACATTTAGAGTTTTTAATAACACTTATTAAGTTTCTTAATGATTGCATTCTGATGATACAGCTTCATTAATTATACTTACGTGATAGTTTAATCCGAAACGAGTACATATCTGAGCGGAAATAGGCAACGTAATATTCAATTAGATCACCTTCTTGGTCCATTAACAAACGTTCCGTTGCCAATACATTTAAGGATTCTGGAATTTCTAAGAGGTTTGCATCCTCTTTGGTTAATTGACCGCCTGTAATGATCTGCTCCGCTTCAGAAAATTTTATTTGCAGATCTTCTTCAAGGAAATCGAATAAAGTTCCTTTTTCAATATCAAATTGAGCTAACTTTTTTCCGATTTCAACAGGATAGTATTGTATTTCAATAGCAATGGGTATTTCATTGGCATAGCGAATTCTTTTGATATAATATGCTTCCTGAAAGCCGGTCACTTCTTTTATTTCATCCGATGTTTTTACAACACCATGTGTGATTAACCTTGCATCAGGTTTCATACCCATTCGTTTAATAATTTCAGTCGTGCTGCTAAGGCTCCCAAGCCAGTCTTGAATCGGCTTAAGGGAAATAAATGTCCCTTTGCCGTGGACCTTTTCTAAAATGCCGTCCCTAACTAAATGGGAAACCGCTTCCCTCACCGTACTTCTGCTTACTTTAAACGCTTCCATGAGCTCCCTTTCACTGGGGATCTTTTCTTGATAAAACCCTTCCTTAATTAATTTCTCAAGCATATTTCTTAATTGAATGTGAAGCGGCATCGGATCTTTTGGATCTAAATTCATCTTTTCTTTCCCTCCTTATATTTACCAAATTGTAATGATTATTTATATGTTACTAATTTATATCGCGCTTGTCATTAGTTTCCTTTATAATAGTTAATAAATTTAGAAGTTTCAGCAAATAGGAGTTGGATAATATATGAATCTAGAACATCTTAAAGTATTTTTCACCGCAGCTACGAAAAAGAACTTCTCTGAAACAGCAAAAGTACTGCACCTCTCACAGCCATCTGTCAGTTTACATATCAAACATTTAGAGGAATACTTAAACACAACATTATTCGACCGCTCTACGAAAAAAATGGAGCTGACACATGCCGGCACCATTCTTTTTAGTTATGCTGAACAGTTAATCCAGCTAGTGAATCAAGTAGAAAAGGATATTTCCCTTCTTTCGGAAACGATCCATGGCGATCTGCGTTTAGGTGCCAGCCTTACCATTGGAGAATATTTACTCCCTTATTATCTAGGCGACTTTATCAAACAGTATCCTGAGGTTAATTTAAGCCTGAAAGTAGATAATTCCTTTCAAATTATTGAAAAACTTATGGATGGGAAAATTGATTTAGGGTTTATTGAGGCGTCTATTCCTCGTAAAGAAATTGATAGTCTTCCATTTTTAGAGGATGAGCTCGTTATTATATCTTCCACACGGGTAGGTGTCCCACATCCTTGTCTTGAGGAAGAAGAAATTGAACCCGAAATGCTGTTTACCCTGCCATTTATCGCTAGAGAACATGGCTCAGGCACCAGGCAGGTATTGGAAACCAATTTGTTAAAACATCAGCTGGAGTTTGAACATTTAAATATTATTATGGAGCTTGAAAATACTGAATCTATTAAATCAGCAGTAGAGTCGGGGCTGGGAGTTGGGATTATTTCTAAAACGACCATTCAGAAAGAATTGAACCTTGGACTTTTAAAACAAACTAGGATTAAAGGCATCCCGTTAAAACGCTTTTTTTATCTTATTCATCGGAAACAAGTTTTATCCCCGGCCAGCGACGCCTTCAAGGAAATGTTTATTGGTGCAATGAAGGGGAACGATTAATTGAGTATTCGGCTTCACATGATCAGCTGCCCTATTTCAAGGGGCAGCTTTTCCTTTGTTAAAAAGACTCATTTCCATCTGAATTAGACAAACACACATTTCCTCGATTTGAATATTGTATTCTAAAATGTTTGGAGGTCAATCTGAATGGAAAATAAACAAGCCCCTTTTCCCAAATCCGCAAGAACGAAGTGGCATCTATATGAAATTTTAGGGATTATTCTCGTCTTTGGGTCACTCCTGCTGCTTTTATTTGCTCCAAATTCTCTATCATCCTTATTTGACACGATTATTAAAGAAGTCAAACCGATTGTCGTTGATATTTTTCTAACAAGTGAAGTTGGAATCGCTATTATTGTTAGTGTTATCGTCGGTCGAATTCTAGAACGGATAGGTTTTACTGATGGGTTGATTCGTATTTTTGTTCCAATTATGAAATGGTTTAAAATTAACCCTTCTGTTATTATTCCTAGTGCTTACAATATCCTTGGCGATATTAATGCCGCCGGAAAAATCTCAGGACCAATACTGGTTAAAGCCAATGCCACCAAAGCAGAGCAGAAAATTGCTGTAGCAACGATGGTTCAATCGCCGCAGTCATTCGCCACTTTTGTGCTTGGTCTAATTGCCTTAACCGCTTTTGGAATTAGCGCTTTTCCGCTCGTCATCTTATCGATTTTTGTTCCAATTATTGTAGTTCCGTTTCTGTTATCAAGAACAATTTATCGCGATACAAGGCGGGTGGAGCTCGAGGAATTGCCTCGTTTTACTCCGAATACCCGCTTCCTTCATACTATTTTTGCCTCAGCTAAAGAGGGTGCTGAACTTTTATTCCTAATCATTATTCCAGCTGTTGCGGCTGTATTTTTCTTTATTGGTGCATTGAAATTCTTTGGTATCTGGGGACCAATTGAATCTGGTCTGTCCTCGATTCTGACCTTCTTAAGTATTGAACCAAGTACAGGAATTGTTTCCATATTGGCCGCTCCCACCCTAGCAGTTGCTCAGCTTGCCGAACTAGCTGGGACAATTGATCCGCGATTAATTGTCGGTTCATTTGTTTTGGCAAACTCAGGGCTACCCTTATCCGTGATCTTCGGTCAGATCCCTGTTACCTGGGCGGAAACATCAAGTTTAAATGAGAGAGAAGTATTAGAAGCTGCTGTCATTGGTATGGTGCTGCGTTTTATGACAGCATGTGTACTTGGTTATTTCTTAACTCCATTTTTGGTGTGATAAATGATAAATTATATAATTCGTGCTAAAAAGCTGGTAACTGTCAGCGGTCCTGGGACAATTATGAATGGTGCTATGGTTGTTTTGAACGGAAAAATCGCTGCTGTTGGGAATTGGGGGTCTTTGCAAAAACAATTTCCGGAGGTTGAAGTGATTGACTGTTCAGACAAGGTCATTACCCCTTCCTTAGTCGATTGTCATACCCATTTACTTGAATACGCTCCTTCTTCTCTTTATCCTGTTACGCCGGAAAGTCATTTTTTTGCAGGGCGTTCCATCCTATTCTATGCCCTTTCTTGTGGAATTACAGCGTTAGGCGAGCAAGTCTGCGGCCACCCGCTTTGTGATTTTTCGATTGAAAATTTTCGGAAGGCTGTTGTCGATTTACCTCTAGATATTTCGTTTGCAGCAACAAGTATCTCGATTGGCTTTGAAAAATTAGCCCATTTCACTTCAGTAACCGGTTCAAGGGGTGTGGGTCAAAAGGAGCTGTCCCTCCCATTCATTGTTCGTGAAATTGCCAAAAACAGTGATTATCCTGGTGAAAATGTCTTTATTAATGCTACGCCGGCGAACTTTACAGAAAAGGAAGTGCCGCGCGCAGGAGAAATTATTTATTCGTTGGAAGAGCTGAAAGGGATTGCAGCTGCTTACCATGGACTTGGAAAGCGGATTGGCTGTCATGTTGCTGGCGAAGAAGGAATCCAAATGGCGCTTGACGCCGGATTTGATGTGCTGCACCATGCCCACGGAATCACGGAAGAACAATTAGACTTAGCGGTATTGCAGGGAGTGGATATAGTAGCTACGCCAATGGGCGGTACTCATTTAGAGCCGAATTCGCCGGAAGACATTCTGAAAGCTTTTGAAAAGGGCATTTCTGTTTCCCTTTCAACTGATGCCTATCTTCCACCTCATCCGAATGCTGAGTGGCTCCCTTTTAATGACCAGTCCTTAAAAGGACCAGATTCTTTAATGCTAATTTCTTTCGCACCTATGCAGCTTTTACGGGAGAATGGCCTTGATGAAAATCAAATTTTAGCGCTGCTCACTGCGAATCCGGCTAAGATTTTAGGGAAGGAAGATTGCTTTGGAAGGCTCGAGCCAGGTTTAGATGCCAATTTCCTGGTTACGAACGGAGTTCCCGGACTCGATATTACTGACGTAGAGCAGATTAAGAAGGTGTATTATCAAGGGAAGAAGGTAATTGATCGCGGGTAACTTTCTATTTATGTGAACTGGGGACGTTGTATTTGTGGGGGAGTTGTCCTCATGAAGCGGTTATGAGAACTCAGCATTATAAATAAAGGTTACTTAATTTTTCCTAAAACTCTATAAGAGACCCAATTACCTTTCTTCATCCATTTCGGTCGCGTAGAACCTCTATACGTGACCCTACTTCTCTTTTTTCACCCACTTCGGTCGCGTTGAACCTCTATACGTGACCTAACTTCTCTTTTTTCACCCACTTCGGTCGCGTTGAACCTCTATACGTGCCCTAACTTCTCTTTTTTCACCCACTTCGGTCGCGTAGAACCTCTATACGTGACCCTACTTCTCTTTTTTCATCCACTTCGGTCGCGTAGAACCTCTCTACGTGACCTAACTTCTCTTTTTTCACCCACTTCTGTCGCGTAGAACCTTTTACGTGACCTTGTCTCTCCTTTTCCGGACACATATGACTTTTATGGATCTAATTTTTTTTGATATTTATTAAAGCCATCCGTCACCCCAACCAATTCAAAGCCATTATTTTTATAAAAATGATTTAATTTCATATTATCAGCTACACAATCCAATTTCACATACTCAACTTCGCCTTGAAAATTACTTTCAATCCAGGACAAAATAGCTCTTCCAACCCCTATTTTCATATAATTCAGATCAATGCCTAAGCGATGCAGATATAGAGAATTGGATGAATTATCCTCGCCCCAAAGCTCTCGGTCCCAATCGCTTTGTATCGTTGAAACCGTAAATGTAGCTGCCAAATCATTGTCCTTCATCACCACATATGTTTCATTATTTTCAATAGCCTGCGCAATTTCGGCATCATCCCCGCCAGCTAGCAGAAATTGCCATTGGTTGATTTCATTATCTTTCATCCATTGAGCCAGCTGCTTTAACAGATGAATGATACTATTACGATCATCACTAGTTGCAATACGAATCTGAAAACTATCATCTAAAAGCACCGAACGCACCTCATTTTTTCTAAGTATTTAAAAAATATCCCTAAGCTTCCGATGTAACAGGATGCTTCAGCCCCTCAGGGTAACAATAATCACCATTTGTTTTTACAAACAATGTTCCCCCACCCTGTATCCTGTTTCTTTCATAGACCAATCCTTCATAATCAGGAGTGTAATGAAAAATAACCTTACTCCTTCCTTCCCCTGCCAAATCTACAAATATATTTTGAATGTTCACTGGAGCTTTGCTAATAATATCAAAAATTTCAATTTCATTTCCGCTCTTATTAAAAATCACAATAGCATTCTCTGAATTATGGTAATAAACCTCATTAGGAAAAACATTTAAGCAATGGTACATTAGAATTCCTTGTGAATTACTAGTAGCAAAATGGTTGGAAACGGGGATCCTATCAAGTGCAAATGAATAAATGAACAGAAGATCATCCCTGTTAGAGACATCCAGTTTTCGCAACACCTCTATCGGTCTTTCGCTCGATAAAAAGGTTGTCCAATATTGATACTCCGGCACTTTTTCGAAACCGAACTTCGGATAAAAATCTAATACACTATCATTAGCAAATAAGTACATAAAATCATTAGAATCTTTATAGTCCTCTAACACTTTATTCATTAGCCTTTTCGAAAGACCTTGATCGCGATAATCAGGATGAGTCATAACCGTTCCAATCTGCAAGGCGTGATGCTGCTTACCATCAATAATCATATCAAGAATATTAACAGAGACGTTAGCCACTATCTTTTTACCATCTGCATAGGAAAACGGGACATAACGATCTCCCCAAAAACCATTTTCATACCAGCTCGCAAAATTCAATCCGAATACACTGTTCGCTAGTTCGAAAAAGCTTTCTCTATACTGATCGTTTTCCTTATAATTTTTAATAAATTGAAGATAATCTGCCAAGTAGACACCCCCTACGGCGTAACCATATTTTTAAAAAAATTCATTAATCATAAAACTTCATATATGTTTTTTCTTTTTTGTAATAATCCATTCTATCTTTTAATGTTCCTGTATGAAATTCAAATTTATGTCCATCGGGGTCAGTGAAGTAAATAGACTTTTTATCTTGTATGTCTCTCGGACGGCCTTCTTGAATGTCTACATCTAATTCCATTAGTTTATGTAAAAGATGATCAAAATCCGATTCATCGATTGAAAAAGCTGTATGGGTATACGACTGACTGATTTCATTACGGGGAATATCTTTTTCTTCATTTAGTGCCAGCCATAATCCATTTAAATCAAAATAGGCCGTGGTTTTGCCCTTAACCAGCAACTTTGCACCAAACACCTTTCTATAAAACTCAATCGAATCCTCTAAATTAGACACCGAATACAACAAATGATTTATACCTTTTACCTTGAACACAGCTGCACCTCATATCCACTAATCATTAAATCTGCCCATCAATATTGTATTATAATAATTTCCATCAGAAAGAATTTTGTCCTTTTTTAAAATTCCCTCTACTTCAAAACCATATTTTTTATAGAGGTTTATAGCTTTCTCATTAGTTTCAAGAACACTCAAGGTCATTTTCTTAATTTCATTTGAATCTGCCCAATTAATCGATTCTATTAAAAAATTTTTTCCGATACCGTATCCCCAATATTCTTTTAATACACACACTCCAAATTCTACCTTATGGGACATTCTTTTTAATATGTTTCCTTGACATCTTGAAAAACCAACAATTTTATCATTAACATCAGCAACTAAAAAAAGGTTGCTGCTGCTTTCTGTATCATCCTTAATAATCCGCTTGAATCCTGATTCATCTATGTATGCCTCGCCTTGTTCCCGGTCTAGATTTTCGGTTTCACCGTCACACCGCAATCTTACTTCGGACAGAATTTTAGCATCCTCCGCTGTTGCAGATCTGATAATATACGATAAATCTTTTACAAGATATTCCCTTTGGGCAATTTTCATTTAATTCTGTCCTCCAATTTTTGAATCTAGACTATTGATTATTCCGCATTCTATTAACCCACACAGTTTAGCAATTTTTCAAATTTCAGGCAAAGAACAATATTAATCCTATACTTAAAACCTATTTCACTTCTAAAACAAATGCGTAAAAAGCGTCGCCATGAGATAAATGCTCTTCTTTTTCATCCATCCACCATACACCATAAGAATAGTAATAAATGCCTTTTTGTGTTGGGACGGAAAAACGATTATCTCTAACAAAGACTTCGGTTTCTTCATTATTATTAATCTGAGTAACATGGAATTCATTAGGTTTTGGTTCATAATCCATAACAAACGCTATTTTTTCACCTGGTTTTACTTCTATTGGTTTTTTGCCTTCTAAAAGTTCAACTGGCCCGGCCGTATCAACACATTCACCATTATTTCCTGTAGTCCAACAATAAGTGCCAAGTGTTGTTTCATATTTATTATTGCCAATCTCTAAAAATGCTTTTGGAGGTTTTTCTCCTGACATACCGTTATTTGAACACCCACTTAAAATAATTATCAAAAGATATAATAATACAAATATATAATTTTTCAAATATTCCCTTCCTTTATTCCTTATTGTCTAGAATTTCTTCGATTAATGGTTTTAACCAGTCATCTAAATTAGTAAATTGAAAGCCGCTATTTGTTGCTTTTTCATTTGACATGTACCAGGAAAAAGGTATTGCATATGGCGAGCGAATTTCATCATTTCCAACCAAAGCAATTTTTGCAGATTTCCCAGTTACTGCTTCGATTAATTTAATTAAATTAGATATCGAAATTTTCCCGTTTGCTGTTGCATTATAGGGTCCTTCTACATCTGTCATGCCGGCCCATTTTAAAAACTGAGCTGCTTCACCACCTTGAATATAAGACATTTCCGCATCCATATTTAAGAATCCTATTGGTTCCCCATTAGCAATACGTCCCACATGGAAATGCAGCCGGCACGTATAATCATCCTCCCCCATCACTATGGGGAAACGGACAGCTACGACCGGAAATTGGGCATATTTAAAGAAAACCGCTTCAGCCTGGCGTTTACCTTCTCCGTAAGTAAAGTCTGCAATGTCCCCCATTTGAATTTCATAATGATAGGGATCAAAGTCCTCTTCGCTTTTCTCGTTTCCATCGGCTTCATACGTAGATAATGTTGATGTAAAGACAAGCTTGCCAATTTTCCCGTTGAATATTTCACAAAAGGCTAAGGCTTCATTAGGGGAATAGCAAATATTATCATAGACAATATCGAACGTACGGCCTTCAACCTTTTTTGCCAGGTCTTCCTTATTTAAACGATCCGCGATAAGATGTTCAACCTGATCACCGAATGGATTGCCCGATTGCCCCCGCGTCATCATGACAACATGATGTCCGTCTGCAATTAATAACTCTACCAATTTACGACCAAAAAAACGTGAACCGCCCAAAACTAAAATATTTTTCATAATGAAATCCCTCCTATGATTCAATTTGTTGTGATTCCCATTCATATAGAATATCTGGTAAATTTTCCTCATTTTTATGCCCTCTGGCAATTATGTTAAAACCATTTTTTTCATAAAAACGTTGTGCTTTTTCGTTTACTTCAAATGTATATAATGTTAATCTCCCGCTACATTGTCCTTTTACTTTATCTAATAATGTTTGACCTATTCCCAGTCCCTGATAATCAATATGAATATAAAGCTGGTTGATTTCCTTGTCATTATAGGCAATCATTCCGACCACCTTATCATCCACTAACACTAAATCTATTTGAAACTGCTTAGATAGCACATGCATTAAAAAATCAACATGGTTTTCAAAACTATGAATTTCTTTTTGACCAATAGCCTGTTCCTTGCTGTCCCGCCACATCACCACTGTTTCTTCTGCGTATTTAGGAATATATTGAATGATGCTGAATTTTTGTTCGTTCACTACAGGCTCTCCTTTTTTCAAAAAGTTGTTTTTTTCAATTTTCCTTAAGATTTACTCTCCAACATCTTTTTAGGAATTATAGGCACGTAAACCTAAATACCCTTTCAATCATCACCTTAACATTTTAGTATTAATTCAATAAGAATGGATAAAAATCCTTTTTCTTCTAAAATCTAGACTAAGAAATAGCGATAAAGCATAAGAAATATCCCTGTGCAGTATTTAAATTTGACAATTTTGTGAACAAACTTTTGACAATTTTGTGAACAAAGTGAATAATAGTAGTATAAGGGGATTTAAGGGAGGTCGTTATGATGAATTCACGTACAAAAATTTTACATGCGTCAAGATGGGCCGGCGGTATGACATTATTGGCAGGTATGATGATCTTCTTATACGGGATTATTAGCGACGTAATGCCAGTGACTGGTATTGGTATCGGTGCCATTGTGGGTGCCGTTATGTTTTTTCTAATGGGTATGTTTTTTATCGCTACGGAGGAAATGATAGAAAACACTGATAAGGGTATCGAAATTACGCCAATAAAACCAAAAAATGGATTATATTTAGTAAAAAGATAACGGAAAAAAGCATCGAAATTGTGACAGTTTCTGTTCCTTATCGAAAACATTAAAAAAGAGTGTCGATATCAATTGACACTCTTTTTTGTACTACATGTTTCTTGAATTTTTATGTTGGACAAAACTAGGGATTTAAAGGAGTTTAATGACTAATTTTACTATAGAAGAAGAACATGCTATCCTACTTAGAATTAACCATTACCAAAAGAGGTGTTATATGAAATTCCTTGTACTTGGTGCAATTATATTTGGTTCCATAGTTTTTTCATTATTACCCATTTTATCTGCTTATTTTTTCCAACCGACATTAAAAGACAGCGTTAAATTTAATGTGTATTTCCTTCCCCTTTCTTTTTTAGGAAACATTGTACTATCCTGGGGTTTCATTCAAGGCAGCAAAACATTCGGAAATACGGTAATGCTTGGCGGGATTCAAACTGGGGTTTACGCAGTTCTTGTTACATTTTTATCTATTTTGGTTTTACAGCAGAAGATTTCGGTATATTCCATAATTGGTCTCTTCCTAATTGTTATAGGTACTATCTTCTTAAATAAATAAAAGTTCCTTTTTTTAAAAAACTTAACCCTGTATAAACCAAAAAAATGACTCAGTTAAACTGAGCCATTTCCATTTTTTGTAACAAAATGAGTTTCATTACATATCCCAAAGGAAAATGAGTAGTGTACCGAAAACGGTAATTAAGGCCATAGCAATCATAAAATATACTTTGCCGTAAATAATCCATTTATCTTTCGTTTCACCAGCATGCATGAACACGACCAGCTGAAGCAGTGCTTGAACGAATGCCGTAATCAATAATACTGCCATGCCTTGTGCAAACGACAAGTGCAGGAAATAAACAGTAAGGGCTGCTGCCGTCAGAACTAATGAAAAGACAAAGCCCATTATTTGCTTACGCGGAAATAATTCGCTCATCTTACATCATTCCTTTCAAATAGATGAAGCTGAAGATAAAGATCCAAACTACATCTAAGAAATGCCAATATAATGAAAAGATAAATGATTTATTTGCTGTTTCCGGAGTTAAGCCGCGTTTTTTGACCTGAAGAAGAATAGCTGTTCCCCAGAACAATCCAAAGGTAACGTGCAGCCCATGTGTCCCCAATGTTGTCATAAGCATGGCGGTAAATGCGCTTGTTTGCAATGTCGCCCCTTCATGGATATATGTTATAAACTCATCAATTTCAAAGCCTAGGAAAACTAGACCAAGTAGAAGTGTAATCACAAAGAATGTCATCATCGCTTTTTTGCGGCCAATCCGCATAGCATGAACTCCAAGGCCAATCGTAAAACTACTTGTTAATAAAACAAACGTTTCAATTAAGACAGGAGCAATTTCAAAAATTTCAGCACCGCTTGGACCACTGCCAGTTCTATGCTCTAACGTAAAATAAGAAGTAAAAAGTGTCGCAAACAGCATAATTTCAGCGGCAAGGAAAACCCAAAAGCCAAAAATATTCATTCCATTTTGTTTTGTACTATATTCCAATGGCAGCGTGTGATCGACTTTCATTAGTTAACACCCCGCAATTTCGTTTCAGTTTCTTCTATTTCCTTAACAGAAATATATCGACCATGATCGTTTTCAAATGAACGGTGTGCCATACATGCAAAGATTCCAATCAATGAAATGATAGCTGGAATCCACAGAGAGAAGATCATTGAGAATCCAAATACAAAGAAGATTGCGCTCATAATAAATGGAACTCCGCTGCTATTTGGCATATGGATTTTTTCCACTTTACCAGGGAACAGCTCGTGACCTTTTTTCTTAGCATCCCAGAATGCTTCACTTGAAGCTACATGCGGCTCAATTGCAAAATTATATTCCGGTACAGGAGTATGTGTAGCCCATTCAAGTGAGCGTGCATCCCACGGATCCGCACCAATATTTCTTGGTGAATAACGTACACTGTAATAAACGTTATAGACGATTAAAGCAAAGCTGATAGCCATTACACCTGCGCCAACAAACGAAAGCATGTTTAATGGTCCATAGCCGGTAGCTTCAGAGTAAGTGTACATACGACGTGCCTGACCATCTAAACCAGTAATATACATTGGGAAAAACGCTAAGCAGAATCCGATGGAGAGAAGCCAGAATGCCCATTTCCCAATTCTTTCATTTAACATAAAACCAAACATTTTTGGCCAATAATACGTAAGACCAGCAAGCATGGCAAATACTACACCAGGGATAATCGTATTATGGAAGTGTGCCACTAAGAACATTGTGTTATGGTACTGGTAGTCAGCAGCTGACATCGCAAGCATAACACCTGTCACCCCGCCGATAACGAAAAGCGGGATAAACCCTAGTGAATAAAGCATTGGAACGGTAAATCGAATCTTCCCTTTCCACAATGTAAATAACCAGTTAAAAATCTTAACCCCCGTTGGTACAGCAATCATCATGGTTGTTATGGAGAAAAAGCTGTTTGCAAGTGCTCCTTGACCCATTGTAAAGAAATGGTGTGCCCAAACCATACAGGAAAGAGCTGAAATAATAACCATAGAAGCAACCATTGATTTATAGCCGTAAAGATTTCGACCAGAGAATGTTGAAATAATTTCACTGTATAATCCAAACGCAGGTAAGATTAAAATATATACTTCAGGGTGTCCCCATACCCAGAACAGGTTGGCCCAAAGCATATCCATCCCGCCATTGGTTGTGGCGAAGAAGTGGGTTCCAAATAATCTGTCCATGGTTCCCATTGCAAGTGCTACTGTAATGACTGGGAAAACCGTAACAATGATAAGGTTCGTAACTAAAACGGACCATGTAAACATTGGCATTTTCATTAATGTCATGCCAGGTGCTCTCATTTTAAAAATGGTTGTAATCATGTTAATACCGGTCATAAGCGATCCAATACCGGATATTTGAATGGCCATCATATAATAGTTCGTCCCTACATGCGGGCTTAAATCATTTCCTGCAAGCGGGAAATACGAAGTCCATCCTGCGTCAGGTGATCCACCGATAACAAAGGAAATATTAAACAGCATCGCACCGAAGAAAAATAACCAGAAGCTTAATGCGTTTAATCTTGGGAATGCCACATCACGAGCGCCAATTTGTAATGGAACAACATAGTTCATAAAAGCAAAGATGAATGGCATTGCCATGAACATGACCATGATAACCCCGTGTGTTGAGAAAACTTCATTATAATGCTGTGGATCAAGCAATTTATTATCAGGTACCGCTAGCTGGGCGCGCAGCATAATTGCGTCAACGCCGCCTCGAAATAACATAATTAAAGCAGAGATTAAATACATAATACCAATCCGTTTATGGTCAACCGTTGTTAACCATTCACGCCATAAGTAGCCCCATTTTTTAAAATAGGTTAAGCCTGCAATAATGGCGACTACTGTCAGACCGATGGCAACCATTGAGGCATATATAGCAATACTTGGATTTGGTATGGCAAACCGATCAAAGAAATCCATTCTTGATTAACTCCTTTCAAGAAATCAATTTTTTTCTATTCATCTCTTAAACCGTTCAATAACTAATTATGATCTTGGTGATCTGACATATCCATGTTCATTTCCATATGTGAATCGTCAGAATGGCCTTCCTTCTCTCCAGGTGCTCCCATTTGATGATGTTCCGGAGGAGGATTAAAGCCTAAATGTGTGCCAGTAAATGTCATTTGTCCAAGATGCCCTGGTTTTAAAAGTTTATTAAATTCTTCCTTCGTAAGAGGTTTTGCCGTTTTCTTAACATCTTTTACCCATTTATCAAAATCTTTTTGTGACATTGCCGTAACATTAAACATATTCTCAGCAAATCCTTTACCGCTGAAGTTTGCGTTTCGGCCCATCATTTCACCAGGCTCATCAGCTGCTAAGTGTAATGTCGTGGTCATATCAGACATTGCATATTTTTGTCCGCCAAGCTGCGGTATCCAGAAGCTTGTAATCGGTCCATATGAATAAAGCTTAAATTCAATCGGACGGTCTGTTGGAATATACAAATAGTTAACTGTTTCAATATTTTCTTCTGGGTAGCTAAAATGCCATTTCCAGTCAGATGATGAAGCATAAATTATTAAAGGTTCTTTATCTGCATATGCTTGCGGCTTAGCTTCTACAATGTAGTTACTTTGTACTGATACAATTGAAAAGTACGTAACAATGACGATTGGAATACCGACACAAATTAACTCAACCCATTTATTACCCTCGATGTGAGGCGGTTCATAGTCAGGACTTGCCTTTGAAGCACGATACTTAATTAACACATAAATCAAAATAGCGAAAACCACAATCACAATAAATGACATGATTCCGATTGATAAAATAATATCATGGGCTTGCCTCTCGGCTTGCGGCCCTTTAGGATCCAGAACCATGAGCGGTTCACACCCTGTAAGCACTGTGGCAATAGTGAAAACAAGCATTAATAAAGCCGATTTTACTTTCATGCTAGTACCCCTTTCTTTTATTTAAACAGTTCCATGTTTGAAAAATATTTTTTGAGTATGTGATTTGTATCACATCTTTATTTATTATCTTAATACCGTTCACATTTAAAGGACACCCATTCAGGAGATATGTCACTAAATGTTCAAAAAGAATTCGACATTTGAAAAAAGGGCGGCTATTCACTAGCTTTTTTTTAAAAAAAGGATTATCATAGAGAATTTATTTCTAATTACCACCGAAAAATATTATTTTAGAAAAACAATTCAAAAAAGCAAAACAGTTCTAACTCCGCTAACAGAAAGATCAAAAAGCAAAATAATAGCCTAATTTATTCGCTTAATTTCTTGAAAAAATGGCTGTGTTAAACTAGGCTGTTGATTTACGCTACAGGCGCTTCGCTTTCCGCGGGCGTTCCGGCGAGCCTCCTCGGCGCGTAGGCGCCTGTGGGGTCTCCCCCTGCCCCGTACTCCCGCAGGAGTCTTCGCGCCTTTCGCTCCAATCAACAGAGTTAAAAAATCAACAATGACCTTTAACACAGCCAAAATAAATCCAATATGTACTACCTATTTAATGAAACTAGATATCTTTTAAAGTTTCCCCTTACTTTTTGGGACTTTTTATATTATTCTAAAAATAGAGCATATCTAGGAGAGTGATTGAATGAATACGATTTTTATAGCCGGCCATGCGAAGCTGCCAACAGGTATGGCTGCGAGAAGTGTTTATGAAACTTTAACGATCACTGCAGAAATTGATAAATATTTTGGTGTCATTGTAGATGCATCGTGTACACTTGCTACTGAACATGGAAGGGATTATATCACCAGGCTGTTAAAAGGGCATAGCTTACGAAACGGCATTGAAGCACCTCTTGACGAGCTGAAAAAGGGCTATTTAGGAAAGGCTAATCATGCCTTGATAGCTGCATTAAAAGATTTATATAAGCAATATGAGGCAATTAACCAATAAAAAAAGGAAGGTCCCTGGGATATTTATACCAGCGGGATCCTTCCATTATAATAAATCTTATAAACTATTTTGAACGGCTAGCAATGAATCTCGCAGAATTGAGATAAGTTCATCTATTTCCTGTTTATTAATGACAAGCGGTGGTGAAAATACAACCGTATCCATCCCCTCGAAACCTACCGTTCTAACGATTAGACCCCGTTTAGCACACTCCGCGCTTACTTTTGGGGAAATAAGTGTTGGAAATCTGTTATTCGTAACGGGATCTATGATCTCCACAGCACCAATTAATCCCAATGCCCTGACTTCACCAACGATGTCGACCTCTGCTTGAATTTTTTTAAAACCGTTTAACAGTTTCTCGCCCATTAAACGAGAATTTTCCACTAGATTTTCTTTTTCAATGATTTCGAGATTTTTCAAAGCAACCGCACAAGCTGTAGCGTGCCCGCTGTACGTATACCCATGAAGTAATACACCATCAGATAATGCTATCAGTTCTTTATGGATCCGTTCAGTTAGAACCACAGCACCAAGCTGGATATAGCCGCTAGTGATTCCTTTGGCTAGAAGGAGAACGTCTGGGACGACATTGTAATGCTCGCACGCAAATAATTTTCCAGTCCGCCCAAAGCCGGTAATGACCTCATCAGCAATGAATAAAATATTATTTTCATCGCAAATTTTTCTTACCTCTTGGAAATAACCATCAGGAGCAATGTTGACACCGCCAGCCCCTTGGACAGGTTCAGAAATAAAGGCGGCGATGGTATCCGCTCCTTCCTTGGCAATACAGTCTCTTAAAGCATCAGTCGAAAAAGTATCAACATGCAGAAAATCCGGTGCTAACGAGGAGGTCATTTGGTGGAAAGGCGAAATTCCAGTCGCACTTGTTGCACCAATATTGACCCCATGGTACCCTTTTTTCCGTGAAATAATCTTTGTCTTTTGGGGAGAACCTTTCAATTTCCAATAATGCCTCACTAGTTTATAAGCAGTGTCATTTGATTCGGAACCACCAGAAGTAAAGAATACTGCATTTAAGTCGCAGGGAGTGATTTCCGCGAGCTTTGCAGCCAGACGAATCGCCGGTTCGTTACTAAATGAAGAAAAGGAGTTGGTGAATGCCAGTTTTTCCATCTGATCGCGGGCTGCCTCTGCCAATTCCTTTCTGCCGTAACCGACATTGACATTCCATAATGAGGACATCCCTTCGAGAACTTTTTTTCCGCTGATGTCTGTGAGATAAACTCCTTTTCCTTCTGTAAAAATAAATGGTGGTCCCGATTCCTGCTGCTGCTTCAAAGAGGAGGTAGGATGGATAAAATGCTTCTTATCCAACTCTACTAAGGTGTCTTTCAGAGTACTTTGCACTTGGTTTTCACTCATACTGACGCTCCTTCACTGAATATTTCAATTGGTGTCAGGCACACTAAAAGCGGTGCCTGACACCTTTACCGTCCCTTTCTATTCTATGACTAGTTTCATATTCCTTTAACTATTTTTTATCGCTTCTTTTTCAAATGGCCATCCTGGCAGCATATTATTTAATGGTTTATCTTCACGATAGCCAAGGACATATTCTGCCTGCATAACAGTGTGGATTTCTCTCGTTCCTTCATAAATAACCGGGGCTTTGGAGTTTCTTAGGAAGCGCTCAACAGGGTATTCACTGGAATAACCATATGCACCATGAATCTGTACAGCGTCGTCTGCTGCTTTGTTGGCAAAATCACATGCCTGCCATTTGGCAAGAGATGTTTCCCTGGTATTGCGTACTCCTTTATTTTTCAGCTCGCCGACACGATACACCAAGAGACGGCTCATTTGCAGCCCAGCCTCCATATTGGCTAGCATTTGCTGCACAAGCTGGTGGCGGCCGATCTCTTTACCAAAGGTTTTTCGCTCATGACAATACTTCACGCTTTCTTCCAAGCTGGCCATAATCAAGCCAACTGCACCGGCAGCCACAGTAAAGCGGCCGTTATCAAGGGCAGACATGGCAATTTTGAAGCCTTCACCTTCTTGGCCTAATAAATTTTCCTTTGGAATCCTAACTTGATCAAAGAATAATTCACCCGTATTTCCAGAACGGATGCCAAGCTTCCCTTTAATCGCTTTCGATGAAAAGCCAGGCATTGTACGCTCAACGATAAAGGCTGAAATCCCATGATGCTTTTTCGATTTATCCGTATACGCGAAAACGATGAAATGGTCGGCAACATCACAGAGGGAAATCCATGTCTTCGATCCATTTAAAATATAGTCATCTCCGTCGCGAACGGCCGTTGTCTGTAAGGATGCCACATCTGAACCAGCCCCTGGTTCTGTTAAGCCAAAGGCGGCAATTTTTTCACCCTTTGCCTGTGGTACAAGATATTTTTGCTTCTGTTCCTCTGTTCCCCACTGCAATAATGTCAGGCTGTTTAAGCCTATATGCACCGATACTGCTGTCCGGAATGCTGTATCTCCTCGCTCCAGCTCCTCGCACACAATCGCAAGTGAGTTGTAATCCATACCGCTGCCGCCGTACTCCTCCGGGATACATACTCCCATTAAATCGAGTTCTTTTAACCGCTTCCAAATAACCGGGTCAAATGCACCCTGTTCATCCCACTCACGCATATTTGGAATAATTTCCTTATCCACGAAACTTCTCACCATTTTTCGTAACATCACTTGTTCTTCTGAAAAATCAAAATTCATTTTTAAAACGCCTCCTAGTAAAATTTATATTATTTTAGTTTGTTTTAATTTTTCGATTGCCTCGAATGAATAGCCCGCTTCTTGCAGAATTTCATTTGTGTGTTCCCCAGCGATTGGCGGATGTCGTTCAATTCTTGTTTTTGTCCTTGATAGTTTTATAGGGGAGCCAACTAGCTTAACCGTCCCCGCCTCCGGGTGATCCACTTGAACGACCATATCTCTGGCGACTACCTGCGGATGGTCGAATACTTGATCCATTGTCGCAATCGGGCCGCATGGAATATTATGCTGAGAAAATAATTCAATCCATTCGTGGATTGGTTTCATATGAAGCTGGTTTTCCAAAATCTCCGTGAGCTCCAGCTTATTTTTCACTCGATCTTCATTGGTGTGAAACTTTTCGTCCAAAGCCATTTCACTGATTCCCATCACTTCACATAATTTCGCAAACTGGCGGTTATTCCCCACAGCGATAATCATTTCTCCATCTAATGCCTTAAATTTTGAATATGGTACGATGTTTGGATGGTCGTTTCCAAGCCTTTTTGGGATTTTCCCCGAAATCAGATAATTGCTTGCGACATTGGCAAGTGAGCTGACCGCTGTATCCATCAAGGACATATCGATTCTTTGTCCCTGCCCGGAGCGTTCTCTTTCTAACAATGCTGCCTGAATTGAAATGGCTGAATACAATCCTGTTAAAATATCAACCATGGCCACTCCGATTTTCATCGGTCCGCTCTCTTCACTCCCGGTAATGCTCATCATTCCGCTCATTCCTTGGATAATATAATCATACCCAGGGAGATGGCGGTATGGGCCAGTTTCTCCGAAGCCGGTGATAGAACAATAGACCAGCCGGGGATTGGTTATTTTCAAAAACTCGTAGTCTAACTGCCATTTCTCCATGGAACCAGTTTTAAAATTGTGAATCAGGACATCCGCTTCTTTGGCGATTTTTCTAATGATTTCCCGGCCTTCTTCAGATTTCAGGTTCACCGTGATGCTTCGCTTATTGCGGTTGGCGCATAAATAATAAGCACTGACACCGTTTTGAAAAGGCGGACCCCAGCAACGCGTCTCATCACTGCCCCCCGGGGCCTCGACTTTAATAACATCTGCGCCAAGGTCTGCGAGAATCATCGTACAATGCGGACCAGCAAGTACCCTTGTTAAATCTAATACTTTAATTCCTCCTAATGCTCCAGCCATATAACCTCCTCCAATTAGGTTTTTTTGATAAAACATAAAAAGCCAGCCCAAACACACTTTTAAAGTGGATTGGACTGGCTACACGATCCATTTAACCCAGCCGGCTAAAGCTGGTAGTGGAAACTTATCAGTCAAAAATATTTACATTACTTCGAAACTTCACTTCCTTCCGCTGGGAGTCGGATAGGATGAAGATACTCTTAATTTTACATGAATTTTCTGAATAGTTCAAGTTGTTTTTTGACTTTTCTCGCATTCAATATTTAAGTCTAAAAACCAGCTTTTGTTTTTAAAAAACCAATTAAATTACAGCAACAAATTTCACTTTTTCATTTCTCTTGACTTGCGCCAATTAACTTGGATTCTCTACTGCCATTTGTGATTTTTTATGAATAAACGGGCGATTTTTTAAAAATCCGCCTTGATGTCCTGTACGGTAGGCAGTAATTTCTGATAGTATACTCACGCTGATCTCTTCCGGTGTTTCTGCCCCAATATCAAGGCCAATCGGGCTGAATAATTTAGTTAATTGCTTTGGTGAAAAAACAACCCCCTCATCTTTGAGGCTGCGTAGCAGCCTTTGGGTTCTTGTTCTAGGCCCTAAAACACCGATATATGGTGCATTGGATTTTATTGCAAAGGCAAGTGACGCTGCATCACGTTCCAAATGATGATTCATAATAACGATATACGTCTGGGGATCAACGTTAACCTGGCTTGCATCTTCTGCAAGTAAATGTGCCGTTGGAAAGCGTTCCTTCGTGTTATAAGCTGGTCTCGGGTCAATGACAGTCGTTTCAAAGCCGGCGATCGTACTAATCCTTGCCAGCGGAACGGCATCATGTCCGGCACCGAAAATAAATAACCTTGGTGGAGGCAAATACACATCAAAAAAGACAATTTCTTCTTTGCTAGTTCTTGTTTCAAAACAAATGCTTTCAGATTGGGCGGTCAGCCGGTTCAACTTCTGTCTGGCAATCGTGACTACATGTTCCTGCAAATATTCATCAGAAAAGCTTCCAATCACCTTCTCTTTGGTGACAACAAATGGGAGGCATGCAGATTCTTCATCCGTAAGAATTTTGCACACTACCATTGCCTCTTGTTTCGCATAAATGTCCGCTATCCGTTGCCATAAATCTGAAGAATCAATCGGTTCCATTAAAATTTCAACTGTTCCAGGGCAGCCCAACCCAAGACCCCAGACAAGCTCCTCATCTAGTTCATATTTTTTCACCATGGTTTTTCCGGTTCTGTAGATATATTCGGCACTCGACGCAACATCAGATTCCAAGCAGCCGCCAGAAATCATCCCATGATAAGCTCCGTCCGCTTCAATGATCATTTTTGCGCCTTCCCGTTTATAGGCAGAACCCTGAACTGAGACCACCGTGGCCAAAACCCCTGTGTCATTGTTTTTAATCATGCCTGATAACAATTTTGTTATCTGCTGGATCGATTCCATGATCTTACCTACTTTCTTGGATATTAAAATTAGAAAAAGCCAAACCACCATGCAGGCAACATTGCTTTTTCTTGGTGGTTTAGCTCCTGTAAGTTAGCTTCTTAAATTTTTCACTCAATTATAACCGTGCAGGCACCGCATTTGCTTGTGTCACAGCCAATATGTGTTCCAGTTAAATCAAATTCATCACGTAAAAGGTGGACAAGCAAAAGATGCCACTCTACTTACGCGGATCTCACTTTCCATTTACATTCACCTGAACAGGATATTTTTTCGCCACTTCAACAGCCCCTTAAACTTTATTAATTTCCTTTTTCATTTCTTTCTCGGCTGCTTTGAAAAATTGGCTTAAAATAATTTTGGCGACTCCTCCCATTACCCTTTGACCGACTGAAGCTAAAACACCAGTTACTTCAACATCAGCGACACAAGTAACTTGTGAACTATCCTTTACTTCTTTTATGAACATATCAGCTATAGCATCAATCTCTCCTGGTTTCCCCTTTCCTTTTACCATTAGACGGTAGGAAGATGGCGGTATTTGGTTGGTTTGCTGCACCTCTGTTGTAAATAGACCTTTAATGGGTCCAACATTCACCCCCATTTCAGCCAAATATACCCCGTCCGACCTTTCTTCGAAGGATTGACAGCCTGGAAGAGCACTTCTAAGGACTTGTGCATCCTGTATGTACTTCCAAACAATGTTTCGCGGTAAATGAAATGAATAGGTGTATTCAACTTTCACCTTTTCCCCTCCTATTTTCAGGCTGATTACATTGAACAGAAAACATGAAGTGGTTTTGTACACTTATCCTATCTTTACTGGCATCTTGAACCCTTTATTACTATGAAATGTTAAAAATATTACAATTTCAACTGATGCATAAAGTCTATTAAGTTACGACGATGTAATATGAAAAAGGCACTATCTGTTTAGACAGTGCCTCTTTCATAGGTTTAATGTTTAATTGAAATTATGCAGTACCTAGCTTTACCCCTAGTTCTTTTAGGTATTGACGGTAAGCGATACTTACGCGGTCACATACAAGGGAGAGTTCGATTTGCAAATCAAGCGGCAGCTCCTCAGGCTTTTGATTCTCCACCACCGGTTTATCCTGAGCAAAAATAGCATCTTGATAAGCAATAATTTCTTCATCCGTGTTGTCAGTATGATAGCTGAAGGACATAATGCCATAAGCAACGGACTTGTTTTCATCTACTGGACGAATGGTTAATAAAATCGTAAAATATTGATCTTTTTCCTTGTCTTTTTTTGTAAAGCGGACCGTGAATGGTCGTAGGATTTCATAGGTATAGTACACATATTTAGATTCTCCAGAGCCATCAGGATCTGGCTGGAAAATTGGAATTTCGTCAGAATAAATACGGCCATCCTCCCAATTCATATGATAATCAGCAATTTCCCGATGACTGCTTGTCCCTAATGATCCCTCATGAACAATTGCTAAGTGACCTACATCAAGGAAATTTTCAATAATTCTTGGCGGCTTTGCATTCACATCTTGGGGCCCCCACATAATATTGCGGTATCCTTCTGCTTCAAATTCCGGATAGGAGAAGATTTCCGGCTCATTTCCTGCTAGATTTACCCAAATAAAACCGTACTTTTCCATGCAAGAGAATTTATAGGCCTTCGCCTTTTTCGGAATAGCCCTATCCTCAGGCAGCTGTGGAATCGTCACACATTCTCCGTTTGGATTGTACTCCCAAGCATGGTATGGGCAAACAAGGCAGTCATTTTTCACTTCACCTAAAGAAAGAGCTGCCCCCCTGTGAATACAAAGATCTCTAAAGGCGTGTACTCCTTCACTCGTTCTAAAAATGACGATTCTCTCGCCCATTAGCATCACTTGAATTGGCTTTTCTCCCACTTCACTTGAAGGACAGGCAACAAGCCAATCTTCTACTAACACTTTATCTTCAATCATTTAATATTGCCTCCTAAACTAATCTTTCTTCATTTTATTTATCTATTTGAAAAAGGTCAACTCTATTCACGAATATAATTTTATTTTTTTAATATAATATTCGGTTTTTGTGTACATTTCTTTGAATTTCTATTATAATCCTAGTGAAAATAATTTAAATGCGAACGAAGGGGTTGCAAGCGTTGAATAATAAGAATAATATCCTAATCGGGGTAGACGACAAAATTAGTTTCGGAAAAGCCCTGCTTTTGGGAGCACAGCATGTATTGGCAATGGACTTATATATTGCGCCAATTATTATTGCTGGATTGCTTTCCTTAAGTACAGAAAACACCTCATTTTTTATCCAAATGTGCTTTTTGGCTACGGGGATTGCCACATTAATTCAAACGGGGATTGGCATTAAACTGCCGGTCGTGCAAGGTCCTTCCTATGTTCCGGTCGGCGCCATCGCAGCTATTGGCGGTAAACTTGGATTAGGAGCCATTGCAGGAAGCCTGATTCCTGGTGCAATCATTATTTCTCTTTTAGGCTATCCATTAAAGTGGTTTGCAAAAGCTGTTAGAAAGTTCATTCCACCGCTTGTTGGCGGAACCGTTATTATTATTGTCGGTATTTCTTTGATGCCAATTGGGATGAATAACATTTATTACGCTGAAGGAAATGTTAGTAAGAACATTTTAATCGCGGCTATTTCTGCCGGGGTGCTTGTTTTATGTATGCTTTTTGGTCGAAAAATGCACGGACTAGGAACCTTCTTCCGCTTGGTTTCGGTTTTGCTTGCCATAGCTGTTGGAACAATTGCTGCCAGCTTTTTAGGGACTGTAGATTTTTCTCCTGTAAAAAATGCGGCATGGTTCTCACTGCCATCCTTATTCCCTTTTGGAAAACCTGTGTTTGACCTAAATGCTATTCTGACGGTTACATTTGTTTATTTCATTATCTTAATCGAAACAACTGGCACATGGTTTGTGGTTTCTTCAGTAACCGGTAAAGAGTTAGACGAAACTCGTTTAAATCGTGCTTCATTTGGTGAAGGACTCGGTTGTTTTGTTGGTGCACTTTTTGGAAGTACTCCAATGACCGGCTATTCCTCAAACGCCGGCTTACTTGCAATTACCGGGGTTGCCAGCAGAATGGCGATTATGGCTGGCGGAGGAATCTTGATCTGCCTTGGATTAGTACCAAAATTATCTACACTGATTACTTGTATTCCTGAACCAGTTATTAATGGAATTTTCGGAATCGTCTGTGTTGCGATTGTCACAAACGGGATGAAAGTTATCCAACCAATTTATATTAATGACCGTAACATGATGATTATTGGCCTACCAATTCTTTTAACAATCGCGGTAACGATTTTACCGAAGGATGTACTCGCAGGTGCACCAGAGTGGGCTAACTATCTTCTTTCTTCTAGTATGACTATTGGAGCGCTGGCAACGCTAATTTTGAATTTTATTATTCCTGAAGAGAAGGAACAGCAGGAATTTACGAATGATGCAGCGGCTGCGGGAAAATAATACGCGAAAGAAAAGACCAAGTGCTGAATATTATGCACTTGGTCTTTTCTAATAAATTATTGATTCGAAGGAATGAAATTCTTGTAAGCCGCTTTATCAGAAAGAAATTTATGAACCTTTCGACTTACAGATATCCCATTCTCTATTGCCCCATCAATAAATCCAGCCCAGCCATTTGCATAGGTGGTTCCTGCTAAAAATACTGCATGCTCCGAAGTATTCCATTCCTGATGATAAGTAGTTAGCTGATTTGGTTTCAGCATTGGCCATGTTTCTCTTGAAAACGGATCGTTTATCCAGTCATGTCCCGTACTTTCGATTACTTGTATATCCGGAATCCACCGCCGTAATGCGTTTTCCACCCCATCCCGATCGACAGGACTCAACATTGCTGCACTAGGTCCAAAGCCAACGATGATACTGTCACCATCAACATATCGATCCAAATGAACGGAATTTAGTGGATACCAGCCGGGTGCTATAGCATCAAAAGGTTCTAATTCCCCTTTCACTCGTGCCCAGACTTTAATTCCTTTAGATGTTTGCCCTTCTTTTGAGGAAGCCTGTTTCTCGATAGAGAGCTCCGGATTAAATTCAATATCCTGTAAAGTTGTTAAAGGAACGGTTATAATTACAGCATTCCCTTTAAATGTAGTTCCATCTTCTAAAAAGACCGTTACACCATCCTTAGTTTGTTCCACCCTTTTTACAATGGCTGTAAGTTTGATTTCCGCTGCTGAATCTTCTGCAATTCCCTCTATTAACGCTCTTGTACCTTTTTTTAACCGAAAGCTAGAAACCATGGCACTATGAGTTTCCCATTTCCCTTGAGAGAATGCCCACCAGCGAAAGATTTGGGTAACAGCTCCTTCGTTTGGATCACCACAGTAGTCGGAAGCAATCCAGCCATGGATAATATCATATTCTTCTTTTGTTAATTCGAAATCCTTCATAAATTGCTCAGCTGTTATTCCATCAAACTCTCTAAAGCTCTCAGAATGTAAAGGCTGAAAAGGCAGCGGGATATGTTTACCCCCTTCCCTTATTAAACGTTCGACTGTATTTCTTAGTTTATTCTTAAATTCAATTACAGGGGCTGAAAAGGATTTTCCATCCGCAATCCAAAATACTTTTTCTGTTCTTGGTGCAGTAATAAGTTCAAGCCCATAACGAGTAATCTCTGCCCAAACATGAGGTTGATGCCAATGGACATACGTACCACCCATTTCAAGTTCTATACCAAGACGATAATCCACCCAAGTACGTCCACCTAGACGGTCACGAGCTTCTAACACCAAGACTTTGTGCCCCAATAACCGCAGCTCTCTTGCAGCTGTTAAACCCGAAAAACCAGCACCGACAATAATGACGTCATAATTACTCATGATTCCCCCCTAGATTAGTGTTCAACCTATTGAATTTTGAAATTAATAATCTTCTGTTTCAACCTTAGAAGCTTGAGTTTCTAATGGAAGAGTTATTTTTTTTCGCTTAAATTTAAAGTAATAGTATAAATAGCAGGCTGCTACAAATCCACCCCCCCAGTAAAGTGATGTCCGCTGAGTCTCATCATAAGCAGTAAACGCAAAGATAAATAGACACATTACGATACATAAAATAGGAATAAACGGATAGAGTGGTACTTTATATTTTAAGTCTTCAAGTCTGCCGCCATTTTTTATAAATTGTCTGCGAAAACCGATTTGTGCTGCTGCGATGGCCAGCCATGTAAGAGTTCCGCCGATACCGCTAATGGCAAGTAATACAACGAAAAGAGTATCCTCAGCTATTACACTTGTTAATAGAGAAAGCAAGGCAAAGCCCAATGTAACTAATAAAGCATTAGATGGGACACCACGTTTATTCAACTTTCCTAACACTTTCGGTGCCATTCCCGTTTCAGAAAGAGAATACATAATACGTGTACAGGCAAATAAGCCGGTGTTTCCAACTGAAAGAATCGCTGTTAAAATGACAAAATTCATGATGTCCGCAGCAAATGGAATCCCAACCATATCAAACACAGTCACAAACGGACTTTCCAACACACCAGCCTTTTTATAAGGAACAAGGGCTGATAGGACAAAAATAGCTAAAACGTAGAAAATAAGAATCCGAAATACAATTGTCCGAATAGCTTTAGGAATATTTTTTTCCGGTTCTTCTGTTTCCCCTGCTGCTACACCCATTATTTCTGAGCCCTGAAAGGCATAGATGACCGTCATCATTGAAATAAAGACACCCACCATTCCGGCCGGGAATAAACCATCACCAATAAAATTAGATAGATATGGTGTTGGTTCATTTTGCAGACTAATTAAGCCGAATACTGAACCTAGCCCAATAATGATAAACACTATAACTGCAATAACCTTAATGCCAGCAAACCAATACTCTGTTTCAGCAAATGCCTTTGTCGTAAGAGAGTTGATTGAAAATAATAAAATCACGAAAATCGCACACCAAATCCAGGTAGGTACATCTGGAAACCATCTTTTCATAAGCAGTCCCGCTGCTACAAATTCAAGTCCGACATACAGTGCCCAGCTTAGCCAATAGATCCAGCCGACAACAAAACCTGTTGCGGGACCGATAAACTTAGTTGCATGAGCTTGGAAGGAGCCAGAAACCGGCATCACCACAGATAATTCGCCCAAACAAACCATGGCTAAGTACATGAGTAAACCTCCGACTAAGTAAGCCAAAATAGCTCCAGCAGGACCTGCCTCCCCAATGGCATAACCGGAGCCTAAAAACAGCCCCGTACCAATAATGCCTCCTAAAGACATCATAAATAAGTGTCTGCTCTTCATTGCCCGTTTTAATGTAGACTTGCCTTGCGTTACCGACATCCACTTCACCTAACCTTCTCCATATTCCCCATAATAGAAAGCGCTTTCAGTAAGATGTAAAACTTGCAAATACATACTATTCTATCTCTTATAATGCTGTAGTTGAATTTTTCTTAGGGAGTGGTAAAACGTGTTCTAAATCTTTTTGAAGAAGTAAATGAAAATGATGGACTAAATTTTCCGTTATTGAAAAGCGACCTTGTATATATGCACCCGTTTCTATTCCTTTTTGAACTACTTCGCAAATATCTAAATCCTCCTTTCTAACTAGGTCATCCATTGCCAGCAGTTCTTCCTCTTCCTTCGTCATTTCATCTGTCATGAAAAATGTTGTATATACATATTTTGTAGTTTTATGATCTATAGGGATGGACTGGTGAATGGATAGATTTGCTGGTCCCGGATCAAAGGAGAACCATGTGTTGGGATAAAGCCAGTAGTATCTGCCCCCTTGGCCAAGACCAAATTCGCTAGTCTGACCTTTCAGAGGAGTCCCTTGATATGAATAATAATCATGCATAGTCATATCATATTGTTTCATATCAAGCTTTGAAACTAGTGTTTTATGAACAATCGAGCAATGATCGCATTCAAGATAATTATCAATTCCAATCTTCCAATTGGATTGACAAATTGTTTCTTTAACACGTATTCTTTTTAATTTACTGAGATCATACTTTTCTACATGTTGGAAAAGGTCAGGATATTGTATCGCTATAGGAGGAGCCTCAGGATCTAAATTTACAAAAACAAAAGATTGAACAATTTCTAACTGGATCGTTTTTAAACAGAAATCTTGATAGTCAAAGTTTTTACAGCCGCCCATATTAGGAGCTCTTAAGAGGGATCCATCCATACGAAAATTCCATGCATGGTAAGGACAGGTAAAAACAGACTTATTGCCTTCACCCTCTGCCAATTTTGCTGCACGGTGAGTACAAACATTATAGAATGCTCGTATTTCTCCATCTTGCCCGCGACAAATGATAATCGGACGATCCGCCACTTCTGTGGTAATATAATCCCCAGGCTTCCTAAACTGACTCTCGTGCCCTACGTATTGCCACGTCCTACAAAAGATTACTCTTTTTTCAACTTCCACAACTTCCGGTTTTGTATATAGCCAAGATGGTAGAGTATGGGCTTCACTTAGATTTTCACTAACTCTTACTGCCTCTTTTTCCATTCGGTGGACCCTCCTTTTTAAGATGAACAAACTTCTTTAACAATGAATTAATAATAAATTAAAAAAATTCAGAAACATATGTGTATTTTAAACAAAAAAATGGAAGCAGCAGAACCAAGTTTTAGTCTTTTTTCACTAAATAATTTTCTGAATCATTGAACAATTTATATAAAGCCGCTACAATAAGACATAATATAAACACCATGATTAGTGTTAGAAAGACAGAAGCACTATGAAAGGAGCAGACGAAATGAAAATCCTTGAGCATATCGCCCAAGACATCGTCGAAAAAACAAGCGAAATTTTACACTATCCCATCAGCATTACGGACAATGAAGGAATTATAATAGGCTCTACTGATAAAAGTCGAATTGGAATTTTCCATCAACCGTCACTTGAAGTCATTAAGAAAAATATAATGATAGATTGTAAAAATGAAATTGAAAAAAGAATCCTTCCAGGAGTGTCCGCTCCCTTAAAATTTAATAATAAAGTGATTGGCGTCCTTGGGATTGTCGGTGAACCAAGAGAGGTTGAAAAATACGTTCAGCTCGTTAAGAATCAAGTTGAAATGATGTGCCAAGAGGCCTTTCGAAATGAAATGGTGGAACTAAAAGATAAAATGGTGGAAATGTTTGTTCATCAGCTTATTCATTATAGCCAAAATGAAGAATACACAAACAACCAAATCTATCAATCTGCAAAACTTCTTGGATTTGACATCGATACCAAGCGCATATGCCTAATTATCGATATAAAACATTTTTCTAAAAAAATTTCATGCAAAAAAGCAGCTGACAATTTTTTTAAAAACTTTCCATTGCAATACTTTCAACGTGAGGTTTTAAGTTTTTTACAGTTAATTTTTCAGGAAAATAAAGATGATATCATTTCATTTTTAAGTCTTGAACGATTTATTGTAATTAAATCACTTCCCTATCCGCGTTCGTTTACCGTTTTAATTGAAAGTTTGGAAGAAAAGCTTGAAAAAATAAATACCTTCTTAGATACAAAATTCCGTGTATCGGCCAGTATTGCGGCTGGAGATGTCAGCAACCAGCTTAGCGATGTAACGGAATCCTACCAAAATGCTATAAAAACACTGAATATTGGAACACGAATTGAACCAGATAAAAAAATTCATATTTACAATGAAAGGGAAACTTTATTTAGGCTGCTTCCTGAGGCGCTCACCACCCATTATCAGAATAAACTACTAAAGCTTATTGCCCCTTTAATCCAACACGATAACTACGAAATCTTAGCATCAACCTTTATTGGCTTCTGTAAATTCAATATGAATTTAAGTGAAGCATCCAGAAATATGTACATCCATCGAAACACGATCATTTACAGACTTGAAAAAATCAGCGAAATTACCTCCCTTCAAACAAATAGGTTCGAACATTGTATGCTTCTTTATACAGCCATCCAATGTTATGAGGAAATGAAAACAGACCCTGCGCATTAAATTGGGGTCTGTTTTCATTTTCTATGTGAGGGAAATCGGGTAAATAGGGGCGATAATTTCTATTAATCGAGGGCCTTTTTCATTTACTGCCCCAGCTAAAACTTGATCAATTTGTTCATTACGTTCAATTTTCCAGGCTTTCAAACCCATTCCTTCTGCTACTTTTACAAAATCCACATCACCTAAATCTGTTCCGAAAGGTCTGTTGGGGAATTGTTTTTCTTGATGGGCTCGAATCGTTCCATAAATGCCGTTATTGATGACGACGATGACGGCGTCCACATTGTTTCGTTTAAAGGTTTCTAAATCTCCAATTGTCATCATCGCTCCCCCATCCCCAGCAAAAGCCCATACAGGCCGTGCTGGAAAGCAGGTTTTCGCCCCAAGAGCCGAGGCAATGCCGTAACCCATTGCCCCATTAACTGGCCCAAGGTATACGCGGTCATCTTTAAAAGAAATATAACGAAGCAGCCAGTGGGAAAAATTCCCCGCGTCACTTGTAACAATAGCGTTATTCTCAATTACTTCATTCAGCTTATTAAAAACGATATTCAAGCTTGTCTTTTCAACATTGCCCGCCTCTTTAGTAAACCTGTTTTCAAATAAATCCCTTAAGAGTAATGTGCGTGTAAAATTTTTCTCCCGAATTTTATTAGCTATTGCGCTGTTTGCCTTGCAGATTTGTACTAAAGAATATAGCACTGCTACTTCAGAAGCAATATACCCGTTAAAAGCTGCCCCGCCGCTCCTTCTAACGCTGCCGCTGTCAATATTTTTCGCAACTTGGGTAATGTTGGCCTGCTGATTAATCAGCGCTCCCCCCTGTACCGCAACATCTTCCATGGATGGACCAAAGCCAATGATACAATCCGCCTCTTTCATTGATTGAGTTGTCACTCCAGGCGAACCGAGACCAACTGAGCCAATAAAATTATTGTGGTCGTTAGGGAATGAGGAAAACCTTCTCCATGCACCGCATACAGGCACCCCGACCATTTCAGCGAATTCCGTTAACAGCTGGGCCTCTTCTCCTTTCATAGCTGGCAGTGCTGATACAATTAAGGGTTTATCAGCCTTTTCTAATCTTTCTAATATCGCATGTGCCATTGCATTTTCTTCTCTGCCATATTTTAAAGAGACTGGCTTCGGCAAAAGTGTATCCGTAATATCAGATCCAAGAATATCCGTCGGGAGCGTAATTACAACTGGACCCGGTCGCCCATTTATCGATAACCAATATGCCTGATTTAAAATAGCCGGCAATTGATGACTTGCTGTTATTGAGAAAACTTCTTTTGAGATTGGTCTAAAAAAGGAGCCGAAGTCTATTTCTTGGAATGCCCCGCTATGCATGATGGTCGTCGGGACTTGACCGATAAGGGCAATCATCGGAGTTTGATCATAAAAGGCTGTTTGAATCCCTATGCTCAAATTACTTGCACCGGGTCCTCTCGTAGCCATACATACTGCTGGTTTCCCCTTTAGTTTTCCGTATGCTTCGGCCGCAAAGGAAGCGGTAGATTCATGTCTTGTGGTAATGGCCTGGATTTTTTCACTGTCCCGTAATGCGTCTAATACATGGAGATAACTCTCTCCGGGGACGAAGTAGAAGCGATCAATCTCTACATGTTCCATCCATTTTACAATGTATTGTCCGCCAGTCATTTGGGAAGTCATGTTATTCACCTCAACTTTTAAAAAATAAACAATTAACCTGCTTCCCTTTCCGTTTGAGTTAACTTAGTTAGGAAATACAGGTTAATTGCTTCTCTTATTTGCAGCTTAAATTAATAGTTATCAATCTGCGCCCGTTGTAATTTTCCGCTGTAATCGACGTAAATAGATTTCCATTCTGTAAAGACATCAAGCGAAGCGGTGCCGGAATCTCTATGTCCATTTCCAGTGCCTTTTGTGCCGCCGAATGGAAGATGAATTTCTGCACCAGTAGTACCGGCATTTACATAAACAAGCCCTGTGTCGAGATCCCGCATTGCCTGGAAGGCACGATTAATATCAGCTGTATAGATGGCGCTGGAAAGACCAAATTCTACACTGTTATTTACCTCTACGGCCTCTTCTAAACTATTAACGGAAATAATAGATACAACCGGGCCAAAAATTTCTTCTTTTGCAATTCTCATGTTTGGCGTTACATCCGTAAAAATGGTAGGTAAATAGTAGTTTCCACTGCTTAGGCCGTCTTCGGTGGCAATTTTACCGCCAGTTAAAAGTTTTGCCCCCTCTTCTTGACCGATTTTCACATATTCATCAATTCGCTCAAGTGAAGAACGATTGATGACCGGACCAACTTTTACAGATTCATCTAAACCATTGCCCATCTTTAATTCACCGATGCGGGACAGCAGTTTTTCTGTTAGGGCTTCCTTCACTGCCTCGTGAACAATAACCCGGCTTGTGGCTGTACATCTTTGCCCGCTTGTACCAAACGCCCCCCATAAAATTCCTTCGGCTGCCAAGTCAAGATCGGCATCTTCGAGGACCGTGATTGCATTCTTTCCGCCCATTTCAAGCGAGGTTCTCTTTAACAGTGTACCGGCACGGCCGTTAATGGCGGCTCCAACTTCATTGGAACCTGTAAAAGAAATTAAATCGATACCTGGATGGTCGACCATCGCATTTCCAACTTCACTTCCAGATCCATTTACAAGATTTATTAATCCTTTTGGTAATCCAGCTTCTTCATAAATTTTCACAAATTCCTCTGCAACCATTGGTGTTTCAGTTGCTGGTTTCCACACAACAGCGTTACCAGCAACAAGCGCCGGGAGCGACTTCCATGAGGCAATGGCAATTGGGAAGTTCCAAGGTGTAATCAGTCCTGCTACCCCGATAGGAACGCGAATGCTCATCGCAAATTTATTGCGAAGTTCTGAGGGAACTGTTTCACCAAATAACCGGCGTCCTTCCCCTGCCATATAAAACGCCATATCAATCGCTTCCTGCACTTCCCCTCTGCCTTCCGCAATGACTTTACCCATTTCGCTGGTTAGGACTTGGGCGAGATGCTCTTTTCTTTCCTTTAATAAATGAGCAACTTTATATAACTTCTCAGCACGTTCCGGTGCAGGAACTAAGCGCCAGGATTTTTGTGCTTGTTTAGCAGCTTGTACTGCTCGGTCTACATCTTCTTTCGAGGATTGAGTAACCTCACCTATTACTTGACCGTTTGCCGGGTTTAAAACCGGAATAAATTTACCTGTTGAAGCTTCACACCATTCACCGTTAATGTAGTTTAAGGTCTTTTTCATCTATAATCCTCCAATGTTTTAAACATATTAACCTACAACACTTTTTAACTTTTGTTTAATTCTATTAACTGCTTCATATAATCTTTCTGTTGGAACAGAAAGTGATACACGAAAATATCCTTCTCCTGATGGACCAAAAGCATTTCCAGGGGTAATAATTACTCCCGTCTGCTCTAAAACACTTGTAACAAATTCAGCAGATGTATAACCTTTTGGGACAGGTGCCCAAATGAAAAAGCTTCCTTTTGGCGGCTCCACTTCGACACCGATAGATTTAAGGCCTTCAAGCAAAGCCGTCATCCGTTTTTTATAAACTTGATTGTATTGTGTTACACAGCTTTGGTCGCTATTAAGGGCATATGCAGCCGCTTTTTGAATCGGCGTGAACTGCCCGGTATCAGTGTTGCTTTTCAGTATCGAAAGCGCTTTAATAATTTCCCTGTTGCCGGCTACATAGCCAATTCTGAAACCGGTCATACTATATGTTTTGGAAAGCGAACCAAACTCTACGGCAATTTCTTTTGCCCCTTCCACCTGAAGAATACTTGGAGCTTTGTAGGCATCAAATGTCACCATATTGTATGCAGAATCATGGGCAATCGGGATATTATGCTTTTGGGCAAATTGAATTGACTCTTTAAAAAAAGGCAAATCTACAGTTGCTGCTGTCGGGTTCCCAGGATAATTTAAAAACATTAACTTAGAACACTCAAGTACTTCTTTTGGAATCTCGTCAAAGTCCGGCTGATAATTATTTTCCTTTTTTAATGGCATATTGTGGTACTGACCGTTTGCCAGGAGCGTTGCCATCCGGTAAACCGGGTAGCTTGGATCTGGTATCAGCACGTAATCGCCTGGGTCAATCAGAGTCGGAACGATGTGAGCTATCCCCTCTTTAGAACCAATCAACGCTAAGACTTCGGTATCTGGATCTAGGTGAACACCATATTCACGGAAATAAAAATCAGCAACAGCCTGTTTAAATTCTACGCATCCGACAAAGCTAGGGTATTTTAAATTCCCAGGGTCCTGCGTTTCTTCCATTAATTTTTTAACGATATGTTTTGGCGTAGGAAGATCAGGATCACCAATCCCTAAGTCAATAATATCAATTCCCGAATTTATCATTTCTGCCTTTTTCTTATTAATTTCTGCGAATAAATAAGGAGGAATTTGGCCTACTCTGCCCGATGAAAAATTCATATGCTCACCCGCCTTTAATACTTGGATTGCAGTTACTTTCAGAAAATTCAATTTCCATATATTTAAATTTAAAGGTTTTACTACTCCAACTCTATGGTTGATTTATACAAAAAATAATGCTATTTTCGAAAACATTCCGTATGATTTTGACAAATAAAAAACAAAGCAACATTAGTACAACAAAAAGGCGCCTGAAAAATAATTCAAGGCGACATTTCCCCACTATGTATCATTTATATTTTTATATTGGATTTGCAGTAGGCCGTTTTATTAAATTTCCATCTTGATACATATATATCTTCCATTTAAGACTTCTTCTGCAGTAAATAGAAAACATATCCATAATACTCGGAGTAGTTTCTATATAAATCAATTTCCATTTGCGCTTCGGCTAACTGGTTTAAAGCTTCTTGAACGTGTTGATATTTTTCTTGTAAAATATGGATTCTATTCTCTAATGGAATATAGTAATCCTGCCACCAGCCGGATTCTGGCAGGACAAAGGTGTCTATGACTTTATAGCCGTGTTCTTCAGCTTTTCGAATATTCCCCTCAATTGTATCGGCTTCGGGATAAGCATTATTCCAAAAGTCCAGCGGTTCTTGCGGCGGATTTTCTTTTATCCATGTAAGCTCGGTAACTACTAAAATACCTTTTTCTTTAAGAAACTTTCGCCATTCTTTTAAGCCGTTTTCAAAGCCTATGATATAAATTGCACCTTCTGACCAAACCACATCAAATTGTCCCTCTGCATACGGAAGTGCCTTCATATCTGCCTTTTCAACTTTTACTATAGCTGTTAATTTATTATCTTCCACTTTCTTTTATAAAAACTTCTAGAAATCCTTCGGTGATGTCTGTAGCTACAATCGTGCCATCTGTTATTGCTGCAAGTACGAGAGTTTGCATGCCTGGACCACAGCCGATATCTAATATAGAAGGTTTATCGACAAATTTTTCTATCATCTGATAGGCTTTCCTCGTAGATTCATTGTCTCCTGGTCCTTCTCGTGGAATGTCTTTATGTAGTTCGAAAAAAATATTCATAAGATTCTCATCTCCTGATAGATTGGCTATAAATAACAATTCGATTAATTATGGAATAAATCCTACTATTATTAAAGACAGTTTAGGAGATTTTACTGTAAGTTTGTCATCAAGAATCCTAATTTAAGACAGTTTAAAGATCCCATGAGACTAATTTTGTCCTTAAGAAGGCTTATTAAAGACAATTTAAAAGTTTGCAAGACTAGTTTTGTCCTCAAGAAGCCTTATTAAAGACTATGTGTTAGACTTTCCTGGCTATTGTCCAAAGAAAACTCCACTCATAATTATCCCTATTCCAACTTATGCAATTTGCTAAACAAGTAATTTCTTCTTTCTTCAATGTAATCGGAGATCACTTTCGGTTCTCCTTCAAATAGATCTATGTGATCCCTTTTATAAGGATCATCAGACAGAAATGGGCGTATCAAATCCAGCAGTTTTTCTACCCTTGGCATCATATAATCATGAGTAAATTGATCACTCATGATTTCCTGCAGCATCATGCGGTATTGTCTGCGAAACTCGTTAACATCCAGCAAGCGTGCTGTCAAGGTATTAAACCCCGTTATCGGAACATAATCTGCCTCCATTATTTTTCCATTCACATCCCGGCCCCATGTCGCATCATAGTCCCATGGGACTACCTCAAACAAGCCTGATTCGCCATTTCGGTAAAGGGCGTAGTTATGGACAAAGCCGTCATAATTTGAAGTGAAAATAATTCCCGCTACCCAGCGAAGATATTGTTGAACGTTCACATACTTCGGAATTTCCCTTTCAAACTCCAGCGGAGAAATGGTATTGATTTTATAAATCAATTCCTGTAATTGAAACTCAGCTAACTGCGAATCCTTCCATTTTGTTTCATAGCCTGCCTTCAATGATTTCTTTGTTTCTTTTTCCAAATCACTCATCAGCGAAAAATTCGCATCCCCATCCACCGCATAAAAAATACTGCCAGCTGGAAGGTCTCTTCTTCTGATAAAGTTCTCATCAACCGATTCAATTTCTAAATAAACCCCTTCATCCTTCCCGTTAATGGTTAAGAATACATGCCGTGACTGCGGCGCCAACACACCAATTTCAGAAAAAAAATCAAACGATAGTTTATTTCGAATTAAAGAGGGGTCCTTATACTCAGCGTTCAGATGAATCTGTCGTGAGCCCATAAATTTTTTCGGTTTATAAAATGTTACCTGATAGGACTTTTTCGGAAAGTCACGGATATGGGAGCCGCGGAAGGCTACATCAATCTCGAGCCGTTTCCCATCGATCCTTAACTGGGCCGGAAGCGGTTCATCAATCCAAATATTTCGCTTTAATTCCTTTAAATCGATTGGTTTGATGAACAGTTTATATAGCGGTAAATTGGCCGTCTCGTCCATTTTCCTCCCTCCCTCTTTTTATTCGTATGTTGGAAAAATGCAGCGGTCACGATTTTTCAGCAATTTTTCTTTTTATAGGCTTCCAGCCCATACAAATAGCGGCTTACATACGTACAGTGATACAAGAAGAGTGAGTTTTTCCAGTCAGGCAATTTGGCACTTTTTCGTACTCCCTTTTCAAATTTAAATGGAGGTGCAAAAAATGGACGAAGAAAAAGAGTTTTCCCCGGAAGAAATTCAATCGGCTGCAGAAGAGGTAAGAATGGGCGGGTTTGGTGATTTCATGTTCATGGATCCGAACCGAAACCGAAGAACAACGCGGAAACGGACTTCTAGCCGTCCACGGCAAACTTCCCATCCTAGAACTTCAAGCAGACATACTTCCCGGAAAAAAACTTCTCGGAAAAGAACTTCTCGTCAGATGGATTTATGTTGTACTGAATGGCGAAATACAGCTCGTGGCAGACATCAAACGAAGAGCTGTTGGAAAGACAGCAATATGTGGGTATATAAATGGCGCAGAAGATAATTGGCAGCGGGGTTTCTTTCCTCCGCTGTTTTTTCATGGAGTTTTTAAGTTGGGATGGATTACCATTGGCTGATTGTCTTTAAAAGACAACTATCAGAAAAAAATCCCACTGGCCTTTGCCAGTGGAATGATTTTAATTTTTAGAAGATAATTCCCGTTTCACCTCGGCACAGCGGCCAGGGGTTGGAAATAGCTTGCCTGCATTCAACAAGTGATCGGGATTAAAGACATCGCGGATATTGGTTTGCGCTATGATTTCCTCATCATTAAACACAAAGCGCATTTCCTCTTTCTTCTCGATTCCCACCCCATGTTCACCAGTAATCGACCCGCCAACATCCGCACAAACCTTTAAGCACGCGCTTCCAGCCTCAATGGCCTTCTCGGTTTCACCTGGGATTCGTGAATCAAACAGAACAAGAGGATGTAGATTTCCATCACCGGCGTGAAAGATATTCGCGATCCTTAACCCGCTCTCCTTACTAATATGGTTAATTTTCGCCAGCACTTCAGGCAGCCTGCTCCTTGGAATCACACCATCCTGCACTAAATAATCCGGAGATATGGCCCCCATTGCACCAAAACCAGTTTTCCGATTCGCCCACCATCGTCCTCTTTCCGCTTCATCACGGGCAGCCTTTACTTCACGGACGTTCCACTTTCGGCAAACGTCCAAAATCATCTCAATTTGACCTTCAATCCCGGCTGCAATGCCATCAACCTCGATTAACAATACTGCTTCAATGTCTTTTGGATGGCCGACGGGGAAAGCGGCTGCTTCGACACCTTCAATCGCAGTTTTATCCATCATCTCTAGCGCCGCAGGAACAATGCCGCTTGAAATAATATCAGATACCGCCTGGCTTCCATCTTCAATGTTATCAAAATAAGCCAGCACCGTTTGCTTTGCTTCCGGATTTTTTAAAATCCTTACTGTTATTTTCGTAACAATCCCAAGCGTGCCTTCCGAACCGGTTAAAAGTCCAAGCAAATCATAGCCTGGAGAATCGGGAATGCCGCCATTGCCAATTTCAATGATCTCCCCATTTGGGAGGACAACCTCAAGTCCTAAAATGTGATTGGTCGTTACCCCGTATTTTAGACAGTGAGCACCGCCGGCATTTTCAGCTACATTCCCTCCAATCGTACAGGCATATTGGCTCGACGGATCAGGAGCATAATAATACCCTTTATCTGAAATCGAGTTTGTCAGTTTTAAATTAACAAAGCCAGGCTCCACAACCGCGCGCCGATTCTCTAAATCTACTTCGAGGAGCCGTTTCATACGAACCAGACTAATAATTACTTCATTATTTAGTGGGATGGCTCCGCCGCTTAGCCCTGTTCCTGCACCGCGGGCTAGAAACGGCAGATTGTTCTCTGCACAATATTTTACAATCTGAGAAACTTCCTCAGTATTCTTTGGAAAAACAACTGCCCTTGGCAGATGCCGTTCAATTGTAAAACCATCACAGTCATAGGCGAGCAAATCTTCTTCCTTATAAAGAATAGCATTAGGGCTTGAGACGAGTTTGGCGAGGTTGATTATATGAATATCATTCGTCTTGACTTTATTTCTCACCATCACTCACCGCCCCCTAATTCGTCTTCTCTTTGATATGCCCAGTCTAACAATTGTACCGTATGAACAATTTTCTGATTCCTGCCGTGCTTTTGTACACCCACCGCCATCTGCAGCATACAGCCAGGGTTACCCATTGAGATCATTTCAACATCATCTGGGACATTGGCCATCTTACTCTCCAGCACAGCACCAGCCATTTCCGGATTTGTCAGGTTATAAATCCCGGCACTGCCGCAGCAGCGGTCCGCATTCGGCATATGAACCATTTCTACACCTGGAATATGGAGCAGAAGGTCACGCGGTTCTTCGCGGATTCCCTGACCATGGGCAAGATGACAGGCGTCATGATATGTGATCCGCTTATTTAATTCAGCTTTAGGCGTTTCGTAGCCTATATCATAGAGAAACTTTGAAATATCCTCGACCTTTGCTGAGAATTCCTTTGCTTTTTCCTGCCACTCCGGTTCATCATGGAATAATTCCGAGTATTCCTTCAGCATACAGCCGCATCCTGCCGCATTGACAATGACCTTTTCAGCATCCTTAAACGCTTCAATATTTTGCTTCGCCAGCTTCCGCCCCATCTCTCGGTCACCCGCGTGTACATGCAGGGCACCGCAGCAGGTTTGATTTTTCGGAATCACCACGTCATTTCCATTACGGGTTAACACATTAATGGTAGACTCATTGATATCACTAAACATGACATCCATAATGCATCCCGACAACATCGCCACTTCCCGCTTAGTTTCACCCTTAGCCTTGATCACTTTTTCATTTTTATATTTTTTCCTTACAGGTGTCTTCACCTCAGGCATAATTGATTCCATTTCCACCAAATGATCTGGCATGATATTAATTAGACCGGTTTTTCGCACTAATTTCTGCAGTCCGCTCTTTTGATAAAATTTCAGTAAACTTCCTGCAGCATGGAGCCGTTCAGGGTGTGGAAATAAGGTCTCAAGGAAAAATTTGCTCGTCATTGATTTCCAGCCAGTCAACGGCATTGCCTGTCTTACTTGCCCTCGTGCTTCTTCAATTAAGCCGCCTACATCAACACTGGCTGGGCACGCAGTTGTGCAGGCGCGGCAGTCAAGGCATTGAAATACCGGGTCAGCAAATGCTTCATTTACGAACAACTTTCCTTCCGCAACCGATTTGATCAAATGGACGCGGCCGCGCGGTGAATGCTGCTCCTGTCCTAATTGTTCGTATGTGGGACAGGCTTCCAAGCATAAACCACAATGTACACAATCCGCCCATTTATTTTCCTTCGGCGGGTCGCTCCATAAATAATTGCCTAAGCTTCCTGTCGTGCAGGCAGGTTTCTGTTCGATATTCGGTATGCTCATCGTTAAATCCCCCCCACAAAACGTCCGTTATTTAGGATTCTTTTTGAATCGACTTTCGCTTTAATACCGTCTAATAAGAAAAAGTGACTCGGTTTTTCACCCCATACTTTGATTTGCTGGCGAAGTGCCAATGGCAGATGAGTTGCAACTGCATATCCACCCAGGTGCTCTGCAAACGACCGTAAAGAAGTAATGGCTGAAACGACATCATCTTTTGTTCCTGTCAAATAAACTTTACATAAGCCCGTACCAAGCCCTCCATGTGCTTCCGCTTTTAGATGATGGGAATCTTGAAGTAGCTGGCTTTCTTTGATTACCGATACTACATCTAAATTTTTTACACCGACTTTTAAAGCAGCTTTTGTTGTCTGTTCGGAGACCGTTTGCTGTCCATTAGGTGAAACCGCTGCTAAGTTATCCCAAAAACTCCGTGCATCATTTTGTTCTAAAATTGAAATAGAGGCATCAGAGGGTTTGTGTTGCTTCACATAATCGACTTGATAACGTACAGAGCTTTCGACATCCTCAAAGCTGATCGCCAATGTAAAAGCCCGATGTCCTGTTACTATTTCTGCCAATGGTGGATTTAATAATTCAAGTGCTACTGGTTCCATAACTGAATCTAATAAGCTGATGGTAAATGTGTGAATATCTTCGAGGTTTCCATCTGGGAAGGATAATAGAATTAAACTTTCATATTGTTGTAGAGGACGTAGTTTGATGGTAATTTCTGAGATGACTCCAAGTGTCCCCATTGAGCCGATAAATAATTTATTCATATCATATCCGGCAACATTCTTCACCGTCTTGCCGCCAGAGCGGATGATGGTGCCGTCCGGATAAACCATTCTAAGCCCAATCACCATATCGCGGGCAGAACCATAACCGAGCCGTTTGGGCCCGAAATCATTAGCAGCGATAACGCCGCCAATCGTGGCCTCCTTAGGTAAAGCCGGATCAAGTGGAACTTTTTGTTTATGTTCTGCTAAAAAATCTTGTAGCTCTTGATATGTAGTGCCGGACTTAACCGTTACAATCATATCACCTGGTGAATGCTCTACTACTCCTTTGTATTGTTCCAGTGACAGCAGGATATCGGCAGATTCTTCGATACCGCCAAAGCCTCTCTTCGTCCCGCCCGCTATTATGTTTATTTTCATTGCCTTTTCATTGGCATATTGAAGGATGTCCGCAATTTCCTGTTCCGTTTTAGGAAAAACTGTAATACGGCCATTGTTTCCCAACAAAGGACTGCTGTGACTGCCGCCTTGTATCTGTTCCTCTAGAATGATAGAGCTTAGCCCCGTTAGCAGCTCTGACGTAACCATATGCCTCTTCTCCTTTTTGCAACCTTTTAAATTTTCAGACTATAAAACTTCTAAGAAAGCGGCAGAAGTTACTCTGCCGCTGATAAATAAAATTTTTAAAAACAATATATTATTATTGTATAAAAATATCTTGTTCTATGCAAGGAGGAAAACCAATCATTTCCTTCTATTCTATTGTATAATCTATTTCAATTAAATCCCAAGGTGTCACGACCCCTAATGGCTTTTCCTCAGGACTGCCATTTTCAGTTATAATCACACATTCTAGTTTCCGCTTTTTGCTATGAAATTTCTCGAAGATATTTTCTACTTCAAAAATATTACTTTCCTTAGAAACAAAATCGATCGGATGATCTTTTTCAAACTTCATGATATCGGAAACACGAATATCAGCTAAATTCACCAAACCATTTTCCATATTTTGCGACATCCACTTTACAATCGAGCTGGATGTTAACAAACCGATACATTTTTTGTTCTTGTAAATAGGAAATTTAGAATAACCGTGTTCTTTAATTGCTTCCGTTACCTTCAAAATCTTATCGTGATCATCAAAGAAAACAACTTTTTTTGATGCAATTGTCAGCGCATAGTTTGGCCGGCTTAATATACCAGCAATTTTTTCAATATGATTGACGACCTTTGCATTCGGCTCAGCGATATAAAAACCGACCTCCATTTTTTCATGGACAATCGCATTTCGCAGTCTTGCATACTGTTCAAGATCCTTCTTAAAGGTTTCGATTACCTGATATTTTTTCGCACCGACCTTTACTAATACTACGAATCTATCATCATTAATTTTTACTATATTCCTAAGCGAATCATGTACCTGATTGTACGCTACTTCAAATCGTTCCGAAAGCAGCTGGCCTTGATTTTTAACTGTTTTCATTTTCCTCTCCTGCCGGCGTTTTATATTTATTATATAACCATTTTTTTGAGAGGAAAATGAAAACTTATTGTTCCGCTATTGATTGGCGATGATGGAGACCATCTGATCTTCTACTTTCTTTCCCTTCTCTTCATCCAGCAAATTATTTAATATAATGGAAAAAATCAATCTTTGTCCACTTTTGGTATCTACATATCCCGATAGTGAACTCACCGTTGAAAGAGTTCCCGTTTTTGCCAGGACCTTTCCCTGAAGACCTTGTGTTTTCATGCGATATCTTAGCGACCCGCCTGTCATTTTTTTCGGTTTCCCTGAAATTGGCAGCGAATTCAAGTAAACAGGAAACCATTTTTCTTTCTGCACTGCATATAGCAGCTGTGAAATTTGGTTCGCTTGGATGCTGGTAACATGTGAGATTCCTGACCCGTCCCGCAAAACCATTGTATTAGGATTTACTCCAAGTTTAGAGAGCTCTGATTTTAGTACAGTTAAACCCGTTTTCCATGAGCCCTCCCCTTCAACTACTTTTCCCATTTCCTTTGTAAGTATTTCAGCATGCGTATTATTACTTAATTTCATAAATGGAACTACCAGCTCAGATAACGGCATGGAGCGGTGAATATGTATCAATGTTGCGGTGTCAGGCACCAAACCGGTCTTCATCTTCCCTTCAACTTTGATCCCCTGATCTTCTAGAGCCTCTTTAAAAAGAGTTAATGCATAACGAGTTGGATTCCAGACAGCAGCCCATTCGGTTACGCTTTTTGTTGTAATTGGTATGGTTCCTTTTATCACAATAGTATTCTTGCCGTGTTCTCGTTCCACTGTGATTTTCTTTTTTCCATCTTTATCAACTGTGACAGCGTGATTTATTACAGCAAGATAGCCAGTATCAGGGGTTATCTCTACCTTAGGCCGGTCCCCTTTTCGGTCCACCGGCTTAACCTCAAGCTTTACAGTTCCAGCGTCAAAATCCGAGTTTGGCGAAGCCGTCAAAGCGGAAATCTGCGCCCCATAGTATGTGGTCTCATCACTCCATGGAAGATCTACTGAATAGCGAACAGCATCATACCAAGAATCATCACCAATTATGTTCCCTTTGATTTTGTTAATTCCTCGCTCTTTTAGTGACAATGCTATTTTAACAAAGTCAGCTTTCAGTAAAGTTGGGTCGCCTTTCCCCTTCAAATAGAGATTGCCAGCTAGTGCTTTCTTTTTCACCGGACCATCCGAATACAGTTCAGTAGGAAACGTGTAATCTTCCCCCAATACTTTAAGTGCAGCTGCCGCGGTTAAAAGCTTCATATTTGAAGCGGGTCTTAAACGAATATCTCCCTGATGCTCATAAAGTAATTTTCCGTCCGCCGCATTCCGGACACTAATTCCGGCAAGCGCCCCTTGTAGCTCCGCTTGATTCTTTAATAGATAATCCAGCTGCTGCGTCCAACCCCCCGCGCTTTCTTTAGCTTCTGCAAAGGGGGAACTTGTGTAAGGCACGATAGAAGTCAGCATGATGAATATTACTATCGTGAAATATTTACTCCTTTTAAACACTCGTTAACCAACTCCCTTTCCAAATAAAAACAGCTCCGCATTATACAGCGAAGCGGCTCTATTGCTTCTTAACAGATATATTCTTTCTTAAGTATGCCCAATTTTGCGGTGCTGGATAACTTAGTTCCCAATAGGTGGTTCCAGCTAGTTGATAAAGATCGACTAGTTTATACATTTCTATATAACTTCGAATATCCTCAAACCAAACAGTATGCTCTGCACCTCCCAGCCAGTAGCGATACCACGGTGCTTTAGAGGTGTTATCAAATTGGATTGACACCCATTTAGAAATAGCCTGGTTTTGAGCATGAAGAACCGGCAGTACAATCGTTTTGTTAGACGGAACTACTTTATCATGCCCATATAGCGGAAAGGCAATTTGCATTTTAGCATGAGGAATTTGGGTAATTGAGTATTGAATGACCTTTTCCATCCAATTTATCGGTGATACCGGGTCAGGCGGACCTCCGGCGTACCCATAATCCATCGTCATGACTGCAACAATGTCAGCTATTTTTGCAATCGCCGCATAGTCGTAAGCACCGATAATCCGATTGGTTGGAAGATCCTGTGTTTTTGCGGGAAGGTTCACATGAAGTATTAGGTTTCCCAATGCCGTTTTTAATTCTGTTAAAAATAATATAAAATCATGACGTCTGGCCGGCGGGATAAATTCGAAATCTACACTTACGCCGCCGAATCTTCGCTGTCTCGCTAAATTAACAAGACTAGAAGTTAAATTTTTACGAAATGTTGGATTTTCTAGCACTCTGCCCACAAGCTCTGCACTAAAACCTTCATACGTAATATTTTGTACGACTAATAATGGCGTAATATTTAATTGCCTGCTTCTAGTGACAATTGCACTGTCATCCACAAGATTATATGCCCAGCCCTGCTCTGTTAGTGAATAGGCGACAGCAGCTAAGTATGTCAGTTGATTTCCAAGATAATTGAGTGTAGCAATATTTGCACTGACTGTCGAGGGCATCATAAAACCTAACGTTTGGATGGCTAATTTTAATGGTGTTGGAATTGTAATAATCTGCCCTATCGAAAGCCGGGATGGTTTAATGCCTGGATTGGCTTGGATAATTGTTGAAGGAGCAATCTGAAACTCCTGGGCCAATTTCCATATCACATCACCTGCTTTTATTTTATGAGTGCGGTGTGGCAGCATGTTATCTGGAATATATAGTGCAAGCCCGGGTACAAGGGCACCTGCAGCTGTTAACCCATTTACTTCTATAATGGTCTGAATTGAAACACCATACGTCGCGGAAATCTTCCATAAGGTGTCACCAGCACTCACAACATGAACTGCCATCCTATCACTCTCCTTTATACCATCTTATGGGGAAAAAGCTTTAATATACTTAAACAGTTATGAAGAACTGGGCAACGACTTCTCATAAATCATTTCCTCTGTTATACAAAAAAACTTCTTGGCCCTCGGTTTGCTAACAATTTTTTGGTACTGAAAATGAAAAAACCCTGCATTCACCGAAGCGAACCCAGGGTTTTTTGCTATTTTTGTGATTCATTAAAATTATAGAAGAATTTCGCAGTAATGGATCCGTCTGAATTTTCCTTTACATCCGTTACATGGATTCCCGAATCAGCCGGTACACTGCTGAAGCCTTTCCAGAAATAATAGGAACCTGAGTGGACGTTTCCGGATACCGGCGTAATTTGGCTGCCAGTTTTAAAGAAATCGCCGGCATCACCGCGGTTGACGTTCTTTTCAAGATCATACTTTCCATCAGCCTGAAGTACAGATAAGCCGTAATGTGTCACAACCGTACCGTTGCTGGCTGTTTGCGTCTGGTTATATTGGAATCGTTTGTTCATCCAGTTTTCAACGTTATTTGGGCGGAAACCGGCAGTTTGATAGAGTGATAGTACATTTTCATCGACATGCCATGCAACTAATCCATGGGCCTCGCTACCTTGTCGGATTAAGCCTTTGTTAAAGCCTTTTTGCTGGACATTTTCGAATAAGAAATACTCAGTTCCATTTGACCCAGGCACTTCCATTTTAACAATTGCATTATTAGAAGTCGCTGCATTCACCGGCGGCAATGTAATCGTTTGAATCCCATCCTCAGGCTTAACGACTCTTGGTTGTGCCCAGCCGAGGAAGATTTTTGAATATGGATCAAAATGGGTCGGTGAGTTACCAGAATAGGCTGCAGCATTTGGATATCTCATCCATGAACCGCCTGACATCATCGAATAGTTTCCTGTTCCCTCGGAGCTATATACTGTATCATAGAAGTCCGGCAGCCCAAGTGCATGGCCGAATTCGTGGGCAAACACGCCTGCTTGTCCAGGGAATGGACCCGTTTTTGATGCCTCGTCATATCCGCCGGTCGCTTGATTGTAACCAGCTACATTTCCTCCGATTTCCGGCTGAACATTGTAATTATTCACGAGAACACCATCAAGTGTATGGTCTTTAATAAACTCGGCATACCAAGTGTTCCATTCTTCATCTGTCTCCACACCATCCTGATTCAAATCTGCTGCAGGCTTACCAGTTTCATAATACTTTCCATAGTATAGCGCACTTAAGGCGTTCCACTTATGAGACCAGATTTGGGCCGGGTCTCCGCTAAATTCTGCACCTGTCCCTTCGTGAACGATAAACACGTTTGGAACTTGTCCTTTAACAGCATATTTTGAATAATCTACTATACTATCAGCAGCTTTAAATAGATCCGTTACCAATTCACCAATTTTAGCATCGCCATTCTCATTCCCATTTACTTTCTGATTCAAATAATAGGAAGCCCCTTTTGGCAGTTCCACCCACACTAAGTCAGTGTTTTCTTTCCTGACTAATTTTACTTTTCCATAGCTCGATTCTTTATAAATATTTTGCATGGTGCTGTCTGTTGGTGCTTTTTCGCCTTTATATTCTGCATATTGTTTGAACTCGTCTAATTCATAGGGATTATAGTGGTCGCCAAAGATTAAATCTTCTATTAATTTTGGCGGTACTTGTCCCGGATAATCGCCAAGCGGCTCATCCCCTTCTTTAAACTTTGCCAAGATAACAAGTACTGGGACATCACCAACAGCGCTTTGATATTTTACATGGTTATTGCCAGCCTGCTGAAATTTTGTTCCCAGCTGTACCGCTGCTTTTTCTGCCGGATCTTTCTTTGATAAGTCCTTCCCTAACTCTTTAGCCTTATCGCTCAACTCCGGTGAAGCGCTTACATAATGGGCCAAGCTTAATTCAGATGATTTTGTTACCGATGCTGCCTTTGTTTTTGCGCCGTCATACTGGCCTCCTGTAAAAACTACGCTTCCCGCTAATGCTAGAGCAAATGCGGATTTTGAAAGAACCTTTAACATCATAACACCCCTCTTTATTTTATAATTCAAATTTATCAGAATAGTATTCTCTCAAAAAGAATCAAAATGCCTACTTTTTTAATCTATTTCGGAATCCGTAATATAGTCTAATTAACTTATATAACTCATTGCACTAGGTCCAATAACCTAAAAAAGGACCTGTAACTCAGGTCCCTTTAAGACTCCTATTCATCTTCATTCCAATATTTTTTAAACCTAGTCCGATAGCAGGCATCACAGGTAGGAAACGGGTGGTCCCACGGGAGTTTTTTACCACAGTTTTTACACTTTTTCACAAACTTTTTAATATCCGTTTTTAGCCGTTCTTGGACTTTATCACTGATTCCTTCACGCAGACGCTCCCAATAAATCGCTTCTGTCCGCTCTTCTAACCTATATAAGAATAATAAGTGAAGTCCAACTGCTTTATAGCTTAGCTCTAATTCCTCTAAACTGTCTTCTTTGACAGGAGGCTCCGGGAGTTCTTCATGATGAATAATCGCGTACATTGTCTCTTCCCATTGCCGTGTTAGGACTCCTTCGTTTTTGGAAAAAGGCAGATGTAAAAAGCCGTATAAATCCATCAATGGCAGCCTAGCTTCAATTTCTGTTCCGGCGATTCTTTGATAGAGTGAACGTTCCTCTGTTAGTGAAGCTTTCTTTGTTCCTTTAGGACTTTTAAATTTCTCCCATAATTCAAAGAAGGTTCCTAGGTCATGATGATAGCGCTGGAATCGTTCAAACACTGAATTCGTTGGAGCGATGGCAAACGTTTGAACTGGCCTGTCTTCCTGCATAAGCAGGCTCCGCATTTTTTTTACATCATTGGTAAAAGCAACTTTACCGACGTCATAGATGCCTTTGCGGCCGGCACGGCCAGCAATTTGCTTCACTTCCTGAGAAGTTAACAGCCTTCTTCTAGTACCATCGAATTTTTCATTTTCTAAAAAGACAATACGGCGGATTGGCAAATTTAATCCCATTCCGATTGCATCCGTTGCCACAATCACTTTTGTCTTTCCTTTGTTAAACAGTTCGATTTGCTTTTTGCGCGTTTCAGGCGGCATGCTGCCATATATCATACTGGCTGAATGGCCGTCATTTTGCAGCCTTGAAGCCATTTCAAGAACACGCCGTCTTGAAAAACAAATTAAGGCATCGCCCTTTTTAACATGTTTAATATCAAATTTCTTAGGCTCCACCTCAAGTGGTGTATCACGTGTGTACTCATTGATGTCAATCTCTGCATTACCTAAAAGCTCAAGCAGCATTTCCTTAGAATTACGGCTCCCGATGATATGAACTTCTTCAGCATTGGCTTTCGTTATCGCCTTATACCAGGAAAATCCACGGTCTTTATCTGTTATCATCTGTGCTTCATCAATCACAACAACATGATAATATTCTTTTTCATGGAACATTTCCACTGTGCAGGAGATATGTTTAGCGTTAGGAACGATTTTTTCCTCTTCACCCGTCTTTAATGAACAAGGAGTTCCCTCTGCATTTAATTTATCATGCACTTCAAGGGCTAACAGTCTTAACGGCGCTAAATACAATCCGCTTTCCGCTTGTTTCATTCTTTCCAAGGCGTGATGCGTTTTTCCGGTATTTGTTTCGCCAATATGAAGAACATAACGGACATTACGTTTGGAGGAAGGGTCGTATTCCTCACCAAAGATATCCTGCATCATGCGCTCTTCTTCTTCTCTTTTGCGCTGCAGTTCCGCTTGTTCCTCTGCATGTCGCCTTTCACGCTCTTCAAGGTTTCTATCTAACATCTCTTGATGAATTGTCACATCAAACGGTATTTCCGCAAGTCGAAGTAGATCAGAAACATATTCCTCCTGAATATCTTCAAGAAAGATTCCTACAATATCATACAGTAAATCATCAATGCTGCCCTTTACAAAAGAAACCGACAGCTGCTCATGGAACGTATCGAAAAACTTATTTCTAAAATTGATTGGAAGCTCTTCAAACACTTTCTGTGGAATTAATTCTGATAAATAATCCGAAATTAACCCCTCATACACATAAAAGTACGTTTCATATTCAAAATAACTCCGGCCCCAGCCCAGTGTCTTTTGAATATCTCCGGTCAGTTCGTCAAAAAAAGCAGCAACTGTTGTAAAGGATACAGGATTAAACGCACCTTCCTCTTCTAACTTTTCTTCAAGTGCAAAGGTATCTACAGATTTAAATTTGACATTGTTTTTAAAATCGGCTGCTAATTGTTTCGCCACAAAATGGCGGACATATAAATAAAGAAGTTGATAATTCTCCTCAATCATGATATTTGCTGCTTTATCAATTTCTTTTTCAAGATGAAGCTTAGTTTCCTCCAACCGCTTTTCTTGCTGCCTTTTTATGTAGTTTTGTTTTGCTTGTTCATAACGATTGGCCCATTCTTCGTCCTGCCCCTCGAAATTTTCCAATACCCAGTTAAGTGTATTAAACGGCTGATATTCCCGCATTTCATCACGAAACAACTTATTAATCAGCTTACGGTCGACACCTTGCACCTCATATCCTTTTTCACTTAAAAATTGCTTCTTTTCTATTTTTGGTACATCATTCGTCGATTTGTTCAGCCAAACATTGACCCAAATTTGTTCAATGTAATGGCTGCGTTCGCTAATATATTGCGCAAATGAAGGCAGTACAGCCTTTGTCTCCAAATAATAGTCAATATCCTGATACACTTTTAATTTTGTATGTTCGATTGCTTGAGGGTAAATCGTGATGAGTTTGCTCATTATACCCCCTCCTCTCTATTGCATATTTATTATATCATTATTTCTAATTCAGAACGAACGTTCCGACTATAAATTATGGCACTCACAATATTGCTCGACCAACGCTTCAATTTTGTTCAAATCAGGAAATTTCCCGGAGAACTGGAACTTAATTTCCTCAATAAATTCTTCCTTATCATTATATACATGGATTGCTCCATTTTGCTGAATCACACTATATTCTGGCACAAACCGATAGCCGCTGCGTTCAATGGCTCCCATTTTTACTGCCCCCTTTTTTTAAAAATAGTATTCGCTCAAATGTACTGTACTAATCCCATGATAAAAAAAGAGGACGGCATTGCCATCCCCTTTATCATTTATGCTGTTGTAACCACTTCTTCTCTCTTCGCTTCATGACGAATCGTTGCCTGTGCTGCAGCAAGCCGCGCGAGAGGTACACGGTATGGTGAACAGCTGACATAATCTAAGCCAGTTCTGTAGCAAAAGTCTATCGAGCTCTTTTCACCACCGTGCTCACCGCATATCCCTGTCTTTAATGAAGGTTTGGTCGCACGCCCAAGTTTCACACCAGTCTCTACTAATTTTCCGACGCCATCTTGGTCAAGGACTGCAAATGGATTTTCCGGCAGTACTTTATTTTCAATATAGGCCTGCAGGAATTTTCCTTCTGCGTCATCACGGCTATATCCGAATGTCGTTTGTGTTAAGTCATTCGTTCCAAATGAGAAGAAATCGGCTTCTTCGGCAATTTGATCCGCCGTTAATGCGGCGCGCGGAATCTCTATCATCGTACCGATGGTATAATCAAAGTTCTTACCTGTTTCTTCCTGTACCTTAAGGGCGGCTGCTACAACCAGCTGGCGCATCTGTTTTAACTCATTGACATGGCCAACAAGCGGAATCATGATTTCAGGCTGTACGGACATGCCTTTTTCTGCTAATGTAGCTGCAGCATAGAAAATCGCTTTTGCCTGCATATCATATATTTCCGGATAAATCATACCTAAGCGGCAGCCACGATGACCAAGCATAGGGTTAAATTCATCCAATTGACGAACCTTTTTCAATAATTGTTCCTTTTGTTTCAATTCCTGTGATTGCGGGTCTAAAATTTGCAGCTTTGTTACTTCGATTAGCAATTCTTCCTTGTTTGGTAAAAATTCATGTAACGGTGGGTCAAGTAAGCGGATTGTTACAGGGAATCCCTGCATCGCCTCAAAGATTCCTTCAAAGTCTTCTTGCTGCATTGGCAGCAGCTGCTCTAATGCTTCCATTCTTTCGCCATAATTTTCTGCTAAAATCATTTTTTGTACAATCGGAATCCGTTTTAAGTCCATAAACATATGCTCAGTCCGGCATAAACCGATTCCACCGGCACCAAATTCAAATGATTTTTTCGCATCCTCAGGATTGTCGGCATTTGCACGGACACCAATTTTACGTTCTTCGTCAGCCCAAGCAAGTAATTGCTGGAATTCTTCAGATAGCTCAGGGTCAATCATTGGGATCTCCCCAAGCATGATCTCACCGGTAGAACCATCTACAGTAATGATATCGCCGTGGCGAATGACCGTTTCACCAACCGTAAATTGTTTGCCCTTCATATCAATTTTTAATGCCTCACAACCACATATACAAGCTTTCCCCATTCCGCGTGCAACAACTGCAGCATGGCTGGTCATACCGCCTCGGCTTGTTAGAATCGCCTGGGACGCAACCATCCCATGAATATCATCAGGTGTGGTTTCTGGTGATACAAGAATAACTTTTTTACCTTCGTTGCCTAATTGCTCAGCCTCATCGGCATCGAAAACTACCTGTCCAGTGGCAGCACCAGGTGATGCCGGCAAGCCTTTCGCTAAAATCATTTTCTCTGCTGAATCATCAATTCTGCGGTGCAGCAGTTGATTTAATTGATCAGGATCGACACGGAGCAGTGCTGTCTTTCTATCAATGATTCCCTCTTTTTCCATGTCTACAGCAATGCGAATAGCTGCTTGAGCGGTACGTTTGCCATTACGTGTCTGGAGAATAAATAACTTGCCGCGTTCAACGGTGAATTCAATATCCTGCATTTCTTTGTAATGCTGCTCAAGACGGTGGCAAGTATCAGCAAATTGCTGGAAAACCCCAGGCATTTCTTCTTTCAAGGTAGCAATTGGCTGTGGTGTACGGATTCCAGCAACTACGTCTTCTCCTTGGGCGTTAATTAAGTATTCCCCATATAGGAGTGGTTCTCCAGTTGATGGATTTCTTGTAAAAGCTACGCCTGTGCCTGAATCATCTCCCATATTTCCAAATACCATACTTTGAACATTCACCGCTGTACCTAAATGATCAGGAATTTTATTCAAGCGGCGATAAACAATAGCTCTCTGATTATTCCAAGAATTAAACACGGCATTAATCGCTAGAAAAAGCTGTTCCTTTGGATCCTGCGGGAACTCTTTTCTTGTATGCTTCTTCACAATTCCTTTGTAACCAATAATAACTTCTTGCCAATCTTCAGCTGTCATTTCAGGGTCATTAGTATATCCTTTTTGTTCACGTGTTTCCTCTAATAATTGTTCAAAGAAAAACGTATCGATTTCAAGAACTACATTACTAAACATTTGAATGAAACGACGGTAGGAATCATACGCAAATCGGGGATTATTTGTCAATTTGGCCATGCCGACAACGGTTTCATCATTCATTCCAAGATTTAAAATTGTATCCATCATACCAGGCATTGAAAAAACAGAGCCTGAACGTACAGAAACAAGAAGCGGATTTTGCGGATCCCCTAATTTTTTCCCCATTTTTTCTTCTAAAGCAGCAAGGGCATCTAAGGTCTGTTTTTCTACTAATGTAGGGATGGATTTACTAGATTCATAGTAGGCATTGCAAGCTTGTGTTGTTATCGTAAAACCAAAAGGAACAGGCAGACCGATTTTTGTCATTTCTGCTAGATTTGCACCTTTTCCGCCGAGCAATTCCCGCATATTGCCGTTTCCTTCATGAAACAAATATACAAATTTCTCCATAGTTATAAGCTCCTCTCTTTTTTCAACACATCTAAAATTAAACCGGCTGTTTCTTCTACTGCTTTATTAGAGACATTAATGATTGGGCAGCCGACCCGTTTCATAATTTTTTCAGCATAATCCAGTTCATCGAGAATTCGCTGAAAGCTTGCATAGTTTGCCTGCGAGCCTAGGCCTAATGCTTTCAGACGTTCTTTGCGAATCTCATTTAATTTATCTGGTGAAATGATTAAGCCAATGCAATTTTTCCTTGGTATTTGAAATAATTCATCTGGCGGCGGTACTTCAGGAACAAGCGGGACATTGGCAACCTTAAACCGCTTATGCGCCAAATACATCGACAGCGGCGTTTTCGATGTCCTCGATACCCCGATTAACACAATATCTGCTTTTAAAATTCCCCTTGGATCGCGGCCATCATCATATTTAACCGCAAATTCAATTGCCTCAATTTTCCGAAAATATTCTTCGTCTAATTTCCTCATTAACCCTGGCTGATGATGCGGTTCCTGATTAAACTTGGCAGAAAAAGCATTCATTAATGGACTAAGCAAATCCACTGCGACAAGATCTTCTTCAGCCGCCCTTTGGTCCAAATACTCCTTTAAGGCTGGAATAACAATCGTGTAGGCAATCAGTGAATTTCCCTTTTTGGCTAGCAAGATAACATCTTCTATATCCTCAATGTCATCTACATATGAATTGCGGCGAATCTCCACGTGTCCGCCGTTAAACTGCGTTGCCACAGCTTTTACAACCAGCTCAGCCGTTTCGCCGACCGAGTCTGATATGACATAGACAACTTGTTTCTGTTTCAAAATGGCAGCAGCTCCCCTTAATCTGATTTTTCTTCCATGATTTCTAAATAAGCTCGAGTAATGGTTGTTTTTGTAATCCGTCCAACTAGTAAATATGTATGATTATGTTTGTCCACTTCCTTTACGACTGGAAGGGAGTCAACGTGATAATTTATCATTTTTTTCGCAGCTTCAAACAAAGTTTCTTCAGGATAAATGGTGATAATATTCGGCATTCGAGTCATTATGACACTTACAGGTAATTCTTGAAGATTTCTGTTACCGATTGCTGCCCTTAACAGATCCTTACGTGAAACTACCCCGGCTAAAAGACCATCCGAGTCTAAGGCATAAAGCGTTCCTACATCTTCTAAAAACAACTGAACAATTGCATCATATACAGATGTTGATTTTTCAACGACAATCGGGTGTGCCTTGAAATCTGCCACTTTTTGATGAATATATTTTTCTGCCTGCTGTTTTACGGAATATTTTTCATTAAAAAAATATCCGACTCGAGGTCTTGCATCTAAATTACCAGACATCGTTAAAATCGCTAGGTCTGGTCTCAAGGCAGCTCTTGAAACAGAAAGCATTTCGGCAATTTCTTTTCCTGTAATAGGTCCCTTTTGTTTAACAATTTCTAGGATTTCGTCCTGTCGCTTCGTAAGTTTAATTATTACCACCCCCTATAGTTCAATAAATGTGTTATATTATATAACTTAATTATAAATGTGCTATACTTATTTGTATATAGTATATTACATTTAAGCGTATTCGGAAACAAAAATTTTGACAAAGGAAGTAAATATTTTTTACATAAAAAAATCCCGCCATATAAAGGTTGACGAGATTACTTTTGACAATTTGGACAATAATAGGTGTTACGAGAAGAAATTGTTTCCATTATAATCGTGGCACCGCATCTTTTGCATTCTTCCCCTTCTCGATTATAAACCTGACATAATGCAGAGAAACTTCCTGTTAAGGTATCACCTTTAAAAAATGGATTTTCTAAATAGCCGCCATGATTACCGGCTTCTTGCAAAATGGTTTTCATCGATGTGTAAATCTCGATTCTTTTCGTTTCGTCAATATCATCGATGTCATTCGTGGGTTTTAATCCGGCATGAAAACATATTTCGGCTGAGTAGCAATTCCCTATGCCAGCAATAAACTCCTGGTCCAGCAACGTTGTCTTTAAGCGACCATGTTTAGAAGAGATCCTTTGCAAAAATTGCTGCTGTGTGAATTCGGGAGCTAACGGCTCTGGACCTAAATGTTCAAGCTTCTGTTCAGCTTCTTTTAAAGAATACAAATGGAGATAGCCGAGGCGTAAACCGATAAAATAAAGATGGTAATCACCGAAGGATAACCGAACCTGTATGGTTCGCTTGGGCTTGTCAGCTTCCTTCCCAAAAAACATCCAGCCGCCCAGCATTAAATGCAATAATAGGGTTTGACCATTTTGCAGTTGAAAAAGCAAATGCTTTCCCCTCCGATTAACATTTACTACCTTTTGATGTTTTACTGTTTTCTTAAACAATTCTGCGTTGATATTGATGGATTTATCTCTGTTTATTAAGATATCAGTAATTATTTCACCAGCGATTTTTTGATTGAGCAGAATTTTATAATTTTCCATTTCCGGAAGCTCTGGCAACTTTCTTCCCCCTTACTGTTTTCATTATCTTTTCCCAATACCTTGGATTTACTTATAAAATAAAAAAACACGAGCTTACTATAAGCTCGCCAATAAGAGTCAAATATTAAATTTCTTCCATATTCCCTGTAAGTCTTTTTATTAGCTGGTAGGGACGTACCTTAAATGCTTCATATGGCACGCAATATCCTTGCATTGCATCTATCACTCTTGGAATAAATTTTCCTCTTTTAATATAATTAAGCACATTAGTGGAATCAATTTTAACAAAAGAAACATCTTTAGTTTCTTCGGATGTTTTAGGTTGACCTCCTATCGCCTTCCCTAAAAAAACAATAGAAATTGTATTTCCATTTGAATAAACACCAGAAACACCGAATAAATTCACCATTATTCCTGTTTCTTCATGAATCTCTCGAATTAATGCCTGGTCAAGTGTTTCTCCTTCATCTACTCCGCCGCCAGGAAGTTCCCATGTATCTGATCTCCAATTTGTTCTAACTAACAATGTTTCCTTTTTTTCATTTAAAATATATCCACTGACAGTGACTGTCTGTTTAGGTGGGGTATAGGAACCAGTTGATGTTAAGAATGTTTTATGACAATCTAAGAATAATGAGTCCGATTTTTGTAATTGTTTTTCTAATGATTGATGCATTTCATCCTTTTTAATTCGCTCGTCAATCTTTAAATATTCTTCATAGCTGGGATATTCCCAAATCGAAATAATTTCATCATTCACTTCAGTTACCCAAGAGCCAATTAACTTAGCACCATTTTTAATGTACACTGGAAAGACATATCCTTGGAAGAAATGATTAAATTCTTTAACTTTATTGGGATGCAGTTGGTAAATTTCTTTTATATAAATCATACCAATCCTCCCTTTGCTGATTAATAAAAGGTATACATCATTTTATACATAAAAAACATAATAGATTCAAATAAAAAAACGTCTTCCTAATTAAATAGAAAGACGTTTAAGATTACAGGGGCAGTAGGAATCGAACCCACACTGAAGGTTTTGGAGACCTTAGTTCTACCTTTAAACTATGCCCCTTTAATGGTGGAGGGGGACGGATTCGAACCGCCGAACCCTGAGGGAGCGGATTTACAGTCCGCCGCGTTTAGCCACTTCGCTACCCCTCCAAATATGATTATAGAACGGAGGAAGAGGGATTCGAACNNTTGGTAGCGGCGGAGGGGATCGAACCCCCGACCTTACGGGTATGAACCGTACGCTCTAGCCAGCTGAGCTACACCGCCATAATTATGTATCAAGAGAGCGGAAGACGGGATTCGAACCCGCGACCCCCACCTTGGCAAGGTGGTGTTCTACCACTGAACTACTTCCGCATTTTAAATTGTATTTAGTGGAGATGAAGGGACTCGAACCCCGAGCATTAAGGCACCAGATCCTAACTCTGGCGCGTCTGCCAATTCGGCCACATTCGCAATATTTTAAAAATATAAAAGGTATTTAGCTTAAATAAAAATTATTAAACAGCCCGGCAGCGTCCTA
>NZ_BNDS01000012.1:0-69773 GCF_014656545.1 Neobacillus kokaensis
AAGGAAGCGTGCTCCATTGCCTAAAAAAGGGAAACACTATGAAAAAGGTTAAAGGAAGGAATCTCTCATTGCCCGCTGGATCGATAAAGCGCTCATTTTTATCGTTTGAACTCCACCTCCTCTCTAATATTCTGCTTTTTTGGTATACATTTGCAGTGGGACAAGAGGACTGGCGCGAGTCCTAGTTGATGTTGTACTAGTGAGACACGCCACCCGTCCTTCTGTTCCATACATAATTCTCCAGTGCAAAGAAAAAACTATCAATAAGCATTGTGCATAAGTAAATAGATTGGGGGATCAGATTTGAAGGCTTCGGATTTGTTTGTGAAATGTTTAGAAAATGAGGGTGTTAAGTATATATTTGGAATCCCTGGTGAGGAAAATACTGATTTTGTTGAGTCGCTGAATGGTTCAGATATTGAATTGATTCTTGTTCATCATGAACAGGCGGCAGCTTTTATGGCGGATGTTTTCGGGCGCCTGACAGGAAAACCCGGTGTTTGCCTTGCTACACTTGGGCCAGGAGCAACCAATTTACTGACGGGGATAGGGGACGCCTATCTAGATCATGCACCAGTGGTCGCGATCACGGGCCAGGCCGGCCTTGAACGTATACATAAGGAATCCCACCAATATGTCGATATTATTGGGGTTTTTGAGAAAGTAACAAAATGGAATCAGCAAATTCGGGTAGCCCATACAATACCTGAAATCGTCCGGAAGGCTTTTAAACAAGCAGTCCTTGAAAAGCCTGGTGCTGTTCATATTGAGCTCCCTGAAGATATTGCGATGTCTGAAACAGAGGGGACGCCGCTTCCGGTCACACCTATACCAGCTTCGAGTCCTGCAAAAAGCGCCATCCAAAAGGCTGCTGAGGTCATTAACCGTGCAAAAAAACCGATCATTTTAGCTGGAAATGGCGTCTTTCGTGATGGAGCGACAGATGCATTAAGGGAATTTGCTGAAGCCAAGAATATTCCAGTTGTTAATACGTTCATGGCCAAAGGCGTTTTGCCTTCCAACCATCCATTAACCCTTTATACGGTTGGTATGCAGGCGAAGGATTATGTACTTTGTGGATTTGACCAAGCTGATCTTATTATTACTGCGGGATATGATTTTGTCGAGTATTTACCTAAATATTGGAACGATGAAGCAATGAATCCGATTATTCATATTGATAGTCTGCCTGCTGAAGTGGATGCCTACTATCCATTGGCTGCAGAGCTGGTCGGTAATGTAAAAGAGGGGATCGCAGCATTAAATCCTCTAGTCGAGCGAAAAGAGCTTTCGCCGGAAATTCAAACATTAAAAGCGCAGCTGGTTGAAAAACTTCATGCATCCGATGAACTGTCTGGAAGTCCTGTTAAACCGCAAAGAATCATTGCTGATATCAAAAAAGCGGAGAAAGGCGAAGCCATCATCATTTCCGATGTGGGGGCGCATAAAATGTGGATTGCGCGTCTTTATCAGCCGGAAAAGCCTAATCATACGATTATCTCAAATGGATGGGCATCGATGGGAATTGCCGTGCCGGGTGCGATCGCGGCAAAACTGGCACATCCTGAAAAACCGGTCATTGCGGTTACAGGGGATGGCGGTTTTCTCATGAATGGTGTCGAACTGGCAACAGCAAAACGCCTCGGACTGGCATTTGTGATTGTCATTTTCCATGATTCGAAATTTGGTTTAATTGAGTGGAAACAACTCAATAAATTTAATCGCTCAAGTGATATTGCTTTTACCGATCCGGACTTTTTGGATTTTGCTAAAAGTTTCGGTGTGAAGGGAGTAAAAGTAAGCCATTCTGATGACTTGTTACCTGCTTTAGAGAAGGCTATTGCAAGTCAGGAGATTGTTTTAATTGATGTGGATGTCGATTATTCAGAAAACGTCAAACTGTCAAAAACACTTGGGGATTACATTTGTAGAATATAGAAGACAGGAGGAATGCTGCATGAAGAAAAAATGGCCATTATGGATTGGCGGTCAGTGGCAGGAAGCAAAGACATATGAACCATTGTATAATCCCCACACGGATGAGGAATTGGCCGAAATCGGACAGGCGGAACCGGCTGATGCCGAACTTGCTATAACGAATGCACATGAAGCGTTTCAAACATTCAAATCCCATCCGGCACATGCCCGTGCAGAAATTTTAGCAAAAGCTGCCGACATTATTGAACAACATGGTGAGGAATGTGCGAAAATCATAGCACTTGAGGGAGCTAAATCCATTCGAAATGCCCGTGAGGAAATCAGCCGTACGGTTCAAACTTATCAATTTGCGGCTGAAGCAGCAAAGAGTAATTATGGTGAACAAATTCCAATGGATGCAGCCAAAGGCGGGGAAAACCGCTTTGGATTTACGATTCATACGCCGATTGGCGTCGTTACGGCTATTACTCCATTTAATTTTCCATTTAATCTTGTCGCCCATAAGGTCGGTCCAGCCATCGCGGCAGGGAATTCGATTGTCTTAAAGCCTGCCGAACAAACACCATTAAGTTCCTTGTTACTTGCAGAAATTTTTCAGGAGGCCGGGCTGCCGGATGGAGTGCTTAACATTATTCCGGGTAAAGGCGAGGTTCTAAGTAAAACCCTAACAGGCCATCCTTATGTGAAAAATGTGACCTTTACAGGAAGTGTGGAAGTCGGGCATATTATTCAACAGCAGGCAGGGTTTCGTAAACTTACGCTCGAACTGGGATCCAATTCCCCGTTGATTATTGATGAAGGTGCCGACCTTGAAAAAGTAATTGAGCCCAGTGTGATGGGGTCTTTCTCCTACAATGGACAAGTGTGTATTTCGATTCAGCGAATTTATGTTCATCAATCGCTATATCAAGAATATTTAAATCGATTCATCAAGAGAACCAAAGAGCTTGTTATCGGTTCACCGCTTGATGAACAAACAAATATTACAGCCGTCATTTCAAAAAAATCGTTGGATCGGCTTCAGAGCTGGCTTGAGGAAGCGGTGAAAGAAGGGGCAAAGATTGAGTGCGGGGGGACTGTCGAAGGGAATATCATGGCACCGACCGTTTTAACAAATGTAAACCGTGATTCAAAAGTGTTCCGTTCTGAAATATTTGGCCCAATCGTTTGTATTTTCCCGTTTGATACGTTGGATGAAGCCATAAATGATGCTAACGACTCCCGTTACGGATTGAATTCAGGAATCTTTACACCAAGTATTGAGCGGGCTTTTTATGCAGCGCAGCGCTTAGAGACGGGCGGAGTCATTATCAATGACATTCCAACCTTTCGGATTGACAACATGCCTTATGGAGGCTGGAAAGACAGCGGTGTCGGCAGAGAAGGGATTAAATATGCCATGCATGAAATGATGGAGCAAAAATTTATTAGTTTTAAATTAAATGAACATTGATAAGTGGGGCAAAGGGACAGGCATCGTGCCCCTTTGTCCAATTCTCCCCGTCCAAATGAAAAAGCGGATGTTCCAGAGAGTAGAACCACTGACACTACCCGAAAGTATGATTAGAACGGAGGCAAAGTGCTTCCGTTTTAATTTTTCTAAGGAAATTTTAAAAATAGCCAACAGTCGTTATTTTGTACATATTGTATGGGATAAACCATAAGTAGTAAGGGACTGACCCTAAAATAGAGTCAGCCCCTTTTTACATCATAATCAGGTTTATTTATTCAACCAAACGTTTGTACCATTTGGGTTAACAATATTAATAGAACCGTCTGCAGGGATATCGAATCCTTGGACGTTTTGACTAATTGCAGCTGTTTGATCAAGATTATCAAATTCAATACGTGGATAATCCTTCATAATCAGTTTAATAGCTTCTTGGTATAAGGCAGCTCTTTCTTTTTGATCAACGGTTTCGGTTAGGGCTTTGTTTAATAAGGCATCTACTTCAGGGTTTTTGTAGCCTTTTCCATTACCAAGGGAACCAATTTGGTCGGAATGGAACGTTTTATTTAGGAAGAAGTATGGATCCGGATACCATGACCAGCCTCCGATATACATTGGTGCATTTCCTTTGGCTGCAAGCTCGCTTAGCGTGCCCCATTCTGTTACTTTAACATCCACATCAATATTTAAATTTTCCTTCATTTGGTTTTGGAAAATCGTTGCATATGGAACACGAGATTCTAATACATAAAGCTCTGTTTTAAAACCTTTTGCATATTTTGTTTCAGCTAAAAGCTTCTTAGCTTCTTTAGGATCATATTGAGGCTTAAGCTTTTCCAAATCTTTGCTGTATCCCCATGATTCCTTTGGAAGTGGAGCATAGGAAACGGATGCGCCTCCCCATTGGCTGACACCTTTCACAATTTCCTCAACATTTGTAGCCTTATAGATTGCTTCCCTTACTTTTGGATCTGCAGTAGGTCCACTCATATTGTTTAAATCAAGATAGGTTAATGAAAGTCCTGGTTTGGATAAAAGGGTTAAATTCTTATCTGTTTCAATAACTTTACGATTTTGACCTTTAATATCTGTAGCTATATCGACATCGCCAGAACGAAGAGCGTTTGTCATCATGTTTGGATCTTTAATAATTTTAAAGGTAACACCATCAAGATAAGGCTTTTCACCCCAATATTTATCATTGCGGACTAAATTTACTTTTTGATCTGTTTGCCAGTCTTTAAGTTGGAATGGGCCAGTTCCGACTAAATGAGCGCCGAATTGATCTCCCCATCCATCTACTTCTTCTTTCGGAATAATGATATTTCCTGGGTCTGTAAGCATGGCTAATAGGGAAGCATTTGGTTTTGGCATATGAATTGTAACCTCAAATTTCCCCGTAACTTCTACAGAGTCAACACCGGATAAACGGCTTAATGCAGATTCTTTAGCAGAACGCTCTAGGCTATATTTAACATCCTCTGCCGTCATTTGTCTGCCATCTTGGTATTTCCCTGGTTGGAAATAAACATCTTCTCTTAACTTGAATGTATAGGATTTTAAATCGTCAGAGGCTTTCCACTCTGTGGCCAAGGATGGTTTGAAATCACTTAAATCCTTGTTATAAACAATGAGTGTATTCCCAATAGAACGCATAATTTGCGACTCATATGCACCAGTATATTTAATAGGATCCAGTGTGTTGGGGTTGGAAGAAAGGCCGACATTCAATGTACCCCCGCTTTTTGGTTCGTTATTAGCAGCTTGTCCATCCGAACCTTTTTTGGAGTCCGAACTGCTGCAGGCACTGATCGCGAAAACTGCTGTTATCAATACAAGGATGAACAGGTATTGCTTGAATTTCTTCATAAAAATAAACCTCCTGTAAAGTTATAACTTAAAGTTGATTCATATAATGAATCGTTAATTCAATATTTGAATTATTATTTAATTTACCATAACCTTTAAGATAATGTAAATAATTTTTTGAAATATATAAAAAGCTAAAAAATTTACAATATAACCATATTTACAAATAAAAAATGGAATGATAAAATTGTCACTATTCAAATAGTGAATCATTGATTCGAATATTGAATAAAAAGGAGGAGGAAAATGGGTAAGTACATTGTTGGTAGAATTTTAAATATGATACCTACTTTATTAATAGTTGCTATCATTGTTTTTTTAATCACTCGTCTGCTGCCGGGGAATCCTGCAGCCGTCATGCTTGGTCCACAAGCTAGTGCGGCGGATATCAAAGCTTTGACAGAGGAACTGGGATTAAATCAACCACTATATATTCAATTTGTTGATTATATAGGCAATTTACTTCAAGGAGATCTTGGAAACTCCTTAACGTATAACAAACCGGTCATCGATTTAATTCTGGAACGCTTTCCAAATACTGTGATTCTTGCGGTTTGTGCCTTAATCATTTCCATCGTCATCGGGGTCCCAGCGGGCATTATCGCAGCAAGAAAGCAAAATTCCATTTTTGATTATCTTTTTACAACTTTTTCTTTAATTGGTGTTTCGATGCCCATTTTCTGGCTTGGAATTATGCTCGTCTTGTTTTTTAGTGTGAATTTAGGCTGGTTTCCAGCAACAGGTATGGGTTCAATGGAAGCCGGTGCTGGTGATTTCTTCAGCCATTTAATCCTGCCAAGTATTGCACTCGCAACGATTCCTACTGCACAGTTTGCTAGAATTACCCGTTCAAGTATGCTGGAGGTTATCTCACAGGACTATGTGAAAACAGCTCGTTCTAAAGGTTTAAGTGAGTTTATTGTCATTTGTAAGCATGCTTTTAAAAATGCATTAACACCTCTTCTTACGGTATTAGGCCTTCAGGTTTCGTCCATGCTTGGAGGAGCGGTATTAACAGAAACGATTTTCAGTTGGCCTGGGATTGGACTATTGATTATTGATGCAATTGGAAAAAGGGACTTTGTCGTTGTTCAAAATATGGTTATCTTTATTGCCTTAATCTATGTGGTTGTCAATCTAGTAGTCGATATTTTATATAAAGTAGTAAACCCAAGAATTAAATATTCATCAAACAAAGGAGGGTCATAAGTAATGTCTACAGGGCAGCAAGGAATCGTACTGGAACAAACTCAAGTAAAAACTAAAAATGAGCACTCATTATTTAGGAAATTGATACGCAATCGTTTTGCGGCTTTTGGATTATTTGTAATATTGCTGCTGATCTTAACAGCAATATTTGCTCCTGTCATTGCTACGTATCCTCCTAATAAAATGAATGTAACCAAGTCGCTTTTAGGAATTGGCGTAGAAGGACACATTCTAGGGACAGACAATTATGGCCGTGATATTTTTAGCAGATTAGTATATGGAGCGAGAATATCCATGCTGGTTGGAATCGGGGCGGTACTATTTGGGGCCGTAGTTGGAACACTGCTAGGAGTTATATCCGGATATTTTGGAGGAAAATGGGATTCTATCATTATGCGTTTCATGGATGGGCTTTCTGCTTTCCCTTTTATCCTATTGGCCATTACCTTGATGAGCGTTCTTGGACAAGGATTAGTCAATGTAATTATTGCGATTGGAGTAGGGAATATTCCGGGGTTTGCAAGAGTAGTACGTGGACAGGTATTAAGTGTTAAACATTCGGAATATATCGAGGTGACGCGGTCCTTAGGAGCTAAACATAGCCGCATTATCTTCCATCATGTATTGCCAAATAGTTTTGCCCCATTAATTGTTTATGCAACGATGAGTATCGCAGGTGCAATTATTTCAGAGGCCTCACTTAGTTTCTTAGGGCTTGGAGTACAGCCTCCAACTGCATCGTGGGGAAGTATGCTGCAGGATGGGAAGGACTTTCTAGTCTTAAATCCTCATATGGCCACGATTCCTGGTCTAGCCATATTGATTACGGTTGTTGGAATTAATCTATTTGGTGACGGGCTGCGCGATGCTCTTGACCCGAAAATGAAAGCCTAACATCAAAGGAGGCGTAACAGATGTCGGAGGAATTATTAAAAGTTGAAAATTTAGAAGTTCAATTTAAATCTGGCTCCGCGATTACAAAAGCTGTAAATGGAGTCAGTTTTACCTTAAATAGAAGAGAAAACATTGGGATTGTAGGCGAATCAGGATCCGGCAAAAGCGTTACCGCCACATCCTTGCTGCGTCTTATTCCCAGTCCGCCTGGAAAAATAAGCGGAGGAGCGATTCATTTTGACGGAAAGGATCTGTTGAAGTTATCGGAAAAAGAAATGAAATCCATTCGTGGAAACGAAATTTCGATGATATTCCAGGATCCATTAACGAGTCTTAACCCTGTATTCACTGTAGGGGATCAAATTATCGAATCGATTAAAACCCACCAAAAGGTTTCGAAAAAGGAAGCCAAGAAAAAAGCTATCGAAATGCTGAAGCTTGTGGGAATCCCGGCACCGGAAAAAAGAATTAATATGTATCCCCATGAATTTTCCGGCGGAATGAGGCAGCGTGTGATGATTGCCATTGCCCTGTCATGTAATCCAAAGCTTCTTATAGCTGACGAACCTACTACCGCACTGGATGTGACGGTTCAGGCACAAATATTAGATTTGATGAAAAGGCTGCAGGATGAATTTAACACAGCGATCATTATGATTACCCATGATTTAGGGGTAGTATGGGAGCTGTGCGACAAGGTGCTTGTGATGTATGCAGGAAATGTCGTCGAGTATGGGACGGTTAAGGAAATCTATGATCAGCCGAAGCATCCGTATACATGGGGACTTCTAGATTCGCAAATTACGGAAAGTGTCAGTGAGGATCAACCATTGACAACCATCCCTGGCAGTCCACCGGATCTTAGGCAGGAGATAACAGGGTGTCCGTTTGCGGCCCGGTGTGCTTATGCACAAGATGTTTGTTTTACTAACAAGCCTAAAATGACAGAGGTCGGAGAAAACCATTATGCTGCCTGTCATTTTCAAACGAAGGAAAACCGCTTAGACAGAAAGGAGAAAACAGCCCATGACAGAGCCATTGTTACAAGTTAGGGAACTAAAGAAGCATTTCCCCTTGGAAAGTCCCATTCCTTTTGTAAAATCCAGACTAAGCGTGAAAGCTGTCGATGGGGTCAGTTTTGATGTTTATCGCGGTGAAACCCTAGGGGTGGTTGGAGAATCTGGCTGCGGAAAATCAACCATGGCTCGTTTAGTGAACCAGCTGATTACACCTTCAAGCGGGACGGTACAATTTAAAGGTGAAAATTTAATCGGGATGGATGGGAAAAAGCTCCGGGAAACGAGAAAATCCATCCAAATGGTTTTCCAGGATCCGTATGCCTCTTTGGATCCGAGAAAAACAATCGGGGAATTAATCGCAGAGCCCATGGTGATTCATCGTATTGGCGACAAGACATCACAAAAGAAACGAGTAGAAGAATTGTTGGAAGTCGTTGGTTTAAGCCAGTATCATGCCAAACGATATCCGCACGAATTTTCTGGCGGCCAAAGGCAAAGGATTAATATCGCCAGAGCCTTAGTTCTGAATCCGGACATTATCATTTGTGACGAACCAGTGTCCGCCCTTGATGTATCTGTACAGGCACAGGTTATTAATCTATTAAAAGAATTGCAAAGGGAATTTGATTTAACCTATATTTTTATTTCCCATGATTTAAATGTGGTCCGATACATGTGTGACCGGATTGCAGTGATGTATTTAGGAAAAATCGTGGAAATGGGAACATATAAGGAAATTTATGAGGATCCAAAGCATCCGTATACAAAAGCGTTATTATCTGCTATTCCAAAAGAAAATCCGCACGACCGGAAGGAAAGAATTATTTTAAAAGATTCTGTGCCTAACCCTATTAACCCGCCATCGGGGTGTCATTTCCACGAACGTTGTCCGGTTGCGATGGACAGATGTAAAAGGGAAGCACCGCAGTTAATCGATACGGGGAATGGCCATATTGCATCATGTCATTTACTTAACGAACAATAGGAGGAACGAAAAAATGTCTTTTAAACATGTCATCGAGCTATATGAATTATTAGATAATCAATACGTAACAGGGGAAGAGGTTAAAGCCTATTTAGATACAATTCAAGGTGAAGGTGAAGTGGTTGTTGAAACCGTTAAAGGGGAACTTGGTTCAACGGATTTTATTAAAATTACCATCCCTGGTAGAAATGGAAAGTCAAAAGGCGGAGATGCGGCAACATTAGGGATTATCGGACGCCTTGGCGGAATCGGCGCTCGACCTGAAATGACAGGTTTTGTTTCCGACGGAGATGGCGCTTTATCCGCTATATCAGCTGCGGCTAAATTATTGGACATGACCAAAAAAGGGGATCAATTGAACGGGGATGTCATCATTACCACCCATATTTGTCCAACTGCACCAACCTTACCGCATGACCCGGTACCATTTATGAATTCTCCAGTCGATATTTTAACTATGAATCAGCACGAGGTAACGGCTGAAATGGATGCCATTCTTTCGATTGATACAACAAAAGGAAATATGATTCTGAACCATAAAGGTTTTGCCCTCACTCCGACTGTAAAAGAAGGCTATATTTTAAAAGTAAGTGATGATCTGTTACAAGTTTATACACAATCAACCGGAATTCTTCCTGTTACCATGCCTATTACCACACAGGATATCACTCCATATGGAAACGGTGTATTTCATATTAATAGTATCCTTCAGCCTTCCGTTGCAACGTCTAGTCCAGTTGTTGGCGTGGCGATTACAACTCAAACAACTGTTGCCGGATGTGGTACGGGTGCCACTCATTTAACTGACGTGGAGCAGGTTGTCCGCTTTGTGATCGAAGTGGCTAAAGTGTACGGCGATAACAAATGCTCTTTCTTCAACGCGGAGGAATTCAACCATTTAGAAAATCTATATGGAAAAATGACTCACTTACAAACTAAAGGTAACCAGGAGGTTGTGAAATAATGGATACCACCGAATTAAAACAAAGATTAATAGATGAAGTGGAATCAAGAAAAGAAGAGCTTCTGGAACTATGCAGTTCGTTAATTAAAATCCCAAGCGAAAACCCTCCTGGTGATTCAACGGAAATTAGCCAATTTATCGCCGATTACTTAGGTAAATTTGGCATTTCAGTGGACTGGCATGAGTCAGCAGATAAAATGTATAATCTAATCTCCACAGTGGGAAATCGTAACGAAGGAAAAAATCTGATTTTCTGTGGTCATACCGATGTTGTTCCTGCGGGAGATCGTTCGAAGTGGGACTTTGACCCATTTTGCGGGGAAATAAAAGACGGCTGGATGCTTGGAAGAGGCGCAAGTGACATGAAGGCAGGGCTTTCAGGTTTAATTTTTGCCACAACGATTTTAAAGCGTTTGAATATTGAGCTCCCTGGAAGCTTATCACTTGTCATTGTTCCGGATGAAGAAACTGGCGGTGAATTTGGGGTCCCATGGCTTTTAGAAAAGGGCCTCGTAAAAGGGGATGGCTGTTTAATCGCAGAGCCGTCTTCACCAAGAAACCCAACGATTGGTCAAAAAGGTTCATACTGGTTTGAGCTTGAAGTATTTGGCGAGCCGGGACATGGAAGCTTATCTCCGTTGGCTGGTCAAAATGCCATCAGTGATATGGTAAAAGCACTAATTGAGGTTCAGAAATTATGGGATTTAACCATTGAAATTCCGGAAAGTGTTAAACCGTTAATCGAGGTAACCCACCGATACATGCGGGAAGTAGAGACTGAACGATTGAAATACATCGATGTATTTGAAAAAATCACCGTAAATATTGGCACTATTGAAGGCGGTACAAAATCAAATGTCATTCCTGAAAGCTGTAAAGTTCAAGTGGATTGCCGTTTGCCGTTTGGCATTACGCAAGAGGAAGTAACAGCCATGCTAACGGATAAATTGGATCAATTAGGAATTCGATATGAATTACGCCGCTTCGGTTTCAGAAGTCAAGCAAATTATACGGATGCCAATGATCCAGTATGTAAAGCGATTGTTGATAATATTACATTCGTCACAGATGAGGAAGCGTATGGCGTGATGCAATGGGCGAGCAGTGATGCCAAACATTTTAGAGAATACGATATTCCAGTACTCCAATATGGTCCGGCCTATTTACCGACTATTCACGGATATAACGAAAGAGTAAAAACGGAACAAATCATTACTTGCGCAAAAGTCTATATTGCAGCTGTGATTGATTTTCTCTATTCCAAATAAGATGAGCGTTTAGAAACTTGAGGCCTTCTATTTTCATCCAGATTTATTAAGAATTTGGTATGATAGATTAGGATTCTCAAGTTTTGTGATTGGGTGGGGGAGGATTATATGCTAAAGACATTAGATGATTCACTAAAGGTTATTCGGATGTTTACAAGGAGCAGACCGGAATGGGGAGGCAGGGAACTTGCCCAAGAGATGAAAATGGATCACGCAAAAATATATCGGATTCTTGAAACCTTTGAATCTAATAGTTTCATACGGAAGGATCCAGTAACGAAGAAATATTCATTAGGCCTGGCCTCATGGGAACTAGGGATGAATATGTATAATAGTTTAAATCTGAAACAGATCATTCACCCTGTATTAGAGGAATTATTCAAACAGACGGGTGAATCTGTTTTTCTTACCTTACTAGATAAGGATCAGGCCGTTACCTTTGAAGCCATAGAACCTGATAATAAGGTGAAATTCTCAGTATCAGTAGGAAGCAGGGCGCCTTTATATGTAGGTGCTTCTTATCGCAGTATTTTGGCCTTTATGCCAGATGATTTTATTGAAAACTATTTAAATACGTACGAATTAAAGCAATATACGGAAAAAACAAAGACGAATTCGGACGAGTTAAGAGAGGAATTACAGGTGATAAGGGAGAATGGCTGGGCCATGAGCGAGGGAGAATTCACCCCAGATATTATTGCGATCGCCGTTCCACTATTCCAACAAGATCGAATCATTGGCTCGTTAACCGTATCAGGACCGAATTATCGAATGTCGCAAAAGAAAATAAACGAATCGATTCCTATTTTAAAAAAGGCTAGGGATGAATTAGCCGATATGATTGAAAAATATCAATTAAAGATACGGCTTTAATTATATAGGTGGCCAAAAGGCAACTGCAAAATTCTGCAAGGGCTTACGGCCTCCTAGTATTTATAATCTAAGAGGAGAGTTACAGATGCAAAAATACATAGATGTAGCTAAATCTGTTCTCCAACAGAATTTGTATGTGAGAAAAGATGAGCAGGTTTTAATTGTAACGGATTCGGAACTATTGGACATAGCCGAGATTTTCCAAGCAGCAGGGACAGAATTAGGAAATGAAACGGTATTAATGGAAATGGCCACTAGGTCAAAGTCGGGAGAGGAACCTCCTCGTATCGTCAGTGAGGCCATGCGCTCCGCTGATGTTGTTTTTTGTATCACAAAACACTCGCTTACACATACAAAGGCAAGAAAAGAAGCTGCTAAAGGCGGTTCACGAATTGCCACCATGCCTGGACTGACTTTAGATATGCTTGAAGAAGGTGCCATTACGGCTGACTATTCGGAAGTGGAGAGGCTGACAGCAAAGTATTGTGAAATCCTTGGAAATGGTGAACAGGTAGAAATTAGAAAAGGAAATGACAAGTTATTCTTCACGATTAAAGGGAGAAAGGCGATTCCAAGTACTGGTGTGTTCCGGGAAAAGGGTGAATCCGGAAATCTTCCATCAGGGGAAAGCTATATTGCGCCGCTTGAGGATTCGGCAAATGGCACAATCACCATTGACGGCTCTATTTCAGGAATTGGTGTCTTAAATGAACCCGTAACTTTACATGTTGAAAACGGAAAATTAGCAGCAGCAAGCGGTGAAAAAGGCAAACAACTGCTGGAACTTTTAGGCGACGGGGAAGGCCGTACCATTGCTGAGTTTGGAATTGGTACAAACAAAAAAGCCCGGTTAACCGGTAACGTATTAGAGGATGAAAAGGTCTTTGGGACCGTTCATATTGCATTTGGAAGCAACAAATCCTTTGGCGGCCAAACAGAAGCTGGCGTTCATATTGATTGTGTCATCAAAGAACCAATTGTGTTCATTGATGGAGAACGAATTGTTTAGACGGTCCACTAAGATAAAGTATTAACGCGGTAAATCAGGTGCCACTTGCACCGCCCGCATTTTGTTGAAGATTTGACTTGTAGCAGTTACGCGGAGGAGTGTTGGCAGCACTTCTCTTTCGCGTGCCTGTCACGCCCCGAATTTTGTCGATTCAACTCTTGGAAAGGAGATCCAAAAAGAACAATTCAATTGAGGAATCACCTGTTAGGCTAGTCCCAAGTGTCAGTGTTTAAAGTTTGTTCAATATTTCACAAATTATTTCTCAAAACCCATGCTATAATGAAATCAGAAAGAACGAAGGAGTGATAAACATGATGGTTTGCGAATGGATCAACTTCTCTACTGATTCTGAAACATTTACATTAGAAGCTTTTGAAGAAGCGGTGGGGGATGAATTTGAGGCAATGCTGTTTAAGGAGAACGAAGTAATCCCGGCCTATATATGGACAGTGAATTATGTTGTTTTTGTCAAAAGGTCTTCTAAAATCCTAACCGATATTTCCTTTGAAAAAATCCCAAGAAATCCAGTTTGTGCATAAGGTTATGCTCTTTTTTTAAAAATGTTTATGTGAAAACATTCACAAACAAATAGGTAAATAATCACAGCATTAACAATTTGGATACATTATTGCCATGATTCGGTCACTTTTTAGGAAGTTCTGTTTATTCATTTCATGCTAAGATTTTAATCACTCAACAAGATTACGAGAAACCCGGTATAGGAGTAATGCTGCTTTAAAAATAGATACCAATGGAGGGTTAACAAATGGCTGTTGAAGTAAAAGAATTGAAACAGGATAGTAAAGAAACGATTGATACCTTAGTGAAAAATGGACTTGAGGCATTGAAAGGATTCAGGGATTTTGATCAGGAACAAATTAATCTTATTGTGAAGGAAATGGCCTTAGCGGGACTTGACCAGCATATGCCGTTGGCAAAGCTCGCGGTTGAAGAAACAGGGAGAGGCGTTTACGAAGATAAAATCATCAAAAATATGTTTGCCACTGAATATGTCTACCATAATATTAAATACGATCAAACGGTTGGAATCATAAACGAAAACGAACATGAAGGAATCATCGAAATTGCCGAACCGGTGGGTGTCATTGCTGGTGTAACACCCGTTACCAATCCAACCTCCACAACAATGTTTAAAGCACTCATTTCAATAAAAACCAGAAATCCAATTATTTTTGCTTTCCACCCATCTGCTCAAAAATCCAGCAGTCAGGCTGCAAGGGTCCTTAGAGATGCAGCGGTCAAAGCAGGGGCGCCAGAGAATTGTATCCAGTGGATTGAAACACCGTCCCTAGAGGCAACACAAGCACTGATGAATCATGATGACATCGCTTTAATTCTCGCAACCGGCGGTGCAGGAATGGTGAAAGCAGCGTATAGCTCCGGAAAACCTGCCCTTGGAGTGGGCCCTGGTAATGTACCTTGTTATATCGAAAAATCTGCTAATTTGCACCAGGCTGTGAACGACTTAATTTTATCCAAGACATTCGACAATGGTATGATTTGTGCTTCTGAACAAGCGGTTATTATCGATCAGGAAATCTATAACGATGTGAAACAGGAAATGTTAGCAAACAACTGCTATTTCTTAAACGAGGAAGAAAAACAAAAGATTGAAAAACTGGTTATTAACGAACATTCATGTGCAGTTAATCCTAAGATCGTCGGTATGGCTGCTTCTGCTATCGCTGCATTGGCCGGAGTCACGGTTCCTGAACATACAAAAATCCTTGTTGCGGAAATTCAAGGTGTCGGCCCACAGTACCCGCTATCCAGGGAAAAGTTAAGCCCGGTTTTAGCTTGCTACAAGGTTAGCAGTTTCGAAGAAGGATTAACCCGAGCAGAAGAAATGCTGAATTTTGGAGGAATAGGACATTCTGCCGTTATTCATACTTCTGATCAAAATGCGATCAGACAATTTGGGCTGCGAATGAAGGCAGGACGTATCATTGTCAATGCGCCATCTTCACAAGGTGCAATCGGTGATATTTATAACGCGTATATGCCATCCTTAACTCTAGGCTGCGGAACCTATGGAGGCAACTCGGTTTCTACAAACGTGGGTGCCGTTCATTTGATCAATATCAAAAAAGTCGCTAAAAGGAATGTTAATATGCAGTGGTTTAAAGTTCCATCTAAGATTTATTTTGAAAAGAATTCAACACAATATCTTGCTAAGATGCCTAAAGTATCAAAAGCATTTATCGTTACAGACCCTGGTATGGTGAAATTGGGCTATGTTGACCGCGTTCTCTATTATTTAAGAAAGCGTCCAGATTATGTTCATTGTGAAATTTTTTCAGAGGTGGAGCCAGATCCATCCATTGAAACCGTCATGAAGGGTGCAGAAATGATGGCTAAGTTCCAGCCGGATGTCATTATTGCACTCGGCGGCGGCTCAGCAATGGATGTGGCAAAAGGAATGTGGTTGTTCTATGAACATCCTGATACGGAATTCTTCGGACTGAAACAGAAATTCTTGGATATCCGCAAACGGATTGTAAAATATCCTCGTTTAGGTGAAAGAGCACAATTTGTGGCGATTCCAACAACGTCTGGAACAGGTTCAGAAGTAACATCATTCTCCGTGATTACCGATAAAGAAGCCAACATCAAATACCCGCTTGCCGATTATGAATTAACACCGGATGTGGCGATTATTGATCCGCAGTTCGTCATGACAGTGCCAAAACATATTACGGCGGACACGGGTATGGACGTTTTGACTCACGCCATTGAAGCGTATGTATCTTGTATGGCGAATGACTATACGGATGGATTAGCAATGAAGGCAATCCAGTTAGTATTTGAATATTTGCCTAGAGCCTACCGTAATGGCGGTGACGAACTTGCTCGTGAAAAAGTGCATAATGCCTCAACGATAGCGGGTATGGCATTTGCCAATGCATTCCTTGGGATCAACCACAGCCTTGCCCATAAACTTGGGGCAGAGTTCCATATCGCTCACGGACGTGCAAATACCATCTTGATGCCGCACGTCATCCGATATAATGCCACAAGACCAACCAAGTTTACCGCTTTTCCAAAATATAATCACTTTGTGGCTGACAAACGATATGCAGAGATTGCCAGAACACTTGGCCTGCCGGCACGCACAACCGAAGAGGGAGTAGAGAGCTTAATCCAAGCCATTATTAACCTGGCACAAGAACTTGATATTCCAATGAGTATTGAAGCCAATCATGTTGACAGAGAAGAGTTTGAAAGCAAAGTCGACTATCTTGCGGAACGCGCATTCGAAGACCAGTGTACAACCGCGAATCCAAAGCTGCCATTAGTAACTGAACTAGCTGAAATTTATCGTCAGGCTTTTTGATGTGCCTGGTACCGCCCGAATTTTGTCGATGATTCAAGTGAAGCTGTAACATTAATAAACAGGCCAATCGTAATCATTTTACGGTTGGCCTGTTTCAAAATTGATTAATGGTGCCTGGCACCGTCCGATTATGTCTAATACGTTGTGGGAAGATAAACCTATTCCCGGCTGAAATCGGCCTCCTTTAATGGAACTATCTTTGGCCTTTTTACAATTTTGTAGCTTAAAAACCCAAGTAAGAATAAAGGCAGTCCAATATAGGAAACTAAAATTCCGTACCAGTCAATTTTATCACCAATGAATGCCCCGTAATTTGTCCCAAGCATCGCTACTAAACATAATAAAGTCGCCAAAATGGGACCCAATGGGAACCACCGTGCGAAATAGGGAAGCTCGTTAAAGTCCTTTCCTTGAGCGATAAAGGCTTTTCGGAATCGGTAGTGTGTAACAGAAATACTTAACCAAGAGAGATACCCGGCTAAACCAGCAGCATTTAATAACCATGAATAAACGGTTCCATCCCCGAAAAGGGAGGTTAGGAAGCAAAGCATTCCTACAAAAGTCGTCGCATATATGGCGTTAACCGGGACGCCCCCTTTATTTACTTTTTTCAGGAATGCTGGTGCTTTACCTTCTTCCGCCAATACCCACAGAACACGTGAACCAACATATAATGATGAGTTTCCTGCGGATAAAACAGAAGTAAGAATAACCGCATTCATCGCAGCTGCAGCAAATGCCAGCCCAGCATTTTGAAATACAAGAGTAAATGGGCTTACCGCAATGTTTTCAAGATCGGAGCTTAATAAATTCGGATCATTATAGCTAATTAAACATCCGATCACAAAAATTGATATAATATAGAACAAAAGAATTCGCCAAAAGATTTGCTTAATCGCTTTCGGAATATTTTTTTCAGGGTTTTCACTTTCACCTGCGGCTACCCCAACCATTTCCGTTCCTTGAAAGGCAAAGCCCACCACCATAAAGACACTAAAAATGGATAAAAGGCCACCCTTAAATGGCGCTTCTCCTCTTGTAAGGTTTCCAAATCCGCCTGTATGCCCTTTCATAATTCCAAAGATCATCAGCAATCCGACAACTATAAAAATCAAGATGGTGACAACCTTGATAATGGAAAACCAAAATTCTGATTCACCATACCCTTTGACGGATAAAACATTTAGACCAAAAATAATGGCGAGAAAAGTGGCACTCCAGACAATGCCCGGAATATCGGGCAGCCAATATTTCATAATCAATGAAGAGGCTGATAATTCAAGAGCAAGAATAATGGCGTTGTTATACCAATAATTCCAGCCGACTGCAAACCCTAGGGCGGGGTCAACAAATCTTGATGTATAGGTACTAAAGGAACCTGAAATAGGTATATAGGCAGCCATCTCCGCTAGACTTGTCATGAGGAAATATACCATAATCCCTGCAATAAGATAGGCGGCAATTGCTCCCCCTGGACCAGCATCATGGATGGTCGTACCACTGGCTAAAAACAGACCCGTTCCGATCGTGCCGCCAATAGCAATCATGGAGAGGTGCCTTGTTTTTAATTTTCTCTCTAAGTGTTCATGTTGTTCTCCTGGATGTGTTTGTTGAGTTTGTTTTTTCATTGCTGTATTTTGCATAAAACACCTCATTTATCTTATTTGGTATCCAAAAGAGAGTGATCCGAATATCATGGTCGTCTTAAAAAATGAATCCGCTTTCTACTCTGTTGGTAAGTATGTCTTCTTTTCCGATTCGCTTTGACCTAGATGAAATTATTTTACTTTGTCCAATGGCTGAATTAATTTTGCTAGATTCATTGTTTTAAGACCTTCTGTTGCTCTTTCAATATCTTTAGAGAAGATACGGTCCTTTTTAATCGAAGGAACAAGTTCTCTTCCTGCATCAAAAAGTCTCTTTGTTTGGGTTGCCATTTTTTTGACCCCTCGATATTCAACTGCCTGCATCGCACAAATGAATTCGATGGCTAGGACTCTTCTTGTATTTTGAATGATTTGATAAGCATGCCTTGAACCAATGGTTCCCATGCTCACATGGTCCTCCTGATTCGCAGATGAAGGAATCGAATCGACACTTGCCGGATGTGCCAGCGTTTTGTTTTCAGAAACAAGCGCTGCTGCAACATATTGCATGATCATCGCCCCAGATTGCAAGCCTTGCTGAGGGCTTAAAAATGGCGGTAAGTCATTTAACTGTGGATTGATTAATCTTTCAATCCTTCTTTCAGAAATATTGGCCATTTCCGCCACTGCAATTTTCATAAAATCCATAGCAAACGCAATTGGCTGTCCATGGAAGTTACCGCCGGAGATTACGGTTTCACCGTCATCAAAAATTAACGGATTATCTGTTGCAGCATTCATCTCAATTTCTAACTTTTCTTTAACATAATCAAGTGCCTGCCATGTGGCGCCATGAACTTGCGGGATACATCGCAGTGAATAAGCATCCTGCACCCGAAGCTCGCCCTGCTGAGTAGTCAATAAGCTGTCACTTAAATAGCTGCGGATTCGTGCTGCTGTATCGATTTGCTGCTTGTAGCCTCGTGCTAGATGAACTTCTTCAGCAAAGGCATCGATGATTCCATTTAGTCCTTCAATTGTCATAGAGGAAATTAACTCACTTTGGTATGCAAGTTGTTCTGCCTCTAGATATCCAATTACACCCATTGCTGTCATTGCCTGCGTTCCATTGATGAGGGCAAGTCCTTCTTTTGCCTGAAGGGTGACTGGGTTGATGTCTTCTTTTTGGAACGCTTCAAGTGAGCTCATGCGATTTCCCTTATAAAATACTTCTCCTTCACCGACTAACACTAATGCTAAATGGGAAAGTGGTGCTAAGTCTCCACTTGCTCCTAGAGAGCCTTGCTGCGGAATGACAGGGATAATATTCTTGTTGACTAACTCTATTAATTTTTCAATCACAATCGGTCTAATGCCGGAAAATCCTTTTAATAGTGCGTTAGCGCGAAGGAGTACCATTGCTTTTGCCACAACCTCTGGGAACGGCTCGCCTACTCCGCAAGCATGTGAACGAATTAAATTCAGCTGAAGGTCTTCAACATCTTCTTTGTCAATGAGCACATCGCTGAATTTTCCAAACCCGGTTGTGATCCCATAGATGACTTTTGATTCTGATACGATTTTTTCAACTGCTTCCCGGCTCTTTCTTGCAGCCTCCATACTCTTTTCTGAAGCAGACACCTTCTGATTTTCGAATAAAATTTCCTTCATTTGAGCTAACGTTAAATTTTGACCTGTTAATGTAATCAAGTTCCCCACTCCTCTAATACTTTATTAAAATAAAGAAAGAGGCTGGATTCCGATTCTGATTAGAATTGGAGTCCAGCCTCTTTTGTAACGATTTTTGAATCTGAAACTATTCTTTTAAATAACAGCCTCATGGGTTATCATTCCTTTCAACGTAATCTATCAATCTATGGGTTAGGTAATTATCATATGCGATAGGGGACAAATTTGTCAATGGAATTTTCTGAATGTTTTAAATAGCGTGCCTGTCATCGCCCGAATTTTGTCGGATGAATAAAGGTGCCACCCGAATTTTGTCGATTCAAGAGGTGTCAAGAAAGTGCATTTTTCGATGATAGGTCCTATTCATATTGATGGTATACATTCCCATACTCATTTCTATTAAAAGTATTTAATGAATCTTAGTATCTGGTAATTTCGTTGTTTTTGTTAAAAAAAGATAGATACGGTTAAAGACAGGTTCTGATTTACGTTATAGGATAGTGTTGAACAATGGTTATTTTGAACGGAGAAATGATAGAATTCACTTAAATGCGCCTATCATTCTTTTAGTTAAACGAATATAACAGGAGGTGAAACCATGCCTGTTCCCTTTGACCGTATTTCTCCGTTCGTGCGCAAAGTGAAGATTTTAAAGACAGTGTCCCTTGTCGGCGAATGGATTGATTTTGATCATGTCCTTACTTACATTGAACAAGGGAGTGCAGAATTTATTCTAAATGGCCAAAAATACATTGTCCAAACCGGGGATCTGGTTTTGATGCACCCTTTGCTGTCCCATATTGTCCGTTCCATTTCTACGGAGCCGCTGATCCAATATATTGTCCATTTCGATCTGTTCTATCATGAACATCGAAGCCGGGGGGAATTGAGACAGGAACCACCCGCCGAAGAAATGCAATTGGCTGGGGTTCATCCGATTGTCCATGGGACAGCTGATCAAACTAGGAAAATCAGGAATCTATTTTTATCCATGTACCAAGTGCATCAGGAAACTGATTTTCATTCCGCATTAAAATTGAAAGCAGATGCCCTTTACCTGTTATCTCTCTTTTTTGAGAGCCAGCAAACCGGAGCCGAAAAAGCCGGTGTACCGAAAAAGGGTTGGATCATCTTGGAGAGCTGCCTGCAATTTATCCATGAAAACTACCAGAATTCCAGTTTGGATATCGAGGCTATCAGCAGGCATGCCGGTTTTTCACCAAGCCATATCGCCTATCTTTTCAGAGAGGAAATCGGGATCACGATCCATAAATATGTGACTCAGCTCAGAATGGAACAAGCCAAAAAACTTATGCTGGAAAATAGCGATTCTTTAACAAATATCGCTGAAAAGGTTGGGTATCAAAGCATTCACGCTTTCAGCCGCACCTTCAAGCAGAATGTCGGGATGACCGCCAGCCAATTTATCGCTTATCACAGCGAAGCTATAAAAGCGCACAGCGATATTTTGTAAGGCTCCAGTAGTAACCGCTGTCAATGGAAAGCGGCACTAATATTGCAAATACAACATTCAAAATAAATGATATTTTTCTGTTCATTCAACAGGAAGAAATTCAGTTGCGGAATCTGAGATCCAAGGGTCCCATCCGACAAACAGGAGGCAGTAAAAAATGAAAACAGACCATTCTGCAATACGCAAAAATTGGCCGAATCATTACGGAGACCCGGAGTGGTTTATCCATGACCGTTTTGGTTTATTCATCCATTTCGGTTTGTATTCCAATGCCGCGCGCCACGAATGGGTCATGCGATGGGAGAACATTCATCCGGACACATATCGGAAGTATTTCGAACGATTCAATCCTGATCGTTTTGATCCCAAGGAATGGGCGATCACTGCCAAAAAGGCCGGATACAAATATTTCGTCATTACAACCAAACACCATGACGGATTCTGTCTTTGGGATACGGCTTTCACAGATTACAAAGTGACCAATACGCCCGCCAAGCGTGATTTATTAAAGGAAATTGTAGATGCTTTCAGAGCAGAAGGCCTGAAAGTCGGCTTCTATCATTCACTGCTCGACTGGCATCATCCCGAGTTCCCAGTCGATGGAACCCACCCGCAAAGCAATGATGAGGATTTTAAAAAGTCGGCTGCGGGCAGGGATATGTCAAAGTATGTTGAATACTTGCATAACCAAGTCCGGGAGTTGTTGACCAACTACGGAAAAGTGGACTATCTCTGGTTCGACTTTTCGTATCCACAGGAAAACTGGGGATGGTCAGTCGGAAAGGGTGCAGAAGATTGGCAGTCAGAAAAGCTGGAAAAATTGTGTTTGGAACTCCAGCCGCACATCATATTAAATGACCGCCTTGATTTGCACAGGGGCATCCAAACGCCGGAACAGTACCAGCCGCTCAAACCATTGGTGAAAGAGGGTCATCCCGTCCTTTGGGAAGCTTGCCAGGCGATGAATGGCAGCTGGGGCTATCATCGGGATAATTTAGATTGGAAATCGAGTGAAATGCTGATCAAGATGCTGATTGATACGGTTTCTAAGGACGGCAACCTGCTGCTCAACATCGGACCGAACGCACGGGGAGAGATTGAACCGCTGACGAAAGAGCGTCTTGATGCAATCGGCAAATGGATGGATCTCCATTCCCAATCCATTTACGGCGCGAGGAACAGTGATTTTGTCACACCTGTTGACTGCCGTTACACCCAAAAAGGCAACCGGCTTTACTTACATATTTTCTCCTGGCCGTTCAAACACATTCATTTGCCAGGACTTGCAGGCAAAGTGGAATACGCCCAGTTTCTCCATGACGGATCAGAACTCTTTTTCAGGGAACATAATCCGAACATCCATGTGACACACATGACCGCAGAAATTGAACCTGGCTCCATCACGATTGAATTGCCGGTCCAAAAACCGGATGTGACCGTCCCGGTTGTGGAATTGTTTTTGAAAACCGAGTAATAAAGGTGCCTGTGCATCGCCCGATTTTTTTGGAGAAGTGTTGGCAGCACTTCTCTTTGGCGTGCCTGTCACGCCTCGAATTATTTTACCATTTCCGTTATCTTCATCTAGAATATGAGGTCAAAGTGCTTCGGCTGGCGATTCGTAAAGGGGAAGCCATATCGCCTAAAAAAGTCGAGAAGTATTTGAAGCTAAGTGACAAGACGGTAAAAAGAATACTTTCTCAACTGGTCGACAAAAAGATGTTGATTCCCGCATCCGGAGTCAAGAGGATCCGATCTTATCGGTTGGGGGATCATGTTAAGCACCCGAGAGATAAATAAACGGAAAAATTTCGCTTAATTAAAAATTATCATTAAAAAAGCTTAAATAGACGGAGAGATTCTGCCTATTGACTAGAAAAGTCTGAAAATAGGGGGTTTTCCTTTGCATAATCGGAAAATCTCCCCTTATTTACCCCGAAACGGCCACCAATCTGCATCTAACCGGAAAATCTCCGCTTATTTTCCTTTCGCTGGTTACTTGATTTAGAACAACGATTCCTATTTTAGTAGAAGTGAGATGCAAGGCGCGTTTCTGAATATCTGATCCACTGTTCCGTAATGCAAGTGATTTTCAAGCATTCCTGCATATCCTCGATCAAATCCATGAAAAGTTCCCTTTTGAAATGGCCTCCTATTGCTTAATGAATAATCATTATCACCTTGAAATGATGTCAGAGGAAAATTCATTATCCAAACTAATGTCGCTGATTAATAAACGATACGTCAATTACTATAATACAAAATACCGTTTAACTGGCCATGTGTTAAGATAAAATCCAAGTAAAGCTAAACGTGTAGTCAACAAAGGAACGATTTATTTTGTTCCTTTGTCTTTTTTTATCCAAGGGTATTTATACAAGACATGATAAAATAAATGAGTAGGGGGTGAAAAAAGTGGATATGCAAAAGTTGAAATACTTTATGGCCGTTGTTGAAAACGGCACACTTTCTAAAGCTGCCATTGCCTTGAATATGACACAACCGCCGCTAAGCATTTTAATCAAAAAGTTTGAAGAAGAATTAGGCTTACAGTTATTTGAGCGAAAGGGGAAGCGGTTAAATTTAACTTCTTCTGGGTCGTTGTTGTATGAAAAAGGAAAAGAGCTCATTACGTCTACTGAGGCGATTATTCAAGAATTGCATGAACATCAGGACGGCAAGCGCGGTCATGTGACAATAGGTTGTTCCACTATAGCAAATTTATCTATTATTCCTTTAGTAGTTGAAAGAATGATAGAAAGAGGTATTCAAATTACCGTCCATGTAATGGAAGGAAATAGCGCATATGTCTTAGAACAATTACGTAATTACAAGATGGATATTGGAATTATACGGAATGTCTTTAATAAGGAAGATTTATATACTACGGCTCTGCTCATAGAGCCAATTCTAGTGGCACTGCCTCCTAATCACCCATTAGCAGCTAAACAATCAATTGATTTAATCGAGTTGGCAAATGAAAATTTTTTAATGCAATATACAACATTAGGCTATGGAATTTCGGATATGATCATCGAGGGCTGCCAAACGAATGGATTTAAACCCAATATCATTTACTGGGGGACGGAAACACTGCCAATGTTAAATATGGTGAAAAAGGGTTTAGGCATAGCTTTTACCCCCATGTTATTTTCAAAACAGAACGATTTTATTTTACCACCCCTTGTTAGCTTAAAAAACCCTTCTCTGTATACAAACTTGAATTTAGTCACATTGAAAGATAGTGTAAAAAAAGCAGCTACAGAACAATTCCTTGAGATTACAAAAGAAGTAATTGAAGAGTTGAACAGCAGCTTTTAGTGTAGAAAAATAGGATTAACTCATGATCGAAGCACACATCTTTATGATGGTGTGCTTTTTATTATAGTTGTAACCAAAAAGAATAAGGATGGGTTCCTTTATATATATAATGTATAAACATTAATTTAAATATATATTTTTTATTTTAAAAAATAACCGTTATAATGAAACAAACAATTATCAGAATATTTCAATCTATGTAACAATCGATTAAACCAATGGGTGGAAGCGTTAACATCTAGAGTTCAGAATATTATAGGGAGGTGAAAGTTCCTTAAATGGATAATATATTTTCGGATGGATAGCAGGGTGCCTTTACTTAGGATAAACAATGTAAGGAAAAAATCGGGAGGTGCAGTAGATGGAGTTATTAATAGGATTTGGCTGGTTATCTTTCATGCTTGTGATTGGAATTATCTTAAGATATAAAGTTTCATTCTTTCAAAATATGTTAATACCTAGCTCGGCCATTGGCGGAGTAATAGGGTTTATATTGATTAATACAGGGGTTATTCAGGTTTCAATCCCATTATTACAAACATTTGTTTCACAGTTATTTATAATCTCGTTTATATCCATTGGGTTAACCACATCTGAGGGAAGTAACGGTTTAAATTCAAGTAACCGTACTAGTAAGGTGGTAACAAAAGGAGTATTATGGTTTGCTCTGGCATGGGGGTTAATGGTCAATTTACAAGCTTTGATTGGGATAGTCTCGATTAATGGAATCAATTTATTTGGACATTCTCTGGACCCTAAGTATGGAATTCTATTACCCTTTGGTTTTGCTATGGGTACTGGTCAAGCTATTACGTATGGAACGGTTGCAGAAGATTATGGCTTTTCAAATGCTGCTTCTATCGCAATCACATTTGCCGTTGTTGGTTACATGATTGCTACCTTTGTTGGAATTCCTTTAGCTAGATGGGGAATTCGAAAAGGAATAGCTTCCAAGTCTGAAAAATTATCAGAAGAGTTATTAAAAGGAGTTCTCCCGAAAGAAAAAAGGGAGCGGGTAGGAGATTTAACGTTCCACTCTTCAAATATTGAGACGCTTACATTCCACCTGGCTGTAATAGGTGTTGTTTATTTAGTTGCCTATTACTCGTTGAATGGGTTAATTCAAATTTTACCTCCTAAGATTGCCACCTTTGTTGGAGGATCGTTATTTATATTCGGGATTCTGTGGGGGACGATTTTTTCAAAAACGGCTAAAATAGCAAGGATTGATCATTTCTTTTCACCAGGTCTTCAAAAATCTATCACAGGCTGGACAGTAGACTTTATGGTGGTTGCCTCCTTCATGTCTGTCTCATTTAGATCAATTCAGGGATATGTTTTGCCTATTATCATCATCACTTTAATTGGCGGGATCGTGACAACGGTTGTTTGTTTCTATCTAGGGCAGCGCGTCGGCAGTAATTATGATTTTGAACGAAGTATTTCGTTTTATGGATTAGTGACTGGACAGGTGCCTAATTCACTATTGCTATTACGTATTGTAGATCCAAGATTCAGTACCCCCCCAATTCTTGAGATTGCGATTTATAACTCACTTCTGCCGGTTACTCTCCTGCAAATCTTTCTCGGATTTGCACCGATTATTTGGGAATGGAGTGTGGGGAGATCGGTATTATTCTATACAGGATCTATTGTCATCTATATGATTCTATTAAAAGTATGTAAACTATGGGGTCCAAAAACATTTTCGATGATGGGGAGTTCTGAGTCCAAACCATTGTCTGATCAGCCAGTTCCAAGGAATTAAAACTGCTCGATAGTAATAATACTTAGCACTTGTTTAAAGCATATAAAAAAAGGAGGGAAATCATTTATGGAGAAAAAAGTCTTTGTTTCGTTAACATTTGATGTTGATGGAGAAACGCTCTGGACTTCAAGGGATCCTAATAATTGGCAAAGGCCAGTTGCTTTATCCCATGGAACTTACGGACCAAGAGTGGGATTACCTAGAATACTGCGGCTTTTACAAAAATATTCAATTGAAGCTACATTTTTCGTACCAGGCTGGATTATTGAACAGTACGAATCCAATATAAAAGAAATTGTAGAGGCTGGGCATGAAATTGGCCACCATGGTTATCTGCATGAATATCCAGATACGCTTACCGAAGAGAAAGAAAGGGAAATCCTGCAAGTAGGGATTGATAGAATTACAGAACTAACGGGAAGAAAACCAATGGGCTACCGTTCACCGGCGTGGGAATTCAGTCCTAGAACAATGGATTACCTAAAGGAATTTGATTTTAAATATTCCTCTAATATGATGGATGACGATCAACCGTATATTCATTCAAACGGCATTGTCGAACTACCCGTTCACTGGTTAATGGATGATGCTCCGTTCTTTCTATTTCATCCTAAAGTACCCGGACGAGTTATACAGCCAACGGAAGCTGTCTTTAACACCTGGAAGGACGAATTTTCAGCACTATATGAAGAAGGGAAATCTGTGGTACTAACATTTCATCCCCAAATGATTGGAAGGGCTCATCGGGTTCAGTATCTAGAGGAATTTATTAAATTTATTTTGGATCACCCTGGTGTTGAATTCACTACGTGTGAAAAATTAGCCAAATACACTAAGGAAGCTATGAAATAACGAGGTTAGAGATATGATTAAACAGATTGCTAATTTTATTGATTCTAAAGAAAACGAAATCTTTGAATTGCTTAAAACCATTGTGAATATGGACAGTTATTCACACGATAAAGAATCAGTTAATCGTGTAGGAAAGGTACTTTGCCAAAGTCTAGATTCCTTTGACATCTCTTATGTTGAACAATCGAATGAAAAATACGGTGATTTTATCATTGCCACACTAAAGGGGTCTAAGCCTGGCAAAATTCTGTTGCTGGGGCACCGGGATACACCTCATGCCGTTGGAACAGTAAAGAAACGCCCTTATTATGAGGATGGTACTTATGCCTATGGGCCAGGGGTTTCTGATATGAAGGCAGGACTTGTCAGTATGATTTATGCCGCTGCAGCTATTCGTCCATTTAAAGAGGAACTTTGTGATATTGAGCTTTTAATTACTCCGGATGAGGAGTGCGGTTCCCCAGTTTCAAGAAAAGTGATTGAGGAAAGGGCAAAGGGAGCCTTAGCCGTTTTTAATTTGGAATCAGGACGGCCTGATGGGTCTGTAGTTACTGCTAGAAAAGGGTCGGCCCACTTGCATTTTGAAATAGAAGGTAAAGCAGCGCATGCTGGTGTATTTATTGAGGAAGGAATTAGTGCTATTGATGAGCTGGCCTATAAAATTATTGAATTAAGAAAACTGATGGATTTAGAAAAGGGACGAACAATTAATGTAGGAACAGTGACAGGAGGCAGTAATTCAAATGTTGTAGCACCAGAAGCCAAAGGGTCGATTCATATAGGTTTTTGGACACTTGATGATTTTGAGTCTTTATTGGCTGATATCAGGGAGGTAATCAACACCAGCTATGTTCCAGGGACAAAAGCAAGTCTGGAGGGTGGTTTGGGCATTTTACCAATGGAACGACATGAAGGAGTTGTTAAGCTTTATGACATTGTTCGGAAAGCAGCCAAACAGTTCGATATATCAATAACTGAGAAAAAAGAAAGAGGGGCAGCAGATGCAGGTTTCACGGCATCGTTAGGTATTCCAACTATTTGTGGAATGGGCCCTATTGGGGGTAAATGGCATAGTAAAGACGAATATATGTTACTAAAATCCTTTCTCCCTAGAATAAAAATGCTAGCAGCCAGTATCATCTTAACTTCCAATCAATGGGGGAATGAGAGAGGAAAACTTGCCAAGCCTCTTTAATCCAATCCAGATAAAAGGCTTTATTTCAAAAAATCATATCAATAGGTTCCTATGTGGCAATACCTGGCGGACTATTAGATTTGTTCCTAATAAACTGAGATTTTACTTATACTTCAAAAGCTATTTGTAGGGCAGGACTGATTTTTGGAAATGACAGTAGAGCCTACGGGGAGAATTAGGGGAATTATGTTGGGAATATGGTCAGAAGACCATATTCCTCCTTATATTAGAATCAAGAACTTTTGCCATAAACATGGAACGGAAAAAGAAATATGCTTTTGCATTTGGAGAAAAGGTTGATTTACCTGGTATATGTAACCTAGGGCTTTAAATCTGGAAAGGATGGAACAAATGAAGATAACGGTTATAGGGGCAGGAGCGATTGGGGGAGTAATTGGAGCGTATCTCGCCAGGGCAGGCGAGAATGTTACATTTGTTGATATTGCGAGGGACCATGTAAACGCGATGAAACAATCCGGGTTAAGAATAGAGGCCGTCGATGAGGTGTTTACAGTTCCTGTAAAAGCTATGACAGTAGTTGAACTACTTGCTTCAAGGGAGCCTTTGGATGTTGTATTCCTAGCAGTTAAAGCCCAGGATACAGAGGAAGCAGTTCTTCAAGTCATGGATAAACTGCACGATACATCCGCTGTTGTTTCATTGCAGAACGGTCTTTGTGAAAATATTATTTCTTCTTTAGTTGGGCAAAAAAGGACGATTGGGTGTTTTGTTAATCTTTTTGCTGATTATATATCACCTGGGTATATTAAGTACGGAGGTGTGGGGAGTTTATACATCGGAGAGCTGGACGGATCGGTCTCCTCACGGTTAAAGGAAATACATAGGGTATTACAGCATTGGGGGCAGGCAAAAATCACAGATAATATATGGGGATATTTATGGGGGAAATTATCTTATGCATCCGTTTTGATTGCAACAGCCTTAGTTGATGAAAAAATAGCAGATGTAATCGATCCGATGGAAAACAGAGAATGGTTGGTAGAATTAGCCTCTGAAACATTAAGAGTAGCCGATAAGTTAAATATTCAACCAATGGGATTTGATGATTGGGAACCGTCAATCATATTTTCAAACAATAATAGAGATAGAGATTGGGATGAGGTACATCGGCAGTTAGACAAACATATTCAACGTCTTCGAACTTATAAGAAAGTAAAAACAGGGTTCTGGCGCGACCTTGCTATCCACAAGCGAAAAACAGAGGTTCCTTTTTATTTACATCCTGTCATTGAATTGGGTGATGAAGTTGGGGTTCAAACTCCATTGATACAAAAGGTCTTGAGTATGATTATAGAGATTGAAGAAGGAAAGCGTCAGATGTCTTGGGGGAATATCGATGAGTTAAGAAGTCTATATTCATGTTCGGGCGCCTGTAAGGAATTGGATAATTAATAAAGTAAATAAAGCCATTCGGCAAAATTCTTAAGTCACTCCACTAAACAAACGTTTATTTGAAAATGCCAAATTACTTACTGTCAAAGGGTTTTAAGAGATGCAACCGGTTTTCCGATAAGGGTAGCAGCCTTTGTTGATTAATGGTGCCTTCCAAAAGCGTTAATTTTTACCGATGACTTCGAAATCAGGAACTGACGGGCAAAATCAAGTGCTCATTTTTACCACCGCTTGGGGTTTCAGGAGTTGGCCGGGCAAAATAGTGCGCTAATTTTTCCTGAAGTGCTTGGTTTTAGGAGTTGGCCGGGCAAAATAGGGCGTTGATTTTACCCGAAGTGCTTGGTTTCGGGGGCTGGCCGGTCAGAATAGGTCGCTGATTTTACCCGAAGCCTTGCTTTTATGAGCTGGTCGGTCAGAATGAGCCCCTGATTTTACCCGAAGCCTATGGTTTCATGAGCTGGCCGGTCAGAATCAGCGCTTGATTTTACCCGAAGTGCTTGGTTTCAGGGGCTGGTCGGTCAGAATGCGCCCCTGATTTTACCCGAAGACCATGGTTTCATGAGCCGGTCGGTCAAAATCCGCCCTTGATTTTACCCGAAGACCATGGTTTCATGAGCTGGTCGGTCAGAATGCGCCGCTGATTTTACCCGAAGACCATGGTTTCATGAGCTGGTCGGTCAGAATCAGCGCTTGATTTTACCCGAAGTGCTTGGTTTCATGAGCTGCTTGGGAAGAATCCGGCCCAATCATCATGATAGTCATAACAGCTGATAATTCCCGCCTTACATCTTTCATCTTCATATAAGGAAAAACTAACCTCTCCAATCTCCCCATTTATTAGACCTTCTCCAGGTACTATTGCAGCTAGTTTTTCAATAATTCATGTGTTTTGTTTTTCTAATAGTTTTCCAGACTTTTAAATGAGAAAAGTCCCCACTTTTAAAGGATTCTTACATTCTATCGATAATATATAGTAGGAGGAAACATCTTTGTGCAGCCTTTAGGTTCATTGAATTTTATTATTGGGAGAGTGATCCGTTTGTTAGAATTGATTCATGCGGGTTCTTTGAAGACACTTGGAGATGAAGGTGTAAGGGTTATAAAAGGGGCAAGTCATGCTATTGCAGTGTTTGTTCATGAAAACCAGGTTTACGCGGTAGATAACCGTTGTCCGCATATGGGTTTCCCCCTTCACACAGGAAGCATTTGTGACGGAATCTTAACCTGTCATTGGCACCATGCTCGCTTTGATGTGAAAAGCGGGGGGACATTGGATCCGTGGGCAGATGATGTTTCTGCCTATCCTGTCGAGATTAAGGAAGATGAGGTTTGGGTCCACCCTGTACCTGTTAAATAGGTGTGCCTGTCACGCCCCGAAATTTGTCGAAGTTTGTTAGGTTTTAGAAGGAAATGAAAGTCAAACCTGCATGCATTCATCACGTTCAGGTTAATGGCAAACTACCCGCCTATAATGGTGAATAAATCGGCACCAGAGCAGGACGACTTCTCGGCTCAGATGCTGGAATGGTGAAACTTAAAGAAGTTCTGTTGTTTCATGACATAGGACACTAATTTACAATACAAAAACTCGCCAAGCATTTTGGCGAGTTTTTTCTTTTTGTTATTTAAAAGGAGATTGTGGATTGCTGTGTTCCATTCCTTATATGTTAATGATTAGTTGCGCTACGACAACTCATTCCCGTTCTTTTATATAAGAAACTCCCCAGGGTTAAATTTTTCGTAAGCCTCTCTTCTACGTTCGAAGGAATCTTTGTCAATGACAGCAACGCCGGCGACGATAGCATTGATTAGCGATAACACGGCAGGACCAGTGTCAAGGGTGGATGTCGAGGATAGATTAATTGGCAGCAATGTATCGGCAAATTCCTCGAGGGGAGAGAGAACTGAATCTGTAATACCAATAATATAGGCCCCTTGTTTTTTTGCCAACTTTGCCAGGTCGAGTGTCATGGATGAATAGCGGTGGAACGTGATGGCAACAAATATACTTTGATTGTTAATCTTGGAAAATAAGAAGTTGATGTCGTCAACTCCCGGTTGTACTAAGTGTGCATTGCCCCTAACGATATTAAGTGCAAATGATAACCAGTGGGCAACGGCGAATGAGGTCCTAACCCCAGCCACTAAGATATTATCGGAATCGTAGATTTTTTTTGCTGCCCGGTATAGATCCTCTTCATTAATTTGCTCGATGATTTTCTGAATATGACCCTGGTCTCGTTGCATGTTTTGAAAGAAAAAGTTAGGCTGATTTGCCTCTCCTGCCTTCATGGCTTGATAGTCTTGAAAACTGCTTTTTTCAAAAATTAGAAATTGTCTTATCTCCGCTTGCAATTCACTATATCCGCTGTACTCTAGTGCATAACAAAAACGAATAATAGTGGTCTCGCTTACTCCAACATCTTGTCCTAATTGGCTCGCCGATTTCATGGCCAATGCCTGTGGATAATCAAGGACATATTTTCCAACCTTTTTTTGGCCGGAAGAGAGAGTAGGATATTTTAATTTAATTCTATCTTTAAAAGTAATCATTTCCTGTCAACTCCCTGACAATTATAAAACTAATAAGATTAAAGTGAAGCGAATACTTCTTTTTATAATTATTGAAGTTTTTTATTTTACATTATCAAAATAATCTTATTCTTACAATATCATTTTTAATAATAAGAAATTATTAGAAAAAGTGGAGAAAAATTATTGTGAATAGACAGAATATATGATAAATTCAATTAAAAGTATAAACTTCATATTTTTGATGATGAAGTATAAACTTTACTGAACTAAAGAACATGAAGAATATGCTTTTTTAAGAGAGGAACCAAAGTTACTAATCTATAAGGGGGAAATGGTAAATGAAGAAGGTAAGTTTATTTTTCTTGGTGTTGGTTCTAGCTTTTTCAATCATCGGATGTTCGGGCGCGGATAAGACCGATTCAAAGACATCTGAGAGTGGGAAAAAGGCAGCAGGCGGGGAACTCCAAGTTGCATACAATGCGCAGCCACCAACACTAGATCCACTTTTGACTACAGCCGTTGCAACACGTGATATTACAAGGCATGTCTTTGAATCCCTTGTTACCTTTAATCAAAATTTTGAAGTCGAGCCTATGCTAGCTGAAAAGTATGAAGTAAGTGAAGATGGAAAAACCATCACTTTTGAACTAAGAAAAGGGATTAAGTTCCACAATGGCAAAGAAATGACGGTAGACGACGTTGTTGCCTCCATGAATCGTTGGATAGCCGTTACCACTCTAGGTAAGTCCTTTTTTACCAAGGCAACTTTCAAAGCAAGCGGTAATAATGCGGTGATATTGGAAATGCCGGAACGTCTAACTACTGCTTTAGCCATGCTGGCTGACCCAGGACAGGCTGCAGTTATTACACCGAAGGAAGTAGTTGAAGGGGCAACAGAGAAAGGTTTAGCTGAGTTTATCGGAACCGGCCCTTATAAATTTGTCGAATGGAAAACAGACCAATATGTTCACCTAGAAAAGTTTAAAGAATATCAATCTCTTACTACAGAGAGCAGCGGCTTAGCGGGTAAAAAAGAGGCTTTTCTGGATGATATATACTTCCAATTTGTAACGGATGCCTCAACTAGATTAGCAGGAATCCAAACTGGTGAATATGATGTGGCCAATGCGATTCCGTTTGATAATGCGGAACAATTAGAAGCAAATGAGGATGTAAAAAATCACGTATACCACAATGGCTTTAATGGTGTTGTGTTTAATAAGAAAGCAAGATTCTTTAAAGATGTAAAAGCACGTCAAGCTGTAAATGCTGCTTTGGATGAAGAAGAGATTCTAATGGCTGCGTTTTCGAATGGAAATTTCTATGAATTGGAACATGGTCTCATGATCAAGGACCAAGCGGATTGGTATAGCGAGGTTGGTAAAGATCAATATAATCAGAGGGATAGTGAGAAAGCGAAGAAATTATTGAAAGAAGCTGGATACAACGGCCAGGAAATCGTTATCTTGGCTAGCAGAGATTATGAAGACCATTACAATGCAGCTGTTGTTGTTCAGCAGCAGCTTCAGAAGCTTGGCATGAAAGTTAAGCTAGATGTGTATGATTGGCCGACACTCCTTCAAAAGCGCGGCGATGCAAATGCTTATGATATTTTTGTCACTGGTTTCCCAACGGAGCCAATACCAGCAAAATATGAATTTTTAAATTCCGCCAGTGAGTGGCCGGGCTGGACAAATGACCCAAAAATGGATGATCTGTTAGACAAAATCAACAAAGCAGCTTCACAGGAAGAAGCAAAAGAATACTTCGCACAGCTTCAAGAGGAGTTCTATAACTATTTACCAATTATTAAGTTTGGAAATAAGACTACAATTACCACAACTCGTTCTAACATCGAGGGTATGGGCTTCTTACAAGGAATTATCCTTTGGAATATTGAGAAAAAATAGCTAGTTTTATAGAGGGAGTGGTGAGACTTTGAAAGGATATATTTTAAAACGGCTCCTATCGTTGATTCCTGTATTAATGGTTGTATCCGTTGTTGTATTTCTAATTATCCATATGACACCCGGTGACCCGGCGTCTGTAATATTGGGTCCAGAAGCCAGTCCTAGAGAGGTAGCCGAGCTTCGTGAACAGCTCGGCCTAAACCTCCCTCTATACCAACAATTTGCAAATTGGTTCATTGGTATAGTGCAAGGTGATTTAGGGTATTCGTACTTCATGAGTGAGTCTGTACTCGAAGCGTTTGTATCACATTTAGGGCCGACTTTTTCTTTAGCGGTTTTAGCTCAAGTTTTTGCCATTATATTGGCAATTCCGCTTGGAGTGATTGCAGCTCGAAGGAGAGGTTCGGTTGTCGATCAGTCATTCATGGGTTTATCTTTAGTAGGAATTTCAGTACCGAGCTTTTTGTTAGGATTATTCCTAATTTTATTATTTGCAGTGGAGCTGAAATGGCTGCCGGTAGCCGGTTATAAACCATTAAGTAATGGAGTGTTTCTTCATCTCAGATACCTTGTATTGCCTGCGATTGCCTTAGGTGCAATGCAAGCTGCCTTGATTGCTAGGATGACGCGGTCATCGATGCTGGATATTTTAAATGCGAATTATATTAAAACGGCCCGCTCCAAAGGGGTTAAAGAAAAGATGATTGTTTATAAGCATGCACTAAGAAATGCGTTTATCCCCATCTTAACAGTAATTGGACAGACTTTTGGTACTCTCGTTGCTGGGGCCGCAGTTGTAGAAACAGTCTTTAACATTCCTGGCATTGGACAATTAATTGTAAATTCCGTGGAGCGACGAGATTTTGCTGTAATACAGGGGACAATCATGTTAGTGGCTATCAGCTATGTCATGATTAATCTTATCATTGACCTTTTATACGGTGTGATTGACCCGCGAGTGCGTTTAAGCAGGAAATAGGAAGGAGGCGATAAATGTGCAACCATCACCTGTTAACCAAGAACTAGAATTATTAACTGTTAAACACCATATAAAAAAAGAGCGGCGTGAACTATTGTTTCGGCGGTTTTTTTCAAATAAATTAGCGCTTACAGGATGTATTATAATTTCGTTTATTCTTTTGTTTACTCTTGTCGGACCGCTGCTAACCTCTCATGATCCATATGAGTTGGACGCTAAAAAGAGGCTTATTGCGCCTGGTGCGGAATATCTCTTCGGAACGGATAACTATGGACGTGATTTGCTTAGCAGAGTGGTTCACGGCGCAAAGGTCTCAATAGGGGTTGGTTTTTCTGTTGCGCTCATTACATCAATTTTTGGAATGATGATTGGGCTATACGCCGCATATTTCCGTTCATTGGATAATATCTTGATGCGTGTATGTGATGGGTTAATGGCATTCCCTGCAATTTTATTGGCCATTGCTATTATGGCTGCATTAGGACCTCGGGTTGAGAATGTCATTATTGCGCTGAGTATTGTTTTTACACCCTATGTTGCGAGAACAGTCCGTTCCGCTGCACTAGTCATTAAAGAACAGACATATATTGAGGCACTAAGGTCACAGGGGGCCAGTTCTTTAAGAATTATCTGGTCTAATATTGCCCCTAACGTGATTTCCCCATTGGTAGTTCAAGCGACATTTATCTTTGCTGATTCTATTATTACGGAGGCTGCCCTTAGTTTTTTAGGAGCAGGTATTCCGGCTCCGGCGCCAAGTTGGGGAAATCTCCTTTACGATGGAAAAATGGTTATATTTAATGCCTGGTGGATGACAGTGTTCCCTGGTGTAGCGATTATGCTTACGGTATTGGGCCTTAACCTTTTTGGAGATGGCTTGCGAGATTTATTAGACCCTCATAATAATAAGGCGAAGAAATAATGGAGGGCGGAGTAATGCAAGAAAAATTGTTAGAATTAAAAAATTTAAAAACTCATTTTCAAACAGAACGGGGAGTAGTGACTGCAGTCAATGGGGTTTCTTTTACAGTACATTCTGGGGAAACGGTTGGCGTGGTCGGTGAATCTGGGTGCGGAAAGAGCGTGACTGCCGAATCGATTTTACGGCTGCTTGACGAAAAGTCGACCCGATATGAGGGAGAAATTCTTTATAAAGGTAAGAATCTATTAGATTTCTCTATTTCCAAGATGCAGGAAATTAGAGGAAATGATATTTCTATGATTTTCCAAGACCCAATGAGTTCATTAAATCCGGTTTATTCGGTGGGCAATCAGATTGTTGAATCGATTCTGCTTCATCAAAAATGCAGTAAAAAGGAGGCCTATTCAAGAGCGATTGAAATGCTGCGCTTAACAGGTATTCCTTCACCTGAAAAAAGAGTCCATGAATATCCACATGAACTTTCGGGAGGGATGAGACAGCGCGTGATGATTGCGATGGCTTTATCTTGTCAACCAAGACTATTGATTGCTGATGAGCCGACAACTGCTCTTGATGTTACAACCCAAGCTCAAATTCTTGATTTAATCAATGAATTAAAGCTTTCTTACAACATGGGAACCGTAATGATAACCCATGACCTAGGTGTTGTTGCCGAAGTTTGTACGAGGGTAGTGGTTATGTATTTGGGACAGGTCATTGAGGAAGCGAATGTGGAAATGCTTTTTAAATCACCTTGTCACCCTTATACACGTGGATTGTTAAAATCAATACCGAAGTTAACTGGGGACCGTCTTGAGAAATTGCATGTCATAGAGGGGAAGGTTCCAACGTTGCATCAAGTTCCAAAAGGTTGTCGATTTGCACCCAGATGTGAATTTGCCAGCCAGAAGTGCATAGAGCAGATGCCAGAACTGATCGAGGAAGAAAGTGGTCATAAGGTTCGATGCTGGCATTTCAAAGAAATTATCGGCACAGGGGAGGGTCACTATGTCAATACTAGCAGCTAATGAAGAAAAACCACTCTTGCAGGTAAGAAACTTAAAAAAGTATTTTCCGATTACCAATTCGTTAGGTAATGTGACTGGGCAGGTAAAAGCGGTCAACAATGTTTCATTTGAGATGAAAGAAGGGGAAACATTCGGCTTGGTAGGAGAATCCGGATGCGGCAAAAGCACAACAGGTAGAACAATTATGAGGCTTGTTGAACCGACTGAGGGAGAAGCAATCTATAGAGGGAAGGATATTTATAGATTAAAGGGTAATGAACTGATGAGCATAAGGCGGGAAATGCAAATGGTGTTCCAGGATCCTTATTCTTCCTTAAATCCACGAAAAAGAATTGGTCATATTTTAGAAGAAACATTGAAAATTCATCACATCGGTAACAAAAAAGAGCGCATGGAACGAGTTATGGAAATGCTCAACCGAGTTGGCTTTCAGTCGGAGCAATATTATCGATATCCGCACGAATTTTCCGGCGGGCAAAGACAGCGAATTGGTTTAGCCCGTGCTTTAATGGTAAACCCGAATTTAATTATTTGTGATGAGCCGGTTTCGGCACTTGATGTTTCCATCCAATCACAAGTACTTAATCTTTTAGAAGAAATACAAGAGGAATTTAAATTATCGTATTTATTCGTTTCACATGATTTAAGTGTGGTCCGTCATATATCGGACCGGATTGGGGTTATGTATTTAGGCGAATTGGTGGAGGAGGCAGAAACTGATGAGCTTTATGGCAATCCGCTTCACCCTTATACCCAGGCTTTACTATCGGCCGTGCCGGTACCTAATCCAGCGGTAAAAAGGGAACGGATTACGTTAAAAGGTGAAGTCCCTTCACCGCTTAACCCTCCCTCTGGATGTGTTTTTCATCCGAGATGTCCACATGCAACGGAGATTTGCAAACAGAAAGTTCCTGTGAAAAAAATGGTTGCAAAGAATCATGCAGTTGCGTGCCATCTATATGTGTAAGGCGAGGATTGTTTATAAAAATAGAAAAGTGGTACAGAAATTTATTCGAAATAGCTAGGACTGGCTGAAAGCAAGTTGCCGGTAAATAACCAAGAACCGCTGGTAAACTGTCAAATTAGTAAAAAAGGAGATTTAATCATGACTCAAACAATTGACGTGTGCGATCTTAAATCTCAAATCTATGATATTTTTGAGCATCTACATCAACATCCGGAAGTAAGCTGGAAAGAGGTAAAAACTACCCAATATGTTGCGGGGATACTTCGCAGACTGGGGGCCAATTCAGTTACAACTTTTGACGACTGCCCGGGTGTGGTCGCGGAAATCGGTGAGGGAACTTTAACAGTAGGTCTACGCTCAGATATGGACGCTTTATGGCAAGAAGTAGATGGAGCGTGGCAGGCAAATCATTCCTGTGGTCATGATGCCCATATGACACTTGCACTAGGTGTGTTAATGACGCTGAAAAATATGAATGTAAAGCTGCCAGGGAAAGTTAAGTTTATTTTCCAGCCGGCGGAGGAAAAAGGTAATGGTGCCTTAAAGATGGTTGAAAAAAAGGTCATTGATGATGTGGATTATTTATATGGCGTCCATTTGCGGCCAGAGATGGAAGTGAAAAATGGGAAAGCGGTTCCTGCTATTGTACATGGTGCTGGGGTATCTATAGCTGGTAAAATTCTCGGCGAAGACTGTCATGGTGGTAGGCCGCATCTTGGAACAAATGCGATAGAGGTTGGTGCAGCGCTAGTTCAGCATTTAAATAGGATTCACCTAGACCCTTTAGTTCCATATTCGGTGAAGATGACTAAGTTTTTTGCAGGGGGAGAAAGCAGCAATATTATCCCAGGGTCTGCGGAGTTCAGCCTCGACCTTCGTGCACAGTCAAATAAGGTAATGACACAGCTGACTAAAAAAGTAGAGGAGACCATACGCGGTATCTCCAATTTGTATCAAATCGAGATTACTTATAAATATGAATCCAATGTGGTCGCTGCAGAAGTCAATGAAGAGGCACAGGCGGTAATGGCTGAATCGATTAAACAGGTGCTCGGTGAGGAAAATTTATTACCGCCAAGTGTGACCGCAGGAGGAGAGGACTTTCATTTTTATACGGTGAAACGGCCACAAGTTAAGGCCACTATGCTTGGACTTGGCTGTGGACTGGTCCCTGGTCTGCACCACCCAAAAATGACGTTTGACCGCGGGGCATTATTAACAGGGATTGAAATTTTAACAAGGGCTATTCTTATAACGTTTGAAAAGAATGGATTGAAAGTTGAATAGTAGAGAAAGTACGGAATTCATTTATTAAAGGAGGAACCATCATTGAAAATTGAAAAAGTGAAATTTGACCGATTAAAAATGCCTCTTCTATCGTCATTCCAAACTAGTTTTGGCACAGTAACTGCCCGTGAATTTGTTTTGGTTAGTGTTTTTGGAGAGGGTCATGTCGGTTATGCGGAATGCGTGGCAATGGATGCGCCGGTATATAATGAAGAAACAATTGATTCTGCGTTACATGTTGCGGAACAATTTATTATTCCTAAGCTGTTAGAAACTGAATTGGATACACCGGAAGATTTCTCAACTATTTTCTCTTGGATCCGTAAAAACAATATGGCAAAGTCAGGAATCGAAAGTGCCATTTGGGATTTATATGCTAAGCAAAACGGGATTTCCCTTTCGAAGGCATTGGGTGGAAATAAGGAAGAAATTGAGGTTGGGGTCAGTATAGGAATTGAGCCAACCGTGGAAGGTCTTTTAAAGAAGGTTGAAGGATTTCTAGAGGAAGGCTATAAGAAGATCAAAATAAAAATAAAACCGGGTGTAGATGTGGAACGTGTTAAAGCAGTTCGTGAGCGATTTGGCTATGATATCCCGCTTATGGCGGATGCTAACTCTGCTTATACACTGGCGGATTTAGAAACGCTTAAACAGTTGGATCAGTACAAATTAATCATGATTGAACAGCCACTCGCGCATGATGACATTGTGGACCATTCGAAACTCCAACGCGAGTTAGAAACTCCCATTTGTTTAGATGAAAGCATTCATTCCTTGGAAGATGCTAGAAAGGCGATTGAGCTTGGAAGCTGTAAAATAATTAATATAAAAATTGGCCGGGTTGGTGGTTTGACGCAGGCCAAAAAAATACATGATCTCTGCCAAGAAAAAGGAATCCCTGTCTGGTGTGGCGGAATGCTCGAATCAGGAATTGGCCGTGCACATAATATTGCGGTTGCCTCTTTGTCTAATTTCACCATTCCGGGGGATACCTCAGCATCTAAAAAATACTGGGCCGAGGATATTATCGAACCTGATGTTGTCCTCAGCAAACCAGGAATCGTCACTGTTCCAAAAGAACCAGGAATCGGTTATAAACTGCGACAAGATGTTGTAGATAAATATCTATTAAGCTCTAAAGTATATTAATTCGGTGCGGACAAGCCCCTAATAAATGGACACCTAAAGAATTCGACAATAGCTCAATTTTACTGCTAACCTTGGTTAAGTATGGAAGGTCACTACCTTGGTGGCCTTCTCCTAAAAGAACAGAACTCATCTTTTTGATAGAAAGTGATAGAATGGGGGTGTAGTAATTTCCAAATAATTTTTTTTGAGATTTATACCATTTCTGTTTATTCCACATTTTTTCTTTCCAAATTCCCACTAAATTTATATTCCTATTTTTGATGAATGTAGCATAGATACAGTCAAGAGAATGATATTTTTTAATATGGTTATTTTTGCAGGTTGTTTCTATGATAATGTTCATCCCTACGGTAGTTACACGCTGGTTACTCTACCGCACGTACGGTCCGAATAGGGGGAAAGCGGGGTGATTTAATGGTTCCTGTGCATTGCTCGAATTTCCCTGATGTTTAAAGTGAAGTTGCAACTGAATATTGTGGGTGCGGCCGGTTACCGCCGCTTTGGTTTCAGGAGTTGGCCGGGCAAAATAGGGTGCTGATTTTACCCGAAGCCTTGCTTTTATGAGCTGGTCGGTCAGAATGAGCCCCTGATTTTACCCGAAGCCTATGGTTTCATGAGCTGGTCGGTCAGAATCAGCGCTTGATTTTACCCGAAGTGCTTGGTTTCAGGGGCTGGTCGGTCAGAATGAGCCCCTGATTTTACCCGAAGCCCTTGGTTTCATGAGCTGCTTGGGAAGAATCAGGCCCCATCATCATGATAGTCATAACAGCTGATAATTCCCGCCTTACATCTTTCATCTTCATATAAGGAAAAACTAACCTCTCCAATCTCCCCATTTATTAGACCTTCTCCAGGTACTATTGCAGCTAGTTTTTCAATAATTCATGTGTTTTGTTTTTCTAATAGTTTTTCAGACTTTTAAATGAGAAAAGTCCCCACTTTTGAAGGATTCTTACATTCTATCAATAATATATAGTAGTAGGAACAATCTTTGTGCAGCCTCTAGGTCCATTGAATTTTATTATTGGGAGAGTGATCCGTTTGTCAGAGTTGATTCATGCGGGTTCTTTAAAGACGCTTGAAGATGAAGGTGTAAGGGTTATAAAAGGGGCAAGTCATGCTATTGCAGTGTTCGTTCATGAAAACCAGGTTTACGCGGTAGATAACCGTTGTCCGCATATGGGTTTCCCCCTTCATACAGGAAGTATTTGTGACGGAATCTTAACCTGTCATTGGCATCATGCTCGCTTTGATGTGAAAAGCGGGGGGACATTGGATCCGTGGGCAGATGATGTTTCTGCCTATCCTGTCGAGATTAAGGAAGATGAGGTTTGGGTCCACCCTGTACCTGTTAATAAAGTAACAATCGAAAAATTAAAGCAGCGGTTACGTGAAGGGCTTGAACAAAATTTGAGTCTGGTCATCGCCAAAGCCGTAGTCGGATTGATGGAAGCTGGTTTTCCAGCGACTAAGATTGCAAAGGTCGGTATCGAATTCGGAACGACCCATCGTCAAAGCGGCTGGCGTTCTGGATTAACGATTTTAACAGCCATGACGAATGTCTTGCCTAAATTGGATAAAACCGGTCAGATTTTAGCGTTGTTTCAAGGTCTTGTTCATGTTGCGCGAGAAAGTTCTGGGATGGGAACACGCTTTTTACTTGGGGCACTGCCTGTCTCTGATAAAGAAAATGCCCAGTCATTTAAGCAATTATCCGAATGGTATCGTCGTTGTGTAGAGGTTCGTGATTCGCGTGGAGCTGAACGAGTGCTCTTGACTGCGATTGAATTAGGCTTCTCGAACGAGCAGCTTGCAGACATGATGCTGACAGCGATCACGGATCATTTTTATGTGGATACCGGGCATTCGCTAGATTTTCATAACAAAGCATTCGAGGTACTGGATCAGATTGGTTTAGAGCACCGACCATATGTATTATCATCATTGCTGCCTGGTATCGGTAATGTTTCCCGCAGTGAAGAAGCGCATAGCTGGCAATCACCTGTGAACTTGGTCCAGCCATTAATGGACGCTTTCCAAGAGTTACCTGGTATTCTTGCGGCTGCCTCATCACAAGGGAACGCTGCGGTTGATGAAGCAGCATTGGTAGAGCAAATTTTATCAGATGATGCTTTGAAAACGGTAAAGATGATGCTGGATGCGCTTAAAAGTGGAGTCGCCCCCGCCCGGTTGGCTCAGCTCGTGGCTTTGGCGGCGGTTGAAAGGATCGCCCGTTTCCACGTTCAAAATGATTTCAGTGATTGGATTACCGTCCTTCATACGTTTACTCACGCGCATGCGGTACATGAATCGTTACGTCGTTCGATGACACCTGAATTGACTCGGGCTGTCTTTCATGGTGCGATGAGTGTCTATCTTGACCGGTTCCTTAATATACCGTCTGCACGAAGACCGGAGCCAAAGGATGTAGAAGCAGAACCGCAAAAAACTTCTGAATTACTGGAGATGCTGGATAAACAACAGCAGGTTGCAGAATCAGCGCGTTGGGTAGTGAATTACCTGGCACGCGGCGGTGATAAACGTGATCTCTTTAATACGCTCGGACACGCTTTATTAAGAGAGGATGCAGAGTTCCATTCATTCCAAATGTTTGAAGCGGCGATGGTGGAACACAATCATTGGGAAAGAGAAGAATCGGAGCTTGCTAGACATGCACAGGAAACATTGATTATTGCAGCCACACGTTATTTAGCAGGCCATGCCCCGACAGCCAGGGAAATGCCGCATACTGCACGGATTGCCATGCGACTGCATCGGGGGGAGAAGTTGTTTGAGGATGAATAGCATTGGCGTGCCTGTCACGCCCCGAATATTGTCGAAGATTGATAGGTTTTTAGATTGATAGGAAATTTACTTATTGGCAAATACTGCCCAAGTATTTGCCGATGTTTGTACATACTGGGGTCCTGATGTAGGTACTAATAGGAAGGTGTCGGCGAATTAGCGCTGATTAGAGAATAGGGGAGGAACAAGTAAGATGAGTGAGAGGGTTAGTCATAGACCGAATATTGTATATGTACTTGCGGATGATTTAGGTTTTGGTGATTTAAGCTGCTATGGTGCGGATAAATTTGAAACGCCCAATACAGACCAACTGGCAAGAGAAGGCATACGATTCGAGGATGCTCATGCTCCATCGGCGGTTTGTACGCCGACAAGATATAGTGTCCTGACGGGCAGATACAGCTGGAGAACCCGCTTGAAGGAAGGAGTCTTATGGGGCTATTCGGAGCCGTTGATTGAGGAAGACCGCCTTACCGTTCCGGCCTATTTGAAGCAGCATGGCTATGCGACTGCCTGTATTGGCAAGTGGCATCTTGGCCTAGGCTGGGACAAATCCGATGGAACAGTGAATTATGCTTCACCAATTAAGGGAGGCCCCGATAAATTGGGCTTTGATTATTACTACGGTATTTCCGCTTCACTTGATATGCCGCCATATTGTTTTATCGAGAATGACCGGACAGTCGGTATTCCTTCGGTTGAAAAAGCACCAAAGGACTTTAGTCAGCGGGGAAGAAGCGGGCTAATGGTTCCGGGCTGGAAGGATGAAGTCGTCAATCAAACCTTAACGGAAAAGGCGATTCATTTCATTGAGAGTCATGTCGAAAACAAGAAAGACGATCCGTTCTTTTTATATTTCCCTGTAACCGGTCCCCATACGCCTTGGGCACCTGCCGCTCCCTTTAAAGACAAGAGTGGAATCGGACCGCGCGGGGATTTGATTCTAGAGCTCGACTGGACGATTGGCCAGCTGACGGAAACGTTGAAACGGCTTGGTATCTGGGAGAATACGTTATTTATTTTTACAAGCGATAATGGGCCGCATCCAAGCCCGGATGAAATAACAATACACGGGCACCAGCCTGCTGGTGACCTTCGCGGGCAGAAAGCGGATATTTGGGAGGGGGGCCACCGGGTTCCGTTCATTGCCGCCTGGCCAGAGGTCATTAAGGCGGGAACCGTTACCACGGAATTAATCTGCCTGACAGATTTGCTGGGCACATGCGAAGAAATGATGGGAGATCCGCTTCCGGAACATACCGCAGAAGATACGATCTCAATGCTGCCGGTCTTGAAGGGAGACGCCTCCAACCGAAAACTAGCTGTCCATCATTCTATTACAGGGATGTTTTCTGTTCGCTCTGGTGACTGGAAGCTTATTCTTGGTAGGGGCTCGGGTGGTTTTCAAAAGCATCAGCTGGATACCACATTGATTGGCATCCCAACCCAAGGGGAGTATATACCGGACCACAGCCCTGGACAGTTATACAATGTCCGCAATGACATAGAAGAAAAACATAATCTGTACATTCAGCATCCTGACATTGTTCAAAGCTTAACACGTGAATTGATTGATATCATTAATAGCGGGGATAATGCCGAGTAATCTGAAATGAACGATGGTCATGGAAAATAGAAATAGCTATTGCTAGTGGGGTCAGTCCCTCGTTGTATGAAGTTGACGAGAGACTGACCCTATTAATTTATTTCCCCGAAGTTCCTTTTATTGACGACACTTGTATTTTGTTCCATTGTTGCCTTTACAACAGGACTATCCTGGTCTATCTAGGCAATGGGTTCTAGGTAGAAATCTTAGATTAGTACCAATATGGCCGTTGTATTCTATTTTATAAATCTACTGACTATTTAGACTCAAGGAAATATTCTTGACTGCGGAAACAGTTCAAATTATAATTTAATTAACATCATGGGAGAAATTAAACAAATATTAATCAATAAACATGGATGAATGTTAGTGGAAAACGGTTGATTATGTCGAAATTAAGCTGAATTTCTTGTTTATTAATTACATGGTGTAAGGAAGGTAAAAATGAGAGTTAAAGATCAGTATTTTTTAAAGAAGCAGAATCAGAGTTTGGTTCTAGAATATATCATTCGAAATGGACCAATCTCGAGAGCTGAGATTGCTAAACATATGGCTATGAGTCCAACATCCGCTTCCCGAATTGTTGCCTCACTACAAGACGAACAGCTTATCAAAGAGGTGTATTTGGAAACAGATGAAGTGGGACGAAAAGCTACCTATTTTATGGCTAATGAGCATTCCGTTATATTTGTTGGGGTCGAAATTGATGTAGGAGTTGTTCGGATTGGCTTGATGAATCTGATAGGCGAGTTCATCACCGTACGCTCGTTTCACACAAAAACAGATCATTATGAAGATGTGGTAGAGTTTATCGGGCAGATGATAAATGATTTGATCAGTGAACAACAAATTGGGAAAGATCGTATTGCTGGTGTTTGTATAGGTCTGCCGGGGTTAATAGACAATGAAAAAGGTACCGTGGAGTTCTCGGCACAGTTTAACTGGAGGAATGTTCCTCTTAAACAAATACTAGAACAAAAACTAGATTTGGAAGTTTTTATTGATAATGAGTTAAAGTTAAAAGCCTTAGCAGAATATGTGAGTGCGTCTCTTCCTTACAAGAACGTCGTGATGCTTGGGTTTGGTACAGGCGTGGGCTCAGCTCTTATCACAGATGGCGAGATTTATCGCGGTGCTAATAATATGTCAGGTGAGATTGGCCATATGACCCTGGATCCTTACGGTGCCTATTGTCCATGCGGTAATTTTGGCTGCTTGCAAACATACATTGCTATTGACTTTTTACTTGATGAAGCATCTAAAACACGACCAATGGATAGTATGGAAGAGTTGGCAGCGGCGTACAAGAGTAAAGAGAAATGGGCCGTCAATATCCTGGACAAGGCAGCTACCTATGCGGGTCTTGCCATCAAAAATGTTGTCTGTGCCTTTAATCCAGACGCGGTATATTTATCAGGCAGTTTAATAGAAGAACACCCGGAAATAGCGGAATTGGTCATAGAGAAACATTCAAACAGCACTTGGTTCCCGGAATCCTATTCTTATGATTTACATGTTACTCAAGTGAAAGAGATGGGTGTTGTAAAAGGCGCAGCGCTTAGCGTGCAGCGGAAGTTAATTAAAAGTTTGAATTTTAAGGGTGGTGCATAGACGTGGAATATTCTGTGATTGCAGAGGAATTCAGAAATCATCAATTAGAAAATGTACATCAAGGTGTTATATGTATTGTCAATGAAAACAAAGAGGTTATTTATCAAAAAGGGGATATCAGCCAGCCGATTTTTTACAGATCGGCTATGAAGCCCATTCAGGCAATCCCCGTTTTCACAACCGATATTATCGACAGATACAATCTCACCGACGAGGAAGCAGCACTATTCATGGCTTCTCAAAGAGGGGAGAAATACCATGAGGAAGCACTTATTCGTGTAAAAGAAAAACTTGGTGTTGCGGAAGATCATTTAGTTTGTGCAAGCAGCTATCCTTTAAACGATGCACCAAAGATGGAATACATCCTGGCGAAAAAACCAAAACGAAGATTACTCCATAATTGTGCTGGAAAGCATCTGGGATTCTTGGGCTATACAAAGGTGAAAGGTTTGAGTGAGGAGGGGTACGAGCGGCTGGATCATCCATTACAGCAAGAGATCCTGCATTATTTATCGGAATTATCGGAAGTCCCTATCGATGAAATCAAATCGGGAACAGATGGCTGCGGCGTGCCTGTTCATGCCGTGCCGCTTAAGAATATGGCCCTCTCTTATTTGAAGTTTGTCACACCTGAATTGATAAGGGATCAGGCTGCCAGAGAGGCCGTCATACATATCGGTGACATCATGAATGCCCACCCTGACATTATTGCTTCGCATGATTTTATCTGCAGTGTCCTATTAAAGGATAAAAATATCATTGCAAAAGGCGGCGCTCAAGGGGTTTATTGCCTTGCTTTAAGAAAGGAAAAAATCAGCATTGCATTGAAGGTCCTAAGCGGGACTGAATTGATATGGCCATTATTAGTGGCAGAAATCCTTAAAAAACTAAATTACGAAAATGAAGAAACGATTCAAGGTTTGCTGCAATTGAAACCACAAACTATTAAGAATGATGATGGAATCGTTGTGGGTGAAACAAAAATCTACTTATAAAATGCTAGAGTGCACCTTGCTGCTGTAATGGACAAAAACACTGCATGCTATTTCAACGTGCAGCATCAAGCGGTGTCAAAGATGGAATGGGAATATGGTGAGTCTTCGCATTTGCAAGTCTTCAATACCATAAATAAAAAAACAACATGAAAAGGGAGAATAATATGAGAAAATTTGCCGTTTTAGTACTTATACTGACGCTTGCATTATTTAGTGCAGCGTGCAGCAGTGACAACGCAGGTTCAACTGGTACATCAGGAAAAACAAAAGCAACAGGTGACAAGGAACTGACCGTCGCGATTGACCAAAACTTTATCACGTTGGATCCGCATAATGCAGGAGATACAGTTTCCATCATTGGAATCCGTTCTATGTACGAGGGTTTGGTTGGTTTTGATAAAGACATGCAAATTATTCCAGCTTTGGCTGAGTCATACGATATTAGCAAAGATGGATTAACCTATACGTTTAAATTGCGTCAAGGTGTCAAATTCCATGACGGAGAGCAGTTTAACGCGGAGGCAGTAAAAGCTAACTTCGATCGTATTATGGATGATGCAAATAATTTAAGTGCGAAACGCAGTTTTAAATTTGTGGACTCGATGGAGATTATTGGTGATTATGAGGTTGCCTTTAAACTGAAAGAACCTTTTAGTGCCATGATTAATAAGTTCGGGATGGTACCGATGATCAGCCCGAAGGCAATTGAAAAAGGAACAAAATATATTGAAGCAAATCCTGTCGGAACAGGTACATTCAAATTTGTTGAGTGGAAACAAGGTAAGACGCTTGAAGTTGAAAAATATGCCGATTACTGGGGCGGGGATCAAACAAACGTAGAAAAAGTGAAATTCAGCCCAATTCCGGAAAATGGCTCCCGTGTCGCTATGTTAAAAACAGGTGAAGCTGATTTTGTTTACCCAATGCCGCAGCAAAATGTAAAACAATTTAAAAATAGTAAGGATGTAACGATTGAAGAATCACCATCCACCATTGTGCGATATGTATCCATTAACACATTTATGGATCAATACAAAGATTTAAAAGTTCGTCAAGCGATGAACCTGGCTGTTAACAAAGAAGCCTATATTAAAGTTGTAAAAGACGGGTATGGACATGTTCTTGATTCAACAATGGCTCCAGAAACACAATATTATGCAAAACAGAAAGCATATGAATTTGACGTTAAAAAGGCAAAAGAACTGTTGAAAGAAGCAGGTTATGAAAACGGCTTTAAAGCAGAGATTTGGGGAAATACAAGTTCTGAATCTGTTAAAGGAATGCAATTCATTAAGCAGCAATTAGCTCAAATCGGCATCGACGTGAAGATTAAATCGATGGAAGAAGGAACTTTGTCAGATGAGATTTACACACCGGCAAAACCGGAGGATGCAAAGGTCCAAATGTGGTATGTGAGCTGGTCGCCTTCATCAGGTGATGCTGACGGCGCAACCCGCGGTTTGTTCAGCAATGAGTACTACCCGCCAAATGGCGCAAACACTGCTTACTATAATAATGAAAAAGTTACAAACTGGATTAAAGAAGCAAATGCAACAGCAGATCCTAAAGAGCAGGAAAAAATCTATCATGAGATTCAACGTACTGTATTTGAAGAGGCACCTTGGATTTTCCTAGCTTCAGATGTTAACTTGGCAGCACACGCAAATAATTTAGAAGGTGTCTATGTTGCTCCGGACGGAGTTATCAATATTTCAAAAGCACAATTGAAATAGGTCATTTTTTAATATCAACAACCAAAGAAAGGGCTTATCGGTGTAGGCCCTTTCTTCATACATTGGAGGTGTGTTTCTTTTGTGGCAATATCTTGTAAAACGTCTTGTTAGTCTTATCCCATTACTCCTTGTTGTTTCATTTATTGTCTTCATGTTTATTCACATTATACCTGGTGATCCGGCACGGCTTTTAGCCGGGAAAGAGGCAACTGCGGAAGAAGTGGAGATGGCAAGAGTAAGTTTGGGGCTGGATAAGCCATTATATGAGCAGTATTTTATTTATTTAAAGGACCTGCTGACTGGGAATATGGGTTATTCAGTAAAATCAGGTGCGCCGGTTAGTCAATTGATTGGTGATCGGATTATGCCAACCTTGGGTTTAACTTTTTTAAGTATTATTTGGGCACTTGTAGTCGGTATCTTAATTGGAGTCGTTTCTGCGGTATTTCGAAATAAATGGCCGGACCATCTGGGGATGTTTACGGCTGTATCGGGCATTTCACTTCCAAACTTTTGGGTGGGTCTTGTTCTGATTCAATTATTTTCTGTACAGCTCGGTATGTTTCCAACAGGAGGAGCGGAAGGCTGGAGCAGCTACATTATGCCTTCTTTCGCTTTAGGAGCGGGGATTATGGCCATGATTGCCAGGTTTACGCGCTCATCTCTTGTGGAGAGTATGAAACAGGATTATATCCGTATGGGGCGTGCAAAAGGATTGGGCAGCCGCCAGATTATTTTTGGACATGCCTTAAAGAACTCCTTAATTCCGGTTGTTACTGTTGCCGGGCTGCAGTTTGGCTTTTTACTTGGCGGTTCCGTTGTAGTTGAGACGGTATTTAGTTTTCCGGGTCTTGGAACTTTATTAATTGATTCCATTCAATTCCGTGATTATCCGGTCGTTCAGGCTGAAATTTTATTATTCGCCTGTCAGTTTATTGTCGTGAATATGATTATTGATGTTGTGTATAGCTATTTGAATCCAAAAATCCGGTATGAGTAAGGAGGGAAGATGATTATGAGCAATCTACAAACAGAAACTGCTTTAAATATAGAGCCAATCAAGACGAAAAGTGATCATCGCTTCCTTCAATTTTGGCGGTTGTTTCGTCGAAAAAAGCCTGCGGTTATTTCATTCTACTTTGTCTTGTTCTTGTTTATTATGGCCATCATCGGTCCATTTGTTACACCTTTTGATGCAGCAAAACCTGATTATAATAGTGTTCTGGAGACGCCTTCTGCCAGTCATTGGTTTGGAACGGATGAATATGGACGTGATATTTTAAGCCGAATCATCGCAGGGGCAAGAATCTCGCTTTCAGTCAGTGTTTCTGCCGTTACACTCGGTGCGATTGTTGGGAGTATTTTAGGGTTGATCAGTGGATTTTTTGGCAAATGGGTCGATAAATTGATTATGCGTATTTGTGACGTGCTCTTTGCGTTCCCTGAATTGATTTTGGCCATTGGGATTGTTGCTATTTTAGGACCTGGTTTAAATAATGTGATTATAGCGGTTGCCTTTTTCAGTGTTCCTTCGTTTGCAAGGATTGTCCGCGGGGCAACGTTGGAAGTGAAGGAAATGCTTTTCGTTGAAGCGGAGGAATCACTTGGGGCGAGCAGGCTGCGGATTATGTTTAAACATGTGTTTCCGGAGACATTACCGACTATTATCGTTTATTACACAATGAATGTTGGGACTGCCATTCTGGCAGCAGCAAGTTTGAGCTTTTTAGGTTTGGGTGCAGAGCCTTCTTCACCTGACTGGGGTGCTATGTTAAGCGTTTCAAGAGATTATATTGGTACCGCCTTTCATTTAGTATTTTTCCCTGGCTTAGTTATTTTCTTAACTGTTTTGGCTTTTAATCTATTAGGTGATGGATTGCGAGAAATGCTCGATCCGAAAATGAAAGACTAGGAGGGTCTATATGTCAGATTTACTACAAGTAAAAAATCTTAAAACAGGCTTTCAGACTGAAAATGGATTCTTGCCGGTCGTACATGGTATCAGCTTTCACGTCAATCAAGGTGAAATTGTCGGATTAGTTGGTGAATCAGGCAGCGGAAAAAGTGTCACATCTTTATCGATCATGCGTCTATTCCATGATACACGCGGCAAAATTGCGGATGGCGAAATTTTATATAAAGGGGAAAATCTATTAACGTTTCCTGAAAAGAAAATGACGAAATACCGCGGAAAGGAATTGTCGATGATTTTCCAGGAACCGATGACAGCCCTAAATCCTGTATTGACAATCGGTAAGCAGATGCGGGAAACCATCATGCTTCACTTGGGAATGTCCAAAAAAGAGGCACATCAGTATGCGATTGAAAAACTAAAATTAGTTGGCATCCCGCGGGCGGAGCAAGTGATGGAAGACTATCCACATCAACTTTCCGGCGGTATGAGGCAAAGAGTTATTATTGCGATGCAAATCTCATGTAACCCTTCTTTACTTATTGCCGATGAGCCGACAACTGCGTTGGATGTAACCATACAGGCGCAAATTCTGAAATTGATGGAAGAAATTCAAGAAAAAACAAATATGGGTATTTTACTGATTACGCATGATCTTGGTGTGGTAGCCGAAATCTGTGATCGTGTCATTGTGATGTATGCCGGGAGAATCGTCGAGGAAGCAAGTGCTGTTGATTTGTTCGAAAATCCGAAACACCCTTATACAAAAGGCTTGATGGAATCAGCGCCGAAAATCGGTTCGAAAAAAGACCGGCTGAACTCCATTACAGGTACCGTTCCAAACCCGAACAATATGCCGAAGGGCTGCAAGTTTGCGCCAAGATGTCCTGTAGCGATGCCGATTTGTCATGAAAAAGAACCAGAGTTGATGGCAGATGGCAATCATTCAGCTAGATGCTGGTTATTGGATGAAGAGGTCAAGAAAAAGGAGGAAATGCTAAATGCGTGATGAGATTTTAATAGAAGCAAAAAACATAAAGAAGCATTTCCCGATCAAGACAGGCTGGTTTGAAGAGAAAAAGTACGTAAAGGCGGTAAACGGCATCTCCTTTCATATTAAAAAAGGGGAAACATTGGGACTTGTTGGTGAATCGGGCTGCGGGAAATCAACGACAGGCCGGCTGCTCAATGGACTTATTCAGGTAGATTCCGGATCGATTATTTTTAACGGAAAAGACTTGGCTAACGCAAGTAAGCAGGAGTGGAAAAAATATCGGCAAAAAATGCAAATGGTTTTCCAGGACCCTTATGCTTCCTTAAGCCCAAGGATGAAAATAAAGGATATTTTAAGAGAACCTCTCGATATTCACTTTAAGAACATGTCTTCAAGAGAAAAGGATAAGCGGGTAGAAGACCTTCTGGATAAATGCGGGATCAGTAGATTCCATTTGAATAAATATCCGCATGAATTTAGCGGCGGGCAGCGGCAGCGGATTGGGATTGCGCGTGCGTTGATTTTGCAGCCGGAATTAATCATTGCCGACGAGCCTGTTTCAGCGCTTGATGTATCTATTCAATCGCAAATCCTAAATTTAATGAAAGATTTACAGGAAGAATATAATTTGACCTACTTATTTATTTCTCATGATTTAAGTGTGGTGGAACATATTAGTGACCGGGTCGGTGTCATGTATTTTGGGGATTTGGTGGAAATGGGAACGAAGGAAGAAATTTTTAACAATCCACAGCATGATTATACCAAAACACTGTTGTCCTCCATTCCGCAAATGATTCCGAAAGCAAGAAGAAAACAACTGACGTAGGATTGTGACCCACTAATAGATTGATAAATGACTATATAAATAGAAGCAGCCTGACTCGATTTAGATGGCTGAATTGCTTGTCATATAGGATGCAAGTGAGGAGAAGGAACATGCATATTAACATCGTACCGATTCATGAAGCAAATGATGACATCGTTTATTTTGAAGAGAAATCCTGCACTGAATTTGGTAAAGTGCAGCTGATCCCAAAAGGAGAGGAATTGATTGTATACATTGGAATCGGTCAAGATTCTCTCACATGGGAGGATATTCGCTTTTTGGGCGGCATTTCCCGAAAAAACCTGAATAATGCTAAAGATGCAGCTGTTTCGGCAGAGTTCTCATTGATCATGGATCGGGCAGGGAATCCGGAGCTTGGGCAGGTCATTAGCAGTTTTATGGAAGGCTGGTATTTGGCTGAATATCAATTTTCCTCTTATAAAAGAACTGCGACATCTAATCAGTTAACCATGCAATGGGAAGATGAGCGTTTAAGAGAATATGATCATGCAGCACGTATCAGGGCAAATGCGGTCAATCTTGCCAGGGATTTATGTAATGAACCGGCCAATAAATTAACACCCACTACATATGCTGAACGGCTAAAGCAAGAGTTTCATGAAACAGATGTATCCGTTCAAGTGATTGACGGTAACGAATTAGTAAGTAATGAATTTGCCGGGATCCACACAGTTGCTAAAGGAAGCAGTGAACCGGCAAAGCTTGTTGTCCTGACGCTGGCTCGTGATGCTAGTAAAGAAAAAATCGCTTTAGTTGGGAAAGGCGTTACCTTTGATTCTGGAGGAACCAATGTCAAGACCGGTAAAGATATTGGCGAAATGAAAATGGATATGGGCGGCTCGGCTGCGGTAGCAGGTGCGATGAAGCTGCTGGCTGACTCCAACACAGCCGCCAATGTTGTGGCGATTTTGCCGCTGGTGGAAAACCTTGCGGATGGAAATGCATTTTTGCCCTCAGATGTCATTCGATATCGTAATGGACTGCATGTAGAAGTCGGAAATACAGATGCTGAAGGACGTTTGATTTTGGCAGATGGAATACTTTATGCGCAATTACTTGGGGCAAAAACCATTGTCGATATTGCCACATTAACAGGAAGTATCGGAAGTGCCCTCGGTTTGAAAGCGGCTGGAGTATTCAGTAATGCGGAAGCGGACTTGTGGCATTATAAGCAGCTGGGCGATCAAACAGGTGACTATGTTTGGCCAATGCCGGTGTTTGATGATTATTTACATTATTTGAAAAGCGATTGTGGAGATTTCAATAATATGAGCAGCTCGCCATATGGCGGGTCGATTACGGCTGCTTTATTTTTAAAGCAATTTGTAGAAAAAGAAATAAAGTGGGTTCATATCGATATGGCGAATACGGTTCGGCCATGGCGTGAACAGGGCTATTATGTACCAGGCGCATCTGGCTTTGGTGTCCGGCTGTTGTTCGAAATGGTCAAATCGGAAGCGGCTCAATCATAAATGTGATCGTAGAATTTAAATAGCGGGAAAATAACTTCAGCTATCATTAGACCTGGAGTTATTTTTATACCTATATGGATTTGATTTACAAGAACTATTGCCGGGACTTTGTGGCAGCTGCCTGTTTTAATAATGAACCAACTATTATATTTTAAAGGATGGACAGCATGGAGCAAAAAATAATCGGAATTGACATTGGTGGAACGTATGTCAAAATCGGAATCATTAATTTAAATGGAGAAATTTTATCCAAGTGGGAAATTGAGACCAATAAACAAGATCAGGGACGACATATTATACATGACATATGGACATCCATTCAACAAAACGTAACAGCCTTCGAGCTTGAACATTCCATTCTGGGTATCGGAATAGGCGTTCCAGGGGTAGTTGATGGCACACAAGGGAAAGTGTTGGGAGCTGTTAATATCGGCTGGAAAAACTATGAATTAAAAAAACTTTTTGAAGAGATAACCAATCTCCCTATTCATGTGGAAAATGATGCGAATACTGCCGCACTTGGGGAGTACTGGAGAGATGCTGAGAAACAGGATGATACGATTGTTGTCACATTAGGAACAGGGATCGGAAGCGGAGTTATTACCGATGGAAAAATCCTGCATGGTCATAAAGGTTTGGCTGGGGAAATTGGTCACTTTGTCGTGAATCCTAATGGACATCCTTGTAATTGTGGCAGAAGAGGGTGCTTGGAAACCGTTGCATCCGCAACAGGAATCGTGCGGGAAGCTATGATGGTTGTGGAACAGGAACCAGCCGGCAGTTTGGCAATGCTCTATAAGAAAGAAGGCCGTTTGACAGCCAAAGATGTTTTTGATTTAGCCAAAGAAGGACACGTACACAGTATGCGGATCATCCAACAATTGAATGATGAGTTAGGATTGGCATTGGCTAATGTCGCAACCATTGTGAACCCTGCTAAGATCTTAATTGGTGGAGGCGTGTCAAAGGCCGGTGATGACTTTTTAAAAGGGATTAGGGCCTCTTTCAAGAAACACGCGATTGAATGGATTGGAGACAATACAAAAATTGAGCTGGCCAGTTTAGGGAACGATGCCGGAATAATTGGGGCTGCTTATTTAATAAGAAAGGCAGTCTATCAGGAAGCCGCAGTCTAGAGCCTGCCGTAACTTACGTGGAAAAAATTGGGGGATCTGATTGGGCAAAATCAGGCGTTGATTTTTACCGATAGCATCGGAATGTTAATAGGAATACCCCAAATGAACGAATTGTTAATAAGGAGAAGACACGACAAGCTGCAACTAGTTGTGTCTTTTTCGTTTAAACAAAGGGGGCTAGCGATTCGCTTCAGAAATTTGCGGTTAGGCCCCCACTTAAGGAAATTATTATTAGATTTACAATTTTGAATCTTTATATTATAATTAAACCTATAAAAATACTATGAATTGAAGGTGCCGATATGAAAACTCAACAATTGTTAAAAGTGAGAACTAGCGGGAAGTGGGAAGAAGGTTTGAAAACTTCTATTTCAGTTAGAAATTTCTCGGAATTCATCGTGGATGAACCGAAAAATCTAGGTGGGACAGATGAAGGGCCAAACCCTGTTGAATATGTTTTAGGAGCATTGTCCAGCTGTACTTCTGTTATGATTGCGTTTATTGCTAAAGAAAAGAATTTTTCTTATCAAGATGTTGAGTTTAAAAATGAAGGTACACTCGATTTACAAGGGTTGATGGGAGTAGAAGGGGTTTCACCACATTTTCAAACTGTCAATTTTGACGTAATTATCACAACGGATGAGCAAGATTTACGAATTGAGGAGCTAAAACAAGAAGTGGAAAAAAGATGCCCTGTCTATAATTTAATAAAAGATGCAGGCGTCAGCATCGAAACAAACTGGTATAAAAAATAAATAGAGGGAAAAAGGGTCAGTCCCCCGTTGCATTAAAGTGCCGGGGGACTGACCCTTTTTCTCCAAGTTATGAACGAATATGAAGTTTGTCCATTTTTCTGTATAATGTGCGAATGCTGATTCCTAAATCTTTTGCTGCCAGTTGCTTTCCGTTGTAGCTATTTCCGTAATGCTGAAGTTTTTGAATAATGATTTCTCTTTCAGCCTCACATAGTCTAGTTTCCACGTTTGGCTTGCTAAGCTGCTTAGTCAACAGATAAGCAGGAAGTGAATTTTGGGTTAATCTTGTTTCGGTTTCTATATTCATACTATATTCAATTACATTTTCAAGTTCACGCAGATTTCCCGGCCAGTGATAAGAAGATAGGAGCTTCCTGTATTCTTCCGTACAGGTTGAAATATACTTCCCTGTTCGTTCTTGTAATTTTTCGATAAAGTGTTCTACTAATAAATCTAAATCCTCCATTCGTTCTCTTAAGGGTGGAATGGTGATCGGAATGACATTCAAACGATAAAAAAGATCGGGGCGGAATAATTTATTATTCATTAATTCATCGAAGGACTGATTCGTTGCGGCAATAAGACGAACATTTACTTTTTTCGAACTTGTTCCCCCAACTCGCTGGATGATTCCATCTTGCAGTACTTTCAATAATTTTGGCTGTAAATTAATCGGTAAATCAGCAATCTCATCTAAAAACAATGTACCTTTATTCGCAAGTTCAAAGTATCCAGGCTTGCCTTTTCTTCTTGCGTTCGTAAAAGCCCCCTCCTCATATCCAAATAATTCACTTTCAAATAAACTTTCTGGAATGGACGCACAGTTTAGTTCGATGAAAGGGCCCTTACTTACAATACTTGTGCTATGAATATATTCTGCTAATAAACTTTTCCCTGTACCCGTTTCCCCTGTAATTAATATGGAGGAGGTGCTATATTTTAAATTCTCTATTAAACTATGAATTTGTGAAAGGGCCTTGCTATGGCCAAATATGTAGGTTGGATTTAATTGGATGCTGACATCCTTTACTTTGAATTCATTAATATCTCGAAGGATGGAAATAATCGTTTCTTTCAAGCGGGAGAGCCATTCGGCGTAATACTCTTGATTTTCAATTAGTACTTTTTCATTGCCTTCGGTGAAACTGACAAATGATAAATAACCGTATTTTTTTCCATTAATGATCATGTCCTGTACAAGCTCGACTTTCGAAGGGCAATTATTGATAAAATGACATCCCTCACACATTTGCATTTTTCCAGGGTGATGTAGAAAAGTAATATGGTGTCCGTACAATGTATTGAAGAACAGGGCATGCGACTTCCTCCCTTTACGCCGAACATATTCCTCTGTTGCGGCAATCAGTTCCCCATCAGGGTTAAAACAAGCGATATCAATATGAAGGAGTTTGGAAAAAGCTTGGATAACTTTTGCAATCGAATTTAATAAAATCAATTCAGAAACCCTCCCATTATAGATAGATATTAACTTTTTTAATAACTATTATTATTTTATTTTTATAATTCTGAAAAATCAATCATTATAGTTGACATATTTGTCATTGATGGCAAAAATTTGTCACTTTTGACACAAAATAAAAGAAATAAAGAACAATTTAATGCTATGGAATGTTTATTTCTGTATTTTTGGCAAAGTCAAAACATTGGCACAATAATTGCATTTTAATAGATTGTAAGATGAAAAAAGGAGGGAAAGTATCCATGTTTGATTTAAACAGCAAAGATCATATCCAGGTAGGCATTGGATTGAACTACGAAAAATTATTAGGAATAAAAGATAAAGTCGTTGCCGTTACAGGTGCTGCTTCCGGAATTGGCTTAGCAACAGCTGAGTTGTTTGCTGAGGCAGGGGCCAAAGTTGCGGTAATAGACATAAATGAAGAGAAAGGAACAGCTGTCGCAAATTCGATGAATGACAAAGGCTGGGATGCTGCATTTTTTAAATGTAATGTCACTTCATCAAAAGAATGTGAAACAGCAGCAAATCTGATTGAAAAGGAATTTGGAACAATTGATGTCTTGTTTAATAATGCAGGTGTCATTCGCAGGAAAACAGTTGTTGACCATACAGAAGAAGATTGGGATTTAGTTCTTAATGTTTCTTTAAAAGGAGCCTTTTTATTATCAAAGTATGTTATTCCGATCATGGTTAAAAATGGCGGAGGCAGTATTATTAACACTGGTTCCGGCTGGGGATTAAAGGGAGGAGATGCAGCAGCATCGTACTGCGCTGCGAAAGCGGGTGTAGTCAATTTAACGAAAGCAATGGCCATCGATCATGGAAAACAGAATATTCGTGTCAATTGTATCTGCCCTGGTGACACAGATACGCCTTTATTAAGAGACGAAGCAAAGCAATTGCAACATGAGGAAGAGTCGTTTCTTGCGTCTTCAGCCGTAGGGAGGCCGCTCGAAAGGATTGGAACGCCTCGAGATATTGCAAAAGGTGTGTTGTTTCTAGCGAGTGATATGTCTTCTTGGGTTACAGGTACCGTTTTAACAGTTGATGGCGGCGGATTAGCCTAATTCTTGATTGGAGGAGAACAAGTGATGAATAAACAAAATAAAGTAGCACATCCATATATACCGAATACAGTTCCACAAGTGCAAGCGGAAATGTTGAGAGAAATTGGGGCACAAACGCTTGATGAGCTTTTTGATGGAATACCGGAAGAATTGCATTATAAGAAAGTGATGAATATTCCAAAGGCATTATCGGAGTATGAGCTTAGAAGATATATGGAAGGAATTTTAGAGAAAAACATCAATACGAAAGAATACTTAAACTTTTTAGGAGCAGGCTGTTGGAACCATTATGTACCGGCTGTTTGCGATGAAGTCAATCAGCGTGCAGAATTTTTAACTGCTTATGCAGGTGATCCTTATGAGGATCATGGAAGATATCAAGCGTTGTTCGAGTATCAAAGCTTGATGGCAGAATTAGTAGATATGGACGTTGTCAATGTCCCGACATTTGATTGGGCACAGGCAGCGGCAACTTCCATCCGGATGTCTAGTCGTATTACTGGCCGAAAAGAAGTGCTATTGCCGAAAACAATCTCACCTGATCGGTTGAAAGTAATCAAAAATTATTGCTCACCGGATATTGAATGCATTCTCGTTGACTATGAAGAGGATTCTGGACAAATCAATTTAAAAGATCTTGAAGAAAAGTTGTCAGCGAATACAGCTGCTGTTTATTTTGAAAATCCTTCCTATTTAGGGTTTGTTGAGACGCAAGGGAAAAAAATTAGCAAACTAGCAAAAAGCTATGAAGCGATTACGATTGTCGGAGTTGATCCAAGTTCATTAGGTGTGCTTGCTCCCCCAAGCCAATATGGTGCAGATATCGTCTGTGGGGATTTGCAGCCGCTTGGGATGCATATGAATTTTGGTGGAGGCCAGTCAGGGTTTATAGCAACACATGATGACCTGAAAATTGTACAAGAATATCCTTCACGTTTATTTGGGATTGCTCCTACGGTTGTCGAAGGAGAGTACGGCTTCGGGGATGTACTATATGACCGGACTTCTTTTGCAAAAAGGGAGAAAGGAAAAGAATCAGTAGGAACACAAACGGCTCTATGGGGGATTACAGCAGGCGTCTATTTATCATTATTAGGCCCAAATGGCATGTATGAGCTTGGTAAGTCCATCATGCAAAAGTCGCAATATGCGATGGGGCGGCTTGGCAACATTCCAAACGTCGTAGCCTCTCGGTTTGAATCAACGAACTTTAAAGAGTTTGTCGTTGACTTTACGCATACAGGAAGAACAGTCAAGGAAATTAATAAATTTTTATTAGACAACGGAATCTTTGGCGGGAAGGATTTATCTGAAGAGTTCCCTGAATTAGGCCAATGTTCATTATTTTGTATCACCGAAATTCATTCGAAGGAAGATATCGATCGATTAGTTAGTACAATTCAGCAATGCTTAGATTCAATCAGAAATGAAGAAAGGAATGGTGTACATGCAAAAAATTAATCGAGATCATAAAGTCAGGAATTATCATCAGGCAAAGTGGGATGAGCCAATTATTTTTGAACTCCATAACAGCGGCGAACGAGGAATTACGCTTCCCCAAGTGGAAGAAGAAATTGTAAATCATGTCGGTGATGGTGTCTCTGCCATTCCAGTAGAAATGGTAAGAAGAAAAGCGCCTAAATTGCCTGAGATTTCTCAAAATAGAGTGCTTCGCCATTATTTGCGCCTTTCACAAGAAACGCTTGGAGCGGCCTTTAATGTGGAAATCGGGCAAGGGACATGTACGATGAAATATTCGCCAAAAATTAACGAAGCATTTGCTTCCTCGCCAAAAATGACTGAGCTTCACCCCTTGCAGGATGTAAGTACAGTCCAAGGAATGCTTGAAGTCATGTACAAATTAGATTTATGCATGAGAGAAATATCAGGTATGGATTACTTTTCCTTTCAACCAGGAAGCGGGACACAATCACTATTTACGATGGCTTCCATTGTACGTGCGTACCATGAAGAGAATGGTGAGGGAGAACAGCGCGATGAAATTATTACAACTAGTTTTTCACATCCTTCAGCAGCGGCAACTGCGGCAGTAAAAGGCTATAAAATTATTACCTTACAGCCAGACGAAGATGGCTTCCCGGATCTAGAAGAGTTAAAAGCGGTCGTTTCCGAAAGAACTGCCGGGTTTGTTGTGGCTAATCCGGAAGATACCGGAATCTATAATCATCGAATAAAAGAGTTTACCAAAATTGTCCATGAAGCAGGCGGGATTTGCTATTATGACCAAGCGAATGCAAACGGACTGCTAGGTATTACGCGTGCGAAGGAGGCGGGATTTGATATGTGCTTCTTTAACCTTCATAAAACCTTTTCAACCCCGCATGCATGTGGTGGACCTGCAACAGGAGCACTGGGCGTTTTGAATAAACTAAAGGAATTTTTGCCGGGGCCGATTGTTGAAAATCAGGATGATCAGTATATATTGAATGATAAATTGAAACATAGTATCGGGAAAGTACGTTCATTCCAAGGCGTACCTCAAACAGTACTGCGTGCCTATGCATGGGTAAGAGCACTCGGCGCAGAAGGTCTAAAAGATGTAGCACAAATTGCTGTGTTAAATAACAACTATTTATATCACAAAATATTAACTATTCGCGGGGCTTCAGCTCCTTATATTAAAGGAAAAAGGCTCGAGCAAGTACGATACAGCTGGGAGCAGTTAACGAAAGAGACAGGTGTAACAACAGACGATGTTTCTCGTCGAATGGCTGATTTTGCCCATCATTATTGGTCCAGCCATCATCCATTTATTGTACCTGAACCGTTTACGCTAGAACCAACCGAGTCATATTCTAAAGCTGATTTAGATGAGTACATTGCTTCATTAACACAAATATCAAATGAAGCTTATGCAAATCCTGAAATAGTGAAAAATGCCCCGCATAATAGCACCATTCATCGTGTGGATGAACAAGATTACTTTGAGAATCCAGATAAATGGGCAATTACATGGCGAATGTATTTGAAAAAAACAAAGAAAACGCAGGAGATCAATTCCTAAAATAAGTCCATCAGTGAGGAGAAATTCTCACTGATGGTATTTGAATATAAAAATCCGTAGGGAAGTGAAGAGATGAAGGGGAAATTTAGTAGAATAACCTTCCTTGTTCTATCAATCTGTCTTGTTATTTTTACATCCGCTTGTGGAAAAGAATCGGCGGGAACTTCGAGTGAACAAAAGGAAAAAACGCTGTTAGTAGGGACAGATGCTGTCACACCTCCATTCGTGTTCATGGATAAGGGAAAAATTGTCGGGTTTGATGTCGATTTAATCAGTGCCATATTAGATGAAGCAGGTTATAAAAGTAAAGTTGAAAATGTTGGCTGGGATCCGCTGTTTACACAGGTTGAGAGTGGTGAAGTAGATATCGGAATAACCTCCATTACGATTACAGATGACAGAAAACAGACATATGATTTTGCTGATCCTTATTTCGAATCGAAACTGATGATTTTAGCTAAAGAAGGTACTGATATCAAAAATGCAATGGATTTAAAAGGGAAAAAGGTTGGCGTCCAAAATGCAACAACTGGTCAATTTGCATTAGAAAAAATAGTTGGGAAAAATAATCCTTCCATTTTTAAGTACGAAACACTTGGAGTGGCCTTCATGGCACTAAAAAACGGAGATATAGAAGCGGTCATTACTGACAATACAGTTGCGAATGAATACGTTAAAAATAATCCAAATGATAAGTTTGTTGCTATTTCTGACGATGTGAACTTCGATCCAGAATACTATGGAATTTTATTAAAAAAAGGGAGCAAACTTTCTGGTGAAATTAATCAAGCATTAAAAACGGTTATTGATAATGGAACATACACGAAAATTTATGAAAAATGGTTTGGAATTTCTCCTGATATAGAAGTAATAAAATCTCTTTCAACTGTCGAATAGCAGTTTAGGAAAAAGAATAGTAGCAACTAACTAGTAAAGCAATGTAGCTCATCGAAAAAGCACCAGGATGGAGTGGGGGATATGGATTTTCGAATAGATATTATTATTGAATACTTACCATTTTTATTAAAAGGGCTCGTATTAACCATTGGCCTATCAATAGGCGGGATTCTCATAGGGAGTGTGTTAGGATTTTTCATTGCACTTGGAAAAATGTCAAAAGTAAAATGGTTACGCCTCCCGTTTATTTGGTATATTAACTTCTTTCGCGGTACTCCGCTATTAGTACAGCTATTTCTTATTCACTTTGGGGTCATGCCGCTTTTCATGTCCCCGGCAAGTACCATCATGTCTGCGTTAACTGCCTTAGCACTAAATGCTGCAGCATATGTAGCTGAAATCTTTCGCGCCGGCATTCAATCTATCGATAAGGGACAAGAGGAAGCTGCTCGTTCTCTTGGATTGAGTACATCCCAGTCTATGGCGTATGTTATTTTTCCCCAAGCCTTTAAACGGATGATTCCTCCATTAGGAAATGAATTTATTACTTTGTTAAAAGATTCATCACTCGCTGCGATTATTGCTGCTCCTGAATTAATGTATTGGGGCCGGGCTGCATCAGGGCAATATTTCCGTGTATGGGAACCATATTTGACTGTAGCGTTTACGTATTTATTGTTAACTCTATCCATAACGTATCTATTAAATAATGTTGAAAGGAGGCTGTCTAACACATGATTAAAGTGAATAATTTAAAGAAAAAATTTGGTGATCTAGAAGTTTTAAAAGATATCAATATTCAAATTAACGAAAAAGAGGTTGTGGTTGTGATCGGCCCCTCTGGTTCTGGAAAATCAACTTTCTTGCGCTGTTTAAACAATCTGGAGGAAATAACCTCGGGGGATGTTTATATTAATGATATAAATCTTTCGGGTCATAAGGTAAATATTAATGAGATTCGGGCAGATGTAGGCATGGTCTTCCAGCAATTTAATTTATTTCCTCATAAAACGGTTTTAGAAAATATTACTTTAGCCCCTATAAAGGTTCGTAAAAAAACGAAACAAGAAGCAGAAGAAAAGGCATATAAGTTACTAGAAAAAGTAGGGCTTGTAAATAAAGCAGATGCCTATCCAGATTCCTTGTCTGGGGGGCAAAAACAAAGAATTGCGATTGCAAGAGCATTAGCAATGGATCCGAAAATCATGCTGTTCGATGAACCGACATCAGCCTTAGACCCTGAAATGGTCGGGGAAGTTTTATCGGTGATGAAGGATTTAGCCAGGGAAGGAATGACGATGGTCGTCGTAACACATGAAATGGGTTTTGCAAGAGAAGTTGGTGATCGAGTCGTTTTCATGGATGAAGGCTATATCATTGAAGAAGCCTCTCCTGTCACTTTATTTACTTCACCGAAACATGAACGAACGACCGCGTTTCTATCCAAAGTTTTATAAAAAAGAAGAAATATGCTCTTTGTTATCTAAATTTTCAAAAATAGAAGGGGAGAGATTTCATTTGATAAACAAAAATAAACTATTCTTATTATCTATCATTTCGGTCATTTTTTTAGTTTTATTAGCAGGCTGTGGAAATAAGTCGTCTTCTACCCAAATTGAAAAGCCGGCATCTAATGCAAAAGAGACTAAAGAGGATATGAAACTTGTTCATGATGGGAAACTTACCTTTGCCATGAGTGGACTACTTAAACCATTAAATTACGAAGAAAATCACAAGCTGGTTGGCTTTGATGTGGAGATTGGAACTGAAATTGCCAAGCGAATCGGATTGGAGCCGAATCCGGTGACAAATCCATGGGAGACAATCCTTCAAGGGTTAAAAGGACATAAATATGATGTCATTATTGGAAGTATGACAGCCACCGAAGAACGTTTAAAACAAGTGGACTTTTCCATCCCGTATTATATCTCTGGAGCACAAATTTTCGTTGCTGACAAAAACGATACGATTAAAAGTAAAGATGACGCGAAGGATAAAATTATTGGTGTCGTTCAAGCAAGTACACATAAAGAGGTGGCAGAAAGCTTAACGGATAAAGTGAAAGCGTATCCAAGTGAGATATTTGCGTTACAGGATTTAGGTCCAGGACGTATTGATGCTGTTATTACAGATAAAATTGTCGGGGTATCAGCAATCAAAGAGCAAGGATTAAAAATAAAACCAATTGATAATGTACTAAATCAGGAAAATATTGCAGTTGCTATAAATAAAGATCATCAGGTGCTGCTGGATAAGATTAATCAAGCGATAACTGACATTATGGAGGATGGCACTTACGAACAAATAAGCAAGAAATGGTTTGGAATCAACATTATGGAAAAGAAGTAGTGCTCGCCTAAAAAGTTAATAAACTTACTCTTTTAAAGGGGCTAACTTACGATGAATTTTTTTGAGAGTATTACATCCATCATCCAAAAGCATAGTGGTGCTTTTTTACAGGCATCGGTTACTACCATATCTATTACAGCCATCTCATTGGTAATCGCTACAATTATTGGATTAGTGTTTGCCTTTTTTAAAGTGTCGAATATTACTTTTCTGAAAAAACTGGCAGACTTTTATATATTTATCGTCCGAGGATTACCTCTAATCGTGCTCATCATGTTCTTGTATTACGGAATTTCAAGTGTCATTGTCCTTAACGATTTTACCGCTGGTGCCATTGCACTAGGTATTCATTCAGGAGCCTATTTGGCAGAGATTTTTAGGGGAGCTATCCAATCAATAGATAAAGGTCAAACAGAAGCAGCACGATCTTTAGGGATGTCATCCTCATTAACAATGAGGAGCATTATCCTTCCACAAGCGTTCAAACGAGCGATTCCTGCATTAGGAAATCAATTTATTATTGGTTTGAAAGATTCTTCGCTCGTCGCTTATATTGCTGTTACTGAATTGTTTAGTCGAGCACTCTATGCATCTGCTGAAAATTATATGCCGTTTGAGACTTATCTAGTTGTAGGTTTGTATTATCTTGCTCTTGTCTTCATTTTCACATTAATTTTAAACAAAATTGAAAAAAGGCTGGATGTTGGTTCCGTTAAGACAGGTGTATTTAAGGGAAGTGTAATCCAAAAATAATTTTTTTCTATAAAACTAGCTTGAATAAATAGATAATATAAACATAAACAGGTTGAAGCAGAGGGGATGTAAGTTTTTATGATTTCTACCAAAAATGAAGTATTACGTTTTACCGATGAATTAGTTCGCGTTGAAAGTATTGTTGATACAACTGGAGAAATAGCTATAGCTGATAAGCTGTATGAATTGATTTCTGCCCTACCTTATTTTCAAGTAAATCCGAACCAGCTTATTAAAGCAAGAACGGTAGATGATGAATTTGAGAGATATAATGTGTTGGCGTTCGTAGAAGGAACAAAAGATATAACTAATAATAAAACCCTTATCTTAATGGGACACATGGATACAGTAGGGATAGATGATTACACACATTTAAAAGATGTCTCCTGCTCACCTTCAGAACTGATGGAAAAACTTAAGGGTGAGCCGCTGCCTAGTCTCGTGAAAGACCAGCTGCTTTCAGGAGAATGGTATTTTGGACGCGGTGTTTTAGATATGAAGAGTGGTGTTGCAAGTAATCTTTCCCTATTAAAATATTACGCAGAACATCCTGAGGAGTTATCTGGAAATCTTGTTTTCTTCGCCGAATGTGATGAAGAGGTTAGTTCAAAGGGTGTTTTGTCTGGATTAAAGAATCTTAAAAAATGGAAGCAAGACTATGGATTTGATTATATTGGACTAATTAATTCTGACTTTGTCGCGCCATTATATGAAGGGGATGAAAATAGATATATATATAAGGGAACAGTTGGCAAGCTCCTGCCGTCCTTCTTTATTACAGGAGCAGAAACGCACGTCGGCTCTGCTTTTGAAGGGTTAGATCCTAATTATATTGCCGCAGAACTAACAAGACAAATCAGTTACAATCCGGATTTGTGTGACAGTTTTTTAGGGGAAACGCCAGCTCCGCCAGTTTCATTAAAGCAAATGGATTTAAAGCCAACTTATACAGTACAGACTGCTCTTTCAGCTTACGTTTATTTTAACTTCTTTATTCACTCCTGGTCTCCGAAGGATGTATTAAATAAGTTATCGGAACAAGCCGAAATTGCATTTGAAAATGCCCTTACTACCTTAAATGAACGCTATGAAAAATTTAATAAGATTACGAATCAGCCTTCCACGAAATTGCCTTGGAGGACAAGAGTCCTCATTTATGAAGATATGACAAAAGAGTTAGAAGAAGAGCATGGGGAAAAATTTATTAAGCATATGGAAGACTTTAAATCCAAGCTATTACAAGATTCAACGTTAGATACTCGTATGTTTGCAGCAAGAGTCGTTGAGGAAGAGTGGAATTGGATGAAGGATAAAAGCCCCGCTATTATCCTATTTTATTCATCCCTTTATTCACCGTGTCTAGCTTTAACCGGCAAGGATGAGAGAGAGGACAATTTAGCAGAGGCATTAGAAAAGGCAGTAGAAGCGATTCAACCGGAGTATGTGCACCCTATTGTAACGAAAAATTTCTTTCCTTTTATATGTGATATGAGCTGCGTGGCGTTAAATAATGATGAAGAGGCAATTCGAGCAGTTATGGATAATAATCCAGGATGGGGTACCAAACATTACGTTAATTATCAAGATATTCGTGATATCAATGTTCCGGCAATCAATATTGGACCATATGGTTATGATGGCCATAAGAAATATGAACGAATTGAAATCCGATATTCTACGGAAGTAGTGCCAAAAATAACAAATGAAGTTATTCGTCAATTAATTGGATAATGTCGTCGTTGTTAGGGAGGGAATTTTCCCTCCCTATTTCATTTTAAAACCGAATGCCTGAGAAATAATAATTCATTTAATATGTAAAAATAGGGGGAACATTGGATATGGGTAAATATCAAGACAGCCTTCGCGATAAACGTGTTGTTATAACCGGTGGTGCCAGCGGAATTGGTTTAGCGACTGCCATTCGATTTGCAAATGAGGAAGCAATGGTTACGATCATTGATCATAACAAAGATTCATTGGAAAAAATATTAAACGAATATTCAATCATTCAACATGGAATAGTGGCAGATGTAAGTTGTCATGAAAGTGTGCGTGATGCTTTTCGTGAAATTGATCGATTGGCAGGTGGTGTAGATATTCTTGTTGCCAATGCAGGTATAAGTGTAAGATCTAAATTTATTGACATTACACCAGAGCAATGGAATAAAGTGATGGGGGTTAATCTCAATGGCATATTTTTCACTGGACAAGAAGCAGCAAAAAGAATGCTGAATCAGGGACAGGGTGTGATTTTAATAACTGCTTCGACTAATGGTTTAGTTGGTCATCCATATTACGCCGATTATAATGCCTCCAAAGCCGGAGTGAACCTTTTAGCAAGAACGATGGCTTTAGAACTTGCTCCGACGATTCGTGTAAATACAGTTTGCCCAGGATACGTGCTCACCCCAATGCAGCTTGCTGAATATAGCCCCGAGGCATTAGAGGAAGTAAATGAAACAATACCATTAAAACGACATGCCCAACCTGAAGAAGTTGCAGGATTGTTTGCTTTTTTAGCATCCTCAGAAGCGAAATATATTACAGGTCAGCATATTCCTATTGATGGCGGGGAACTAGCATGATGACAAAATGGCTAAAAACCGGGGGAGGGCTATCCTCAGGAATTTGGGTCAGTCCCCCGTTGCATTAAAGTGCCGGGGGACTGACCCTTTTTTAGTTTAAGCAAAAGTTAATTTTCTTACCGATTTCATCAAAAATGAAAAAGATGATGGAGCAAATAATGGCAGGTATATAGAAATCTGGGGCCATAAAAAAGGTGCCAAGCCCAAATCCAATATGTATGAATCCAGATAACCAGAAACGAATATGGCAAAACTTCAATGATATAAATTCAGCAATTAGTGAGACAGGTAAGCCATAAACAAAGTTTCCAATTAAACTATAAAGAAGCACTATGAAAACAAAGAGAAATGCCTCACCATTTAAATTAATCGATTGATTCATAATCAAAGAGAGTAGAAAAAATCCAATCGTAAAGGTCAATGATGTATAGATAGCCACTTTTATTTTTCTAAATTTATCTTGAAATAGAATCTTTCTAATAACAGGGAATAGAAACCCAATCGTCATAATAATAAGTAATGTTTTAATTATTATGGGTGTCTCCGAAACAAGCAGTATTATAAAAAAGACAAGCACGGAGAAAACAAGAATATATGAATTTCCTTTTATCATAATATACCTCCTGCCTTTTTAGCTTTATTGTACAATAAGTCTAAGATAGAGGGTGGAAAATGTTTCAAAGAAGGTGTCTATGAGCCCCAAACCTTTGGTGGGAATCCATTTTGTTCCAGTTTTTGTAGAATTGCATTGGAGTTATGTAGAATTGTACTTGAATTACGTAGAAAAAGTCCTTAATTATGTAGAAATAATTGCTAAAATTAAGAAGTGATCCATTTTGTTCC
>NZ_BNDS01000012.1:69904-94736 GCF_014656545.1 Neobacillus kokaensis
CAATTGCTCAAATATAGAAGTAATCCATTTTGTTCCAATTTTTGTAGAATTGCATTGGAGTTATGTAGAATAGTGCTTGAATTACGTAGAAAAAGTCCTTAATAATGTAGAAACAATTGCTCAAATTAAAACGTAGAAGGTCTCTAGGTACCCTGAACCTGGAAGAAAACCTTTGGGTGCCTGTCACCGCCCGAATTTTGTCGAAGATTGATACCTTTTAGGTGAATAGAGAATGATAAAATGGAAGATGTTTGTATGGAAGGCTGAACCTTCTAGCAGGTTTGAACACTTTTGGTTTTTTCATTTTGTACAATCCTTTAAAAGAAAGTTGTTCGGGGGACGTCAGCTATTAATATCAAAAAGGTTGTGTAAGTATGAGTTTCATGATGTATTCTAATAAGTTGCAACAGCTTAGCCCGCTTCCTTTGCCAGCGGGGTATTCATTTCGGACTTTTCAGCCTGGTGATGAAACCATTTGGGCTAACATTGAAACACGTGCAGGGGAGTTTGCGAATGAAGAGGCTGCTTTACAACGCTTCCGAACGGAGTTTCTTGAATTTGAATCCGATCTTCAGCAACGCTGCTTTTTTCTGGAAAATGCAGAGGGAGAAGCAATTGGGACGATTATGGCTTGGTTTGGAGAGTATGGAGACCGAAGAATGGGGCGTATTCACTGGGTTGCGATTATTCCGGAATACCAAGGCAGAAAGCTCGCTAAACCGATGGTCACATATGCTTTGTCTGAATTGAAAAAGTACCATCAAGAAGCCTATTTAACAACGCAAGAACATAATGATAGAGCGATTCGTTTATATGAAAAGTATGGATTTATAGCTGTTGAACGCCTAAATGAGGATGGGGAATAGGGGTGCCACAATCTCGTTGCCAGGCACTCCCTGGATGCCATATAGGAGAAAAATGTAATAAAGGCATGACTACCACCCGAAACTGCTTTTATTGGAGCATTGCCTCTTGACGGTAAAGGGGACGTCTAACTATGAATCTCTAACCATTATTTTTTACCGCTTGTATACACTTCATAATACAGCCCTTTGCGAATCTGGTTCATGATGATGGATAAGATAATTCCGATAATTAATCCTAAAAAAATATCAATCATTAAGGTAGTTACGAATGTTGCGAGATAAATAAGTGCTTCATACGGCGCCTTCTTTAGTAGATTTGGTAGCTGTTTGATTTTGATTAGATTGACCACAGCCACAATAATAATGGCAGCCAGTGCAGACTTAGGTAAATAATAAAATAGCGGTGTTAAATAAAGCAGGGAAATCAAAACGAAAAGTGCCGTGAATAATAGGGAAAGCTTACTTTTCGCCCCGGCCTGATAATTAACCGCAGTTCTTGAAAGCCCCCCTGCAACGGGGATGGAACCGACAAAAGAACTTACGATATTTGCTAACCCTAAGCCTATCAGCTCCTGATTCGCATGAATTCGATCTTTTTCTTTGCTGGAAAATACCTTCACAACGGCAAACGATTCTAGGAAGGAGATAAAGGCAATCATAACCGCAACAGGCAGCAATAATTTCATGCTATGAAGGGATGGCATCTGGAAAGTAAGCTCCGGCAAGCCTGACGGGATTTCCCCAACAACCTCCACTCCCATTTTATTCAGATCCAAAGCTTGAACCGCGACTGTAGTGATTAGGACAACTAGCAAGGGACCGGGAGAACGGGTTGTCCGTTTTTTTAAGATGGCTAATATAAAAATACTCATGAAACCGATTGCCAGTGTATAAAGATTTGTCTTCGGAAGGTTACGGATGACCTCCATAGAGTACTGAAATAAATTATGATAAGCCGGAAGCGTAACCCCCATCAATTCCTTTATTTGATTCACTGCAATAATAATCGCCGCGGCCGAAATAAATCCGTTAATTACGCTTGGAGAAATATAATCAAAAAGGTCTCCTATTTTTAGCAGCCCCATTATCAGATGGAGACATCCTACCATCAATCCAAGCACGACAACAAGCTCCAAAAACTGGTCCGTGTTAGGCTGAGCAATACCGGAAACCCCTGTAAAAACGATAAGCGACACAATTGATACTGGTCCTACCGATAAATACTTTGACTTTCCAAACAAAGCATAAAAAATAAGCGGGAAGGTTGCAGCATAGAGACCCATTTCAAGAGGAACCCCAGCAATAATGGCATAAGCCATACTTTGAGGAATCAATAGAACTGCAACAATCATTCCGGCGGTCAAATCTCCCGACAAGTTTGAAGATGGGTAATGCATGAGTGTTTTCAGCCCTGGGATTAACTTAAAAAGCAACTTCCAACCTCCTATTCCTGGCCAACTAGCAAAAGGAAATAACTCATCCTATGTGTATGATTTTCTGCTAGTAAAAATGCTATTCTCTATGCCAGGTGTTGTTCGGAAGTAAAGAGGTCCTCCATAAACCCTGTTTTATGGTAATTAAAAGAATCCATTTTGAAAAGTGTTTGATCAAAATGGATTCTTCCTCAAGCTTCGTTGAACGAATTATTCTCTTTTTGAACGGGTACCTTTTAAGTTTTTGAAGTAGCGCCGACCACTTAGGCAAGATGCGGAATCACTACCCCTCCATAGATAAACGCCAAAACAATGACGATGGCTGGATGCACCTTCCATTTAACGATGGCTAATAAAGCGAAAAGGGCTATCAAACCTGATTGCCAGTATCCAATGGAATCGAAGGATACAAAGCTGAAATCCCATGTTAATTCAATCATCATGACAGCGATAACCGGCTGAACTAATAGAGTCATTCCTTTCACAATGTCGGATTGCTTAAAATGATTTAGAACCTTGAGAAGAATGATGATGGCAATGGCAGAAGGAGCAATAGTGGCAATTGTTGCCACCAACAATCCAAGCCAACCTGCCTGCTGATAACCGGTGAAGGCAGCAATTTTTGTCGCGATAGGTCCAGGAAGGGCATTCGCTACCGCAAGCATATCGACAAATTGGGGATTGGTCATCCATCCATAATGATCGACCACTTGTTGCTGCATAAGGGGTATGGAAGCCGGGCCGCCCCCATAACCGAGAATATTGGCAATAAAAAATCCTGAGAACAACTCCCATAAAATCATAAGGAAACCTCCTTTTTCTGCTCGGGATCATGCTTTTTAGCTCTTTGTTTTATCCGCTTGGAAACTCTTAAATGTATAGTTCCGTAAGCTAAAAACAGCAATATGGTAACAGCTGGGTGAACATGTATGACAAAAAGCAGCAAAAACGCGACAATCCCAGTTATGAACCCTACTACTTTTCCTAATCCCTTCCACGTTTTTGCGCAAAATTCATAAGCCATCATACCAAGCAGTACAGCAATAACAGGACGCACGGCCGCGATCATTCCAGCGACAACGGCTGATTCCTTAAGTGTGTAAAGCAGTCCGAGCAGGCCGACTATTCCGAATGTGGTTGGGAAAATATGGCCAATTACACCCACACATGCCCCAGCAATTCCCTTTTGTTGATAACCAAGCTGTGCGGCCATTTTTGTCGCAATGGGGCCTGGCAAAGCATTGGCAAAGGCGAGTATTTCACCGAATTCTTCATCGCTTATCCACTTATATCGTTGAACAGCCTCATGCCGAAAGAGCGGAATAACCGATGGACCGCCTCCATATCCTAGAATCCCGGTTCTCATCATTGCCAATAAAATGTCTACATAAGATTTCATAAAAAATTCTCTCCCATCGTTCAAAATCTTTAACCAGTAGCAGTCCTATTCCTATAGACGGACACAAAGTAATTTACTCACAGTACCTTATTTTGGGATGAAGAGGGAGGATGAAAAAATTATAACTTCAATCCCATTCGGCTTTTATATCGTTTTAGAAGCATTTGAGAATCAACTCGTATGATTCCTGGGGTAGAATAGAGTGTTTTGAGTATGAATTCTTCCATTTCCTCTTTGTTTTTAAAGACACCATGCATATGGAGCGTACTCGGTCCTGTCATCAGATAAAGACTGGTGACCGCCGGATGCACAGCTAGCTTTTCAGCTATTTCATCTAAATGTTTTGGTTCAACATCCACATTGAAAAAGGCCGATACCTGAATCCCTACTTTTAATGGATTAATAACAGCGGTAAAGCGCTCGATTACGCCATCCTCGATTAATGTGTTTATGCGGGTCTGTACGGCCACTCTGGAAAGCCCCACCTGTTTGGCAAGATCAGTATAAGAAATCCGCGCGTCCTTCAGCAGCACTTCTAATATTTGCTGGTCAATTTCATTTAGTTTTATAGCAGGGAAGTCATTCATTGAACTATTCTTCGTCATTAGCGAACCCTCCAGCTTCTAATTAATTCTCCGATTCTAATTTCCAAACGTAATGAAAAATACATTTTTACTTTCGATATTAATAATCTTAAAACAAAAAACTTTCTAAATCAACAGAAAATTAGCTGTTGACTTACAGAATGATTCGTGGCAGAATACTAATTAATCAACAAGTTAAAATTTTCTGAACATTATAATTTCCGGGGAGGAAGAAAAATGGCCGATCGTCCAGCTGGAAATCCAGCACAATCTCGTTCAGCAGTTCATGCTCCAAATGGCATGGTAGCCTCCAGCCAACCTCTAGCATCCATGGCAGGTATCCGTATTTTACAAAAAGGTGGGAACGCCTTTGATGCCGCGATTGCTGCAGCAGCCGTATTAGCTGTAGTAGAACCTATGCAAACGGGACTGGGAGGTGATATGTTTGCACTCATTTATAATCAGAAGAATAAAAAGGTAGAGGCCATAAATGGCAGCGGACGTGCTCCTTTCAAAGCGAACCGCGAGTATTATTTATCCAAAGGATATAATAAAATCCCGTTGACTGGTTTGTTAGCGCTTACAACACCTGGTACTGTAGATGGCTGGGCGGAGGTTCTTGAAAAACATGGAACCATGACCTTTGCCGAGGTACTGCAGCCAGCGATTGAATATGGGGAAAAAGGGTTTCCTGTCTCTCAAATTATTGCAGCACAATGGAAACGAAGTGAAGAATTGCTCAAGCAAAATAAAGAAGCCCGTGAATGCTATCTAATCGAAGAAAGAGCCCCAAGAGAAGGAGAATTATTTAAAAACCCGCAGTTAGCCAATACGCTAACAGCGATTGCCGATGGAGGAAGAGATGCTTTCTATAAAGGAAGGATTGCCCGTGAAATCGCGGAATATGTAAAAAGCCATGGAGGCCTTCTTAGTTATGAAGACCTGGCTGAGCACTCTTCGACATGGGTGAAACCAATATCAACCAATTATAAAGGCTATGAGGTCTATCAAATTCCTCCCAATGGTCAAGGAGTGACGACGTTGTCGATGCTCAACATGCTGGAGTGTTTTGATTTTACAAAAATAGAGCATAATTCCTCCCAGTACATTCACCTGCTTACAGAAGTAAAAAAACTAGCTTATGCGGATCGTGACTTCTTTATAGCTGATCCTGATTTTGCTCCTGTACCGATAGAAAAAATGCTTTGTAAGAACTATGCGGGTAGCCGCAGCCGTCAAATTGATGAAATACGTCCTCTGGCTGCTACAAGCCCAGGCTTTGAATTAGCAGGGGATACGGTTTATTTATCCGTAGTCGATAAAGATCGTAATGTTATTTCGTTCATTAACAGCCTATATACGTCTTTCGGCTCTGGAGTAGTGGCAGGTGAGACAGGTGTATTCCTTCAAAATCGTGCTGTTGGATTTACCCTTGAGGAGAATCATTTAAACACATTGGAACCGGGAAAAAGGCCGCTTCATACGATTATCCCTGCTCTCGTATTGAAAGATGAACAGCCTTATTTTTCCTATGGCGTAATGGGCGGAGATATGCAGCCGCAAGGTCAGGTCCAAGTCCTTCTTAATCATTTAGAATATGGAATGAATGTTCAAGAGGCAGGAGAATCCCCTCGTTTTCGCCATATTCCGGAAGGTATAGCTTTAGAGTCAGAGATTTCCAATAAAGTTAGGTTTGAATTACTAGAAAAGGGCCATCAAGTCACTTCTGGTATAGATATTTTTGGCGGTTATCAAGGAATTCTAATAGATTCAGACAATAACATGCTTCAAGGAGGATCTGACCCGCGGAAGGATGGATGTGCAATTGGTTATTAAGCCTTCATTAACGTAAATAGTAGAAAAACAGACCCGAGCTATATTAATTAAATAGCAGATACCTTTACTTTCAGTTTCAGCTGTAGTTGGATACTTCATAATCTTCATTTACTTCATCTTTGCTACGTATGATAACGCCACTTCAACATTGAATTTGTCTTATATCTATTCCATTCATAAATAAGACGCACTCCTTTCTAGATAAGACATACACTCACATTATGTTTTTAGGAAAAAATAGGAAGAGCACTTGCTCATATAAAAAACTAAATCAGTGGGCTGCTCTTAATCGCTAAGGAGGAACTTTAATGGAAGAAAGAAAGTATGTTGAAGAAAGTCCCGTCCCTGTTAAGACCAAGGGAAAGAGTAAGCTATCAGTGATAGGACCTGGTATTGTTCTTGCAGCAACTGGAATCGGTGCAGGGGACATGATTACATCCACTGTTGCTGGTGCACAATTTGGGATCTCCCTTGCATGGGCGGCTATCATTGGCGTTTTTCTAAAATTTTGCCTAACCGAAGGAGTCGGCAGGTTTACCTTAGCTACAGGAAAAACCATTATGGAAGGTTGGCGGTCGCTGGGGCGATGGACAATGGGCTACTTTTTTGTCTATGTGACTTTATTCGGGCTCATTTACGGAGCGGCTATTGCAACGACATGCGGTCTTATGATGTATATTATGTTTCCGATTATGCCTTTATGGGCCTGGGCGATGCTGCATTCCGTAGCGGGCTTTGCGCTTATTTGGTTCGGTCGTTATAAAACATTGGAACGCGTTATTACTGTTTTAATTGGAATCATGTTTACTACTGTTGTTGGTTCTGCGATTATGCTTCTTCCTAGCATTGGTGATATTCCGCGTGAAGCACTCATTTTCAGTATTCCAGATGGATCAATTTTTAGGATTCTCGGAATTATGGGCGGAATCGGAGGGACAATGGCGCTTGCAGCCTATGGATATTGGATTCGGGCAAACGGATGGAAGGATAAATCGATGGTGCCAACAATGCGTTTAGACGCGTCCGTTGCTTTCATCATGACTGGTATTTTTGCTGTATCCCTGATGATTGTAAGCGCCCAGTTCTTATATGGCTCCGGTGTGAATTTTGTTGGAGCAGAGGGAGTAAGCAATTTCCTTGATTTATACGGGGAGAATTTCGGAACGACCGCCCGAATGGTATTAAATATCGGTTTCTGGGCTGCTGCATTTACCTCGTTAGTCGGATCATGGAACGGCATCCCGTACTTATTTGCAGACTTTGTAAGAATTATGAAGAAGAAAAAAGAAGAAAAATTGGCTGCATCTAAGCCAGTAACTGAAAAGGATCCTGCATACAGGGCGTTCTTGGCTTGGCTCACGTTTCCATCTATGCTTTTATTTATATTTAATCAGCCAGTCGGTCTAGTCCTTCTGTATGCTGCACTAGGCTCACTCTTTCTGCCATTTCTCGCTCTTACTTTACTCTTCCTGCTAAACTCAAAACAAGTAGGCCTTGAATTCCGAAATAGACTTGGCCATAACGCCGTGTTAGTGTTTGTTATTGTTGTTTTTGTAACGCTGGGGGTTATAAAGTTCATATAGACTCAAGAATCCTGACGGTAGTAGTTGCAAGGAGAAGTGTTCACAGCTAACGGGTTCTGTTAACTATCGCAAACATTAAAAATGTAATGCAAAATGTCCTTCAAATTGTATGATAATTTGGAGGGCTATTTTTGTTGATATAAAGGGATTTCGATAATTATTTTGGGAGAATTGTAGTGCAATTTGTATATTAAAATGGGGGGTACAATTGCTAGTGTAGCGCAGCAAAATGCACTAATTTTTACTTGCAAATTGATATACAGAAAAATATTTTTAAGGTCAGGTTCTGGTATAACTGAATGTTAATTTCACGGATATGAAAAATAACCGGCAAAATTCCGGCTAAATTGGGAAATACCCATATTTCCTTAAAAATAAGGGGAGTTTTTCCGTTTATATTATTCAAATCATTGGATTTTGTCTTATTTAGAGCAGTTAATCGGAATATCTCCGCTTATATCCGCTTCTTAAGCTTCCCTTATATACATTAGCAGGAAATTCTCCGCCTATGATTTCTCTACCTACACAAAATTCGATACGGAGAGGGCGGAAATGGTTTGCAAACTTCGCAGAAAGGGGGCGAAATGAAAAAATGTTTATAACACCAAAGTTCACTTTAAGAGGAAGTTGTTGACAAATAGGACGGATAATTTTATCATAAGTGTCAACTAAAGTTTAGAATATGTTTACATATTTTCGGTGCGGAAGGGCTGTTTTTATGGAGAAGTTTTATAGTGTTAGAATGAGAGCTTCAAAGGAGAGGGCTCATGAACAGGGCGGAAAGCATATTTCTGGCGGTGAACAAATAGCAGCTTACGAGAATGTGAGAGAATCGATCATTGCCTTGCTGGATAAAGCATTAACCCACACAAGGGGCAAACCGGATTTTTTGCAGATTCAATTCGATTTAATTGATGAGCCTATTAGAAAGTTGGAGCCGTTGCCACTTGCAACCAACAAAGTGGAAACAGTGGAAGAAGGGCGATTAATGGCACGAAATCTATTAGAAAAGTCAGGTGTCCCACGAGCGTGTATTGAAAAAGCTTTCTTACAAATAACTGAATTTTTCGGTCATAGAGGAGCCATTTTATTTGATATTCAATCCAACCAACGTGTGGATCATCCAAATGAAAAAAGCGTGCGGGTTTCAAGAATGGACTGGCCGACTGACAATTTTGCTCAGTGGGCTGACCATCATGCTGTACCTCGAAGTAAAAGGATAAAGGAGGCCCTTGTTCTTGCTACGAAAGTCAATAGGAATAGGACGACCGTCGCGGAATTATGCTGGTCCGATGATCCGGAATATATTACGGGTTATGTTGCCAGTAAAAAACTAGGCTATCAGCGGATTACAAAATTAAAAGAAGTTGGCGATGAACATGGCTGCCGAATTTTTTTCATAGACGGTAAAAGGGATCTTTCTTCATACATAGAGTACTTGGAAAAGCAGCCCATCTTCATTGAATGGGATCCACGATTGATTGACAATAGCACCGCTTTAAAATGAAAGATGATGAGCAATTCCACTCTATAAAGGAAGGTCACAAACAAATGAGGTGATTCATGTTGATGCTTGATGATTGGTTAAGTCAGCGCATCGAGAAATGCAAAACGGAAGGTTTGTATCGAAAAGTTCGAACAATGGAAACGGCGCCGCTTCCCGAAATGATGGTTGACGGTAAAAGAGTGCTCGTCTTTTCCTCCAATAATTATTTAGGACTGGCGAATGACCGGCGCTTGATTCACGCTGCTGAAAAAGTTTTGTCCAAATTTGGTTTGGGAAGCAGCGGATCAAGATTAACGACGGGCCATTCGATTTGGCACCAAAGGTTGGAGGAGAAGATTGCCCGATTTAAGCAAACAGAGGCTGCCCTCCTTTTTTCAAGCGGCTTTTTAGCAAATGTTGGTGTGTTATCCTCTATACCCGAAAAAGGAGATGTCATTTTAAGCGATCAGTTGAACCATGCCAGTATTATTGACGGATGCCGGCTTTCAAAAGCTGAAACGGTCATTTATCGCCATATCGACATAGCTGATTTAAAGAAACAATTGAAAGAATCCATGGTGTATCGGAGGCGGTTTATCGTAACAGACGGTGTTTTTAGTATGGATGGTACAATTGCTCCCCTTGATCAGATTATTTTGCTGGCTAAAAAATACCAAGCCTTTGTCATAGTGGATGATGCACATGCAACGGGTGTTTTGGGGAAAAATGGACGAGGGACAAGTGAATATTTTGGTGTGCAGCCTGATATTGTCATCGGTACATTAAGTAAAGCGGTTGGGACAGAAGGGGGATTTGTTGCAGGTTCGCAGGTCTTAATTGACTTTCTCAAAAACCATGCCAGAACGTTTATTTTTCAAACTTCCCTGCCTCCGTCCATTTGTGCAGCATCATGTGCCGCTATCGAAATCATAGAGGGTAGTGAAGAAAAGCGCCAAACGTTACTCTCCAATGTAAAAAAGGTAAAAAATAGTTTAGCAGAAATGGGATTTACCGTGAAGGACAGCCATGCCCCGATTATCCCGGTGATGATTGGAGACGCAAAATTGTCCGTTCTTTTTGCCAATAAGCTGGAGGAAAACGGAATCTATGCACCGGCCATCCGCCCGCCGACTGTGCCAAAGGGAGAAAGCCGGATTCGACTGACCCTCACCGCCGAGCACACATCCACTGAAATCCATCACCTGCTTGAATGTTTTCAACGTATAGGCAGAGAACTTCACTTGGTGTAAAGAGGGATATATGGGTGTGGGGATATTTAGAAAAAAGAATAGAATATCAGTTCCGAATAAATCAAAAAGCGGGACGAGGGTGATGACCTTGTCCAAAAGGTGGCTGACATGAAAACCGATGTAAATCAAACATTATCAAATTTATTTATTTCATCCGACTTTTTCGAAAATCCTTATCCATTCTATGAAGAATTGCGATCTAATCAACCTATTTGTTGGGCAAATCTATTAAAGCAACCCGGATGGTATGTGACGGGATATAAGGAAGCCGTTGCTATTTTAAAAGATTCGCGGTTCGAAAATCGTATGCCGCTGCCTGAGGCATCCAAAAAATACACACAGTTAAAAAATATTCAAAGTAATATGATGCTCTTTAAAAATCAGCCGGACCATAAACGGCTTCGTTTACTAGTGAGCCAAATCTTCACTCCCGGAATGATAGAGCGGCAGCGTTCGTATATTCAGGATACGGCTGATGATTTATTGCAGTCGTTTCGAAATAAGAAAACAATCGATGTCGTTTCTGAATTTGCCTATCCTTTAACCAGTATGGTCATTGCAAAAATTTTAGGAATACCCGAAGAAGATCGCCATCAATTTAAAGAATGGGCAGCAGGTTTAGTTCCAACGATTGATTTTACTCGTTCACGTAAGGTGTTAGATAATGGAGATAATCTTGCTATCTTTTTAACGTCTTACTTTAAAACGCTCATAGAGAAAAGGAAGTTCAATCCGGGGGAGGACCTCATCAGTTTGCTTATAAAAGAGGAGCAGCTGGGGGAACGTTTAACAGCCGAAGAACTTGTGGCAACCTGCATCCTGCTTGTTATTGCTGGTCATGAGACGACTGTTAATCTCATTAGCAACTCCGTTCTATCTTTATTGAAGTATCCAGAACAAATGAATAGATTGAAGGATAATCCAATGCTAATAGAAAGAGCAGTTGAGGAGTTTTTACGTTTTGAAAGCCCTACACAGATGACTGCACGGATGGCTTCGGAGGAAATTCAAATCAATCATGCAACGATTAAAAAAGGGGAGCAAGTCTATATTCTTTTGGGTGCCGCCAATCGCGACCCGAATCAATTCCATTATCCACATATACTTGACATTACGAGGAATCCGAATCCCCATCTTGCTTTCGGGCAGGGTACGCATTTTTGTTTAGGTGCTCCATTAGCACGTTTAGAAGCTCAAATTGCTATTCAATCACTCCTGGCCAATACAAACAACATACAACTAGCGACCACAAATATACAATTCCGCAAATGGATTGGATTTAGAGCATTAAACACACTGCAGATTGCATTTGATTAATGGGGGACAAGGTGACAGGGCCACTGTCACTAAGAAATCTTTTACACCATTTTTCCAACCTTTTCCAATTTATAATTACAGTTAATTACCACGCGATATTTTAAATCTGTATATAAACCGGTTAATTGAATTAACTTTATTAATGGAATTTGAACTTCTAGTTTCGAAGAATTGCTTTATAGAATAACAAAGATATATAAACGGAAAGGCATTCTAAAAAAAGGAGCGTCTTTTTTTGGTGCCTGGTGTTACGGACTGAATGAGTGCTTTTAATGCAATTTTGGGTCTGTCTCTAAGTTGTGCAAAGGAATATTTTTTGTCTAAGGGAAACATTTTTTAAAAAGTTAAATATACTAAAAATAAAGCGAGTTGATTTGGATGTATCTGTCTAAACGAATCAGAAAGAAAATCGTAGTAACTGCTTTCCTTTGCAAGCTATTAGGTGTTATTGAACAAGAAGATTATCAGTCTATGGTTAATCAATCAAAGTCTCATCATTAAGTTCATTAAAAAGAAAGATCGCCAATTGGCATCCATAACAAAAGGGGACACGATTACTGCCCTCGTGTCCCGCAATGTTTCCTTTTAAGTTGTAATAAACTGTCCGCCGTTAATATGAATGATTTGTCCTGTCATGTAAGTGGAATCGTCGGAGGCTAGTAAGACGTACACTGGGGCAAGCTCTGCCGGCTGCCCGGGACGTCCCATAGGCGTGGTTGTCCCAAATTTTGCAACCTTTTCCTCGTCAAAGGTGGATGGAATTAATGGTGTCCAAATCGGCCCAGGCGCCACACCGTTCACGCGAATCCCCTTTTTAACAAGAGATTTGGCCATTGACCGTGTGAAGGTAACAATTGCTCCTTTTGTTGAGGCATAATCAATCAATTGTTCATGCCCCTCATAGGCAGTAACGGAGGCGGTATTAATGATCGTGCTGCCTTCTCTCATATGCTGCAGTGCTGATTTGGTGAGGTAGAATTGAGAAAAAATATTGGTTCGGAACGTCTTTTCCAGCTGTTCCGAGCTGATCTCCTCAATACCTGGCTGCGGATGCTGCTCAGCCGCATTGTTAACTAAAATATCTAAGCCGCCTAGCTCATCTACGGTTTTTTGGATCGCTTCCTGACAGAAGGTCTCATTGCCGACATCTCCTGCAATCAGAAGACAACGGCCGCCTTGCTCTTGTACCTCAGCCTGAGTGTCCTTTGCGTCCTGATGTTCATCCATATAAACAATGGCAACATCAGCTCCCTCTTTTGCAAATGCAATTGCAACCGCTTTGCCGATCCCGCTGTCTCCCCCGGTAATAAGCGCTTTTTTCCCTTCTAATTTCCCGCTGCCTTTATATAAGGTATTGTTTTCAATTGGTGTGGGCTCCATTTCAGATGTGATCCCTGGCTGTTGATCCTGATGCTGGGCTGGTTGTCCATTTTTTTGGCGATTTTCTAGATTCATTTCTATTCCTCCTCTAGTTTGATGTTCATAGTCTATAACTACCCAAATATTCCAGTCATAAACTTTCTACGGATGTGTTCGTTATCTCCCGTTGGAGGCTTAGCATGATAGAAAAAGAATCTCATTCTATAAGACTCTCAATTTATTTAAAGTTGGCATTTTGATTATTTAAAAAGTCTTCACTTAGTATCCCCATCTCCCTGATATGGTTGCGGGTGTTTGTATCTCCGAGCTGATAGAGCATCGCATAGATGGTAACCATCCGCATATCATATTCTAGATTTTGCGGGTCATGATGATATTCAAGGAAAGGAACATGGGAGCGGATATAGCTTTCCCAATCAGTCTGGTAGTTATCATCAAACAACTGTTCCAGACTTGCGATTTCACGGTCCGTTGCTTCAATTTTAAAATCCCATTCTGACATGAAAGGCTCGGGTGCTATTTCATGAGATTGAATATTAATATAGTAGGTATGTTTAGGCTGTTCCATATGATCATCTCCTCTTTCTTTTAGTATGGGTTTACCACAATTTAGAGGGGAATAATCTTTTAGGGGTCAGACCTCCGCTGAGAAAAAATATTAACGCGGTAAAGTATAGACGAACCAGGAACGAAGGGAGATTGCTTTCGTTCTTATTTTTTTACAGTTTAAAATTGGAAGTTTTCGACAATAATTGATTTGACTATTTAAATACTGCAGGTAGGATGATCGCGGTGACCCGTATATGGCGAAAGCTCAAGTCTAACAAGGCAAAGAAAACATTGGCAGCGGAAAATGCAATACAAGTAGAAGGCTCTCTTTACGAGAGTTTGGACGAAAATTTAAATAAGTTACAGTCCATATATGATGAATGTTCGGATGTCATCTTCCGCCATTTTTTTATAAGCGGAAAAGAAAAAGCCCTTCTTATATATATAGAAGGGATGACTAATATCGAGGAAATTGATAATAATGTCCTTTCACCGCTTATGCAGGAGTCAGAAGTCCTAATCAACGACGTTAAGACAATGATGGAAAAGAAGGTTCCGGTTTCCAATATAAAAGAGATGAAAACCTTTTTTGATTGTGTACAGGAAATTTCGGTAGGCAATCCGGTGATTATAATCAATGGGGAAAAAACTGGTTTTTCTTTGGGGTTATCAAAATGGGAGAAACGGTCAGTAGAAGAGGCGTCGGCTGAACCAGTTGTTCGCGGCCCGCGTGAAGGATTTGTTGAAACCATTTTGGTCAATACTTCTATGCTCCGTAAAAAAATAAAAAGTCCTGTACTAAAAATGCATTCCATGCAAATTGGGCGATACACCAAAACGAAGGTTGTTATCGCCTTTATGGAAGGAATTGCGGATAAGACTTTAATCGAAGAAGTCAAAAACAGACTAAACCGTATTGAGATTGACGGAGTATGGGAAAGTGGAATGATAGAAGAATTCATCGAAGATAATCCTTATTCTCCTTTCCCGCAAGTTTTAGCGACAGAACGCCCTGATGTAGTTACTTCAAACCTACTTGAAGGACGTGTGGCCATTTTAGTCGATGGAACCCCTTTTTCTATTGTTGTACCAACGACTATTTATTCTCTTCTGCAGTCAAGTGAGGATTATTATGCACGGTTCTTGATCGGAACGGCCATTCGTTGGCTTCGTTACGTTTTCCTTGTGATTTCACTGCTCTTGCCATCTTTGTATGTGGCGGTGATCACTTATCATCATGAGATGGTTCCAACCACCCTTTTGATTAGTATGGCAGCGTCTCATGAGCAGATTCCATTTCCAGCTTTAGTAGAAGCGTTAATCATGGAAATAACATTTGAAGCATTGCGTGAAGCGGGGGTACGGCTTCCAAAACAAGTTGGAGCCGCGGTTAGTATTGTAGGAGCTCTCGTCATTGGTGATGCGGCCGTTTCCGCTGGAATTGTTTCAGCACCGATGGTAATGGTCGTTGCGATTACAGGAATTGCTTCCTTTACCATTCCACGCTATTCTGCCGCTATAGCGATTAGAATGCTTCGCTTTCCAATGATTCTTCTTTCTGGGACACTGGGGCTTCTTGGGATTATGCTTGGAGTAATCACCATTGTCATCCATTTATGTACGTTACGTTCTTTTGGTGTTCCTTATTTGAGCCCGATGGCCCCGACAAAACTCCGTGATATGAAAGATGTACTTATACGTGCTCCATGGTGGAAATTAAACACAAGGCCACATCTTACAGGTGAATACAACAAATATCGACAATCCTCTGGGCAAAAGCCTGGGCCAACTAAAGGGGATGAAAAGTAAAAAAAATATGTCTTTTATATCTAGAGTGAGCAGGCTGTTTGAGATAGAAGGATGAGCGCTCTCCAGCCCGCTATCATGGTCTATCAGACCTAGACATTTCCTATTCTATTTTTGCTTTTTGCCGTTGCTTGTGAAAAGTCTTCAATAAGCCTAATTTATTATAGTGCAGGGGGGGAGGGGGAATGGGATGAATACTATTTCTTTAAAGAGAGCGGTAAATCTAATGCTCACTTTTTCTATTTGTTTATTAACACTTTTCCTTACAGGCTGTTGGGATCGAGTAGAAATCAATGACTTAGCGCTTGTTATGGCAACAGGACTTGACAAAGCTAATGATAATAACATTGAGCTTTCCGTTCAGCTGGCTATTCCTAAAGCGATGGGAGGGGGACAAGGAATGGTCGGTGGTCATGGTGGAGATAAGCCGACAATTGTTGAAAAGGCAACTGGAAAAACAATCTTTGAAGCTATGTCACGGCTTCAAGAAAAAGTGTCCCGCCGCATTTTCTGGGGACATAACGAGGTCATCATTATTGGCGAGAAATTGGCCAGAGAAGGCATTCAGAGGCATATAGATTTTTTCACTCGTCACCCAAGTCCACGAGAAAGGTCTTTTGTATTTGTCGCTAAAGGTAAAGCTATTGATACTTTGAAAGTTATTCCTGACTTAGAAAGAAGTTCGGCAGAAATTACTAGAGAACTGGCAAACTTTAAAATTGGAATGAGCGTCACGCTGAAAGAATTGGTACAGATGTTAATCGGCAATACAAGAGCGGCTGCACTTCCTTGGATAGAGGTAGAACGGGAACCAGAAAATAAAATGGGATTACGTGTGAACGGAACGGCTGTTTTTAAAAAGGATAAAATGGTAGGACGAATCAACGATAAGGTAACAAGGGGAGTATTATGGCTGAGAAATGAAATCAAATTGTCAGCTGTTACCTTTGAGCCAAAAGGTGCTGAAGGCCAGATTTCATTCAATCTTCTTCGTTCCCATACAGAGCTGATTCCGAAAATTGAAAATGGAAAATGGAAGATAACGGCTAAAGTTGTAACAGAAGACGATGTAGTAGAAAACGAAACGAAATTAAATTTGATGAATCCTAAAATTGTGAAAGAGATTGAAAAGCAGTTAGAACAAGAAATTGATGATCGAATTCTCATGACGGTGAAACTGGTTCAAGAAGAGATGGAAGCAGATATTTTTGGCTTTGCCGATGCATTTTACCGTCACTATCCAGATCAGTGGTCAAAAGTAAAGGATCAATGGGACGAAAAGTTTCCAGAAGTTGAAGTTGATATTAAAAGTAATGCATATATAAGGAGACCAGGTATGTCCACTTCACCCCAAGGAATACCGGAAAATGAGGTGAAAGGAAAATGAAATGGGCCTCTGTGTTAGGAATTACCGTGGTAGTTATGCTAATTACGCTTTATGAATGGCCAAAGATGACCAAGAATCTTAAAAAGGAAAAATGGGCTTTTGTGACATTGACCATGGCGGGCTGGCTGCTAGCTGTCCTTCTTGTTTTTCTTCCGAGTTTGCCGGGACCTAATGATTTGATCGATATGATTTTTAAACCTTTTGGTAAGCTGCTTCAAGAATAAGGGCAGGAACGGTTTTCATTCTTCGTGATGAGGTGAATAAAAATGATTGAGAAAGGGAAGATTTCCGCTCAACAAATGGCAATCATGATGTATCCTGTCATTGTTGGAACCGGAATTATTTCTGTTCCGGCAGTATCTGCGGAATATGCGAAGAACGACTTATGGATCTCGCCTTTATGGGCAGCCCTCATAGGGTTTGTTGCAGTTTATATCGCCTTTCAACTACATAAGTTTTATCCTGGGCAGACAATTATGCAATACACTGAACATATTATGGGACGAACCCTTGGGAAGATCCTCGGCTTCCTTTATTTGGTATTTTATATCCAAATGAATGGTGGAGGAATTAGAATTTATGCGGAGTTCGTTACGGGAGTTTTATTAACAAAAACACCAATTATAGTAGTTATCTCAACGATAGTCCTTGTTTGTGCCTTTGCAGTGCGTGGAGGGGTAGAGGTAGTGGCAAGGGTCGCCCAATTCTTTTTCCCACTATATGTTTTATCAATGGTAGTCATTATCGTACTGCTTTTTCCTGATTTAAATTATAAAAATATATTTCCTATATTAGCTGATGGTCTAATTCCTTCAATGAGGGGAGCGATTGTACCGGGCGGCTGGTTTGCTGAATTTATACTCGTGTCAGTCCTATTTCCCTATTTAACTAACGTTGAAAAAGGCAGGAAGTGGGGGATGATTTCAGTATTTTCTGTCATGATGACGTTTATGGTAACAAACCTTCTTATACTTTTCGTATTTGGGGAAACGACATCAAGATATTTATATCCACTTTTCACAGCCTCCCGGTATATTAGCATTGCTGATTTTTTGCAAAAGCTTGATCCGGTTATCATGGCAATGTGGGTAGCTGGATCGTTCATTAAATTTTCTGTTGTTTTTTATGCTCTTGTAATATGTACGGCACAATGGCTGAATTTATCCAATTACCGGCCGATTGTCTTTCCGCTGGGTTTTCTCACCATATTGTTCTCCATTTGGGGAGTTCCTAGCAAAATGGTGGAAAGCGAATATAACTTTATCGTATTCCCTGTCTATTCCTTTTTTGTACAAATCCTTATTCCACTATTATTGCTTAGTATAGCTTTCTTTAGGAGGCGAAGGCCCGCGCTGAGATAGTATGTGTGCCTGTCACCGCCCGAATATATTCGAAGTTCGATAGGTTTTTGGCCTGAAGTTAAGAATTCGGGCGCCAGGCGGTAATTTATATACATGCCTGGCGCTTTTTTGTTTTGTATCGCTGGGCGATATATATTAAAATCTTTTAAAAACATAACGTTTTATTTCATTGGTATACAAAATAAGACAAACAAAAGCGATTATTACATCATAAATTTACTTTATGGCGGCAATAAATCAAATTTCAACAAATTCCCGGGAAATATCTAAAATATGAGTAGGAATCGACAAGATTACATGAAACCATACATTCATGAAGTGCTTCAATAACTGATTGATATTGTTCGTGTGACATAAATTAAAGGACCTCCTTGTTTTTTCTTCATTTTTTACATAACCTCTTTTTTGGTGATTAAACATATTTATATTAGCTTTGAGGTCAATCCCCACTTAACTTATGAACTTTTTAAAAATAGTAGGTTCGCGTACTATGAGCGGATGAAGTCCATTAAACCTTTTTTGTCTCCAAAAAGTTTAAAAGAGGGATGTAATGGGGTTCCTGCTGCTTTGACCATTTCCCATTTCCGACATTTTTTATCCATTTATGTATATTAAAAGCTAGTATTGTTGCGGGCTAGAGGCATTTTCAAATAAACGTTTGTTTGAGTGACAGAATTTGCAGCAGGAGGAGGGTTAGAATGTTTAATTGGCAGGCTTTTTGCTAGAGTTAAATAAACGTTTGTTTGGTAAAAGGACTTAAGGTTTTTGTCGAATGGCTTAAAATTTGTCACAAGGACAATGTAAACAAACAGATTAATAGGATAAAAGAACTGGACTTATTGAACTTTTTTTAATAAGATCAGACCCTAATTATGTGATTCAGCGATTTCAATCATTAAAGGTAAAAAGCGGTAAAGTATGAGTGAAACGGTAGGATAGTGTGTTTTTAATTTCTTCTAATGGGATTTTCAAGAGACGAAAGGGATCTAACATATAAGACTTTGGTCATCGCCCAATTTTAAACAGTTTTGTTATTCATGAACAAATCAGGGATTTTGCCTCAATAAAATAACTTTTTAATATGGTAGAGTAAAAATGAAATCTATGTTGAAGGATGTGGTATTTTGAAGTTGAATGTAAAAATTTCGGTGATTACTTTAATTTGTTTCATGGTTTTTCTGCCAAATTCTATCTTTGCACAAGAAATTTTACAAAATGGAAGTCAAGGACAGGAAGTGTATAACCTACAAGATAGTCTGAGGAAAATGGGTTACCTACCTACTCAGCCAACCGGTTATTATGGTCCAATGACAGAGGAAGCTGTTAGACAATTCCAAGTGGATACTAGAGTAAGTTCAACGGGAATCTTTGGGCCACAGACTCAACGAAAATTAAACAATGTCGAAATGATGGCAAGAGTGGTTAATGGAGAAGCCAGAGGCGAGGAATACATAGGACAGGTTGCAGTAGCTGCTGTTATTTTGAACCGTTTGTCCACACCTGGATTTCCTAAAAGTACATATGATGTTATTTTTCAGACCAATGCTTTTACAGCTGTCAATGATGGGCAGTATTATTTGTCCCCTACGTTCTATTCTTATCGAGCAGTCATTGATGCTTTAAAAGGCTGGGACCCTACATACGGTTCGGTTTATTACTATAATCCAACCATTGCAACAGATGATTGGATTTTCACTAGGCAAACAGTACTTCGAATAGGAAACCACTTATTTGCTAAGTAAAGGTTAACTTACTATACTGCCTGGCCTGGATTACGAAAAAGTATTTTCGTAGTTTACAATCTGATTTATAAAATGAGGTAGCTTATGAAAAACCAATGGAACCTACTATTAGCATTAATGGTCATTTTAATTATTGCGATTTTTTCAGTTATAAATGTTGAGCCTGTAACTGTTAATTATTTATTCGGAAAAGCTGAGTGGCCTTTGATCCTCGTCATCATTGGGTCAGTTATATTAGGTGCTCTATTCATTGGGTTAATTGGCATGGTTAAGATTTATCAACTGCAAAAAGCTTTGAAAAAATATGAAAGTGAAAATGATTAATATCTATCGAGTGGGGACCTATTGTTTCCACTCTTTTTTAAAAAATGAAAGGCTTACGAAAGCCTTCATGATCAATTATTCAACTGCCAGAGGACGCGTGAACGGAGCCAATGGTCGCGGGAAAGGTGGACGCTTCTTATAGCGCTTCATTTTCTGTTTTTTGAGGCAGTAGAACCGGCCCTCTGCTATTTCAGTGACTAAAGTCAGTTATAGACAGGCTGTAATATTTGGCCTTTTTTACCATAAGCAATGCTAAAGACTCGTTTTTAATATATTGACTATCTAAAAAGTATAATTTTGGTAGAATGTACACTATAGCAAAAGATTTTGGAGTATTCATATTTTTTATAAAATGGAGGAGAGCATGTATGAGAAATTATTGGACGAAGCTAATGCTAACAATGTTCTTGGCGATATTGCTGAGTGGATGTGCTGGGGATGTAAATTCCGATGGAAAGAAAGATCCAAATACGGATAATTCTGCTGAAAAGATCGAGAAACAAGAAGGACAAATTGATCCGCAGGCACAAGCTGAACTTAAAGATGTAAATAATAAAACGATCGGCACTGTCAGCTTTCTAGTTGATGAAGACAATCATATTCAGGTTAACGCTAGTATTGACGGTTTAGAGGCGGGGCACCATGGCATTCACATCCATGAAAAAGGGATTTGTGAAGCTGATGCGAAGGATGGACCATTCACAACGGCAGGCGGACACTTTAATCCGGATGGAAAACAGCACTCCGAACATGCTGGAGATTTGCCCTCTTTATATGTCAATGAGGATGGTCGTGCTGAGTATTCTGCAAGATTGGACCGTTTGACGATTGATCAATTAAAAGCACAAGAACTAGCTGTCGTTGTTCATTCAAGTCCCGATAACTTCGGTAATATACCTGAACGTTACCAAACTGAGGGAAAGCCCGGCGCCGATGAGACAACATTGAAAGCAGGAGATGCAGGTGACAGACAAGCATGCGGAGCTATTGTTAGCAGATAAGGCATGAATGGGACGATTGGAAATTTTGATACACAAACTGTGGCCCTGCCAACTGCGTTGATCAGTAGGGGGAAGCACGAGGAAGCATGGGGGCTTTTCTCGTGCTTCTTTTTTTAAATCAGAGAAACGTCGACTTTTCGCTCATTAACATAAACCATTTACGAAATGGTTGAAGTTCTGAAGGAAATTTGAAGTGTGCGAACAAATGTTTTATAATGTGTTTTCTAATATGAAAAAATATCAACAAAAATTGATTTTGGAGGTATTGTTTATGTATGTAACGATTGCAGACTTTATTCGAGAGTGGAATCGAGAAGCGACTTTAACTCGAAAGATTTTAGATGGGTTGACCGATGATTCATTAAACCAAAAAGTTTACCTCGAAGGCCGAAGCTTAGGGAGAATTGCGTGGCATTTCACAACAAATATTCCAGAGTATTTAACTCATTTTGGGATACAAATGAATAGAGTTGAAAATGCAGAAAATGTCCCCACATCAGCAAATGAAATTGCAGAAACCTTTAAAAGGGTAAGCGAAGAAGCGTCTCAAGCTATTGAACAACAGTGGACAGACGACTCTTTGAGCCAAATGCAGAAAGCATTTGGGAGAGAAGAAACAAATGCTCAAATTTTGATGGGCCTAATTAAACACATTGTTCATCATAGAGGTCAATTAACTATTCTTATCCGGCAAGCAGGGTTAAAGCCTTTTGGGGTTTATGGACCACCAAAAGAAGATTGGGTTCATTTAGGTAAGGAAAACCCGCCGCTTTAGAATCGTGCCTGTCACGCACCGGTTATTTTATTTAAAAATTTTTGACGAAGGTAAGTTTTTTTCTGCTTGGAGCTAGATTGTTAGTAGAGCACCAACGTCATAAATAGTAATATGCGTGCCTGTCCCCGACCGAACTTATTCTTTTTCCAGGTTTCAATACCTCTTCTTCGGGTAAACATACTCTATCTTTTAGTGACAATTTTATCGCTTAAAATGTGGGTACTTTTAGAATAGTGCTCCAGCCATAAAATTCAGCATCTATTTTTTTATACATAAGTTAAATAGGATACCCCCATTTTTATATCCAAAAAATTTAACCAAGTGAACATGAACAAATGTGGAAAGGGGAAGGAACATTGAACAGGAAGGAAGCTACTTTTTCTATTCTTGCTATCGTCATTACGTTGGTACTGGGCTTTAGTTATCTTGGACTTTATGTAGCATCACAACCAGAAGAAAATGAAGTAGGAAGCGACATGGGAGATTCAGAGACAGCTGCCGAACCAACTAAAAAAACAGAAAAACCGTCCCACCCATACTTGCCTCCTAGCATGGAAGAAGTCCCAAAGGGGAAGGAAGGCGATTTAATTAAATTAGGTGAAAAATATCATAATGAGACAAGCAGCGCTTTAGATGGATATGTTGGGAATAAATTAAGCTGCGCCAGTTGTCATGCAAACGGAGGCGTGAATAGTTCCCTTGACCTTGTCGGAGTATCGAAGACATACCCGCAATATAATTCTCGTGCGGGGAAGGTAGTGACATTAGAAGATCGGATTAACGGCTGTTTTCTACGGAGTATGAATGGAAAGCCTCTTCCAAAAGATAGTCAAGAAATGAAAGCGATGACCGCTTATTACACTTATATTTCCCAGAACGTTCCCAATGGTACAAAAGAAAGACCTTGGGCTGAACTTAAGAAGGCGAAAGGCGACTTAGCAGAGGTTGATGCTGAGGCAGGCAGGGAACTCTATAATAAAGCATGCATCACCTGCCACGGTGAAGGTGGAGAGGGCGGCGCAACAGGTATTCCTCTTTGGGGAGATAACTCGTATAATATCGGCGCCGGCATGGCCCGTCTCAGAACAGCGGGAGGTTTTATCAAAGAATATATGCCTAAAGCACCAATGGGCGGATATGAAGCTGGCTCTTTTACAGATCAAGAAGCTTTGAATATAGCCGCTTACATTAACAAACTTCAGAAACGTCCAGATTTCGCGAATAAGATTCATGACTGGCCAAAAGGAGATGCACCTGATGATGCAGCCTATGAAACCTTAGCTGGGAAAAAACAATGATAAATTCCGGCGTCACCGGCTGATTATATGAGTGCCTGATGCCACCCTAATTTTTGTCGAAGATGGATGGATTGTTAGTTTAATAGATAGTAGCAGCAGGGGGGGGGGTATTTTGAAATAACTCTTTTGAGTTTCCTTTTTAATCCGTTTAATCTATGTTTTTTTCCTGATTGACTATTCCTATTTTTAGAATGTATATCGGGTTTTTTAGCAGAATTAATTAAACGTTTGTTTGGTAAGAAAAATGAAGAGTTTTGCCTAATTGCTCCTAAATTTTTCACAATGACAAAGAAATCACGGGAACGGTTCATGCTCCTATATTAAACCACTAAACTTAATTCCTAAAATGAACAGATTCAATGAAGAAAGACACGACAAGCTGCATTCAACTAGTCGTGTCTTTTGCGCAAGGGGGAATCCGTTGCTCTGTTCCTGTTCCTCCGTTTTACCCCTTCATCCGTTCAGGCAGGCTTTGAATCGACTGGACCACTAAATCAAGCTTTGACTCAATCCGGTAAAGCAAGTAGAGGGTCACGACAATAGGGAAGCCAACTTCGCTTATGAGTGGTATGATTTGCTCCACAGCTGTTCACTCCTTTCCTGGTAATCTTTAAAAGAGACCGGATTCCCTATGAAATCCGGCCCCTCCTATGTTAGATCATTTCATATTCTGTCACGTTGCGGTCGACCACTCTTGCCCCTTTGACAACCGCAAGATTACCGCTGGCAGTGTAGAAAATGTTCGCTGCAATAATCTGCTCCATCGCCTGCTTCACCGCAGCCTCATCAACCGGCTCCTTCGGATTATCAACCACAATACGAGCAGTCTTCCCAAACTCCGTACCAAACTGCAACTCCAATGTTTTCGCCATTCTTTTTCACCTCCTTGATATTGTTATTAGTTTTTGTTGTCCTTTTTGTTAGTGGTGTCAGGCACCACTCGTGGACATTTGTCCATCTGGGGTGGACAGTTATTTCTTTACAGCTATACTGTTTTACCGTTCCACCGTATTACCGCCCTGCCTCATTTGACTACTCGGCTAGGATTTCGGATGTGTCGTTGCGCTCTAGGTTGTTTAGCATGTCGTTGGTTAAACCAGAAATAGCGATTGCTGCCTGGAATAATTGATCGGTTGTAGAATCTTTTTTGACATTGCTAAATGTTTTGGATTTCATGATGGGTTTGCCCTCTTCATCCATACCAACCTGAAACACCAGACGGAGCTTCGTGCCGGTTAATAACGCTTGTGCCATGGTCTATCACCTCCTTTCACTCTCTATATAGGAAATAAGGAGTGAAAAGGACAGGGGTGGTATAAATTTTATTGAGAGGAAGCATGGGGAGGGAGGAACCTTTGTTTTTAGGCGGGTGGGGACCACCTTATCGGGGAGCTGCTTGGTCAAAATCAAGTGTTCATTTTGCCCGCTAGTCTAGATTTTATGAGCTGCCTGGTC
>NZ_BNDS01000012.1:94905-119320 GCF_014656545.1 Neobacillus kokaensis
GCACGGTCAAAAACCAGCGCTCAAATTGCCCGAAGCCCTTGGTTCATACATTAAGACTTGGAATTAATCAGATCGAAAATAATGGTTTAAAAAGCTGTAGGAAAATTTTTGAAAAGATTGAATATATATGTGAAGTATTTAAAAGAAGGAGGCAGAATATGTTTCAAACACTAGATGGTTTTTATCAATTATGGCAATTTGAATCAGGCGTTACCCAGAAAACCCTTAATCAGCTTACGGATGATTCTTTATCCCAATCCGTAACCCCGCAAAATTGGACATTAGGAAGAATCGCCTGGCATACTGTAACAGCGATCCCGGTGATTGCCTCTCAAACAAATCTATCTTTGGACTTGCCCGACCAAGACTATCCTGTTCCAGCCTCAGCCAAGTTGATCGCTGACGGCTATCAAAAGGCAAGCAGCACGTTGTGTCAGGCACTAAGAAGTCAATGGACTGACGAAAGTCTTACAGAAGTACATGATGTCTTTGGACAGAAGTTTTCCAATTCCCAGCTATTATTTTTCTTAATTCAACATCAAATTCATCATCGAGGACAAATGACTATACTTATGCGCCAAGCAGGTTTAGCTGTTCCCGGCATATATGGGCCTTCGAAAGAGGAATGGGCGATGATCGGCAGGGAAGCCCCTAAGATGTAGAAAATAATATGAATGCCATAAACCCTTTTGGGTGAAGAGGCATGGGAGCTCCTCATACTTCTAACGGTAAAATGAAACTCCCCAATTTAGATAAATGGGGAGTTTTTTCATCGTTATTCAAATACACTCTGAGATTTCCCTTGAAAATTTCGTAAGGATTATAATTGTTAAAAAAGGGGAACTAAGCTAACAAGATGATTTTCAGGAGGTTCTTGTTATGTATGGAATGATCGCCCTAAAGCTTATAATCGGATTAATTACTCTTGTTGTGATTGTACGTATAATTGGTAAAAAAGAATTGGCCCAGATAACACCGCTTGATTTTGTTTATGCCGTTATTCTCGGCGGTATTTTAGAAGAATCTATTTTTGATGATAAAATAACTGTTGGCCATCTTACCTTTGCCCTTGCCATTTGGGCGCTGGCCATTTTTTTATTTGAAAGAATCATGCAAAGATTTGAGAAGTTCCGTGCCTTAATTATGGGAGATCCGTCTCTAGTCATAAGAGATGGTGAGTTAGATGTAAAAGCAGTTGAAAAGTCAAAGCTTGAGCTTGAACAGCTGCGCACCTTGCTTCGCCAGCAAGGAATCTTCTCACTAAAGGAAGTCAAATATGCCTACCTTGAAACAAGCGGAAATTTAAGCGTGATGAAATATCCTAAATTCGAACCAGTGACACCTGCACAGCTAAAAGTGAAGGCGAACAGTAACGAGCCTTCTATATTATTAGTGGATGAAGGAAAAATAGAGGAAAAAGGCCTCCGAATGATTGATAAGGATGAGGATTGGCTAAGAGAAAGTTTAAAGAAAGAGGGATATGGATCCATCGAAGAGATTTACTGTGCCGAGTGGACAGAAGGAGAAGGATTCTATATTCAAAAATGTATTTAAAATATTATAAATTTATAACTAAAGGTATCTCACTATCTATCGAACTGATCGTAGTACTCTTTATTGCTTTTTTTGAAGTGTTTTTTTCAAAATTTTATTCAACCATCGGGCGCGTTTCTGCAACAAGAAACGTGCCTTTATTCATGAATTGGCCGATTGTTGAGGAACGTATTCAATTAATTTTGAAATGTAAATTATAGATTACGAAGGTTTCCCCTTAGACTAATAGAGTAGTTCAAGAATGGATAACATTGGTGCTTAACCGAAATTTATGCTGCTTTTAAAAATGAATTTAGTTTATTTTTTTCCCTTGACTTGAAATGCATTTCATAAATTAGAGTGAAAGTAAGCTGATTTTCAACTAAAGGGAGGAAGAAAAATGAACAGAAAGATTATCCTTCAACAAGATGAAAATGTACTATCAACCCTTACAGGGCTAATTGAAAGCTTTGATGGAATGCAAAATGTCTACTTTGGAGATTTGTTTTTAACCAATAAACGATTATTTATAGTCAGCAATAAACTAATAAATGTGGAAGTATCTTTGTGGTTTGAAGGAGAAGAAATGGGGAATATTGGACATTCTACACTCATTGTAGGAGAACATAGGATTACGGTAAGATGGACATACAAAGGAAACCTCCTTAACTTTATGAAAACGTTTCAACAATTGAATGTGAGTGCGTAGGTTTCCTCGACTTTGAATATGTAGGGGTTATGTTATGACAAATATTAAAGATATTGCTCGATTAGCAGGTGTATCCGTCTCTACTGTTTCTAGAGTCCTTAACAATTATAAGTATGTTGCTAACGATAAAAGAGAATCCGTCTTACAAGTTATTGAAGAAATGAAATATACACCCAACAAAAATGCGATTGATTTAATTCGAGGAGAAACAAGAACAATAGGCGTTATTCTCCCATATAACAACAACCCGGCATTTGATCAACTATTAAATGGTATTCTAAATAAGGCCCTAGAAAACGATTTTTTGGTAACAGTACTTCCTTCAAAATATAGTAAAGAAAAAGAAATGGAGTACTTGCAAAAATTAAAAAGCAAGCTGTTTGATGGAATCATTATCACTTCAAGAGCGAATGATTGGGAGACGATCATTCCGTATAGCGATTTTGGTACAATCGTATCTTGTGAATATACGCCGCACCCGGAGATTGGTTGTTCCTATATGGACAGGTATTCTTCCTTTTTAGATGCCTTTCAATTATTAAAAAACAAAGGGCATCGTGCGGTATCTTTCACAACAGCTAGACTAGAAAGCAAAAGCACGAAGCAAATGATTGATGCTTATCATGAGATTTTTGGTGAACTTCCACCTGGCTATCATATATCAGATTGTCATTGCTTAGAAGATGGATATGGAGCAGCGAAGCAATTCTTGGAGTTACACGAAAGACCAACAGCCATCTATGCGAATGGAGATGAAGTGGCTGGTGGTATGTATTTATATGCTAAGTCGCAACAAATGAAGGTTCCTGCTGATTTAGCGATTATTGGCCAAGAAAATCAACCAGTTGGTATCGGTTTAGGACTATCTACAGTAGATCACCAGCTGACGAAAATTGGTGAACAAGCTTGTAGCCTGGTGATAAAGAAATCTAGAGAAAAAGTGAAAATCCCATATCGCATTGTGGAGAGAGATTCTGTATGATTCCCCTTTTTGTGCGTTTTCCTGTAATAAGGAAAACGCCTTTCTTCATTTAAGAACAGATTCTTGCATAACGCTTCAAAACCTATTAGATAATTATGTTAAAATACGGAGGTATAGTAAGAATTTGTATTTAAGATTTAGTATTTTACCTCATGTAAACCAATACGAACGATGCTTAGTTTGAGGGAGGTGGTCAGTAATATGAACTCATTTTTACATAAGCTCGGTAAGCGAATTTTAAAAGATAGAATTAAGCCCTTTGTAATTATACAATTTATCCTTTTAATCATTTATTTAATTGTTAGCAATTATGCTCTAAAAAATGATAGCGTCAATTTTTTATATCTTGGAATTGGACAAATTATTATCGCGATATTTTGGGCTTTAATGGGAGTAGAAAATTTTTTGTTAAAAAAGAAAAAGTATTCCATTTTATGGTTTGCAATATCCCTGCTTTGGGTTTATTTAGCAATACAAAATTTCGATTTAATATAAATATAGGATAAAAGAATTAGTTGCCTAGAGAATTTTAGGATCCTTTAAGAAATCCTTCTTGTACTAACCTGCAATTTCTTTTGAAGATTATTATATTCCTTAATTTAAATGGATTAATTAAATACAGAGGGAGAACCTTTCGATTGCATTACCAATTTTATTTTTGTAGAGACTGATATTTTAATGATCTCCGAATTTGAAGATTAGAAAAATTTTTTGAACGCGGGCGATTGATTAATAGTAGCTATTTTACCGTTGGGCAGAAAGTTGATAAACATCTTTCATCTTCTGAGTAAGAGTTGTAAAATAATTATGAACTGGAAAATTGTAGCTAGGGTTCCGCTATCTAAATAGGTTTGTGACCGAGGGCTACATCTTTTACAATAGCGTAAAAGGCACCTATTGACATAAAAGGTCCGAGGGGAAAGGTTCAGCGTATTTGCTATGCGTTGAAATCCTTTCTCCCTCGGACCTTTTTTATTATTTTATGGGAGGTTTATTAAATGAAAAAAATTGATGAATTAAAGTCAGGAGTAGCAGTTATTATTTTGAATGGGGAAAACCAAGTTTTGTTACAGAAAAGAGCTGATGTAGAACTATGGGGTATCCCTTCAGGACATATAGAAATTGAGGAAACAGTTTCCGAAGCAGCTATCAGAGAAGTAAAAGAAGAAACCAATTTAGATATAAAAATTAAAAAGATTATTGGAGTGTACTCTGAACCTGATTCACAGGTATTTGCTTATCCCAATGGTAAAGTAGTACATTTTATAACCACTTGTTTTCTTGCTGAAATTACCGGTGGGGAACTTAGGTGTAATTCTGATGAGTCACTCGAAATACAATTTTTTAATCCAGAAGAACTACCGCAAGACTTATTGAAAATGCATCCTCGATGGCTAAAGGATGCTCTCGTTAATAGAGAATTGGCTTTCATTCGTTAGCAAATTCTTATTCAAGTAACGGGGGGCGATAGCTCAACAAAGGACTAAGTCCATATTTTTGTTTTTTTCCATTATAGGGCCAGAGTGTGGAGGATTCATGTTATAAGAAGTGATTGCTTTTATACATTTCTTAGGATGTCCGTTTTCTTAAAGGAGCGGTAATAGCCATCGTTCGATCAGAATTACTTATCGACAATCATATTCATTGAATAATTTTAATTATAAGTAACTAAGTTATACTGTTAGTGAGAAATTAATTGGTGAAGGATGGTGCTTTATGTGTTGTATTCATTTACTGGAATTGATCATGTCCTATTAGCTGCACCAAAAGGAAGTGAAAATGAGGCACGTCATTTTTACAATGGGATTCTTGGTATGGAAGAAATCCCAAAGCCCGAAAACTTGGCAAAACGAGGAGGAGTTTGGTTTAAATGTGGAGTGCATCAACTTCACATAGGAATTCAAGAAAATTTCATTCCAGCTAAAAAAGCACATCCGGCTTTCCATGTTGAAAATTTAGAAGCGCTACGTGATCGGTTAATCGATAATGAAATCAAAGTTAAGGTAGATGAACCACTTAAAGGCGCAAAACGTTTTTATGTGGATGACCCATTCGGGAATCGCCTAGAGTTCCTTCAATGGATTTAATCGTATAATAGTTATCTTGTAATTTACAGAGTACCCTTTTCGGTTAACTGGATCTCCATAAGTAAATAGAATAGCTCAGCAATAAGGCGCTATCCTTAACAAGGATAAGCGCTCATTTTTCATTTAAGGGCAATAGAGCAAGAGTTTTGGGCAAATTTGGCAGGTTAATAAAAATTTTGAATTATTCTGAATTTTATATGGTAAGATGAGGAAGGTATTAGTTTCAGAAAGGAAGTTTAAAATGAACAAATATAAAGTAATTTTATTTGATCTAGATGGAACACTTTCAGACCCTAAAATTGGTATAACTAAATCTGTTCAATATGCGTTACAGAAAATGGGCATTGATGAGCCTAATATCGATAAACTTGAATGTTTTATCGGGCCGCCACTTCATGTTTCATTTGCTGAATATTACGGTTTTAATGAGGAAAATACACAAAAGGCAATTGATTATTATAGGGAAAGGTTCAAGGATACGGGTATGTTTGAGAATAAGTTATATTCAAATATTCCTTTACTTTTAAAAACATTAAAGGAACAACAATATACTTTAGTTGTTGCAACTTCAAAACCTACTATATTCTCTGAACAAATACTAAAGTATTTTAATATTGACCAGTATTTTGAACTTGTTGTTGGAAGTAACCTCGATGGAACAAGATCATCAAAAACTGAAATTATTCAATACATACTTGATATGTACAATGAACAAAGGCTAGATGATTTTGTTATGATTGGTGACCGAAAGCATGACATTATTGGTGCAAACAATAGTGGTATTGATTCTATTGGCGTAACTTATGGATTTGGTTCATTTAAAGAATTGAATGAAACTAACCCTACATATATTGTTAATAGTGTTGACGAGATAAAAGATATTTTAATAGCAAGTAAAGTTAAATAAATGACGACAATTATATTCATCTAAAGGGCGCTATCCTTGAGCAAGGATAAAGCGCTCATTTTCCATTTAAGGGCTATATTCTCGAATAACTAATTGTGGGAAAATGGTATTTCGAGATTATTGTTATTAAGTTGAGGCAGGTTATTTTAACAGCAATAATGAAATATTTGGCGTGAGAAACAATATCTAATTCACTATAGGGAGGAAGAAGATTATGTCCAATATTGTAAGACCTAGAAGAATAATTTTAGATTTAGCAGTTACTTTAGATGGTTTTATAGAAGGGAAAAATGGGGAAATTGATTGGTGCATCATGGATTCTGAGATGGAGTTTAGTCATTTCTTAAATGAAATTGATACTATTTTGTATGGAAGAAAAAGCTATGATTTATGGGGACAATTCACTCCAGGAATTGAAGATACTGATACTGAAAAAGAAATATGGAAATTAGTTCATAGCAAAGAAAAGTATGTGTTTTCCAGAACGCAAAAAGGGACTGATAATAAAGCAATATTCATAAATGATCATATTCTTGAAGAAGTAAATAAATTAAAGAATAAGCCCGGTAAAGACATCTGGTTATATGGCGGAGCAAGTCTTATTACAACTTTTATCAATTTAGGGCTTGTTGATGAATTTAGATTATCTGTTCACCCTGTTATTTTAGGAGAAGGAAAACCGTTGTTTAATGATATAAAGCAGAGGTTGAATTTAAAAATAGTTAATACAAGAACATTCTCCTCTGGCGTTGTGCAGCTAACCTATCATTTAAATAGGGATTAATAATTTTGCAAATTCAAAGATAAAATATCATTACGAAATACTCGATATTAATATTTCCACTCTTCAAACAAAAGGGCGCTTTTCCGAGTTTCCAAAGGACACGGAATTCTTAATAGAGAATTGGCTTTCATTCGTTAGTGAATTCTTATTCAAGTAACGGGGTGCGGTCGCTCAACAAGCGAACGATTTTTAGGACTAAGTCCATATTTTTGTTTTTCCATTAAAGGGCCAGATTGTTGAATAAATAGAGACGGATTATGAAGAAATGAAGAGGGGTATTTTGGAGTATTAAATTATATAAAAAACAAAGGATAAATAAGGTATGCTTTAAATACTGATAAGCTTCTTTCTTTATTTAATACTTTTTAAAAGTTAATGTAGAATCAAGTAAATATCTAAGGAGGCTCAACATGAAAGCAATCACCGTAAAACAACCAGGCGGTGCAGATCAATTACAAATTACAGAACATGCTAAACCAGACCCAAAGGATGGGGAATTATTAATCAAGGTTAAGGCAGCAGCTGTTAATCGAACAGATATCTTTAATAGAGAAAGCAGTTCGGGTTATTTGAAGAACCCGATTTTAGGTGTTGAAGTTGCTGGAACTGTAGAAAAAGCGGGCGCCGGTACAAAAACAGCTGTCGGCACACACGTTATGGGACTTGTGAATGGCGGTGGTTATGCGGAATATGTCGTAATACCGGATGAAAGAGCGATGGTGATTCCAGAAAACCTTTCATTTGAAGAAGCTGCTGCTATTCCTGAAGTATTTTTGACCGCTTACCAAACGTTATTTTGGATAGGTCAATTACGTGCAGGTGAAACCGTGTTGATTCATGCTGGCGGCAGTGGAGTCGGAACGGCGGCGATTCAGCTTGCCAAACAAATCGGACAAGCGAATGTAATTACAACAGCCGGATCCGAAAAGAAGTTAGATTTTTGCCGGTCGTTAGGTGCAGAAGTTTGTATAAACTATAAAGAACAGAATTTTGACGAGGAAATATTGCATGCGACCAAAAATCAAGGGGTCGATTTGATTCTTGATTTTATTGGTGCATCCTATTGGGGTAAAAATCTAGCCAGTATAAAAGTAGATGGCCGATGGGTGTTGATCGGGATTTTAGGTGGTGTAGAAATAGCAAAATTCAATTTAATGGATGTAATTTCAAAACGAATCCAGCTGACTGGAACGCTGCTCACTCCAAGAAGCGATGAATACAAGACAGCACTCACAACTGAATTTTCTGCCAAAACCCTAGACCTTTTTGCCAATAACAAGCTTCGTCCGATTGTTGATCAAGTTTTTCCTTTTAATCAAATCCAACAAGCACATGAACATATGGAGAACAACAAAAACATCGGAAAGATTATTTTAAAGGTAGATTAATACGACTGAAAATACTGGTAAAATTCTCCGCACTTTAGTCTTTCTAGAAGGGGATTGGGACTAAAATTAACTAAGTGAGCTTTAGTGGGATCATATGCCTTAGGTAGTTCCATAAACGGGTGCTTTTCCTTAGTAACGAAAAGTCCAATTTCTCAATAATACTGTGAAATTGGGCTTTTTAATTGTAATTTCCTTACCGTTGTAAATCCGCATTTTCCTGACGATGCCCCGTATAGAAGAAAAAAACGAATAAAAGCCAATCTCTTATGGTTCAAGGGATTGGCTTTTGTATGACTTCCTTAAAAATTGACATAAAGTTAACTGAATGTAGGGGATATATATTTTAAAAAATTTATTACTAACTACTGTATACTTTTTCTTATTGAATACTTTTATTGTTCAGGAGGCGAGTAATGAATGAGTTAAATAAGAATAATGCATTGAATACAGAGCTTAACATCGTATATAAGTATTTACGTAAATTGGGGATTTCCCATGCCGATGCTGAGGATGCTGTTCAGGAGACTGCGTACAAATACTTATTGTATTACGATTCCATTAAAGCTTCAAAAATACGCAGTTGGCTAATACGTGTAGCATTAAATTTTTATTATGATCAATGCCGAAAACAACAGAAATATAAGCTGGATTTAGATGCAAATGTTACAAAGTTAGTTGCAGCGGAACAGCCGGAAGAGTTCTTTCTTGAAAGAGAACGAAACAAACAGCTTTCATCTGCAATTTCCAAGCTAAAGCCACATTTTAAAGAACTATTATTGTTAAAGTACCAATCCGGCTTGTCCTATAAAGAAATTGCGGAGCTATTGGAATCAAATATCAATTCAGTGAGGACAAATTTATTTAGGGCTAGAAAACAACTAGCAAAGATTTACAGGGAGGAAAGCGATGAGTGATAAACGTGTATCAAAAGAGGAAGATAAGAAAGAGATTGACTTTATGAGCAATCCTTCCTTACAGTTAGCCGTAAAAAAATCCAAAAGAAAACAAACATTCAAATATATTGGCATTACTGTTTTTACAACAATTGTTTTATTGTATGTGCTGATAAGCGGCAGCCAATACATACTAAATCAGCGTATTGAAGTTAGCAGCGAGAAGTCTCTTTTGGATCCCATTTATGGAGCAAATCTATCATCAGGTGGTGGCTCTTATAATTATGATCTATTTAGTGTAACGATTGATGAAAGAACTTTCAAGACAGTGGGAAACCGTTCTATATTGTGGGATACGAAAATAAAAAAAATACCTTTATTCGGAAGAATAGAAACTCTCAATCAAGGGAGCGGTATGGTCCATACTATTTCACTTGATAAAGAAGCTCATCGGTATATCCGCTATAACGATTTTAATAATGAACGAAAAATTGATTTTTATTATCCTGGTTTAAGATACGATTATTTACCCCATGAACTCGATATTGCGACTGATTTAGATAAAAATAAGTTAATTGAAGTAGCAATTTCCTTTGATAAGCCAATGACCTTGGCTGAGGTTTCCAAGCAACTTGGTAATAAAAATGTGATTTGGCTATGGGTAGATACGTCGTCAAAAGCTCAAATGCATAGAATGGAGAAAGAACTGGATAGTGATAGTCTAAAAACAAAAGGTGGCGGTGGAGCTTTCGGATTTGATATTAATCCTCAAGAGCCTTATTCCAACCAACATGAAGAATTTTTTATGAGAACACTGAAAGAATTAAAGAAAAAGGGATTCCGTAAAAGTCTAGTCAACGAAGCTTTAAAAGGAATTGAGGAAAACACCCGTTCCACTGAAGGGAAGATTCAGTATAACGGAGCTGTTGTGACGGGAACAGCAGAAGAGCTTAAACGTTTTCAAGACCTTCCTTTCATTCGTGCTTCTGTTCTCGGTGCTACGATCGATAAATATTAATGGTATTGTTGGGGTATGAAACAATTCGAAGATGAGAGACCACTATGGAAAACTAATCCAAAAGTAAATAATTAGATGTATAATGTCAATAGCGTTATTCCAGAAAAGGGCGTTTTTCCTGTAAGGATTACGCCTGCTTTGTTTTTAAAGGCTAATTTAATGCAGGATACTTATGTTAATATTGGCAGTATAATGGACATAAGTGGTTGATATTTATATTTAAAAATAAAGGAGTATTTTTAAGAAAACAATTAGTTTATAGAGGGAGAAAAATGTTTCTGGCAATTAACTCATGTGTGTTTTGGCAGTATGTTTCGCCAGTTTTATGCCAATTGAATCATCGAACTCTTGAAAGACCAAGCCAATTAAGGGTGCATTCGTTAATACTTTGTTCATTGTAGAATTAATAGAACCTGAGGTGACAGTTATTCCAAGAAGAGCGACGGCAGCAGCTGAACCGGCAAAAACTTTCTTTTTCTTTGTTTTTTCTCCTTGTCCTGCCATTTTTAAGCCTGTATCAATGGCGTTCAACACTTTTTCTTTTGGTACAACTATTTTATCAATTGCCCTTTTTCCTGCCTTGTTATCCATGGCATTTGTCCCCCTTTTCTTTATAGGACTTTTTTAAATTAACTTTTCCCCTGCTTAAATGGTTTTGACGGTTCCCTGGGAATCTCCATAATTTTGCTAATGGTTTTAATAGAATAATCATAGTAGTAAAACAAAATAATGCGGCTCGATAGTTCTCTTTTAACTGTTCAATAGCACTCAAAAATATATATTGCTTCGTCATGGCCTGAATGATCTGTTACAGATAAATTAGACACGACATCCAATGCATCCTCTTCAGCTAATTAAGGTTTGGTATAAATTCACTCCCTTACGGAAATTAATGGTAAAAACCTCAAAAGGTGAATTTAATGAATAACTATACGAATGATAACACCGCCAGACGTTATAAGGCTGATATTAGCATATTTGGCACGACCCAGATCCATTTACGAAACCCTTTTATCGTTGCTTGGTGGTCAGCAGCTTTCCCAGGATTCGGACATATGATGCTATGTAAATATCCAAGAGGATATGCATTATTTATCTGGGAAGTAGTTGTAAATATTAAAGCACATGTGAATCTTGCTATGATTTACTCATTTCAAGGAAATATATCGATGGCAAAGGAGGTGTTGGACACTAGATGGTTACTCATGTATATACCCGTGTATCTATTTGCGATTTGGGATAGTTATCGGACAACGGTTGATTTGAACAAAATTTTTATTTTAGCTGACCATGAAGACCATCCTTTTAACTCATTTAGTTTAGGACCAACAGGAATTAATTATTTGGATAAGAGAAACCCTTTAGCTTCTATTATGTGGTCACTATTTATTCCAGGGCTAGGGCATCTTTATATACATAGAATAATGACAGCTTTGTTTATTATCTTATGGGTAGTAGTCTTTTTTTATCAATCCCATGCACTTGAAGCGGTTTCCCTTTTGTTCTTAGGAAAAATCAAGGAGGCTTCTGTTGTTTTAAACCCCGAATGGCTGTTATTCCTTCCATCTCACTATGGATTTGCTGCTTTTGCTTCCTATGTGGATACGATTGAAAATAATAAACTGTATGAAAAAGAACAAAGAAGGTATTTAATGGAAAATTATCAAGATACAGGTTTCCAAATACTTAAAGGTCAAAAAGTGAAGTGATGTGTTTGCAACTATTTGCAACTTTTGAAAATAACGCATTTTTAGAAATGGTAATTTCAACTTTAGAGAAAAAAGGAATTAAAAAGGAAAATATATTTGCTGTTCCACTGGATAATCGAGAAGAAGACCGTAAAATTTTTGATACCATACATCGCTCAGACGGAACAAGCCTTATTGATATCGGTATGGGGCTTGCCACTGCATTTTCAGTTATTGGAGCAAGTATAGGATTTAAATTAGCTTGGGGTCCAATTTATTGGGGGCTGATAGGTGCATCCGTGGGGTTTATTCTTGGATTAACTATTCGGCTTATTATGGAGTTATTTATAAAAAAGAAAAAAAGGGTTTTAAAAGGCAAACATTCTGAAATAATTTTAATTGTTGATTGTGAAGAAACGCAGGCTGAAATAATAGAGGATATCCTTTGGAATCATTTTGCAATTGGTGTGGGGAAAGTAAGATGATGAATCAATATTTATTGACCAAAACTAAGATTATGAAGGCTTACATTGATTGAAAATAAATAATGAAAGACAAGCACCGTCCTTTCTCTACATTTTGTAATAGGGGAAGGGTGGTGTTTTATTATGGGAATTACAGCAAACGGATCTTGATAGAAAAAATTGTAACTTTTTATCTTCTTTTGTAGAATAAAACCAACTAGCACATTAATCATGCTAGAGTGAACAAAACATATCTGAGGAGGAAGGTTAATTCAGATATTGATAGTTTCGCTTGGAGCTTAAGTATAATTCTAATGATTCGTTTTGTTATAGCATTATTGGCACTAATGAGAAAACCGAGAGAATACCGAAAAAACGCAAAGAAGAAAATGTGAAGTAATGTACTTAAACGGGTGCTTTAGTAAAATAAATGAGGTATTAGTTTTGCAGTACTTTTGAATTTTCAATATTCCGGGGGCGCGTTTATTAAAGGGCGTGTCTTTTTTATTTAAGGGCCATTTAAAGGAGAATACATCTTTTTGAAGAATAAGAAATAAAGACTTAACACTGAGGGTGAATAATGAAATTCAAATTTTTAGACTTTGATGTTATTAAAGGTGAAGATATTGATTTACATCTGATAAAAACAGTAACAGGAAATAAGGCGAAGAAATGGGTTCCCACTTATCATTTCAATATCTCTTTAAGTGGTTCATCCATACCTATTGGAAAGATAGACATTAGAATTGGATACAATGAAAACTTATATTATGGAGGTCATATTGGATATTCAGTCCATGAGGAATATAGAGGCAATCGCTATGCTGCAAAAGCTGTACAGCTTTTAAAGAAAGTGGCACAAGCTCATGAAATGAAGAAACTCTTTATTACCTGTAATCCAGATAACATTGCTTCAAGAAAAACATGTGAGTATGTCGGAGCTAATCTTTTAGCAATCGTTAATGTCCCAGAAGACAATGATATGTACCAGCGAGGTGAGAAAGAAAAATGTATATATGAATGGGTTTGCACTTAATTTCAGAGCAGCCCTTTTTGTGCGAATCTTCCTGGAGGTAATCTAGAATAATGGTAAATTTAAATACAGTAATTGATGAGCCTACTCTGGTTAAGACCGTATCTGGCTTTTATAATTTAACTGGACCGATAAGTTGTAAATTTATTCGACGGAGTTTTAATGATCACTATTTAATTAAAGCTGGTACTAAACAATATGTTTTAAGAGTGTACCTTAACAACAAGAACTATATTCATAACATAGACGAAATCAAATTCGAATTAGACTATCTCCAATATTTGAATTCTAAAGGTATCCCGGTAATGGATCCGATTATTAGTAATAATAACAAAAATTTTATTGCATTAAAGATGAATGATGAAACCAGATATTTAACTTTATTCCCCTTTGCAAGCGGCTTTCCAATAGATGAAAATTTATATCGGGAACAATCAAATAGTTTAGGTCAAATAATTGCCAAGCTGCATTTATGTTCCAACAATTTCGTCAGTAAGTATTCACGTTATCATCTAGATATAAAAACTTTAATTGAGGACCCTTTATCGATAATTGAAAAAAATACTTATTTGTATGGATTAGGAAACATTTCTTTTTTTAAAAACCACACTAATAAACTTATAGATTATATTAATAATTTGCCTATTGATGTAAATTCATACGGTCTTATTCACGGAGATCTAAATCCTTCAAACTTGTACTTTAGTAATAAAAACGGTTTTTCATTATTTGATTTTGATCACTGTGGGTATGGTTATAGAATCCACGACTTAGCTGTAATTAAATTAAGTTTTCCAGACCAGGTTTATAAAGCTATTTTAAACGGTTATGAAGAGATTAGACCGTTATATACTGTTGAGAAAAATTGTATTGAAGTATATTCCGATATTCTTTTAATAAAAAAATTTAGTGATATATACAATATGCTGGAAATAACAGGTGGTAATAGAGAACAAAAAAAGCTAATTACTCAAAATGCCTATAATACATTAAAAGAATTTGTAAGTCGTTCTTATTAAGTTCTGATGAGTGCGTTACGGGAAGAACAGCTAGCTTTTTGTAATAGGGAGATTAGCTAAAAAAGATTTTCTAACCATAACGTAGAAAGGTTTATAGTATAAACACATAAGATTGGAAGATAGATTATGACCATTTTAGTAAGCAAAAAAGGCAATGTATTTTTGGATTTCCTTAAGATTAACGAAGAGGAACTAAACGACTATGTAACTGATGCCCCCTTAACCCATTCATTAGTAGTAGCTAAATATCAAGAAAAATATCTTTTAATGTTTAATAAGTGGAGACAAAACTGGGAACTGGCTGGCGGGATTATAGATGAAGGAGAAACACCGAGGGAATGTGCAATTAGGGAATTATTAGAGGAAACCAATCAATCAATTAAACAATTATCTTTTAAGGGTTTAATGAAGTTTCAATTAAAGCCTGACGATAGAATTGAATATGGTGCATTGTATAGCGGGGAAATTGAAGATTTAAATGCTTTTAAGGAGAATGAAGAAGCCGAACAAATTGTATTTTGGGACAGAGTAAGCAGCATTGGTTACATAGATGAAATTGATGAAAAACTACTTGAGTACTATTAAACCATAACGAATTAAAGGGGCGTTTAATACAATCAGTGTAGGCGATTTTATATTAAAGGTCAGGTTGAATAAAGTTGTTATAATTAAAAGTTTGGTATGAGGATGGATGGAGATGCTCGAGAGAAAGTATGGGGACCGGTTAGAATGGAAACGAGTTGTAAAAAGAAAATACGCACAATCGTATCTTGATACAAAGGATTTTAGGGGATATATCACTCTAATACATACTATTAAGGTAACCGAACCATTATCAGTTAGGTATGGAGAAAATGATATATGTATTGTTAATGATGGCTATATGTGGCTTCAACAATTCCCTTTAGAGAAAAAACATTCAGTAACAACCATGTTTGATGCCAATGGAAATATAGTGCAATGGTATATAGATATTTGCCTAGAAAATGGATTAGATAGAAATATCCCTTGGATGGATGATTTATTTTTGGATATTGTTTTGTTACCTTCTGAAGAAGTATTTCTAAAAGATGATGATGAACTTGAAGTGGCTGTTGTAAAGGGAATTATTGATAAGTCCCTTTACAATTTAGCTTGGGATGAAGCAAACAATCTTATTAAGTTAATACATAACAGAAACTTTGAATTGCTAAATTTATCAATTGAACATAAGGAAATCTTAGTAAATCAATTAAAATAGCTTTATTGATTTACAAGCTAGTTATTCAAGAAGAGCGCTTTCTTGAACATTAGCATTCTTTTTTACATTATAGGGGCACTTTATTTTTGGAAAATTTGAATAAAATAAAAGTTTGCAATTGATAAATGGAGTGGGTGGCGAAAATGACTACTAAAGAAACCTTAAAAGTTGTAGTTGGTGCAGGGGAACATAATAACAATCCGCAATGGCTTCAGACGCAAGAAACAGATCTGAATTTGTTAAGGCGAGTTGAGTGGGAGAAAAAATTTTCACCTAACTCGTTGGAAGCTATCTTAGCTGAACATGTTTGGGAGCATTTAACTTATGAAGAAGGGACTAAAGCTGCAAAGATATGTTTTGAATTTCTAAAGCCTGGAGGTTATATTCGTTGTGCAGTTCCTGATGGTTATTTTCCTGATGAAGAGTATCAGGCAGGAGTGCAGGTAGGAGGGCCTGGACCTAAAGATCATCCTGCAGCAAGTCATAAAATTGTACATAATTATAAGACAATTAGTTCAATGTTTGAAGAAGCTGGTTTTAACGTTAGTCTTTTGGAATATTGTGATGAGATGGGTGGATTTCATTATAATGACTGGGACGAAAACAAAGGATTTATTTATCGTTCAAAACGTTTTGACCATAGAAATAAAAATGGGAATCTCGGTTTTGTTTCACTAATAGTTGATGCAAAAAAGCCAATTAAAAATTAGATACCCCCTTTTAGAAAAGAGCTATATTTTTTATTGATGAAATAAAGGTGGCTTGAACTAACAAGGATTGATATATAGAAACTGCTTTGATCGTTGGATTAGGAGATGGATGCCTTGCTGTTATAAGTTTTGTTCGCTGCGTATTTTCTTGAGTAATGCCCGGCAGCCGGCTGAAACAAGACGATAGGTTTCATCAAAATCACCTGTGTAAAATGGATCGGGGACATCTTTCTTGTTTTTGGTCAGATTGAGCAGCCTAATGATCTTTGGATGATTGGGCTTACCGGTGATCCTGTAAATATTTTTTATGTTGCTTTCGTCCATACCGATAATATAGTCGAACTTCCAAAAGTCTTCTTTCTTTAGTTTGCGTCCAACAAGCCCAGCAGAAGAAATATTGTATTTCTTAAGAATATCGAGAGTTCCCTCGTGCGGAGGGAAGCCGATTTGCCATGAACTGGTTGCAGCGGAATCCACTGCGATTTTGTTAGTCAACTTTTCCTTTTTGACTAAGTCGCGAAACAAAGCTTCAGCCATCGGTGAACGGCAAATATTCCCCAGACATACAAAAATAACGTTAATCATGTACTTAACCCCTTTTTTATTTATTTTATTTGAAGTGAATTATGTATTTAGATTGAATTGGATAGGTGTGTTGTTTTTCGCACCATCAGCCATATTGGATTCTTTGGTACCAAGCTGTTTCAACGATGATAAGAAGTATAAACAATACAATGATCCTCTGACATAATATAGAGCTTCCTTTCAATTCGTAATTACAAAGTATGTACTTAACAGAAATATGGAACGGCGCTGGTTGTCAAATCTATAATTTTTGCCGTTATTCTTCCAATGAGGGGTTCCGAGTGTTGGCGTAGGACAACCCTTTTCTTTTGCACAATTAAGCAGGATTGTGAACTCTCCAAATAGAATATCAATGAAAGGGAGGATGTTTTTATGCTACATGCCTATTGGAGAAATTTCCTATATATCCTAAATCATAAAGTGAACGTTCTCGTTGAATGTTGGAAAGAAGGATTGTATATCCAAGGAATCATACACGACTGGTCTAAGTTTTCTCTCTTATTTATCTTTACTGCTGCTCTTAGGCTAGTAGGATTGTGAATGAAAGTGGTTTCCTATAATAACTCTAAGGTAGGCTTTTTTTATGTATGGACTAATTGCAATATTTGATGAAACAACAGAACAGTTGATAAAGACTATTTGGAAGGAGTTATATGAAAGGTCTATTTCTGCGTATGCTTATGAAGTAGAAGATAGAATACCTCATATTACATTGGCGAGTTATAACAACTTAAACATATCTGATTTTATAGAACAAATAAATGAAATATATGAAAATCAGCCAGCCATTGATATAAAGTTTAATTCGATTGGCTCTTTTCTTAATTCTGGTGCATTGTTCTATTCACCTACTATGACAAAAGACTTGTTTGAATTCCATGCTAACCATCATAAGAAATTTGAACAGTTTAATGATGATCCGAATTCATTGTACATACCGGATCATTGGATACCACATTGTACAATTGCAAATAGGTTATCACTAGAAAAATTAACGGAAGCATTTCATTATTGTACAAAAAGAATCAGCACTATTCAGGGGAAGATCGTGGGAGTGGCTTTAATTGATGTATCTGATAAAAGCAAAGCACCAATAATTTATTCGAAGGAATTAATAAAATAACTATTTTTTTCGCTCCAAAAAATATGACCGACGAAATCAAGGGGAGAAACTTGTTTTCCCGCCGTTAATTGTTGATGCCAAAAAGCGTTAGTTATTAATGATAGAAAAGTTATGTAAATGCAGATAGAAAGGTTAGGGGAAAATTGGATTATATAAAACATTTAAGGTCAATGGTTGGTAATGAAAAGGTGATCATGGTTGTTTCAGGTGCCATTGTTTTTGATCAAGAAAATCGAGTGCTTATGCAAAGACGTTCTGATAATGGACAATGGGGTTTTCCGGGTGGTTTTATGGAATTAGGAGAAAGCGTGCAGGACACGGCCAGGAGAGAGGTTTATGAAGAGACAGGACTTCGATTAGGCGAACTTGAACTGCTTGGCATTTATTCAGGTCCACAATATGATAAAACTTTCTCTAACGGGGACCAAGTTGCATTGCTTCTAATTTCATTCATTTGTAAGGAATATACAGGTGAATTAATAGAGTGCAACGAAGAGTCCATGCACAATAAGTTTTTTTCACTTGAGGAATTACCCGACAATCTATTTTCGGAACATATGATGCTGGTCAATGATTTACGATCACAAAAAGCACGTCCTATTATTGGTTAAGCTTGAATCTTTTTGGTTGGGTAATGATTCGAGAGAGCGGGCGCAAAAGGCGCTCATAAGGATTAATAGAGTTTTAAAATAAATATAAGAGGTGATGGATCTAATGAGTACATCTAAAATAACAATGAAAGGCTCCACGCCAATCCTGCGTATATTTGATGAGGAAAAAGCAAAAGAGTTTTATTTAACCTTTTTGGAATTTAGTTTGGATTGGGAACATCGATTTGAAGATGGTCTGCCTTTATACATGCAAGTTTCTTGTGGAAACTGTATTATTCATCTTTCAGAACATCATGGAGATTGCTGTCCTGGCGGTGCTATTAGGATTGAAGTAGAAAACTTAGAGCTACTCCATTCCAACCTTTTATCAAAGAAATACAAATATGCACGTCCTGGCATTGAAACAACCTCTTGGAATACTCGGGAGGTTTGCATAGGAGACCCATTTGGTAATAGAATTGTATTTTTTGAGAACCTTTAATAATAAGTACATATCGTTTTTATTCTTTGCTGCTTCTTGATGTAACAAGGACTTACATTGGTTTATCGCCAGGGATATGTAATCAGTTTCTCTTCCACTTGTAAGTCTAAAAAGACTTAATTAAGTTATTTTAGACTTACTTCTCCCTAAGTGCAGGGGTGAAATCTTGTGTTTTTGAAGGTTTTTTAAATTGGTACAAAACTTGCATATATAGTTTTTGCAGGACAGTGTTGTCTTAAATGATGATATAATTTGAAGAAAGGAGAGGGTCTATAGAGGTGGTGTAGTGTAATGGCTGATAAGGTAAAACGTCTTCAAGAATTAAATGCTGAACTAGAAAACGTTTTTGAATACTCCTTTGAGGGAATATTACTGACGGATGCGGATGGGACGATCATGAAACTTAATAATGTAAGCGCATCCTTCATGAAACTGCAGAAAGAAGAGGCTATTGGTAAAAATGTCCGAGATTTAGAGAAAAAAGGTATTTTCTCTCCATCTGCCGTTGGGAAGGTGATTGAATATGGAAAATCCGTGGAACTTGTTCAGTCCGCGATTGGCGGTCGCTACGTTTATGTACGGGCGAAGCCTATATTCGATGAGAACGGTAAAATAAATCGGATCGTCTCTTTTACAAGAGATTTGTCCGAAATCATGCTGCTTAAAAAGCAATTAGAAGAAATGGAAGATGAGCTGAATAAATATAGGCGCAATTTTCTGGAACCGATCCAAATTAAAGGTATTTCCTCAAGAAGTGAAAAAATGAAGGAAACATTGAACCATGTGCATAAGCTTGCGGGAGTAAATAGTGATGTGCTCTTGCTGGGCGAAACGGGAGTAGGGAAAAGCGAGATTGCTAGGGTCATTCATCAGTTAAGCAGCAGGAAGGGTAAGCCTTTCTACATGATTAACTGTGCTGCGCTTCCGGAATCATTAATTGAAGTAGAATTGTTTGGGTACAAGGGCGGTATGTTTACCGGAGGGGACCCAGGAGGTAAAAAAGGATTGTTTGAGGCCTCAGATGGGGGAACGCTTTTTCTTGATGAAATTGGTGAGCTCCCGCTTCATTTACAGGCAAAGCTCCTGCATGTCATCCAGGAAAGGCAATTCCGTCCTGTCGGCGGGACTGAACAGTTAAAACTGGATGTTAGAATCATCACTGCTACAAACCGAAATTTAAGAGAAATGGTTCAGTCCGGTTTATTCCGTGAGGATCTTTACCACCGGATAAATATTTTTCCAATTGTAATCCCCGCTCTTCGAAATAGGAAAGAAGACATTTTGGACCTGGCACATCAATTTCTTCAGGAATTTAACAAATTCTATCATAAACAAATTACATTTTCACCAAAGGTGCTGGAAAAATTTTTATCATACTCCTGGGAGGGAAATGTAAGGGAATTAAAAAATGTAATTGAACGTCTTGTTGTTCTATCCGATTACACCGTTGTTCAAGAAAGTGACTTGCCCGAATATATACAGGAAGCTTCAAGTGCACCAAGTGACCTAACACTTAAGGAAATCCTTGAGGAGGTCGAGCAGTCTATTATTTTGAAGGAATATGAAAAGGAAAACTCCTCATACAAAGTAGCTAAAAAGCTTGGAATCAGTCAAACCGCGGCAGCTAGAAAAATCAAAAAGTATTTAGAATAATCCCTTAGGAATGTTGCGTTTTAATATTTCTGATAATTACTAATTGTATGAATTATCTCTAGGTAATTAAAAAACAAAACAAAGGTGGGAATGCTGTGGGTTGGTATGTAAGCTATATTGTACTGTATTTCATTTTCATGTTTGCTATGGGCATTTACTATTTCTTTAAAGTTAAAACCTATAATGAGTATTTAATTGGCAGCTGGAGTGTAGGATATTGGCCGATTGTCGGAACGATTGTAAGTACCTGGTGCGGTGCAGCAGTTTTTATCGGATGGGTAGGGATGGGATTTACGGTAGGCCTGTCAGGCTTCTTCAAGTTTGCACTGCCGGGGATACTCTTTAGTATTTTGCTAATCTTTTTATTCGCTGCTCCTTTAAGGAGACAACGGCTTTATACATTGGCTGATTTGTTTGGTGAAAGATTTGGAGGGAAATCAGGAATTGTTCCTTCTATTCTATCGGCATTTATCTATTCTGTACCAACGCTAGCACTGCAAATCGTGGGAATGTCAACTGTATTCAAAATGGCATTAGGGATGGATCTCCAAGTTGGTATTTTCTTATCCTTTGCTTTAATTTTAGCTTTTACGATTTTAGGAGGATTGCCGGCAGCCATTGTAACAGATGCGATTCAATCGTTTATTCTGCTGGCTGGAATTGTGATTTTATTTGTTGCTGCGGTTCTATATGGCGATGGATTTGGAAACATCATCGCAAAAACTCAGGCAGAATTTTTGTCTCCTGTTGGAGCGGATGGACTAAATGAAGTTTTATTGTTTGCCCTATCTGTCGGCCCATTCTATCTTGTTTGGCAGTCTACCTGGCAAAGGATTTTTGCCTCGGAAAGTGAAAAGGTTGCCAAAAAGGCAGGCATTACAGGCTTTGCTATTTCTGGAGCTATTTCTTTTTTACCTTTCAGTATCGGCGTTATTGCCCGCCAATTTGCCCCTGCGGACATGAAGCCTGATCTGCTGTTTTCCTATGTTACTGTTGAACTTCTTCCACCTGTTGTCGGCGGATTAGTATTAGTCGGTCTGCTTGCTGCTTTAATGACTGGCGCCGATTCTTTTATTTTACAAGGAAGCTCTAACCTGACAAGAGATATCTATTATCGAATCTTGAATCCAAAAGCAACTGAAAAACAGTTAATGACGTCGGCGCGCTGGACGGTTGTGATTATCTCAGTTCTTGGCCTGGTTGTTGCTTATGCATTGACTGATATCGTCAGCCTCTATCAATGGGCATTGCGACTATCGGCAACAGTCATGGTTTTCCCATTCCTCGCCATTATGTTTTGGAAAAGGGTTACTAAACAAGGGGTCGTATGGAGCATGGTGCTTGCCGCAGCCGCTACCCTTGCCTGGCCGTATATGGGTATAAGCCTCGACCATACCGTTTTCAGCTTCCTCGTATCCATTATTAGTTTAGTCGGCGTTAGCTTGCTGACAAAACATGACCCATCTGAACAAGTAAGAGCAGTTTATTGGGAAGATCTAGATTCAGCTGAGATGGATGAATTTCCTATTGATGACGAAAAGAGTATTACGCTGTAACCAATGGATGTAAGAAACGCAGATGAAATAGGAGGTATTAAGATGGAACAGGTTACCAAGCAATCCACAATCAATATCGAACGTTTAAAGTCTCGTATGCTTAAAATGGCCCAAATAGGAGGGACAGATCGAGGTGGTGTATCGAGATTAGCTCTTTCCGACCAAGAAAAAGAAGCACGCGCCTTATTTATTCAATGGTTAAATGAATTAAATATGGAAGTCAGAGTGGATGACTTTGGAAATATTTATGGCAGGCTTGAGGGAAAGGACCCGAATGCGTCTCCTGTTATGACAGGTTCCCATTTAGACACTGTTCCAAAAGGCGGAAAGTTTGACGGGACATTAGGTGTGTTAGCAGCATTGGAAGCCATCGAAACAATGAAGGAAAGCGGTATCGAACCAGCTTGCCCAGTTGAAATTGTTTCTTTTACCAACGAGGAAGGCGCCCGCTTTGCCCCGCAAATGCTCGGAAGCGGCGCGATTACTGGAAAGTTTTCGAAAGAATATGTTTATCAGAGAACAGACCAAAAGGGGCTGACCTTTCAATCTGAATTGGAAAGAATTGGTTACCTTGGTGAGGAAAGAAACCGTCCGGGGAAGATTGCTTCATTTATTGAGCTCCACATTGAACAGGGTCCGATATTAGATTCAGAAAAAATTGCTATTGGGGTTGTGGAGGGCATTGCCGGATTTTCTTGGATGGAAATAAAGCTGGCCGGACAGTCCGACCATTCTGGATCCACTCCCATGAACATGCGGAGAGACTCGTTAGTTGCCGCCTCCTCCATCATTCATGAAATTTACAATTGGGCCATGAGTAAAAAAGATGGCACAGTTGCAACCGTTGGAACCATTCGTACCGTTCCTGGGATCATTAATGCCATTCCAGGTGAAACCATGTTTTCATTAGATATTCGAAATTCGGATCCAGTTCAATTAAAGGAATGTGTAAAGGAAGTAACCAGGTTAATCAATCATATAGCAAGGGAAAAACAAATCGAATGCACGGTCGACGAAATCGCATCAAACCAGCCCATTCATTTTTCTCCTTTTCTAATTGAGACATTAGAGAATGTCTGTAAAGAAAGCCAGCTGCCTTATAAAAAAATGATAAGCGGTGCTGGCCATGACTCCATGTATTTAAATCAAGTGACGGACACAGTCATGATTTTTGTGCCAAGTACAGATGGAAAAAGCCATTGTGAAGAGGAACATACTTCATGGGAGGATATTGAAAAGGGCATAAGTGTTCTTTATAAGACGCTATGTAAATTAGTAAATCCTTGATTACAGAGTGAAGAATCTATTAAGTGAGATGTGGATGCAGGTTGATAAAGGCTGATCTTGGATAACCAGAATACAATAGCGAAATCATTGGCAGTAAAGGACGGGCGTAATGTTGGTATTTGGCAGGTTTCAAAACCTCCGAAGGAAGAAGTAGATTACCCTGTCCATGAAAGGATTATAGATTTAAAGGAAAAACGGTCATTCCCGGATTTATTGATACCCATAACCATCTATTGATGTTTTCACTTTTTCGTAAAAAAGTTAACTGTTCTACTACTCCTAATCATACGATCGACGATGCTCAAATTAAGGAGCAACCCATTTTGTTCCAATTTTTGTAGAATTCCATTGGAATTATGTAGAAATGTGCCTAAATTACGTAGAAAAGTCCTTAATTATGTAGAAAAAATTGCTCAAATTAAGAAGTAACCCATTTTATTCTAATTTTTGTAGAATTCCATTGGAGTTATGTAGAATTGTACTTGAATTACGTAGAAAAAGTCCTTAATTATGTAGAAATAGTGTGTATACGGCATTAAATCAAAATTTGATTTCTGTGTGAAAAAAAGGATATAGATTTTGGACTTTGATTGGGGTCAGTTGCCCGTGTACTATCGTGACGGGAGACTGACCTTTTTCTTATGTGCGAGAAGAGGAAAAAGGT
>NZ_BNDS01000012.1:119411-149130 GCF_014656545.1 Neobacillus kokaensis
AAGAGGAAAAAGGTCTTCATAAAGCCGATGAAGGACATTTGACAGGTGCGAGAAGAGGAAAAAGGTCTTCATAAAGCCGATGAAGGACATTTGACAGGTGCGAGAAGAGGAAAAAGGTCTTCATAAGGCAGATGAAGGACATTTAATAAGTGCAGAAGAGAAAAATGGTCTTCATGAAGCCACTGAAGGACATTTAATAGGGTGCCAGAAGAGGAAAATGTCCTTCATGAGGCAGATTATAACGGTACCTGTCACGCCCTGGATTATATAATGTATGTTACTTCGGTTGATCGATAAGCGCTTGGCGATCTGCGGATTTAGGTGGTTCTTCTAACCATCCGTGTTTGATCAGGATATTTGCACCATCTTCCGCAAATAAGGCAATTTCCGCTGCAAGCCGAGTAAATGTGGCACTTAAATCCATTCTTTGACAAGTTCCGGCTGCCATACCGTAATTACCTATCCCTGCGGCATTCAAATAAGTTGTTTGAAACATCATCAATTTATCTGAAAAGGGAGCAACGGTACTATCTGTTACATGTGCATCCCAACTCATGGGGGCAGGAATGTCTTCGTTTATTAGAATTGAACTAAATTTTTTCATATGCTTTTTGGCAATTTCTTTTCCTCTTATAAAGAATTGTTTTACTTCCTCATTTTTACTGACTTGTGCAAATGCCATCATCATTGTTTTGCCCAAAGCATTTGTTTGAACGTTATTAAAAAGGTGTGTAATCTCAATGGCTGTTAAAGGCCTTTTATGTTGTCCTAGAAAATCAAATAAGAAACTTTGTTTTTCTACAAAGTCAACTTTTTTTAGTGTAGGTATTTGCGGCGGCCGGACATAAACACCCTTTGATAACATCACTTTTCTGGCCTTATCGTGTAGGTCGGAAACGGAAACAAGTAAATCTCTAAAAAATTGACTTACATCTGAACGAGCCGATAGACCAATTGCCATACTAACGCTTGCCATCGCAAGCATTTCCAGCTTTTGTATATACATAAGGATAAATGAGTCCGAATACAGTCTTGGTGCATCTACATTGACATCCCCATCCGTAAATCCTACTGGTATCGGGTGTTTTTCTTTGGAAAAAATCTCTGCGATAATTTTTATATCCTTTTGCGATATATTTATGGAATTTTCAATAAGCGGAAGGATGTCTTTATCCTCGCAAATATTTTGGAAATACTTCATTACACAAATATTTAAAGTATCGTTAATATATTGTGCCCAAAGAAACGCTAATTCCGAAGCAGTAAGTGGAATATCGTTTTCAGACATTACGTTTTTACCATTTAGACTTGTCATTTCCAAAATTCACCTTCCCCTTTTTACACACTATCCATATGTTTATGATGTAATAATTGACGACAATTCATACAAAAAAAGGAATGTTTTTTCTTTTATCATAAGAAAATTTGCATTGGTAAGTAGTTGTCCATTATTTGGGTAGCTTTTTTCATTAAGTGGTAGAGAGTGGCAGCATTCAAGTTAAGCTCCAATGAATGATTATAAAAGAATTATCCATGTATTTGCCTTTGTATGCTTTATGAAAATGAAAGAATCATATAAAATGTTGAAATGAAAGGAAAACCATTAATGGTTTTTTTTACAAAAATAATAGGTAATTTATAATGGACTAAAAGGATTGTTTTCAGGAATAAATCATATGGGGTAATCAAATGTCACGAAAACAAAAATATATATATTGGATAATAATGGTAATATTTTCCGCACTTCCTATCATGATAGATTATAGTTTGAAAGAAAAATATGAAAGATTTTCAGTGTTTATCTGGTCTCTATTTTTGGTACCCAATATTTTAATCATCATTATGCATCCTAAGTGGAAGATCATTATTGGGTCAGCGGCGTTTTTTAGCTTTTTAAAGTATTCAATCGTCATAAGTGATGGAGTCTTGAATGATAACCTTGAAAGGATCTTACTCATTGCAGGCTCATTCGTTAATGGTTCGATTCTTATAACGGTTAGTTATTTTCGTATAAGGTACAATAAAGTTTTAGAGGATTTTAAAAGACTTGCTGTCATTGATACATTAACTGGATTGTATAATCGTAGATATTTTGATTTATACATGGAGAAAATAATTCAAAAAAATATAAGTCCTTTAACTCTTATTATGTTAGATATTGATCATTTTAAATTGATCAATGACAATAACGGTCATCAGTGTGGTGATGAAGCGCTTAAACATATTTCGGAGATCATTAAAAGTAATGTGCGAAGTACGGATGTGTATGTCAGGTATGGTGGCGAAGAATTCGCCATTATTTTGCCAAATACAAATTTAGACGAAGGTAGAAAATTAGCAGAAAGTATTCGTAAATCAGTTGTAGAAGAGGGTTTTACCTATAAGGGAAAACATATCCATCTTAGTATAAGCATAGGAGCAGCTTTGTATAGTGGAGAGAATGTGGAGGATTGGATTGAGCAGGTAGATCAAGCATTATATAAAGCAAAGGAAAACGGGAGAAATCAAGTGGTTATTTTCGAACGGTAATAGCCTTTAAAATGCTCTATCCAAAATTTAGAATTCAAAGCAGGAAGGCAATGGACTTTTAAATAGTATTATGAAGATATTATATAAAAGTGGTGAATTTTGTCTAATCATATTGGATTTCCTAGGTGCTTACGTTATACTGAGAATAGTTTTAAGTACCTAAAAAAGTAAATTAATAGAAAAGTTGTTAATATACGCTATAAAATAAGCTAAATATATATTTGTATTAAATAAATGATAAAGGCAAATTCATTGAAAAATGAGGACGCAAAGCTACAGGGGCTAAGATCAATTGATTATGCCAGCCAGTTACCGATGCAGGATTTAAATGTGCCAATCGGTTATATGATTGGTTCTTTTTATTTTTTAATTTGGAATATGGTGGTGTAATGCGAGGATGGGACGAATATATGAAGCTTTACAAGTGGAGGAGGATTTCATAAAGGCGATGGAGCGAAAGGAATTCCGCCTTTATTATCAACCAAAGCTTGATTTAGTTTCAGGTAAAATTATTGGAGTTGAAGCACTGGTTCGATGGGAGCATCCAGAGAAGGGGCTGTTACCGCCGTTAGAATTTATCCCATTTGCAGAGAACTCAGGCTTGATTATCCCATTAGGAGAATGGATATTACGTACAGCCTGTTTACAAATTAAGGAATGGCAGGAATCAGGATATGTACATATGCTCATGTCTGTTAACCTATCGGCGCCGCAGCTCTATCAACCGGAATTTGCCGACAAAGTCCAGCAAATATTAACAGAAACAAAGCTTACACCTAAATTTCTTAATTTTGAAATTACGGAGGGAGTTATGCTTGATGCCTTCCAGGCTCCTAAAGTGATCAGAGAATTAAAAGGTCTGGGTGTGCAAATAAGTTTGGATGACTTTGGTACTGGATTTAATTCGTTTCACTATTTGCAGGAATTGCCGATAGACACTATAAAAATAGACCAATCCTTTGTACAGAATTGCTACACAGATTTGAATGATGGAACCATTGTTAAATCGATCATTGAAATGGCACATCAATTACAAATGAATATCGTAGCAGAAGGGATTTATTCCGCAGACCAATTAATCTTTTTACAGCAAAATCATTGCAATATTGGTCAAGGCTACTTATTCAGTAAGCCTCTCCCCCCGGATGAACTCATGAAACAGATTGATAATATTGAGCAAATAGTTATTCAAAAGGGGATTCCTCAAGAAGTATCTCATCAAAAGTTGTATAAAGAAATGATAGAAAGAACCCGCCAAGATTTACGTGATACGGTGAGATTGCAGCAAGGTGTAATTTTTAAATTTAAAAAAATAGATGGGAAGTTTATCCACACCTTAAGTGATGGCAAATTATTATATCGAATGGGAATTTCTCTAGAACATGTGATTGGGAAAGAGTTAAAAGATATCATTCCTTTTGCTGACGCAGTGAAAAAAGAGAGATATTATCAAAGAGCCTGGAATGGTGAACAGAATATTACCTTCGATGGAGAATTCAATGGGATTGCCTATCTTACCTCTTTAACTCCAATTAGAAGAGGGGGAGTAGTGACAGAAGTTATTGGATCAACTATTGACATTACGGAACAAAAGCAACTAACAGCATCTTTAAGGCTACGAGAATCCCAATATCGAATCATTACGGAAAATACCCAAGACCTCATAAGAGTAATCGATACAAATTATAGGTTGGAGTATGCTTCACCTTCTCACGAGTTAATTTTAGGATATCCACCAGAAGCATATGAAGGGCATTTAATCTTTGAGATGATGCATCCTGATGACCATCAACGAGTAGAAAATATATACGCTAATGCAATACAATCCAAGGCACCTATTGAAACAGAGATTCGATTAAAACATGTCAATGGATATTGGATTGATTTTGAATTGAAAGCTACGCCTGTATTAGATGAAAGCAATGAAGTCAAACAAATTGTTATTGTAGCACGTGATATCTCAGAGCGTAAGAAAACGGAACGGTTTATTCGAAAATCTGAGAAGCTTTCTATCGTTGGCCAGCTTGCAACAAGTGTCGCACATGAAATTAGAAATCCGCTTACTACTATTAAAGGATTTGTCCAATTATTGCAGAAGGAAATAGATAAGCCCATTTATCTCAACACAATGTTAGCTGAGATCAAAAAATTAGAGGAGACTGTAAGTGAATTCTTAAGCTTTGACAATACAAGAGCACCATCTTTAGTGGAAACGAATCTTACTTCTCTTTTTCAGCAAGTTCTACTAATTGTTAAGCCGCAGTTGAATATGAATAATATTGAAATCATATACGAAACTCAGTCTAATTTGCCAAGTATACATTGCGATCAAGCCCAAATCAAACAGGTTTTCATTCGAATTCTACAAAATGCAATCGAAGCCATGCCAGATGGCGGAACAATTAAGGTGCAAATCCTTTCTAAAGGTATGGACCATATCACAATTAGGTTTATAGACCAGGGAATTGGGATTTCAGAGGAGCGAATGAAAAGGATTGGGGAGCCTTTTTATAGTACAAAAGAAAAAGGAACGGGACTAGGCTTACTGATTACTCATAAAATTGTGGAAGAACATGGTGGCCGAATCGACATAAATAGTGTGTTGAATCAAGGAACAACAGTTGATGTTATGTTACCTGTTAATATATAGGAGCAAAAGCAATGGAGATTATGAGGTTTAACCATAATAGATTCTATAAGCGATTGCTGCTAGTGTTAAACCTTTCTATCTTATAATGATATCAATAGAGAGTGTCAGACCCCGATGTACTTGAAATGAATACCAAAAATGAAAAAGACACGACAAGTTTGAATTTAACTTGTCGTGTCTTTTCCTCTTAAACCTTGTGTGGGTGGTAATGAGGATTAGGGTTAATTACCTTTATAGAGTGGTTTGGGATCCATTCCTCTGTCCCGTGTTTCGTGTGGGTTTTTGAAAGAACCATTTATAGAAACCATATGCCAATAGTAATGTTAGCCACATGCTGCTCCAGCTATAAAACCAGTTCCATTGGATGTATTTGATATTATTTGTGTATTTTTTCAAAATAACTTCCCCTATGATTAATATGGTTGGGAAGGTAATGGAGTACAGGATTTTTGTCATGACTGGAGACTTTTTTGGGAAATATAAATTAAATAGTACGCTGATGATGGGAAAGACGATGAATTCAAAGGTAAAACTGGTTCTAAAGGCATAGCTGAACAAACGGGTTGGATATTCAATAAGCTTCAGTTCAACAACGATACCGCCAAGCAGCCATGTGAGTGATTGCATCAATAAGATGCTAACGCTCATTTCCCGAAGCTTGCTCTTGGGAACACCAAAAAAAAGCAGCCCAAGGGCTAGAATACAAGATCCTAATTCAATTATATACTCTATTTTCATTTAATAACCTCCACCTTTTGTTCCTAATTATTTCGACAAAAAGTGACTTTTTCCTTCTAAATCATACAAATTTCTACAAGTTTATTATTTAGTACACCCGGAATAGAATGGTTCGTTCATAGAATAACCCATACCAGGTCTCCCTAACTCAGACCATTAACTAAACGCCTGTCATTCCTCGTTCCTTTATGTATAATAGGGTAAAAAGGGGACAGGAGGGAGAGTTGAAAATTGAAACAGAAAAGATTTACATTTGTGATGCCCATTATGATAATCGTTATGGTTGTAGCACTTTGGATGCTTAATGAAGAATATTCAGAGGTACAACTAGGAATTAGAGTAATTATTGCAATTGGAGCAGCACTATTTTCGGGAGTCATATCCTATTTTCTTTTTCCAGAAAATGAAGAAAAGAAGCGGGGGTAAGGCACAATCTAACGTGCAGCTGTCACCGCTGACAGTTATCAAGAGGCAAGGAGCACTCGGTGCCAGGTACAGCGGTTTTAGTGCCTGACACCGGTTAAATTTTGGATTAGTCATCCGTTGCTATGAGGGCGCATGCACTGCTCAGATTAGATTTTTCCAATATTCTTTGGATCCCTAATGATTCCAGGCTGGCCGGGGATCCAATTGGCGGGGACTCCTTCTCCCATGCTTCTGCCATACTGGATTCCCTGAATGATTCTCATTATCTCGTACACATTTCGTCCTACTTCCGGCGGGTATAGCAGTTTGGCGGCAATTATTCCTTCCGGGTCGATGATAACGGTTGCTCTGAACGATGCCCCGATCTGCTGATTGAGAACCCTATAAGCCCGGCTGACCGCCTGCGTCCGGTCGCTTACCAGAGGGAATTGCACTTTGGAGACCGATGGGGAAATCTCCGCAAATACTTTATGGGCATACACACTGTCCGTACTAATTGCAAGAACCTCCGTATTCAGATACCTCAACTGATCATAAATAGCAGCGACCGCTGCCAGTTCTGTCGGTCAAACAAACGTGAAATCACTCGAATAAAAAATTAAAATCAGCCACTTTCCGCGATAACTCTCCACACTGACCTGTTTGATTTTCTTTTCCATATTGTCGTAAGCTTCAGCCGTAAATAAAGGCGCCGCCTCCGTAGGCAGGGCGCAAAAGGGGAGACGGGGATCTTCTAGTCTATTCTCGGGCATTGCCATTCCACCTCATTTCAGTTGCAAGTCATTCCATTTCTAGTGTATGTTCGGGTTTTTGTCCTATTGAGCCTATTGTGGTATGGGGGGATTTTATATTGTATTTTTGGCGATTCGCCGATAAATTTGTTGTTTTCGCCGATAAAATCAAAATATCGCCGATAAATGGTCTCGTTTCGCTGATAAATACGAAAAATTCGCCGATAAAATCATAGAATTTATTTTTAAAAGTGCTTTAAATAAGTACTTGTGTTGAATTTTAAAAATGCTATTAATAAAAAAGAGCCAAAATACGCAAGTAATACATAAAAGCTTGCATATTTTAGCTCTTTAATTTTATTCCTTAGTGAATTAAAGTATAAAGTCGTTATACATTAATTCTCCATAAAGTTACTGCTGCGCTATCTGAATAAGGTTCCCGCATGTATCGTCGAAGACCGCTATTGTGACTGGGCCCATTTTTGTCGGCTCCATCGTAAACCTCACGCCATTTTCCAATAATCTTTCGTACTCTTTTTGAATATCTGCAACGCCAAACATGGTTGCTGGGATGCCATCGGCGAATATCTTTTTTTGAAACTCCTTTGCGGCAGGATGCTCATTCGGTTCGAGTAAAAGCTCGGTACCCTCAAGAGCATCGGGAGAAACAAGCGTAATCCATCTATGTTTTCCCATAGGAATGTCATGCTTTTTTACAAATCCGAGTTTTTCTGAATAAAATTCCAGTGCCTTGTCTTGGTCTTGTACGAATAAACTGGTTACAATGATTTTCATTATGTTGTGCCTCCTTTGATTTTACACGTGGGTGCTTTGCTAACAATCTGCCTCTAGGAGAAATACTTTGAATAAAATTATTCTATCCATCCTTTTAGCAAATTTTTAAGTGGTTCGTTGTTAAATATAACTACTCGATATTTTCCCTTTCGCTCTGATTTTAAGAGCCCAGCATCTTCCAGTACAGAAAGATGTTTAGCTATCGCCTGCCGAGTGATGGAAAGGTCGTGCTTCGTAATGAGGCGTACCGTAAGTTCATACATCGTTTGCTCGGTGCGTTCAGAAAGTTCGTCTAATATTAAGCGCCGAGTCGAGTCGCCAAGTGCTTTAAATATCGCATCTCTGTCCCAATTCATATGTCGAGTATAAGCAACTCTTCGGTTGCTTGTCAAGTGTAGGGCAACTCTATGGTTGCGTGATAAAGGAACAGTATTTAAAGTCGTAAATTGTACATTTTCAGGAAAAACATGGACATACTAGACCATCAACTTTTGGAGGGTAAAACAGTAAAAGTCCTATATTATGAAGGACAAAACAAACAAATGAAGTTTTTCAAAGTAAGACTACTGAAGTAGAGAGAATTAAGACTGCGGCTCATTATAAGATGATTCCCCCGCTATTATAATGAATAGAGCAAGAATGGTAAGGCACTTTTTGTAAAGGACATGTTTATAAAAGGGTGCACAAATAATGATTAAAATAAAATACAATACAATAGAGCAACTTGGGGGTTTGGGGAATGGAAAAAATCGGACCAAAAGGTATGAAGTGGCTGAAGATTATCCACGTTTTTCTTGTAGTATTATTTTTCGGAGGTATTTTAAGTTCCTTGGCTTTAAATCTTCATATTGATTTCACAAAGTATGATGAATCCTATCTTGGCTATAAAAACATTATCATAATTAGTGATAATATTGTCAGATGGGGGGCAATTGGCACTTTATTAGTGGGATTCACATACGGATTTTTTACTAACTGGGGGTTTTTCAAGCATAGATGGGTTGGTGTTAAATTCGTTCTATACATTATACAAACAGTCGTTGGAATTTTTGTTGTAGACAAACTAATGGTAGGAAATATGGAATTGTTGGAAACTCAAAAAGAAATGGCATTAAGTAATCCAATCTTTATTCAAAATCACGAGATAAGACAATATGCGGTTTACTTTCAAGTTATTGTTACAATTTTCATATTTATTATTTCGTTTTTAAAACCTTGGAAGAAGAAAAAACTTCATTCAAAACAAAGTTAATTTTTATTGCTAATTGCAATTAGAATAAGCGTGGTTATTAATAACGGGTTTACCTTAGAGGTGCAAACATTATAAAACACATAGCAAAACGCACTTGAATTCACAATAAAATTCACAGTGAGTTTTTTATTGATTTATCAACATTTGGGGGGATTTTTATTGCTTATCGTTTCCCTAATTCACATAGTAAGTCACAAGGTATGAAATAATTATTGGAGGGTATGTGAAAATTATGTGATTTAGTATTTGGATTATAGTCGAGTAGCAAGTGGATTTAAAATAAACGGAGATTTTCCGGTTAAATGAAGAATGGAGCTTGTTTCGGGGCAAATAAGCGGAGATTTTCCGATTAAGCAAAGGGAAATTACCGATTTTTACGTTTTTCGGGTCAATAGTCGGAAATTTTCCGTCTATTTAAGCTATTTTTAATCATATTTTCTAAATAAGCGGAATTACTCCGTTTATTTATCAAACTCGCTTTAGCATCTTATAAACTTGTGAAACTTACCAGTGGTTCCGTGAAAAAATTTAAAAAAGGCTTAGAGATATTTGCATCTATAAGCCTTTTTGACTGTGAAATATACTGTGAATTAACCTGTGAAGTTTATGTGATTTGCTATTTGCTATTTGCTATTTGCTTCGGTCTGCGATTTACCGTTTTGCACCTCACAAGTAAAAGCGTGGTTAAATTAACCACGCTTTTTCGTGTTTTGTCTACCAATTGCAATGATAGCTCCTTATAGGGTTTCCCTTTTGCACCTCAAAACGGAACGGAGTGCTTTTTTATTTGCCTTTTTAACCGAGTTTACTGGAGCGAAATTTAAACTGCCGATTTTAACAAGCCTATTTTAAAAAAATGAATCGATTTGATAATTCAATAATAATATATCTAATAAGGGTAAAAATTTATTGAAATACGATAAATTTTATCTTATAATCAATTTAAAATTTGTGAGGTGCTTTTAATGGGTCGAGGATCAACATTCTTTTTAAAAGGATCATATAATGCAAATTTAGTACATTGTCATATTGAAAAGGAAAGATTTCTTTTTCCATGTAAGGGGAGTTACTTATGAATTTATCTATTCAACAGGATTCTCAGAAAAAAACTTTGAAGGCACAAATCATAACAGCTCTAAAACAATTAGTTCATTTTGGCTGGGAGCAGGCTTTATCCTGTTTGTTTCCTGTCGTTATTTTTGCTTCTTTAGCTTTGACACAAATTATTCCGCTTCCTTTCCTGCCGCGATATGATTGGCTGCTCATCATCTGCCTTCTCATGCAGTGGTGGATGGTGCGTTCTGGGCTTGAAACAAGAGATGAACTAAAGGTCATCACACTGTTTCACCTAATCGGGCTTGCTCTTGAAATTTTCAAGACACATATGGGCTCCTGGTCTTATCCAGAGGAAGGATATGTGAAAGTTTTGGGAGTGCCTTTGTATAGCGGATTCATGTATGCAAGTGTGGCGAGTTATCTATGTCAGGCATGGAGAAGGCTTAAGGTTGAACTGATCAAGTGGCCGCCGTTTTTGGTCGTTGTCCCTCTTGCAGCTGCAATTTATTTGAACTTTTTCACCCATCATTATTGGATGGACGTCCGCCTTTGGTTATCCGCACTTGTCATAATGGTTTTTTGGAAATCATGGGTCACATATGAGGTTGATGGAACTCGTTACCGTATGCCGCTGGCACTTTCTTTTGTGCTCATCGGATTTTTTATATGGATAGCTGAAAATATTGCAACGTTTTTTGGAGCATGGGAATATCCAGATCAAACCGATGCATGGAGCCTCGTGCATCTAGGGAAGGTGAGTTCTTGGGTCTTATTAGTGATTGTTAGCTTTCTTATAGTGGCGACGTTAAAGCAGGTTAAGGGGAAAAATTGCTCAAGGTAAGTGGCTGGTCCATTTTTATCCGACAAGGAGTGTTTGAAATGATAAAAAATAGTAGTCTTATAACGGAGAAAGTTAAAGACTTTTCCTTACAAAATATAGAAAATATCCATGGCTTCTTTATGAACTTTCAAAATAGATATTCTGGTGACAATTGTTTACTCGACGTAGAATTTATTATTAAGGATAAAGAAAAACAGTGGATTTCCTGCTTTCGCTTCTACAACCCTAATCGAATCCATTTTGAAAGCGGGGGTATTTATCATCAGCTGTCACTTCAGATTTATGATATAAGTGATAGAGGATGGGAAAATAAGAAATATGAAGTGATAGACTACGAGGATGATACTTTACACTTTTATTGTACAGACATTGAAGTTATTTCTGTAAGAGAAATTCTATAAGGAAATTTTTTATGGTAATTTAACTTATAATCACCCGGAATGGTTAAAGGGTTAACAGCATTTGTTCCAGTTTCTTTTTCATCTCAGAGGTGGGTTTTGTCCCAGCCTCTTTTTTTTGATGGCTGTGTTAAAGGTCATGGTTGATTTTTTAACTCTGTTGATTGGAGCAGAAGGCGCGAAGACTCCTCGAAAATGCTGACGAATTTCCTTCGTGCGTGGACGAGTTCAAGGATGTAATTCAATGTCCTGCGGGAGTACGGGGCAGGGGAGACTCGCCGGCACGCCCGCGGAAAGCGAAGCGTCTGTAGCGTAAATCAACAGCCAAGTTTAACACAGCCTTTTTGATAAAAATTTTATAAATCTATCAAACCATTTGTCGAAATACTCCGTTTACTAAAGTGAAAGATAAAAACATAAAAATGTGAGGTGCAGACGGATGATTAAAAAAAGATTTAGAAGTGTTATTTTTACAGCCTTTCTGGTTCTGATCATGTTGCCTGCAGCAGTTTTTGCTGCTGGTAATGAGAAAAAGGGGAATGAAGCAAATACTGGTTTTGACAGCCATATTACGAATAATTCTCTAGCCATAAGCCCTGATGAAAAGACAGCCATTGTTTCGGATAGCAGGGAGTCGACCCTATTTGTCTATGATTTAGGTAAAGGTAAATTGCGTAAAACAATCGATGGCTTTGTTACACCACGAAATATTGTATTCATTAACAACGGAACACAGTTTGTTGTCTCAGACAGCACACTCGGCACATTGCGGTTTATTAATACAAAAACATTAAAGCTTGAGGATGAGATAGTAGTTGGACCAGGTGCATTTGGAACAGCAGTAAGCCCTAATCAGCGTACTATGTATGTGAATAATCAAGCACATAGTACTGTCACGGTTGTGGACCTTGAAAAACGTAAGCCAGTTGAGGTAATCACAGGATTTGCACAGCCGCGTCAGGGAATTGCTGTCTCAAAGGACGGGAAGAGCGTATTTGTAACAAATTTTGAAGGGGATAAGGTATCTGTTATTGATGCTGCTGCTAATGACATTGTCCGCGAAATTACCGGCTTTTCGAAAATCCGCGCGATATCCGTTAGTGCTGATGGAAGCAAGTTGTATGCGGCAAACAGCGGACGTAACAGTATTTCTGTTGTAGATCTCTCTAAAGGAGAAATTATGGATGAGATAGCTGTTGGCCAGGAGCCCTACGGTGCAGCCCTTTCACCAGATGGCAAGTGGCTTTTCGCCAGCAACAAGGCAGATAACACGTTGAATGTTATCACGGCTTCGGATAACAAGGTAATTGGAACGATCAAAGGCTTCTTGGAGCCGAGGCAAGCCATTGTTTTCAGCTCTGACTCAGCCCGTGCTTATGTCCTTAATCGTGATTTATCCATTTCCCTTGTTGATGTGAAGAGTCAAACGATTATAGATACCATTAACGATGGAAGTCCCAATAAATTGCAGGTGTTACAGTCAGAAGAGGTTGGAAAATACTTGGCGGATCAGAATGGTATGACATTGTATTATTTTAAAAAGGATACACCAGGGGTGAGCAATTGCTCAGGTGAATGCTTAAAAATTTGGCCGCCGTTTTATGCTGATTCTATAAAAGCTCCTGCTGGTTTCCATAAAAATGATTTTAACACCATAATAAGAGAAGATGGCCAGAGGCAGACAACCTATAAAGGGTACCCGCTCTATTATTTTGTCAATGATCAGCAGCCAGGTGATATAAAAGGACAGGGTGTAAAGGATGTGTGGTTTGTTGTTAATAAACATTTCCTGCAGGAAAAGGAATAGGTCATTGGTTGATTTGGAAGCAAGTATAAGAGAATTTCGATATCTCATAAAAAATTTTCCTAAGATCTTTTGCTAGGTTTAATGAAGGATTCAAAGGGTATAACATAGCGAGGGATACGGTTAAGGGAGATTTACAGGATTAAGTTAAATATTTTTATAGTATCCTTCCATTGAGAAATACAATGGAAGGATATTTATATTAGCGATTATTGGTACACTAAAGGAGCGTTGTTCCATTAAGTTTTTGGAAGTGTTAGCTTTTATTTATTATGTCCAATAACGGTCCTACTACTTCCATCGGGTCTTTTTCGCCATTGGGATTTGCTTCTGAAACAACATTGGTCGGGTCAAATAAATGAACTTCAATATTATTGCCCTTTTCCTCCTCCGCTACCGTTTTCATAAGTGATTCAACCCCTGCTTTGCCGGCCGAATATGCGCTAAATCCTTTTACATAAAAATGGGCCATGGCCGAGGTCACAGAAATAATTTTTCCATTTCCGCTATTCCTAAGTGCTGGAAGAAAGGCTTTTGTCATTAAAAATTGGCTTGTGAGGTTTTTGTCAATCACTTGATTCCATTGATCTAACGTCATATCCTCAATCTGCCCCATGGCAGGAACACCGCCAACGTTGTTCACAAGTATATCTAATCGTCCAGTTTGCTGCAGCAATTTGTTCCGTAGAGCATTGATCTCTCGCTCATCCGTCACATCTGCTGGAATAACAATGACTTTGCTGCATCCAATTTCGTCTTCAACCTCTCGTAATTTCCCCTCGCTTCGTCCATTTAAAACGACTGTTAATCCTTCGTTTGCAAAAGCCTTTGCGATTGCCCGACCTAAACCGGTTCCTGCTCCGGTTACAAGTGCTACTCTGTTTGCCATATTGATGCTCACCCTTTACTTTTTTTTGTGGATCAAGAAACAGCGTGTAAACATTTATGTAGCTTTTCATAGTAGTTTATCGTTTTACTAACCGAATTGTTGAGCTTACATCTAGATGTATATGAATGGAAATAAAGCTTTAGTATTCCTAGATTCTTTTCGCTATTTACCGATTATGTTCTTAAAAGATAAGGCGGCAATTTTTATTATGTAACCATGAAATAGTAAGCTGCTTACTATTCTACTATTTTTAACTGAAGGATAAATTTCTTAGTTCTAGTTAGGGAACGGGGACAGGAGCTGTGTCCTTTTGTTATTATTGGAATAACTGGTACAAAGGTCCATACTAAGAATGAGACAATGAGCCTGTCCCCCCGTTCTTGACTAAAGACAGAACTTACCGCACACTATTTGTTGAACAAAAAACATTGTCATTATAGGAGTTAGACTTATGCAGATACATAATGTGATTGCGATTCTTGTTGCGCTTATTACGATCTTAAATATATTATTTGCTATTGTGGTTATTTTTGTGGAGCGAAGAGACGTCAGCTCGACTTGGGCCTGGCTGATGGTCCTTTTTTTTCTCCCGATTCTAGGCTTTTTTATCTACATCTTTTTAGGACGGCAGTTGAAGCAAAGGAATTTTTATCAGCTTTCAAAGGGAGAGAGAACTTTTCTAAATGAAGCTGTAAACATACAGCTTGAGCAGTTGGCCCAGTCTGATTTTAACGAAAAGCCGTTGCTCAAGAAGCATGCGGATTTAATTACAATGAACATGAGGTCATCGAACGCCTTACTGACGGACGATAATGAGGTCATTATTTTTCAGCATGGAAGAGATAAATTCGAGTCGTTATTCGCAGATATTCAGAATGCCAAGAAGGAGATTAATCTCGAGTATTACATCATTCAGCGTGATTCTCTGGGGAAGAGGCTGCGGGATGAACTGACAAAGAAAGCAAAGGAAGGTGTCCGGGTTCGAGTTCTCTATGATGAAGTGGGCTCAAGAAGGATGGATCGTTCTTTTTTTAAGGAGCTGATAGACAGCGGCGGCGAGGTAGAGGTATTTTTTCCTTCGTTTCTAAAATTGGTTAATTTCCGATTTAATACACGTAACCACCGGAAGCTTTGTATCATTGATGGAGAAATGGCTTATATTGGCGGGTTCAATATTGGGAATGAATATTTAGGACTGGATAAGAAATTTGGAAATTGGCGTGATACCCATCTGAAAATTACCGGAGATGCGGTGACACATATTCAAGGCCGATTTGTATTGGATTGGAAACAAGCCACAAAGCAAGAAATCATTGATTATGAGGCGTATTCCATCTCGGAAGAGCGGCATAACGGGAGCAGCGCGATCCAGATGATTTCAAGCGGCCCGAACTCCATGACCGAGCATTTAAAAAATATGTACTTGAAGCTGATTATGTCGGCCAAAAAGAGTGTGTATATTCAAACACCTTATTTTGTCCCGGACTCAAGCTTTATGGACGTCTGTAAAATGGCCCTGCTTTCCGGAGTGGATGTGCGGATTATGATTCCGAATAAGCCCGATCATCCTTTTGTCCGTTGGGCGAACCTTGCTTATGCGGGTGAACTGCTGCCTTACGGTGCCAAAATTTTGTTATATGAGAATGGGTTTTTGCATGCGAAAACAATTGTGGTGGACCATGAAGTGGCCTCTGTCGGCACAACCAATATTGATCTCCGCAGCTTCAGGCTTAACTTCGAAGTGAATGCCCTGATTTATGACGAGGAAATTGCCAGGAATCTCCGTGATTTGTTCTTAGCAGATAGTCAAGTTAGTGTGGAACTGACTTTGGAAGAGTATAAAAAACGATCCGGGATGGTCCGATTTAAAGAATCCATTTCCCGTCTGCTTTCTCCAATTTTATAGGTACCTGTGGCGGCACCGCCCGAATTATCATGGAAACATTTCTTGAAATACTACAGAAGATTTGAAGGTCATTAAGCGGGAAATCGCTGCTTTTCACTTTCGGAAAAACATATTAGAAAATAAGAAAGCCACCCTGCCGTAGAAAGGCACACAAGGGTGGTTTTCACAAATAACCAGTTCTGACAACCACCACCCTTACGGTAGAGCGCCACTTTTGAATGGGATGTCTCTTTTTAGCACCTGTCATGCTCATTTTTCGCCTTTCAAGTACTCTTCTTTTTTCCTCGCCCAGTTCATAATGGCTTTAAATACTTCTACGAAATCATACCCGGGAGGAGTCAGTTCGTACTCCACTTTTTTCGGGGCATCTGCAATGACATGCTTCTTCAGCAAACCTTCTAGCTCCAAATCCTTCAACCGCTCCGTTAGCAGCCTGTCCGAAATCCCATCAATCGCATGTAGCAATTCATAATAGCGCTTCGGCCCCTCTAATAGTTGATAAATAATCATCCCCGTCCAGCGTTTTCCGATAAATTCAATTGCGAGCCGGTACGAATCGCACGATGATTCACTGATTGGCTCACACTCTTTCGCCTTCCTAGTCATTCGCTGCAACCCCTTTTCAACTTTCATTAATCATACTATATCATAAAACACTTGACATATTGAACTTACTAAAAGTATGCTGTAATTGAACTTACTAAAAATTAGTCCTATTAACTGGAGGTATTCAAATGTCTGAAACACTTCTTACCGTCATTAAAGAACGACGCTCAGTTAGGAAATACGACCCGAGCTTTAAGATTGAAAGAGAAGAGATTCTGGAGATGCTGGAGGCTGCAACAATGGCACCTTCAACGAGCAATTTGCAGCCATGGGAATTTATCGTTTTTCTAAATCCTGAAGAGAGGAAAGACTTGCGGGCGATTGCCTATAATCAGGAGCAGATTGAAACGGCTACAGCCGTCATCGCGGTATTAGGCGATAAAGAATTTTATAAAAATATCGATCCAGTCTATGACAGCATGTCGGCCGCAGGATATATTAATGATGCAAGCAAAGAAGTGCTCGTCGGTAATGCCAAAAAAACTTATCCATATGCACCTGAGGAAGTACGCAAGAACTTAGCAACGTTCGATGCCGGACTAACCGCCATGCAATTTATGCTGATTGCCAAGGAACGCGGCTATGCAACAGGGCCAATGGGCGGTTTTGATAAAGTTAAGTTCTCGGAGCGCTTCAATGTATCTGATCGCTATTTTCCGATTGTCCTGATTACGCTGGGGAAAGAAAACGCACCAGCTTATCAGACAACACGCCTCGCAATAAAAGATAAGGTAAGGTTCATCTAAAAAGGGTGCCAGGCACCTCCGAACTGCTCCTTCACTCAATCAAATGGTAGGTGAGTTAGAGGACTGCCCCAACTTTTCAGAGGGAATCCATTCGTCAAGGAAGGACATCGTTCGATTATGTCGAATTAAGGTTGATGGAGACGTCTTTATAAAAACCTCATGATTTGTGGAGGAGTAGCTTTGGATACGATTACACATACTCTTTTTGGATTTTCATTATATAGTTCCATCCATAAAGATCAGATGGATCGAAGAACAAAACAGGCATATTTTTTCACTTCCATAGGAGCAAGCCAGATTCCGGATAGTGATGTGATTTCCCAGCTATGGGATACAGAAGGGCTTTATCAAATGTGGCATCGCGGCATTACCCACTCCATTTTTCTTACACCAATATGGGCTTTATTGTTTTATGTGGTATGTCTGCTTATTTTTAAAGTCAGGGACAGGCGGATCTTTTTTCTAGGATGGCTTGCTGTCGTGATTCATGATACAAGTGATCTCTTTAATGCTTGGGGAACAGGTTATCTGGAGCCATTTTCTCAGGACAGAATCACCTTTGGGACCATCCCGATTATTGACTTTGTATTCTGGGGAATCATTGGCAGCTGTTATTATTTATCGAGGAAGAAGGTCACGAAGAGGCCCTATTATTTCCGAGCCGCTTGGCTGTTAATGGCACTTCACGTTGTCCTGCAAAGTCTGCAAGGTTATTATTTCTATCAAAAGTACAATCAAGATTATGAGCAAATTGCTTTATCAGCTGGCTTCATTCCGACTACCTTTCAAGTCATCGCAAAACAGGAGGGAAGCGTGACCATCCTTCAGGACGGAATCTTTCAACGTAAGGAAACCCAGTATGTCCTCCATTCTAAAGAGGATGCAGATCTTGAATATTTATTCTCAAAAAGTCCAAAAGCAAAAACTCTCTACCAATGGTCACCCTTTGTAGTCGTCATTGATGACGGTAACCGTCTCGGTATTTACGACCCTAGATTCTATCGCAACGGCCAATCCTTTCTCTTTGAATCCATTACCCGTTAAACGAGGCAGGTCAGTGGAATAAAATTGTATTTAAATACTAATCCTAACCAAAAAAGATAAGGGGATTAGGAAATTGGATATTATAAACCCGATGGATATAATGAAACCAATTAATATAAGTACAAAAGAATTAGATGAATCCCAGCCATTAACAACAGTTGAAATGGGAAAACTTTGGGTTTCCTATATGGGGAACAGTATGTCGAGTCAAATCTTATCTTATTTTCTTCAACATTGTGAGGATGAGTATATTCGGACCGTCTTGGAAAATGGGTTAGCGGTAAGTAAAGATTTCTTGCAAAGGATAGAGGTAATCTTAAGAAAAGAAAATTTCCCCATACCTGTAGGTTTTTCAGAAGATGATGTAAATCTTGGTGCCCCGCGTTTATACGAAGATGATTTTTACGTACAATATATAAAATATGCGGCTAAGGCCGGTATGAGCCTATATTCCGTGGCGATTCCGCTGGTAATGAGGGAGGATATTAGAGAATTTTTTGTTTATGCAAATCAATGCACCGTTATCCTATTGGGGCAGATTAATAATGTTTTAATGGAAAAGAAATTAATTGTTAAGCCTCCAATTATTCCAACACCTGAAAAACCTCAATTTATTAATAAACAAAGCTTTCTTAATGGTTGGTTTGGGGATGTTAGACCGCTGCATGCAATGGAAATCGTCCACCTTTACGATAACATTGAAAATAACATAACAAGTAAAGCGTTATTATTGGGATTTTATCAGACGGTTAAGGACGAAAAAATAAAAGCTTTGTTTAAACGAGGTTTAGATATGACCGATAAAGCGGTGAAGCAATTTATTGAAAAGCTTCATAAAGAAAACTTGGCAACACCGTCATACATAGACCATTTGGTGACAACATCAACCAATCCTCCTTTTTCCGATAAAATCATGTTATTTCATAAAGTTGACATGTTTTCCATGAAAATTAGGTCGTATGGAAATTCACTTGCAGTAAATGGAAGAAGGGATATAAGTACATTATATTTAAGAACGATGGCGAACGTTGGCATATTTGTTGATGATGGGGCAAATATTTTAATTGATAAAGAATGGATGGAATCACCGCCAACAGCATTCGATAGAGGTTAATCTACCAATAAAGTTGACCTTCATTAGCCAATGTGGGATGCGTTTAAAGATGCAGGGGAGAAGAAGAAAAGCACGCATTTCTACCATTTTGTATATTTAGCCTATTTTGTGATTGTAAAATCAAAGTGCCTGACACCGCCCGATTTTTTTCGAATCGAAACGGTGTCAGGCACCATCCAAACCCTTACACGGGGCTGCTGATCAGGGGTTTGAATAAAAAGGTTGAAATTTCCTTGCTCGGCAGCGGCCGGCTGAAGAGGTAGCCTTGACCTTCCTTACAAGACAGGGTAGAAAGAAATTGTAATTGCTGCTGCTTTTCGATTCCTTCAGCTATCACATCAACGTTTAAATGGGAGGCCATATCGATAATGGTCTTGACAATGATCCCCTGATCCCGCTCAATATCTTCAATAAAGGAACGATCTATTTTCAAACAATCAATCGGTAAATCACGCAGGCAGGCAAGGGAGGAGTACCCTGTTCCAAAGTCATCAATCGACAGTCTGACCCCAAGTGAACGTAACTGCTTTAAAATCGGAATGGTCATTCTCGGGTTTTGCATCACACTTTCGGTGATCTCTAACTCTACATAAGCAGGATTCATATTGGTTTCATCCAGTATTCTTTTTAGGAATGAAACCAAATCTTCATGGAAAAGAATCGCTGAAATATTGACGGCCATTCTAATCGGTTTGATTCCGTTTTTTACCCAAGATTGAAGATCATGAAAGGCCGTTTTTAAAACCCATTCCGTAATAGGAGTAATCAAACCGGTTTCCTCCGCTAACGGGATAAATTCACTGGGCGGAATATTTCCCCAAGCATGATGCTGCCAACGAATCAGGGCTTCTACTCCCACTATTTTCTGACTGGCTAAATCGATCTGAGGCTGGTAATGTAAAGAAAAGGACTTCTCCTTAATGGCATCCCGCAAATCCCGCTCCATTTCGACCCTTTTAGATAGCTGTTCGTATATTTCAAATGAATAATATTGCACCTCATTTGTACGGTTTTTCTTTCCAGAAAACATCGCACTGTCTGCTTTTTTGACTAAGCATTCCAAATTCTCTCCGTCATCGGGGTAAAAACTGACGCCAATCGAGGTGCTCACATAAATTCGCTCATTTCGAATATGAAAAGCTGCTCCAAATAAGCCGCTAATTTCATTAGCTAACCTTTTGGCCTTCTCTCTTGCGCAATCCCTTAGAATGATGATAAACTCATCGCCCCCAAATCGGTAGACATCACCCGACTCACCCAGATGCTTCGTGATTCGCTTCGTTACCGCCTGAAGGACCCGGTCTCCCATCCTATGTCCAAAGTGGTCATTAATATATTTAAATCGGTCTAAATCTAGGAATAACAACGCCATTTGCTTTTGTTTATTTTCTTGGATCCAGCAGTCTACATCGGTATGAAAGCAGCGCCGATTACGGAGGCCTGTTAATTCATCATGTAACGCATTATAGCGAATTTTCTCTTCCGTTTCCTTTTGGTCTGTGATATCTTGGCGAATGGATATATATTGGTAAGGGTCGCCATTCTCGTTTAAAAAAGGGACAATGTTAGTTTTTACCCAATAATAGGAGCCATCCTTGGCACGATTTTTAATCTCGCCTGTCCAGACCTTTCCGTTGCCAATGGTTCTCCACATCTCTTTAAAAAATGCTTTGGAATGATAACCAGAATTAAGGAGGCTATGATTTTGCCCGAGGAGTTCTTCTCTCACATACTTTGACAACTCGCAAAACTTTTCATTTACGTAGGTAATGAATCCTTTGTTATCTGTAATCGCCACGATGACGGATTTATCCATTGCCTGTTTAATGTCGTTTAATTCCTTTAGAGTGGTATCAAGCTCCCGTTTCTTTTCTCTGCCAACCGTAATATCCTTTCCTAAGATCAGCAGACCTTTCCGTCTCCCGTCCTTGTAGTAAAACGGAAGCTTCATCACATCATAGATCACCGTTTGATTATGAATATGATAAATATAATCTTGGTATCGGCTGAATGAACCACTCAACCATGTTTGTTCATCGGTCACCTCCGATTGTTCAAATAACTCTTGTAAGAAAGGATAGTGATAGGCTAAATCGATATTTCTCTTTCCAATTAAGCAGCTATTTTCTATGTTTAAAAGTTTGAAAAACTTCCCGCCGACATAGACATAGTTCCCTTCGCCATCCTTTAAACAGAAAATATCGCTGAAAGAGTCAATTAAATCCAAAATAGAATCAAAATCATGCTCTAGTTCTAATAAAAGCTCCTTCATCCACAGGTCTCCCTTCATGCTGTCAATCTCTATCACCGGAATACTAAGATACCAAGTATGATTTCCTGTTCATCCATTTATATTTCTACCATAATACCAAGAAAACCTCGGAAATACGTGTGATTTAAATCACACTTGGAGAGCATTCCATTTCCAATTCTAGATGGCAAAATGTCGGCAGGGAAGCAAACTAGCATGTCATGTCGTGGTGAGCTCTCAACAGCTGAAAAAGGGTCAGTTTTCTGAAAATTCCTGATTGCTACTGAACGTATATCTAAATGGCTATTGGATAAATTAGATGTATTATAAACTACAATACGGAGTGTATACTTTTTGAAATATCCAACCTATGAGGATGTAAAAAAAGCGAGAGAAACTTTAAGAGATATCTCAACTGAGCACTGGTTTCATGGAGATTTATTGACGTGGCAATGGTGGCTGCTTCTTGCAGCAACTATACTACCTTGGATTATTTGGGTAAAGTTTCGTGACAAGAAAAGGACATATGAACTCCTAAGTTATGGTTTAACTTGGGCAGTTATGGCTTCTTTATTAGATATAATTGGCGGAGAAATGCTTCTATGGGGTTATCCTCACAAGCTGTTTCCTATGGTTCCTCCATTGTTCCCTGCTGATATCACAGTTATTCCTGTTGCGTTTATGTTCATATATCAGTATACAAATAAGTATAAAACATATTTGTTTTCCTCCATATTATTATCGGCATTTTTTTCTTTTATAGTAGAGGCCTTATTCATAAAATGGGGTATGTTTGAATTAACTAATTGGAAACATACTTTCTCATTTATTGGTTTCTCCATTATAGCCCAAATTATTTTTTATATCATAAAGAGATTGAAGGAAAATGAATAGGTGCAAGAATTGAAATAAGTCGTGCTGCGGCGGGCTGGTCTAACGGGGATTAATGCAAAGTCTGCAGGCTATGTTGTTAAGGCTAATGGGAATGTTATGAAGGCAGACGTTTCTCTTGCAGCTCTTTTTTAATAAGAAAAGGAACATCTGGGGTAATGTGGTCTGTAAACTAGGGGTTAAGGTGAGCAATTTATGCCCACCTAATACAATGTGAATTTAAAGATACTTAAAGAGATTCAAACCTATGTTAGAGATGGAACTCTTAATAAATATTTTAATCTTAAGAGTATATCGTCCAACAAATGGGTAACTCGAATTCTTATTTTAATTAAGCTGATAATCAAGCCAATTAAAATATTCAAAAGTATCTACCTCCACATTGAAATTTAGTGTTATGAAAACACTAAGATTATTATTAGACAAAAATCATGAACTATTCCTCTAGATCTGAATATCGAAGTAGTCAATAGGATAACTTATGAAAAAATGGAGGTGTTTAGATTGGACAACCTATCTAATGCTAAATTAACTTCCGCTGAGATTGCTGCACTTTGGACACAGTATATGAACGAACTAGCGCGGTTGAATGGGAAGGCTGAAATAGTAGCTGCTGAACCATGCAATCCTTTAGTAATATAAGCTTTACTTAACAAGAAGAAAAACCACCCAGCGCCGCTAAAAGCAAGTAAATGCAAAAAGGTGGTTTCAATATAAAGTTCTAGTTACCCGAAATAGGTGGCTCCAGAAGAATTGGCGCAGCTAGACTTATACGATATTAAATCTTGTTCTTAATAATAACTTCCGTTACAGTGAGAGAAGCGCGTGGTTTCGTGTTTTCGATAATGATATCGGCTACATCATCAGGATCCATCAGGCGATTAATTCGCTCTGGTTCGAAAATCCCATCCCAAAATGGTGATTTCATACCACCCATATAGGCTCCCAACACCCTGATTGCTGTATCCTGCAGTTCAACGGCTAAACTCTCGGTGAAGCCGCGAACGCCAAATTTACTTGCACAATAAACCGTCTCGTTCACTTTGCCTTCCAGTCCTGCAGTCGAAACAATATTAACAATGATTCCTTGATTGCGCTTTTTCATATCAGGCAGTATTTCTTGTGTACAGAAGATGGTTCCCTTTAGATTAATATCAATCATATGGTGAACAGATTCTTCCCCAATATTTTCAGCCAAATCAAAATCACCGACACCTGCGTTATTGATTAATAAATCAACTGGTCCTGCTTCTTCCTTAATCGATTGCATGACCTTTGCCACATTTGTTTTAGAGGTAACATCTACTTCGTAGATCGAATGGCTATGAGTTAATGTTTCAGCCGTTTGATCAAGTTTTGATTTAGTCCTTCCCAGTAAGCATACATGGCATCCTAAATCAGAATACTTCTTTGCTAAGGAAGCCCCTAGTCCACTTCCGGCACCTGTAATAACGACAACCTTCATATCCATATGATTCATTCCTTTTGCGTTAAAAAATTTCAAATGGTCCAATTTGTGTGTTCATCTATTAGCTATTTATAAATATTTAATTTTATTTTCGAAAACTGTTGAGGTATATAAAATTTATTGTACATTAATGGATAATCTTCATTTCCGTAAAGGCTTTCTAATAGTAAAAAACACTCATTTCGGCCAATTAATTTTTCTTTCTGATCGGCTAAATTTACGGTATGTGTATACCTTATTTCAATTTCTCCATGATTCGCATTCACATACGCTTGGTTCTCTAGAAAATCCAGCAGTAGTTCCTTATTATCTAAGTCCAAGGATAAACTTTCTACCGTTTCCATAGACATAAAAGTAAAAGCATAGCCTACTAAATCGTTCCCTTTTCTATACAGACGTTCTATAGCCGCTACTCCTGATAAGTCTCTTTTTAATACTTGTTTCGTATATTCTGTTTCCGTTTCCAGTCGGTAATGTGTATCGATTCTGTCAAATGTACTTTTATGGCACTTTTGCATGGGGTTACTTAATTTTTCTAATTGAACACTATCTGGCTGTTTGTAAAAGGAATCAATAACAAAGTTCCCTTTTCCGTGAACATTTCTTACTAATCCATCATCCTGCAAAAGTGCTAAAGCTTGTCTTAATGTAGCACGGCTAACCCCAAGTTTTTTTGCTAAATCTGGTTCAGAGGGAAGCTGGCTGCCTACAGGGAATTCACCCTTTGTAATTTGAAGAAGGAGCTCGTCATATACATATATATATAATGGTCTTTTCAATTTATCTGGCATGGTTGTATTCATTCATCCATTCAGTTCCTTTATTTAAGAAGTGGTAAGAAAGAATGACCGTTATTAGGCATTTCCACAGCGAAGTTGTCTGCTATCGTTGCACCAATATCTGCAAATGTATCATTTTCAGGTAATTTGCCAGAGTCCTTTAATTTTTTCGAATAAGCCAGTACGGGGATAAATTCACGTGTATGGTCAGTACCAGAAAAGGTTGGATCATTGCCATGGTCAGCCGTAATGATTAACAAATCATCTTCTCGGATTGATTTTAACACTTCATCTAAACGTTTATCAAACGCTTCTAAAGCTTTCCCATAGCCTTCTGGGTCTCGGCGATGGCCATATAAGGCATCAAAGTCGACTAAATTTAAGAAACTCATTCCTATAAAGTCCTTCTCCATGACTTCGAGCAATTTGTCCATACCATCCATATTGTCCTTCGTACGAATGGCTTCTGTTACCCCTTCACCATCAAAGATATCATTAATTTTTCCGATGGCAATGACATCATAGCCTCCATCCTGCAGGCTGTTCATGACGGTTTTACTAAATGGTTTTAATGCATAGTCATGGCGATTGGATGTTCTTGTAAAGTTCCCGGGTTTGCCCACATAGGGTCTCGCGATAATTCGGCCAATTAAATAGGCAGGGTCTTTTGTGATTTCTCGAACCTTTTCACAAATATCATATAGTTCTTCTAGCGGGATGATTTCTTCATGAGCTGCAATTTGCAGAACAGGGTCAGCTGACGTATAGACAATTAAATCTCCCGTCTTCATTTGATGCTCCCCATATTCATCAATGATTGCTGTTCCGCTAGCAGGTTTATTCCCGACCACTTTACGGCCTGTCATTTCTTCGATTTGGTTGATTAATTTGTCGGGGAAACCATTTGGATACACATTAAATGGTTTATCGATATTTAAGCCCATGATTTCCCAATGACCTGTCATTGTATCTTTCCCAACTGATTTTTCCTGCAATTTCGTATAATAGGCAAGAGGTTTGTCCGCTTTGGGTACACCTGGGATTTCTTCAATATTGGACAGACCTAATTTTGCTAGATTCGGCATATCGAGTCCATTCATATACTCTGCAATGTGTAACAGTGTATGAGAACCGACATCATTAAATTGTTCCGCATCTTTAGCTTCGCCGATGCCTACTGAATCCATGACAATTAAGTGTATACGTTTAAATTTCATCAAGCTGCATTCTTCCTTTGATTATTGTTTTCTAATTTTCGACCAACTAAAGCCCAAAATAAAACGATGGCTAGTACCGCAATGGCTGCAATGATCATGATAATACTACTATAATTCAATGCTGTTGCATCCTTTGTCACAAAACGCAAAAAGCTAAATTGTAAATCTTTTTTATCAATTAAAAAGGCTGAATAGGTAAAACCAGCTGACATCGCGATATTGATGCATAAATTATAGAAGCCTAATGCTGTCCCTGATTTTTCAGTTGGAACATTTTTAATGCTTGTATCGATTAACGGTGCATAGAGCAATGCAAAGCTGCAAGAAAATAAAATAAGAGAAATGACAAATACTGTAATAGAAGTATCGACAAAGAAGGCACCCATTAGGATACTGATAATAATTAAACTAATGGCTAAATAAACACCTTGCTTACTGCTTAGATATTTCCCTATTTTACCTGATAACGCCCCAACGAAGGCTGCTAACAAACATGCTGGTATAAACATCAATGAAACAGTATCCAATTTGATATCATATAGAGTTGTCAACAGGAATGATAGTGTATTTAGAGCATAAGCAGCATAAGTGGAATAAATGATAAATGCTACCACTAATACAAATAAAAATTGTTTGTTTTTGAAGAATTCAATTGTGATAAACGCATTTTTCTTTTTACTGATATAAACTAAGAACGCAATCACAGATGCAACAAAGAGAACAAAAATTCCCCAATTGAAGTAGGACATATACAGCATAATTGAGGTAGAAACGGTTGCGATTAAAATGAGTCCTATAAAGTCTACATTATTTTTCTTTCTTTCTTCTTTTGGTAAATACTTAAGAATGAATGGCAATAATACTATGCTTAGTAAAGGAATTAAAAACAAGTTCTGCCATTGCAGGTAAGTTGAAACAAATCCGCCTGCTAAGATCCCAATAACAGTCGCAAGCTGGTAGCTGCTCGTACTAAATCCCATATACTTTTTTTGGTCTTCTGCACTTGCGTATTTAGCGATGAAAATTAAGTAAAGTGTTTCAGTCGCCCCTAAGCCAGCCGCTTGGATGATTCTTGAAAACACGACTAGCCAGTAATTCGTGTGAGTGATATAGCCAAGTAAAGATCCTATACAAATTAAGATGATACCTGCGGCCAGCAAATTTCGTACACTGATGGAATCAGACAGAGAGGAATAAACAACTGCGCCAATCCCAATGACTAATCCTGCCAGCGTTACCTGCCAGCTTACTGTACTTGCTGATACCCCGAAATACTTTACTAAATCGGGAGAAATAATTTTAAAAGAGTTATCGATCACGAGTGAAAAAATCATTAATGTTAATATAACCGGAACTATTTTGCTTACGTTTACAATCGATTGTTTTTCAATTGAGCTATTCATGATGAATATACCTCCGCTAGTTATGAACAAAATTAATATAAGATAACGCTTTCTCTTAGTGTATAAAAAAGACAACTATTTGCATTTACTCGTTTACTTGGATGACTGATCGTTACCGGTTAAGACAAGCATCCCTTACATCTGAGGCTGTAAAAGATGCTTGTCTTATAGTATTCCTTTTAAATTAGGCCAGCTCTAATGCGATCTCCATCATTTTCGTAAAGGCAGTCTGACGTTCCTCAGGAGTAGTATGTTCTCCCGTAATCATATGATCACTTACCGTTAAAATACATAATGCATTGACACGTGCTTGAATGGCATTCCAATATAAGGCTACAGATTCCATTTCAACGCTTAGAATACCGATGTCTGTCCATTTTTTCATCACTGTTGGGTCAGCATGATAAAATATTTCGCTTGAAAGGATGTTTCCAATATGAACTTTTTGACCTTTTTCATCAGCAATATTTTTTGCTTTTTGCAAAAGTTCGAAAGAAGCGGTTAATGGAAATTGTCCAGGTAAATTAAATTGATGGCCATAATTGGAATCTGTTGCAGATCCCATACCTAAAATAACGTCATATAATTCAATGTTTTCTTGCAGGGCACCACAAGTACCAATTCTAATTAAATTTTTAGCGCCAAAGACATTAATTAATTCCCAAGAATAAATCCCCATGCTGGCTGGGCCCATTCCCGTTCCCATAACAGAGATTTTCTTGCCTTTGTACGTACCTGTATATCCTAACATTCCTCGTACTTCATTAAAGCACTGGGCATTTTCTAAATAAGTTTCCGCAATAAATTTTGCTCTTAAAGGATCCCCAGGTAATAGAACAGTTTCAGCTATTTCTACTCCGTTGGGTTTAATATGAGGTGTTTCTTTCATAGTAACCATCGTTTTCTTTTGCTCCTTTAGTGAAAATTTGACTTTTTTCGACATGTCTATTTTTTAAACAAGTTAAAAATAACATAATTCATTATTTGGTGCAAGCACTTTCATAATAAAGACAAAAACGGTGCCAGGCACCGCCTGAAACCTCCTCTCTTTAACAAACGGGACGATTCCTGGCAGTCTTTATTAATATTGTGCTGAAAAGCAAATATTATAGCGGGTTTGAGGCGTATTCAACTAAAAGTTTGTTTGAAAAGCTTTTGGCGAATTTTTCCTGAGGTTTAACACTAAATACCATAGTCTTATTTATCCATTCACATTTTTGATTTCCTCCTATAATATAAAAATTAATGAAAAGCGGGGAAGGGGGAGTTTGGTGAACACGGATCAAGCTTATGAAATGTTAATAGATGCGGGAGTTACAGAGGAAAATAGTATTTTAACGGTAAGACGCTGGCTGCGCGAGAGAAAGATCACATTTGAGGGAAAAGGGCAGAACAAATCGGGATACCAATTTAATGATACAGTTCAGGCTTTAAGTATGTTGAAGGACGCTGGTATTGCCGAAAACCAGGGGATGCAAATTGTCCAGCGCTGGCTAAGTGAAGGAAGGGTGCAAAACATAGGACGAAAAACTGAGTACATATCTAATGGAACGGAAGAAACCCGTTCTTTACGTGTTTCCAGAGATTCCGATTCCATGATCCGCCAGCTAAAAGCAAAGATCAAAGCACAGGATGAGCAAATAAAAGGGATTGAGCAGCTTCATCAAACTTCCATCCATTCATTAATTCAGCAAAGGGATAAATTACAAAAAGAGTGGTTGAAACAGGAGAAAGAAAAAAACGAATTACAATACGAAACCAAGAAACTATTACGGGAAAATATGGATTTGCGCAATGAAGTATTAAAGTTAAAAGAAGAACTTTCTAAAGGTACTCCTAAAGAACGCAAGCAGCAGGGGGCTCAGCTTCCTCTTCAAACGAATGATTATCGTCAAAAATTAGGACTTTCCAAAAGTGCCAGTCAAAAGGAGATTTTAGCGGGATATAAGAAATTATTAAAAGTGACCCATCCCGATCACGGCGGCAGCCCGGAGGCGTTTCATTATATTAAAACGGAATATGATTTTTATAAGAATAGGATGAAGGGTTAATGAGTACAGAGGTACTCCAGGCTGTCGAAAAACTTTCGATGGCCTTTTATTTTATACAGATTCTTTATTAATTCACCGCGTTAATTTGATACAATGAGTTGATGAACAGACTGTTCAATAGGTCTGTTGATTTC
>NZ_BNDS01000013.1:0-19301 GCF_014656545.1 Neobacillus kokaensis
CACAATTATATGGACTTTATCGCCTATGGGACAAATCTAGTGTTCTAATCAAACATACTGTCCCATACAAACCGCCTATGGGACAAATCTAGCGCTCTTACCAAACTTACTGTCCCATACAAACCGCCTATGGGACAATTCTTGTGCTCTAATCAAACATACTGTCCCATAGAAAACGCCTATGGGACAATTCTTGTGCTCTAACCAAACTTACTGTCCCATAGAAAACGCCTATGGGACAAAATTCTTGTGCTCTAATCAAAAATACTATCCCATAGAAAACGCCTATGGGACAAATCTAGGGCTCTAACCAAACATTCTGTCCCATACAAACCGCCTATGGGACAAATCTACTGTTCTAATCAAACATACTGTCCCTTAGAAAACGCCTATGGGACAAATCTAGGGCTCTAACCAAACATTCTGTCCCATAGAAATCACCTATGGGACAAATCTAGCGCTCTAACCAAACATACTGTCCCATAGAACCATTCAAAAATGTTGTGATTAAATTGCAATATACATTTCCACAATCTAACCAAAGTCATTTAAAGAGAATAGCCCACCAATTTATTTCTTCTATTCTTTAACTCTTCCACCAGACTTCCAAAATCCTTTTTCTGATTTGACAGCCTTTGCTTTCTTTCCCCAATCATTCTGGTAACCTCTTTTGGACTAGGGCCGCCCTGGATGCTCCTAATTTCTACAAAGTATTCTGGTGAAATGATTTTTTTCCATTCCTCTTCTGTCAAAGAAACATCAACGAACCCGCTGATCATTTCGTTAATTTCATCAATTCTCCATTCGTATAATTCCTTCCCCGCAGCGGTTGTTTTTTTCGAAATAAAGCTGGCAATTGAATGTGCTTTTCTAAACGAAATGCCATAATCCCTTGAAAGCGTGTCTGCTAATTCCGTAATCGTTACACATGATTTCCTTGCCATTTTTTTCGTATAATCATCATTTACCTTTAAAGTAGTGATTACGGCAAACATTAATTTCATGACTCGCCCAGCATTCGTAAAGGCCCTATATAAATGTGGCTGCAGGTCGTCCTCCGTATCGACAATATCTCCAAACGGCGTATTATGAATCATATTCATCGCTGCCAAGGCCTCGCCATATGAGCTGCTTGCAAGAGAGCGGGAATGTTCAATGGATACTGGATTACGTTTCTGCGGCATGATACTGCTAACCTGCACATATGGGTCAGCAACCCAAAAGGAACCAAATTCTCTGGTAACATGCTGCAAAAAGTCCTGAATCCATCTCCCGGAATTCACCATGCAGGTCATCAGAGCAGACGCGGTTTCAAGTAAATAATCGGCCCCGCCAATACAATCATAGGAATTTTCAATGATTTTATCAAAACCTAAAAGCTCGCATGTCCGTGCACGACATATAGGGAAGCCGGTAGTAGTCAAGGCAGCTGCACCAAGCGATGATTGATTGACCGTTTTATAGGCTGCCCATAACCGTTTAATATCACGCTGCAACACATCATAAATAGCTAATAAATAATGTCCAAGCGTGGTCGGCTGGGCCGGCTGCGTATGAGTATAACTGGTAATATAAGTTTCTGTATGCTTTTCTGCCTGATCCAATATAGCTTCACTTAACCGATAGGCATTATCCAATAATTCCAATAGGTGTCCCCTTAATACCAAACGATACATGGCCACCCCCATGTCATTTCTGCTTCGGCCGATATGAATTTTTCCAGCAAGTTCAGAGCCGATTTCTTCACCGATCTTTGCCTCCATCATGAAAAATAAGTCTTCAAACTGTGGCTGATACGTAATTTGATTGATATCTGTCTTGGCCACTTTATTAATACCTGTTAACATCTCTCTTGCTTCCTCTGTATGGATGATGTTTTGTTCAGCAAGCATAATGACATGGGCACGATGAATATCAAACATAGCATTGAATAAATAATCCCGCTGGTCATTAAACACCGGCTTTAACAATTCTTCCACATACGTTTTACCAGGAAAAACAGTTCCTTCATTCTTGATAAATTCCTCTAATCTATCCATCTTTTCACCCGTCCTTTTAGCTGTTCTATAAGAGCAAGGCCTTTATGGTATAATATTTTTTATTTACGAAAAGAGGGATGAAAATGAACAAAAAAGATATTGAATATAAAATCCGCGAATTAAAAATGGACTATATCCGCCTGCAAAATGACCTGGAAAAATTAGAAAGCGTCAATGGGAATATATCCCCTCTGGAAAAACAGCTTATAGAAATTGAAACTGAACTCCGCTCCCTAAATGATGCGTTGAAACAAGCCTAATCAATCATGGGAAAGGTCGCTTCCTTAAAATTCCTTGAAATTTTGAAATACTAAGTTTACTCTAGTAAAAAGCCAAGGGGGTAAACTGTCATGATTAGAAAGCTTACAGACCAAGATCACCAACAGGTTCTCGCTTTTTTAAGTGAGGAACCATCTATTAATCTTTTTATTATTGGGGATATTGAGGCCTTCGGTTACGACTCGGAGTTCCAGGAATTATGGGGAGAATTTGATGAAACAGACGATATCAAAGCGGTTCTTCTAAGGTTTTATCAATCCTTTATTCCGTATGCTAAAGGGGAATTTGATCTCGATGGATTTATTTCCCTCATCACTCAGTATGAACAGCCGATACAATTATCAGGCAAGACGGAAATCGTAGAGAAATTCGAAGCTACTGGGGAGCTAAATCTTGGAAGGAAGCAAACAACCTTCTTTGCAGAGTGCCTTACGGATGAACACCTTTGCAGCAGCCGCAGCACAACTGGTCTAGAGATTAAAAAAGCCGGGATTGAAGATGTGGATCAAATCATTGAGCTTCGCAGCACTATCGAGGAATTTCATATGACAGACGATGCCCGAAATATGTTAGTGAAGGCGATGGAAACCGGGACAGGAAGAACCTATTATACTGCTGAAAAGGGTGTGATAACTGCCTGTGTTTCTACAACCGCGGAAAACTCACTATCGGCAATGATTGTCGGTGTCTGCACCCGGAAGGAAAAACGCCGTCAAGGTTTAGCCACAGAGATCATGCAAAAACTATTTAAGGACGTCCTCGATGAAGGCAAAACCCTCTGCCTGTTTTACGACAACCCTGAAGCCGGGCGTATCTACAAACGTCTCGGATTCAAAGATATCGGCATGTGGACGATGTATCGCGGATAAAAATAGGGTGTCAGGTACCATGTGAAAAATTCACATGGTACCTGACACCCAACTGTTTTACGCGAAAATTTCTGTCCATTCGCTGCGTTTGTCGAGCATTTGTTTTGCTAGTTCTTTGGCGCCTTCTAAGCTGTGGCTTGCTGCCCAGCCGCATTGGACTTCGTTGCAGGCTGGTACTTCTTCGGCCGCCAGCACGTCTTGCAATGTTTTTTCAAGAATGTCTAAAATTTCTTCATAGTTGTCATGATTGATGACCGTTACATAAAAGCCTGTTTGGCAGCCCATTGGACTTACGTCTACGATTTTGTCACAATGGTTGCGAATATTTTCTGCCATTAAGTGTTCAAGCGAGTGGACCGCTGGCATTTCCATATGTTCCTTGTTTGGCTGCTTTAAGCGGACGTCATATTTGTGGATGACATCCCCGTTCTGCCCTTCTTTAACCCCTGCTAAGCGTACAAATGGCGCTTTTACAATGGTATGATCGAGATTAAAACTCTCAACATTAAGTTTCTTTGTCATTATTAAACACTCCTAAACTAATAAATTATTCAAAATACTTACTACTTATTGTACACTTATGACGACTTTTTTTCTAAAGAAGAACCTTCTCCCGGCTTCGTACCCGTATCTGCCTTCTGAAATTTCGGATATCCGATTAAGATCGCCACGACTCCGCAAACCCCAAGCAAGATTGGATAGAAGGAATACGGAATAATGCTGACTGGTGAAATAGCGGCTAATCCTGACGCAACAAGCAATTGTCCGCCATATGGAACGATCCCCTGCCAGCAGCTTGAGAAAATATCCAGCAAGCTGGCGGATTTTCTCGGATCAATATCATATTCATCAGCAATTTCTTTTGCCAATGGCCCTGCCATGACAATCGAAATCGTATTATTGGCGGTGGCAATGTCAGCGGCACTGACGAGACTGGCAATCCCGAACTCGGCTCCCTTTTTCGATTTAATCCTGCTTGAAATAAAGTGCAGCAGATAATCAATACCGCCGTTATGCTTAATAATTTCCACAACACCGCCAATCATTAGAGCAACGATCGCCAAGTCTTCCATGCTGACTACCCCTTGAGCGACAGCCTGCAAAAACTTTGTAAAAGTATACGAACCGTAAGCCATGCCAATGATGCCGGCAAAGATAGTCCCGCCAAGAAGAACGATTAACACATTAACGCCTAAAAGCGCTGCGACTAATACCGCTACATAAGGGAGAACCTTAATAATTTCATATGGATGGTCGCCCGCAACGCTTCCTTGTTCACCCAAAGTGATCACCCCAAGGATAATCGCTGTTAAAATAGCACCCGGCAAAACAATGAAAAAGTTGGCCTTAAATTTATCCTTCATATTGGTGTTCTGTGTTCTTACCGCAGCAATCGTGGTATCCGAAATCATCGACAGATTGTCACCAAACATTGCCCCGCCAATGACAGTAGCCATTGCTAAAGCCATCGGAATCCCTGTCTGCTCGGCAATTCCAATCCCAATCGGCGCCAAAGCAACAACGGTTCCCATAGAAGTCCCCATGGAAGTGGAAATAAAACAGCCGATAATGAACAGCCCGACCATTAACAGATTTTCAGGCAGCAATGATAAGCCAAGATTGACAGTCGATTCAACTGCTCCCATCCCTTTCGCTACTCCAGCAAAAGCCCCTGCCAAAATAAAGACGATACACATCAAAATAATATTAGGGTGCCCTGCTCCTTTACAAAAAATATCAATTTTCTTTGTTAAACTTTCTTTCCTATTCATCATCAGAGCAATAGCACCTGCAATGATTATGGCAACACTTAACGGCATTTTTGAAAAGTCCTTCGCAATGACACCTGTACCGATAAATAACAGTACAAAAATCAATAATGGAAATAGTGCCAGCAGACTCCCCTTATTTGCTTGCTTCTTTGACATTTTTTGAACCCCCTTGTTTGCTGTTTTAAAAAAATTAATTCATTGTCATTCCGCCTGTTACGTTAATCCCTTGTCCAGTCATATAGTCGGAATATTTCGAGGCTAGAAAGACAACAACATTGGCAATATCTGTCGGTAAGGCAGTTCTTCCTAATGGAACTTGTGAGAAGTCTTCTGCTTTAATGGCTTCTGCACCCAGACCCCTTAATTCGCCGCCAATCACCCGTTCATTCCGTTTCATGTCGGTCTCTACAATTCCCGGGCAGACCGCATTTACATTAATCTGATCTTTTGCTAATTCAATCGCCATCGTTTTAGTAAACCCTAGAACAGCATGCTTGGAGGCAACATAACTGCCCATCAAGCGATATCCATTTTTTCCTGCTTGAGAAGAAATATTGATAATCTTTCCTCCCTGCCCTTGTTCTTTCAATACACGCGCCACTGCCTGGCTGCATAAATAAACCCCTTTAGCATTAACCGCCATCACTCGGTCCCAGTCCTCTTCTTTAATATCCACAGCGTAATCCATTGAGGAAATTCCGGCATTGTTTACTAAGATATCTACTCTGCCAAAGTGTTGAACCACTTTATGTACCATTTCCTCAACTTGATTGCTTTTTGAGACATCTGTTTGAAGATACAAGATCCGCTCATTCGAGTTTTCAGTTTGTACATCGCGATCAATAATGGCTACATTCGCTTCACATTCCAATAGGGCATCGACAATTGCTTTACCGATTCCCTGGGCCCCTCCTGTTACAATGGCTACTTTCCCTGTTAAATCCATACAATACATAGATGCTGCTCATCCTTCCATATGATGTAGTAATCAGATAGTTTTAATCGGCTTAATTGTTATAAAAAGAAAGAAAACGATATGATTTTTCTAATCCATAAGAAAAACCTCTTCCCATTACAAGAAGAGGTTTAATCACATCGCAATTTGCTCTTCCTATCTTCAAGCCTTACGCTTCTGGAATTAGCACAGTACGGGTGTCTGCTGCTGAGGTATCATCGGGCCAGTCCCTCCACCTCTCTGGATAAGAAATGAATATTTAATTTAAAAACTATTCTTACTTTAAATCTATTGTTGATTATTGTCAACAACAATTAATCAATTACTAAGAATATTTTAACACTTCAATTTAAGTCGCTATTCTTCATATTTAGCTAATGCCTGCATAAGAACTGCTTCAAGCAAATATGATAAGTAGAAAGAGTCCTAACTAAGGGGGTTGTAACAATGGTCATTTTTAATAAGATCGCTTTATTTTTTGTTGTTTTATATTCATTTTTCATCATCATAAATACTTATTTAGGAGAAAACGAACGGATGCAATCCAATGTTATTTATTTTCTGATGAACGGTTTTGCCTATATTGTCTCAGCATTGGAAGTGGAAAAAGAGAAACATCTGATTGAAACCACTTAATCAAAATGAATGACTGGAAGGAGCCTGGATTTCTGGGCTCCTTTTTTCTTGTCTTTAGAATTGCCACACTTTACAAAAAATTAATACCTACTTTATTATTTCTTAGTAGAACTTGGATAAACTAATAGTAAAAGGAAATAGCACCTAGCTTTTTATTAAATAATGGATTGGGGATGTCCTTATGCACCATTTTTTTAATTTTCTGGTTCTATGGTTTATCGCTGCTTCCTTCATTAGAATTTTTTACTATTCCTTTTTCAAGCCAAAATCTAATTCAGAAAAATTTCACTAATTTTTATACACCAGACTAAGTATGACTAAATTAATTTAACCATCTCCGTAAATACTTCGTTCCAGTTTTTTGTTTTTGCTAAAATTTTTCTTTTCCGGATATAATCTTCTTGGTCCTTAAAGCCCTCTAGTTGTTCACATGCCCGAATAAATTGGTCAGAATCATCCGTATCTAAATACGTATAGATTGATTCCTCCGCATATTTTTTCGTAGAGGGCAAATGTAAACCCACTACCGACTTGCCTGCTGCTAAAAATTCAAATAATTTTAATGGAAAGACAGCCTTGTTATATTGAGATGATTTATACGGCATCATACCAATATCAATAATGTCCATATATTTTGGAACATCAGAAGGAGCAACACTTCCCGTCCAAAGCACATTTTTTTCATTTATTAACTGTTTAAAAGCAGGATGGCCATTCGTCCCATCTGGTCCGACAAATAGAAACAGCCATTCACGTTTCTTGCGGGCTGCTTCCTGGACCAGTGCAAAATCCAGCTTTGGTTTAATTCCTCCGATAAACCCTAACACCGTTCCATCAAAACCGGCAGGGAGGACATTTTCCTTGTGAACAGGCGGGTTGGAAAATAAATCAAATTCCACTCCATTTTCAAAGGTGAACACTTTTTCTGCTGTTCCCTGCTTTTCAGCTATTTTAGTTCTTAAATACTCAGAGGTACAAAAAATCACATCTGCCCGCTGAATAATCCGCCCTTCTGCCCTTGCAATAATCCTTTGCCTGACAGCTGACGGAATGGATGGCTTACCGTTCATAGGTGATGTCCATAAATCACTGCAGTCATAAATAACTTTATTCCAGTCAAAGAGGTCTGCAAGCAAAGGAAAACCAGGAAATGTATACCATAACTGAAGTGTATACTGTTCCTGGAGTTGCCCTAAATATAAAAGGAATGGCTGTAATTTCTTTTCATAAAATTGATCGACATAGCGCCCAAATCGAAAAACCTTTTGTGGAAGCAAATCTTGGACAGTCCATTGATTAACCCCATTAGCCAGCAGTGTATAAGAATTTTCTTCTTCCTTTGGTGTTGGACATAACCAGATAACTTTTTCTGTATCAGGTTGATGCTGCAAAAATTCTGCAAGCCGATGTCTTCGATAGCGAAGCTGATCCTGCTCCCACTTCCCTGTTGCCACAATAATATGAACTTTTTTCACTTTAAACCATCCTCTTTCATATTCTCTTCACTACAGCATGATAAGCATAATGAGAAAAACACCAGCATGCTTTGACCACATTTAATTTTTCAAGCTTTCGATACACAAACCAATTCATTTTAGCGGCTTTCCACTTGTTTTTGGAAATCGAGGGGTTTCCAATCCGGTACTCTGCCAAATTTTCATTCAATCCGTATGCATGGATGCCCTGTTTCAAAATCGCCAGCCATGTAGCCAAATCCTGTCGTGTTCGTATGTTTGGCATTTGAATGGGGCCTGTTTTGTATCGATCAATCATGACGGTTAAACAGCCAATAATCGTGTTTTTCAACATATCATTGTAGGAAATTATCGCGGGTGCAGCGACCTGCTTATTCAGCGGCACCCCTTCATTTGTTACAAATTCATATCCAGTAAATGTAAAGGCATAATTGTTTGATAACATGAAGTGAAGCTGTTTTTCTAATTTTTCCGGCTTCCAGCAATCATCGCTGTCAAGGAACGCCACAAATCGGCCCTTGGCATGTTTCAAAGCTTCATTTCGAGCAACAGCTGCACCGCTATTACGTTCTAAATAAATGACGCGAATTCTTTCATTTCTCTGTTCATAGCGCTTTAATATGGCAGGTGTATTGTCGGTAGAACAATCATCTACAATCACCATTTCCCAATCTTGAAAGGTTTGCTTAATAACCGATTCAATTGTCTCCTCAATGGACCTGCTGGCATTATATGAAGGAGTTATAATAGAGATCAATGGCTCCTGTGAACTCATTAGAAAACCTCCTAGTATTTTGACTGCTCTCTAAAAATCAACGGAATGAAAACCCATAAAAAGCTCAAGACTACACCCAATAACACGCCTAAAACAGCTCTTTCTTTTGAACCAAAAGCTCTATTTTCCGTTATAATTGCCTCTTGATCTGCCGGCTTTATTACCTCTGCTGGTTTCAGATCAAGTAAAGTGGTCTTCAATTCATACAAAAAACGCTGCTGTTCGACTTTTACCTCTGGACCTACCTCTTTATTTGCCAGTTCATCAATGGTTTCCTGAATAAGATTCCTTTTTTGCTGGTAACGCTCCTCGTCCATATCACTAAAGGCGCTGGTAATCTCATTCAGGATCTTGACTGCACTTTCTTCTGTATCGTCAGTATAGGTAAGGTTTATCATGTTTTCATTGACGGCTCTTACCTGTAATTTAGTTGTTATGTCCAACTGTTTCTCATCCCATAATCCAGGTAAATGTGTTTCATAAAAAGGGGCATGTGTCAGCAAGAATGTGACACGTTTAGGATTATTTAAATCTGGGAGACCATAGTTTCCCAGCGTCATAACGGCATCCGCTGTGTATGTCGAATCCTCTTTCCCAACCGGAAGGAGCCAGCCGCAAGCCCCCAGCAAAACTGGTAATACGATTAAAAAAAGAGCAAATTTTTTACCCTTTTCTTTTATTCTTTGAATCTCATGCAACATTTGAATCCTTCTCCTTAACAGGAATTTCCCGAAGTTTACCTTTAGCGCCAGTAAACACAGAAACCATAGAAATGACAAAACCTAAGAACACCCAATGAAAAAATAGATTACTAACCGAACTTGGGCTGATACTAGAAACAAGAAATCCGACCATCCCCATCATGCCTGCTTCCAGCATAAGCTTATGCTTCCAGCTGCATTGTGCCTGGTAAAATTTATAGAGCTGGAATAAAAGATAGGCATACATCGTCACATAACCAAGCAATACAAATATTCCGTAATTCCCCATAATTTCAGCCAGCCAATTATGTACTTCCACTACATGGTTGGTTGCATAGATGGACTCATTTTTTAAATAGAATGGAATATTCCCAGCCCCAACACCGAAGCCGAACGATTCTACAAAATAATAAAGGGTATTCTTCAGCAAATTGATTCTGGCTATATTCGAAGGAAGGATTTCATTGCTTAAGTAAGCATCTGAAGCGCTAAGCATACTGGCAAACTTCTCGACAATCTTTCCGCTAAAAACAAGAACACCAAATGTGAATGCAACTGTTCCGCCAATAACCGCTATTTTCTTCAAAACCTTCGGCAGCAGAATATAAGTATAGGCGACTAAACCGAACCCGACTCCAAGCAAGCTGGCTCTTGATTCCGTCCAATAAATGATGACTGTACATAAAATAGCAAGCAATAGGCCGGCAGTTTTAAACCATTCTTGCTTACTATTTTTGGCCAGCGATAAGTAAAAAAAGAACGAAATCGTTAAAAACGTGGCAAAATCATTTTGGTTAAAAAATACTGCCGTTGGATAAGACCGTTTATACTCTGGGGCTCCATAAAGAGTTGAAGTTGGGAGCTGAATCTGTGTAAAATGATTCATTAAGCCAATCACCAGTAACATCACAGTCATAAACAGCCAAATGCCGTAAAACCAAAACAAATGGGTCATTCTTGTAAATGTAAATACAGCTAGAAAAATAAAGGAAATGCCCAGCCCCAATAAAAATAAGGCTTTAATTCCTTCGATAATAGACTTTGCCCAAAGCAGTGAAACAGCTCCGTAGGCAAGCCAAAAAACTAGGAAAAACAGTACACCCTTAACATTTACTTCCTTCCAATATTGTGGAAGATTTTTTTCCTTCACGATATGGAAGATAAAGAAAGCGGCGGCCGCTATTAGTACTACTCGATATAAGAATAAATTAAAAAAACCAACATCAATGCTTACCAGCGATTGATTCAAAAACGTGGAGATGACGAGTATGTACATGATGCTCGGGTATAGCTTTTTACGTTCAATATTGCTTTTACTAAAAACAGCTATCTGAAAAACCTCCTAAATGGCCTTTGAAATCGCTGCATCTGTATAAATTGCAGGTCTGCCAACAGATAGATAGGTAAATCCCAGCTCTCGCATCCTCTCTAACTTAAATAGATTCCTTCCATCTACCATAAGCGGCTGGTTCATCAATTTCTTTACTTTTGCTAAATCCAAGTTCTTCACATCCTGCCAGTCTGTTAAAATCATGCAGGCATCTGAACCCTTGATCGCTTCATAGACATTTTCAGTGTAGGAGCACTGATAGCCAATCTGTTTTTTGGTTTCAACAATAGCGATTGGGTCATAGGCTTTCACCATAGCTCCTTGCTCAGCTAAATACGGAATGATATCTAAGGCCGGCGAAGACCGGATATCATTGGTATTCGGTTTAAACGCTAAGCCTAGAACGCTTATCGTTTTACCTTTTAACGACCCTAATCCACTTACTAATTTTTCAACTAAATGAACTCGCTGCTTTTCATTTGTTTCAATGACTGCTTTGATTAATTTAAAGTCGTAGCCGCTATCCTCAGCAATATGCAGAAGGGCTGCGGTGTCTTTAGGAAAACATGAGCCGCCAAAGCCAACACCAGCTTGTAAAAATTTATTGCCAATCCTGCTGTCCAAACCAACTCCCTCGGATACTTTGGTCACGTCTGCACCAACACGCTCACAAATATTGGCGATATCATTGATGAAGGAAATTTTCGTTGCCAAAAAGGCATTTGCCGCATATTTAATAATTTCTGCCGTTTCTAAGGACGCCTTTACAATATTGGAAGTAAAGGGCTGGTGCAGGTCTGCAATGATTTGATAGGCTTTTTCGCTTGTAGCGCCAATAACGGCACGCTCCATATTCAGCGTGTCTTTAATAGCAGACCCTTCTCGTAAAAATTCAGGATTGGAAACAACATCAAAAGAATGATGTTCAGCAGCATATTTTCGTACAATCTTTTCGATTAATCTGCCAGTACCAACAGGCACGGTGCTTTTTGTTACAATCACCTTGTAACCATTTAAATTTTCACCGATGGTTTTAGCCACTTGTTCTACATACGTTAAGTCCGCTTTTCCCGTAGAGGTCATCGGGGTACCGACAGCAATATAAATGACTTCAGCCTCGAGAATTGCATGCTTTATATTTGAAGAAAAGTGAAGGGTGCCGCTTCTTACATTTTTATGAACAAGCTCTTTTAGACCTGGTTCGTATATAGGCATGATTCCTTGTAATAGGTTATTTATTTTGACTTGGTCAATATCGCAGCAAGTTACATCGTTTCCTGTATCCGCAAAACATGTGCCAGAAACAAGACCTACATACCCTGTTCCAATAACCGCTATTTTTTTCAAGATGATCAATCCTTTCAATTCGTAATCTTACTTTTTGCTATACAGAAACCGATTCTAGCGTTCTTTTATATTCTGTATTTAGTAAAATAGCATTGTGATTAACATGGTAATGTGCCTGTATATGCTCAAAGAGTTCTTCTTGAATCGTTTTGGTGTACAAATTTCCGTACAGCACATCATTGATCCGCTGTACTAAATCTGTAACAGATTCCTTCTCAATTAGCAGATGACGATATTCTCCAAACAGTTCCGGTACACCGCCCACCGCTGTACAAATTACCGGGATTTTCGCAGCAAGGGCCTCGATTACAACAGTCGGCATTCCTTCCGTATATGATGGAAGGGCTAGAACATCGCTGGCCAATAAGTAATCTCTTACACGGTGATTTTCCACTTGTCCCGTTAAGAAAAGCCTTCGATTTAATTCGGGGTGCTGCATTAATTTTTCCTTTGCAGGTCCTTCTCCAACAAAGAGAACAGCCATTTCATCCGACAGACAATCGAGCGCCTGCAAGAGCTCAAACACTCCCTTTGCCTTCGTTAACCTTCCTACAAAGGTAATGATTTTTTTGTTCTCTGGTAACTGCAGGCGATTCTTCAGCTGCTGTTTAGGTTCTGTCTCCTGTTGAAAAGCGGACAAATCCACTCCTATAGGGAGAACCATACTATCCCGGCCCGTTAACTCTTTGGCTTTCGTTTTCAAATTTTCTCCTACAGCTAAGACATGATTTGCTTTGATCACTGATTGTTGAAATGCTTTTTTAGCATTTGTACTAAAATAAGGATAAATATTAACATCGCTTCCATGTAACGTTAGAATCCATGGCCGTTTGATTTGTTCAGCCACAATCCTTGCCGCCCCGCCAGACGGCATGGCAAAATGGGCATGAATAAGATCAGGCTTGATTTTATAATCCGACATCGTCTTATAGATGGAGGCGGCAATTCGTTTATCCGGCTGAGCCCATCTAAGCTGACCCGGAAGAGCCAAATAGCGCGGCCGAAAAACAGTAACCCCTTTCCGTCTGTACATAAGGGGGATTTCATGATGGACACGATATTGTTTTTTGACATATTCCATTAGTTTTGGATTACGCGGAACCGGGCAGATCACCGTAACCTCTATTCCTAAACGGGTTAACGCTTGAACCTGCGTTTCATGAAAAACACCAGCACCGGGCTGTTTATCACTTGGATATACACTTGTTATCCATAAAACCTTCATATCGATTGCCCTCTTGTTTGTTTTTTTAGAATCCTTAAGAAAATCTGCGGATATGTCTTTACTAAAAGCAGCATATACACGGCAGCACTAATGCTGATTGACATAGCCAATGGCCAAATACTCGTCAGTGAAAAATAGTTAACTGCAATCTCTTTAATACCATATGCGATGATGGTAATGAGTAACGATAATTGGAATGGAACAGAGATCGTCTGTAAATATTGACGAAACCGCAGCTGAATCAGCCAGTTTAATAACCATCTGCCAATCAAGAAATTGACAACACTAACGATTACATATGTCCACGCCACTACTTCCAAATTATTAGCCGTTACCGCCAAGCTTAAAGAGACACTATAGAGAATAAGGACACCCGTATCCCAATAAAAAGCAATATTGGCCTTACCCTTTGCCAAAATAACCGATCCATTTGGATTCATTAACACCCTTAAAATCCCAACAACAGCCATGATTTGCAAAATCGGCACTGCCTCCAGCCACTTTTCGCCAAAAATAGTCAGGACAAAAACGTTTGAGACCGCGGTCAAGCCCATTAAAATTGGGAATGAAATAAGACTTAACAGCTTTGTCATGTGCAGGAAACCATCACTTAACGCTTTATGGTTTTGATTATTTTTCGAAAAAACCGGAAAAGCCACCCTTGTAATGATCGGATTGATTTTTAACACGGGAATCGTCACAATCTGGTAGGCAAGATTATATATTCCAAGTGCCTCAGCCCCCATAAACCGGCCGATTACTATTACATCGATGTTAGAACCAATCCGATTCACTAACCGGGAAGCTAATTGGTATGCCCCAAACGCCATGTATTCCTTACATTCACGTAAATCAAAGACAAACTTTGGACGCCATTTTTTTTGATAACTAAAAAAATAGAGAATGCCTTTTAAAGAATTCAACACAACTTGGGAAATAACAAACGCATAAATCGGGCTGATCGTAACAATAAGAATCACTAATGTTACGAAGGAGACAAACGTTGCTCCCGCTTCAATAACGCCAAGCAGGTTAAACCGTAATTCTTTTTGCAATAAGTATTGGTACTGCTGCCCAATGGGTGCGATGATAAACATCACAGCCAATATGCGAATAAGTTCAATTAGCTCATTCCTGTGAAAATACATGGCAAGCAGCGGGCTTGCGCATAGCAGAAGGATGAACACTCCTATCCCCACTGCCACATTCAACCAAAATAGCGTCGATAGCGCGCGTTCTGAAACCTCTTCTTTTTGAATGACGGCCGAGCCCAAACCGAGATCGAGCACAATTTGAGCGAACACGACAATGGTGGTTATCATTCCTACTAACCCGAATTCTGTAATGCTCATTTGTTTTCCAAGTAAGATGAACTGAATGATTTGTATCACTGTAATTAACAGCGTTGAAATGCTAGTCCACTTAATCCCTTTATGTAATTGACTTTTGATGACTGACATATGTGTTCCCTGCCTTATTTAACGTGCTCCTTCTCCTGTTAAAATCACTTTAAACGTTTTAACCATAATTTTTAATTCAAGTGAGAAGGTTAGATTTTGAATATATTCCAAGTCATATTGAAGCTTTTCTTTTGGTGAAATATTATATCCCCCGTTAACTTGCGCAAGACCTGTAAGTCCTGGCTTTACAAGCAGACGATTGGAAAATCCCTTAATTTCTCTATTAAACTTCTCTGTAAATAATGGTCTTTCTGGCCTTGGTCCGACGATTGACATATCTCCCTTTAAAACGGATAGCAATTGTGGGAGCTCGTCGATTCGTGACTTTCGGATAAATGCTCCAATCTTAGTGACACGCGGATCATTTATCTCGGCCCATTTTGCTCCATCTTTCTCCGCATCAATTCTCATTGACCTCAACTTTACGAGCTTAAAGCATTTCCCATTCTTCCCCATCCTTTCTTGCACATAAAACGGAGAACCCGGTGTTTCAAGAACAATGAGGACTGCAAATATGACAACGATTGGCAAGGCAATAATAATACCAGCTGTGGCCAGCAAAATATCATAAGCTCTTTTTACATATAGATAGTGCTCCACATCCTTTGATAATTTGAAATGAGAGGCAGGAACGATTGGATACTCCTGGTAGATATTGTAGCTTCTCTCCGTACTCACAGATTTACCACCTCAACAGATAATAATTTGCCGCCTATTGGTAAGTATAAATAGGCTTCATGAAGCTGCTGTTGAGATTCCATAAATAGTTAGTAAATATTTTTGAATATTCATTAACTTAATTAAGAGCTTGTAAAGATTCTTACAAAATATAGGTAAAATGATCGAGGGAAATAAATAAAACTAAATTGGAGATACTAACGACATTAGAATTTGACTGGGAGGACAACGAAATTGCGTACGAATGAAAAAACCCTGTCCATTTTTGCCTTAGGCGGAATCAATGAAATCGGAAAGAACATGTATGTCATTCAATATGCTGATGATATCGTGATCATCGACTGCGGCGGTATGTTTCCTGATGAAAGTTTGTTAGGAATTGATCTGATTATCCCTGATATATCTTATTTAGAGGAAAATAGGGATAAAATCCGCGCCATGATCGTCACACACGGGCACGAAGATCATATCGGCGGCATTCCTTATTTTTTGAAAAAATTAAACGTCCCTATTTATGCTACACGGTTTACTCTTGGGTTAATTGAATTAAAATTGGATGAGCACCGGCTTATTCGAGATACAAAATTAATTACCATTGACTCCGAATCAAAACTTGAGTTTGGGGAGATTGGGGTGTCATTTTTCCGGGTAAGTCACAGTATCCCAGATTGTCTTGGGATTGTTTTTCATACGCCTGAAGGAAATGTTGTCCACACTGGAGACTTTAAATTTGATCTAACACCTGAGAATAACCAATACTCGGATATTCACAAAATGGCCGAAATAGGAACAGGCGGCGTCCTTGCATTAATTTCCGAAAGTACCAACGCAGAGCGAAAAGGGTTGACACCATCAGAACAGATGGTTGGCAATCATTTAGAGGAAGCTTTTATCCATGCACAAGGGAAAATCTTTGTTTCTACCTTCGCTTCAAATGTGAACCGGGTACAACAAATAGTGTCAGCCTGTATGAAAACAAATCGAAAGCTGGCTTTACTTGGCAGAAGTATGGTCAATGTGGTTTCCGTTGCGATTGAACGGGGATATTTAGATGTACCAGAGGGGATGTTAATTGAAGCAAGTGATGTGGATAAACTGCCCTCAGAAAAGGTAGCCATACTCTGTACCGGAAGCCAAGGGGAACCGATGGCCGCTCTTGGGCGTTTAGCGAGCGGAAACTATCGAGATGTTGCAATTTATCCTGGCGATACCGTTATTTTAGCCGCATCCCCGATTCCTGGGAATGAACGGGGTGTCTCGCGGATCATTGATAATCTATTTCAGCTTGGTGCAAGGGTGATTTATGGCTCTGGCAGCTCGACCGGCATGCATGTTTCTGGACACGGTTATCAGGAAGATTTAAAGCTCATGCTTACGTTGATGAAGCCAACCTACTTTATTCCGATTCATGGCGAATATCGGATGCTCCATCACCACCGATTATTAGCTGAATCTATCGGGGTGGAGAAAGGGCATACGTTTATCATAAAAAACGGCCAGGTAGTCGACATTAGGGACGGAGTAGCCCGGCAGACTAGATCTGTACCATCAGGGAACACCTACGTTGATGGAATAGGGATTGGCGATGTCGGCGAGGTTGTGCTCCGTGACCGTAAACAGCTATCAGAGGACGGAATGATGGTAATTGTTGTGACCTTAAGTAAAGAAGACGGAAGAATTATTCAGGGGCCAGATACGATTACCCGCGGCTTCGTGTATGTAAAAGATTCCGAGGATTTACTAAGAGAGGTAAACCGCCTCGTCAAAAAGACAGTAAACGATATGCAGGAAGAAAACATCCGCCAATGGAACGTCATCAAACAAAGCATCAAAAAATCTATTGGACAATACCTATTTACGAAAACCAAAAGAAAACCAATGATTTTGCCGATCATCATTGAAATTTAAAGGAATCATTGTACAAAGGTGTCAGGCACCACGGAAAGCGGAAGCGCCCGTTTAGCGAAGTACACTAGTCGTTGGCCGATGGAGCTGGCCATGTGAAAAATTCACATGGCACCTGACACCACATCCTATTTGTCTAATCGAATATAGCCAATCTCCTCCACGATTTCCTGGCCTTGTGGTCCTTGCATCCATTGGAGGAAAGGTTTTATGGCCCTCTTGTGGTTATCCTTGAGCGTGATGGCATAGAGAGTGGCGGTAAAAGGATAGCTGCCGCTTGAGATATTTTCAGGACTTGGTTCGATGCCGTTGATAGCGAGCAGTTTGATATCCGGATTTGGGTTCATTCCTGTCGCGAAGAAGCGAAATGAGAATCCGATGGAATTATCATAATTTCGATAATCTGCCACTTGTTCGATGATACCGCCCATCCCCTCAGGAACATCTTCCTTCAACGGCTCCATAATAGGTGTATCGCCCATAATTTTCTCCAATAGCGTTTGACTGCCGGAATTCTTTGGACGCTGAAAGGCGATGATTCTTTCATTTTCCCCTCCAAGCTTTGACCAGTTTTTAATTTTTCCCGAGTAAATGCCTTTTATCTCAGATACCTGTAAATCACTCACCGGATTTTTAGGATTCACGAAAAAAACAAACGCTTCCTTTCCAATCGGGGTCATGACCAGTTCTTTCCCTTGTTGTTTGGCCATTTCCTGCTGTCCTTTTGATGGCTCCGCTCCAAAGTAAATATCTATGCTGCCCTCCAATAAACGTTCATAGGCGTAAATGGTATTGGTAAATGCAATAATTTCTCTTTCTTCCATTGCTTGTTTAATATTTTCGTAGGCTGTATTTGCAAAGGCAGAATATACCGGAAAGGCCGCTTCCGCTCCATCTAAAATAGGCATCTCATTTGGTTGGGCAATAGTAAATGTGGCCTTTTCTTTAAGCTTCGGTAATTTATTTTCTGGATTGGTCACTTCATAAGGTGTTAAGTCTGTAGATGAATATCCGCCTCCATATTTAAAACCATAGGATGGCAGAACCGTTTTACTGCGGTGCCATTGAACAGCCGCCCCCGTTCCGAGCGCTAGGACAAACACTGTCAAAATAGAGATTAATTGATTCTTTTTAAAAGCAGGATGTGCTTTCTTTATGGAAATTGCTAGCATAATTCCCGCAGCAAAGGACAGCTCATAGGCTAACGGGGCCCACAGAAAAAGCCTCCCTTCCCCCATAAACATGGCAAAGAAGTACAGCGGCCCCAGGAAGATATGAAAAATACTGTAATACAGCCAAGTTTCTGCACCATAAAATCCACCGCTTATCAGCATAAAAACAGCCCACAATACGCTGGTGTATGCGAGCGGAAAAAGAAATATCGCTATATTATATTTGTTGCTGTCCGCCCCTCCTGTTTTCCTAGCAGCAAGATATCCAGCCAGACAGCCGCCTATTATTAACGGAATCAAGGCGGTAAATATAAAATATTCCGTTTCAACATTCATAGTAAAAACAGCTGCAATCGAAAGAAGAAACGGAATAACCCCGAACCATAGAAACAATAACTTTAACCTTTTTGCCATGAATGGTACTCCTTCCTCGGAAATGAATTATTTTCCATTATATGATTTAGTGTAATTTTACACCATTTAATCAAAAGCTACAACCATTTTTGGAAAAATTTATATTATTTATTAGGTGGAGTTCAGGCATAAGGTGCGTTAACTCAACATCACATCTACTATTATGATCTATTTTTTTGAAATGAAGGACTTTTTTGATTTGGTTCTCTCCTAACTTTGTCCTTCATCAAGCCTATGAAGGACATTCTGACTTGGTTCCCGCCTATTTT
>NZ_BNDS01000013.1:19387-140145 GCF_014656545.1 Neobacillus kokaensis
CCGCCTATTTTTGGCCTTCATTCCGCTCTTGAAACAACTGTCAACTGTCCACCTCAGAAGTACAAATATCCATGAGTGGTGCCTGACACCAATTTCCTATAATATAAACATAAACGGTTGTTGCCGCGTATTTTAAAAGATTGGAGTTTTCATTTATGGTTAGGGCTAATTTGAATTTATCAGTTTCTGAGATTTTGGAGCGCGTTAAGGAGTTTGCAGGTAGTGAATGTAAATTAGGGGCGGCCAGTTCTGAGGCTGAATTAGATGCTCAGATAAGAGCAATGAGTAAAGCACAATTGATGGATACATTTATTGATTCTTTTGAAGGAAGCATTAGCAGCACTGAGATTTGTAGTTTTGTAAAAGCTATATTTGATTTTGATTTAGATGTAGTCCCTGTTCTCTCAAAAGAATTGGCAGAACAGCCATCTGAGCCTGCTTCCAAGGAACCTCTAATCAGAAAAATTCTTGACTCGCAATTCAATCAGCCAGGGCAAAGACCAACGGGGGCGGCAATCCGGCAAATCATTAATCAAGTTACTGGGATTAATTTAGATGCCATTTCTTCTTTAGAGGGTGCAAGAATTTCTTTATTTTCAAAGGGAAAATGGGTAGTTCAAAATAACCATGATCTGTTCGTTGTTGATACAGGAGATGGTGATGTAGATGTGAGCGTCTACCCTACAAAGTATTTTACTGCCCAAACGGGATTAACAGAGCTGCCGGCAGAATTACAGTACTCATTGTCCGAATTTGGCTTTAAACATGAAAAACAATCCGGAAATTTCTATTATTCCAATCCGGCTTGTGAGGCTGTCCCGGATTCTTTTAAAGGACAAACCATGGGAGCTATTCTTAAAGTTATCCGAGATTCTTATCGAGATTTATAATGATATATATGTAAACCTGCCTGTTATTGTTTATCCCAGGAGCTTTCTGGCGACACTCCGGGGAGCCTTCTCATGCGCGGCTAGGGGCTCCCCTTATCTCTTACTTTCCAAACGAGGATAAAAACTTCACCCGGTCGCCCATTGGCGGCACATTATTATCGACCAGCGCTACCTCAAGAACAGCAGGGCTATTTCCATTCAACAAGTTATCGATCATGTCTTGAGTGATATCTCTAAGCTCCGTCACCCTAAAACTTGGTATATTCATAGCCGCCGCCATCGCACTAATATTAATCCCCTCTTGTTCAAAGGAAGGATGAGTCCGATTGAACTGCAGGGCATGACCATGGTACACCATTCCTAAGCGAGCATTGTTCATGACAATAAATAGAATCGGCAAATGATATTCCTTAGCTGTTAAAATTTCCATGCCGTGCATGAAAAAGCAGCCGTCTCCTGTAATACAAACCACCGGACGTTCAGGCTCAGCCAGTTGAGAGCCAATAGCAGAGCCAATACCGCTTCCCATCGCTCCAAAATGTACATTAATATTATATGAATCAGTATCTACAACCTTCATGTACTGAATCACATAAGACATAAACTCACCAATATCAACCGTATATCTCGTTGAGACAGGCAAATATTTTTGGATGTTCAAAAGTACATTTTTTGTATTATACTCCTGCCCATCTCCTGCTGCATCACTCTTCACTTCAGCAGCTCGTTTTACCGCTTTTCTTGTGAGTCCCAACGCCCTTAATTCCTCAATCAAAAATAGTAAACTTAAATTAATATCACCAAGAACAGGAAGGTCCACCTTATACTTACGGTTAAATACAGTATGGTCAAAATCCATTTGGACCATAAACCGATCTTTTGTAAGGTTTGCATTATAATTATTCGTTGCTGTTTCACCCAAGCTTGATCCTACAACCAGTAATACTTTACCATCACCTTCGTTAATCAAGTTGGAGGCAGATTCATGACCGGCAAATCCAAACACTCCGGCTAAAAGAGGGTAATCCTCAGGAATATATCCCTTTGCTTGCGGTGTAGTAATAATCGGCCAATTCAGCATTTCTGCCAGCTCTTGTAAATGCTCAACAGAGTTCCGGATTCCCTGTCCCGCGAAAATATACCCATGTTCTCTTGTTACGAGTTCCTTTGCTGTCTCTTTAATGACATTCAGGTCTGGAATAATCGGATTTCTTTTAGCCGCAGCCGGGATGGCCGCTGCCTCAACCTGCTTGTGCTGTACATCGATAGGAAGCGCAATGTGAACAGGTCCCGGCACCCCGGAAATCGCTATTTCCACTGCTTTAACTACTTCCTCAAGAACATTCTTTGACTCCATCACGGTCACGCTATATTTCGTGATCGGCTGAAAAATAGGCTGTGCATCTAATTCCTGTGACGCATTTAACCCTATTGTCGTTACAGGAACAGCACCCGTAATAAATAAAATCGGTAAATGCTCACGCATAGCATTTGCAGCCCCTGTCACAAGGTTGGTTCCGCCAGGACCGCTTGATCCAATACAAACGCTGATTTGATTGGTGTATTTGGCATAAGCCGCAGCCATATAAGAGGCCGCCCCTTCATGTTTGGTAACAATAGGGGTGATCTCTGGCATTTCATTCATTTCGTCAAAAAATGCGTTGACGGAGCCTGCCGGAATCCCGAAAATATGCTTTACGCCACTTCTTTTTAAATACTCCAAAACAATTCTTGCTGCTTTCATAAGCACACCTCACTGTTGAAAATATTTATTTACAATCTCATCCGCTGTTATAGGGCGGCTGAAATAGTAACCCTGCATCAAATAACATTGTCGAGATGCCAAAAATTCAGCTTGTTCCTCTGTCTCTACACCCTCTGCAATCACATTCAGATTTAAGTTTTGGGCTAGTGTAATAATCGTATTTGTTATGGCGGCATCACTCTTTGACATATGCCTTATAAAGGATTTATCAATTTTCAATGTAGATATTGGCATATTCTTCAAATAACCCAAAGAAGAATAGCCTGTCCCAAAATCGTCAATAGCAATATTGATTCCTAAATCTTGGAGCTTTCTCATCGTTTTTAAGGTCAACAATGTATTTTTTACAATTAAATTTTCAGTAAGTTCTAGATGTAAAAATTCAGGTAGCAGCTCTGTTTCTATTAAAATGCTTTTTACCTTGGAAAATAAATTGTTTTGTTCAAACTGTCGGGCTGATAAATTTACAGACATGCTGATTAGCGGATATCCTTGATCATGCCATTGCTTTAATTGCCCGCAGGCTTTTCTTAGAACCCATTCCCCTATAGGAATAATTAATCCTGTCTCTTCTGCAATTGGAATAAATTTATCTGGAGATATAAGGCCATGTTCGGGATGATTCCATCTCAGCAAGGCTTCTACTCTCTCAATCTTCTTCGTTTTATAGTTCATAAGCGGCTGGTAATAAATCACCAGCTCATCTCGTTCAAGAGCTTTGTATAAAGCATTTTCCAGCTTAATCGTTTCAAATGTTCTTGTATCCATTCCTTCACTGAAGAAATGGTAGCTGTTTCCTGATATTTCCTTTGATTTGTACATAGCCGTATCGGCATTTTTAATTAAAATTTCTCCGGTATCGCCGTTATCAGGAAATAGGCTTATCCCAATACTTGTTTTTATATACATTTCATAATCGTTTAGGTGAAATGGACTTGAAAAAGATCCAATAACGCGATTCACTATTTTTAAAACTTCATTTTCATTTTTGATATTAGGTAAATAAATGGTGAATTCATCACCGCCTTGCCGTGATACAGTGGCACTTTCCGGAACACAAACCGTTAACCGATTGGCGACCTGTCTTAGCAGCATATCCCCATAACTGTGCCCCATCGTGTCGTTAACAAACTTAAAGCGATCTAAATCTAAGTATAGAACCGCTAATTTTTCTCCATTTATTTTCGCATGCGTCAGACCTTGATTTAACCGATCTTTTAACAAAACCCTATTCGGCAAATCTGTCAAACTATCAAAATAAGCATGATACCTAATTTCTTCCTCCAATTGCTTTCTTTCAGTAATATCTTTGAAGGTAACGACCTCGCCGACAATCTGATCCCCTTCCTTTATGGAAGAGATGACGTATTCTACCGGAAAGCTGGATCCGTCCTTTCGAAAAAACTCCGCATCCTTACTATTTTGCTTCGTGCAGTTTGCTGTTTGTTTACTAAAAATCAAACAGGCTGGCTTTCCGATTAACTCATTTTTCCTTTCATAACCTAACATCGCGGCTCCAGCCGGATTACAAAACGTAATTTTTCGATTAAGATCCAGTCCAAATATGCCTTCACCTGCGGAGTTAAGAATTAATTCCTTTTCCCGGCTTAAATTCTGTAATTCCGCTACAACACGTTCCAATTCCTTATTTTTCACTTTTACTTCTGAAGTTCTTTCCTCGATAATCAACTCTTGTTTTTCCATAAACAAAAGATTTGATAATGTCGAAGCAGTAGCATCCACTATTGATTGAGCCAGCTGTATTTGTGCTTCAGAATAAAAGAACTCCGAATCATCAAGATTCACAATAGATATTTGCCCTAAAGCCTCCCCCATTGAAATTAACGGAAGCATGAACAGACCGGTAATACCAAAGTTCCTGCAGACCTCATGGTTCGGTCTATCATCAGCAAAAACATCTTGAATGAGGATGGGCTTTTTGGTTTCAATAACCTCTTGCATGACAGCATCATTGCTTTGATCAATGATGATTTTTTTATGCGTATTCATCCAATCTTCTTCTGTCCAGTCACTATCCTTACTTAACTTCGCTGGTTTAATTCTTTTCCCAGCTAATGGATCGAGCAAATGAACTCCCGTATTATAATTATCTAGGACCTTTCCAAGATAGGAAAAACAAATATCAAGACTTTCTTGCATCGTCGAACACATAGATAAACCACGGGTCACATCGAGAAGCAGCTGTTTCTCAGCTATTAGGTTTTCTTTATATGTTAAATTTCTTGAGTTTTGTATTGCAACAGCAGCCATATTGACATAAGCTTCGACCGTTTGAATTTCATCCTCGGTTAAGTTCATTGGAATGCCATAATCAAACAAAAAGACAAGGCCAAATAGCTCTTCTTCAAATGAAATGGGAAGTACAAGTAACGATTTAATTTTAAAGCCTTCGACAGCCCGCGGGTCTGGCCGGCTGTCCTTTGAGGTATCAGGAATATAAATGGCACGTCTGGTTTCTATCACTTCTTTGGCCAGCAGGTCAATTTCCGTATCAATCACATGCATGTCCAGTGTCCAGCCATTAATCACCTCTGGTTTTCCGACATATCCTCTAAATGTCCCATCTTCCTGCGGTAAGTAGATTCCCACAGAGTCACATTGAACAATTTCTTCAGATATTGCGATGGTTACTTGTTCTAATACTTCGCGTAAATCCCGCTTTGTATTAATGATTTTTGTTATGTTTGCAAGTCGAGAATACCTCGTTTGTTCTTTAAACATTCAGATAAACTCCATTCCTTGGCATAGTTTTTTCATTGAATTATCGTCATGTGCTTATAAACATTTTTCGACTTTTTTCTACATTATTCTTATCTAAGTTTACAATACTATTGGTACCATGGATAGATAAATATACATAAATTAGTACTTTAGATAGATATAAATACCCTATTTATTTTGGAAAAACCTGAAGTAATAAAATAGTATTTAGACCTGAATTCAAACCACTTCAAAAAATGACCAAATATAAAAGGCACGAAACCATCTAGGATTTCGTACCTTTTAGAAAAATAAATATCTAGTTATTCAGATAAGCCCAGGCATATTGTGCGTAGAGTTCCGCTCCCGTAGTAAGGGCGTCTTCGTCAATGTTGAATTTGCCGTGGTGGTGTGCCCATTGTGTGTCTTTTTCAGGATTACCGCAGCCTACAAGAGCAAAGCTTCCCGGTGATTGATCCAAATAAAAGCTGAAATCTTCACCGCCCATGGTCGGCTTTTCATTGTACAGTACACCATCTCCGAATGCCGCAGCAGCTACCTTTTGGACAAGGTTGGCACTTTCCTCGTCGTTAATAACTGCTCGGGTGCCGCGGATGTAATCTACCTGCGCCTCCGCTCCGTAAACGGCAGCCACCTGATCAGCATAATGTTTGAGCTGATTTTCAATGTGTTCTCTAGTTTTTGGGTCAAAACAACGTACGGTCCCTTCAATCACCGCATTTTCTGCAATGACATTGAAGCGTGTCCCGACGACCATTTTACCGATTGTAAGTACAGCCGGCTGCTGTGGATCAACCGTTCTTGAGACGACCGTTTGTACATTCATTACGAAAGAAGAGGCAACGATTGCTGCATCAATACAAGCATGTGGTATTGCTCCGTGACCGCCTCTGCCCTTGAATGTTACGGTAAAAAGATCTGCTGATGCAAAAGATGGTCCTGGCGAACAGGAAACTTTGTGCGTTGGCATTTGTGACCAAATATGGATGCCGAAAACGTTATCGACACCTTCCATCGCTCCCTGTTTCACCAATTCATTCGCACCTGTTGCCACTTCCTCAGCTGGCTGGAAAATCAAACGCACATTTCCAGGCAATTCTTCTTTTATTTCACTTAACGCTTTGGCCGCAATTAAGAGCATAGAGGTGTGGGCATCGTGGCCGCATGCATGCATTTTTCCTTCTTCTATTGATGCATAGGGCAGATCCTTGTTTAATTCTTCGACCGTTAATGCATCCATATCAGCTCTTAGCGCGACGGTTTTACCTGGCTTACCGCCTTCAATTGTGGCAATTACGCCAGTCGGTTCAGTTTTTCGATAATGAACCCCCAGCTTCTCAAGATACTCGCAGACAAACGCTGTTGTCTTAAATTCTTCCCACGATAATTCCGGCTCACGATGAAATTTCCGGCGCAGCTCAGTTAGTTCCCCGCTATATTTTTGAATAGCTTCTTTTATTGCTGCATGAATCATTTTTATTCCGCCTCCGTTAATTTCTTTGCTGCCTCATATAGAATCTGTACAGCATTTGCTAAATCCTGCGAATCGGACCATTCTTCCGGACAATGGCTCAGGCCGTCTTTACTTGGGACAAACAGCATGCCTACATCTGTAACATCTGAAAACACCATCGCATCATGGCCAGCCCCGCTGTTTATCGAACAAAACGGAATATTTAATTCACTGCATTTTTCGCTCAAAAGGGCGATAATCTCTTGGTTCATTGCCTTTGGAGGCATATATAATTGCTGCTGCACTGAGTTTTTAATCCCAAACGCATGAAAGGATTCGACTAATTGCTGCACCTGGCCAATCATGTTAAGAATATGTTCTTCTCTTCCGGAGCGGAGATCGACTGTAAAAACTACTTTGTTCGGAATCACATTTGCTCCATTTGGAAAGACGTGAAGGCGCCCCGTTGTGATAACTGAGCCCTCCCCTTCACTTAAAGCAATTTCCGGCAGCTGTGCAATCATCTTAGCAGCCACAACTAACGCATCTGAACGGCGATCCATCGGTGTTGTTCCCGCATGTCCTGCCTTACCCTCTACTGTTATCTCTAATTGGGCTAGGCCAACAATAGCTTCTACCATTCCAATTGGAATACCCTTTTCCTCAAGAATTGGTCCTTGTTCAATATGCAGCTCCAGATAGGCTTTCATTGTTTTCGGATCTCTTTTCTTCGGAAGCGATGGATCCAGCCCGATTTCAGCCATAGCTTCAACTGTTGTAATACCACCCTTATCGGTTAAATTTATAAACTCTTCCTCGCCCAATGACCCGACAATCCCTCTAGACCCCATCAAGCCGCCGCCAAACCGTGAGCCTTCTTCTTCGATTAAAGCGATCACTTCTAACGGATATTTCGGTTTAATTTTATTTTTAGCAAAAAGGGCTGCAACCTCAAGCCCTGCTACCACACCGGCGGGACCGTCATAGGAACCGCCGTTTGGTACAGAATCAAAATGGGAACCGATTAATACACTAGGTGCATCTTTTAATGTCCCTTCAAGCTTGCCGAAGATATTCCCAAGTCCGTCCTCGCTAACTTGTAAACCGTACTCCTTCATTTTTTCCTTTAAATATTCCCTAGCTTGCAAATCCTCCTTGCTATAAGTCAGCCTTGTCGTGCCCTGCCCAGGTGTTGCTGTAAATTGACTTAACGCCTCAATATGACCTTCAATTCGTTGTTTCAAGTCGTTCAATGAATTTCCCTCCAATTATTTCAAGAATCCAACAAATATACCTGCTAAGATAACCGATACAATCGTTACGGTGACGAACCCGCCCACGAGCATCGGCGGCAGCATCCGGCTTGTCAATATCTCTCTTTCCTTTTCATCCTCAGTTAACGATTTTATGACTTCATTTGTAATAATATAATCAGCCGGAAATCCGTATAAAGCTGTTAGTGATACGGCGAACGCCATCTCCTTGCTTACTTTTAACAGCTTGCCGGCAATAAATGAGAAGATATACATCCCGATGACACCTAAAACAATCGTTCCAATCAGCGGATAAATAATTTGAAGCATCATCCCTGGTGTTGCCTGTTTTAACCCATCAAAAATGAACAACATTAACGCCAATAGCGCAAAGCCAAAGCCATTTGCTTTTTGTAGCACCTGCTTTTCGAGAAAACCGACACTTGAAGCAATCACACCGAACAACAGACACAGAACAAACGGACTGATGGATACATACGGTGCCGTTATAGTAGAAACTAGATAAGCAAGGTAGGCCACAACTGCTAATCTAAAAAACTTAAAGAATTCAGTGTTATATTTTTCCGGCATGTGTTTAAACAGTTTAAGTTCCATTTTGCCAGATGCTGATGCCGCAACTACTTCTGCAGCTGCCATTTCTTGTTCATTGAATTCCAATTTCCCGCTGCGGTATTGGCTAAGAAGTCTTTTTCCTTCTTTCTTTAATACAATAGAAGTAAGTGGATATCCTGCAAATCCCTGCATAACGTAGATAACGATGGCAAATACAGAAAGGGAGACAAGGCCCGCTTCCTTTGCGCCTTCTGACATGATCAGGGCAGATACAACGCCGCCGACTAATGGCGGGATAGCAACAACCACTGTGTTAAATCCAAAAATCAGGCTGCCAACTGTTAAAAGAACGACGATAATGCCCAAAATCCCTGATAGTGCAATGACAATGGTCTTCCACTGATTCTTTAATTCCTTTAGCGATAACAATGTGCCCATATTGGTGATTAATAAGTACATCATCATAGTAGCTACAACTGGCGGGATCCCTGCTATCGCAACAATATCTTTTGGAAAAAATGTCCAATAACCTGCTAGGAATAAAATAGCACAGATAAAAATGGACGGCACCCACGCTTTTGTGCGGACAGCCACTGCGTCCCCGATAAATAAAATTAAAATTAAAATGACTAATGCTAGCATTTGTGACAATTGAATCACTTCGCTTTCTCTAGGATGTATTATTCAAATTATTAAAAATTATGTTACTAGAATAATAATATAATTATATTTTTCAGTCAATTTATATTATTTAAATTTTTCTTGCAACCGTTTCCAACACACGCTATTACTCATGTGGTATTTTTTGTTATAGGGGAATAAAGAAATTATTAATATTTGAATAACAAAAAGATGCCTGACACCAATTGGGTGTCAGGCACCTATATTTAAACTATCTGCAAAATTCTACGAATATGGAATTGTCGTCTTGTCGCAGCATTCGAGTGCCGCGCCATCCTTGTGCCAGTTTCTCCTGCTGAGCGGAAATATCCCCCATGTTGATAAAAATGGTTTCCTTCCAGATTGGCTGCTCAGTTTCCGGCAGTTCTTTTACAAAAGTATAGCGTAATTGCCCGCCGTATTTCTCTTTCAAGGCAGTAATCTGCATCCCTTGGGCAAACTTATCTTTCAAGCTTGGGATGTTAAACGGAGCCACAGTACAGCAAACATAACGAAAATCATGCGCTTCCTTTCCCAATTCCTCCATAATCAGTTGGGCAAGCTTCTTTTGCAAACAGTTCCCGCGGTATTCCGGCAGTACATTCGAAATTTCTTGATAAATAACAGCAGGCAGTTCTGCCATCGTTAAACCGATATCAAATCCTAAGTGTTCCGGGTCATCATGCTTCGGAACGAGCAATGCTCGGAAGGCAATCAATTCTTCTTCGGCAAACGCTCCAACCATCATTCCATTTCCTTCCAGGATATATTGGTACTCCTCTTCCGAAAGCGGCTGAAGGGCTCCCTGTTTATCCATGCTTGCTACAACCCGCTCCTGGACACTTAAAACACTTGGCAAATCTATTGATGATAATCTTCTGACTGAAAACGGTACATCACCGTTTTTTGAGAGTATACCGTTAAAAATTGCACTCACAACAAACTCCCTCCTACCGAACATTGTCCTGAAATACTGTTAACTCCTTAAGAATTTCCTCGTTGACCTCGACTCCTAGACCTGGCTGCTCTGTTAAACGGATAAACGGAACGTCGTAGGCCAGATTACCAATATCCATTGAAAACTTTAATGGCCCCGTTAACTCAACACTGGTAATCACTTTTTTGGAAAAAGCTACATGAAAACCGGCTGCCGAACCAACAGATGATTCAACCATAGACCCTACTTGGCACTCCATTCCTGCCAGCTCCGCCTGATGAGCTAATTTTACCGCCGGGTAGATGCCGCCACATTTCATCAATTTAATATTCACTTTGTCCGCCGCTCGTTTTTGGATAATTTCCCGCATTTCCCTTGTTCCCTTTAAGCCTTCGTCGATCATAAGGGGAATGGTTGTTTTAGATTTCACCTCAACCATCGCATCAATGTCATCGGCAGCAACCGGTTGTTCTATCCAGTCAATTTGGTAGTCTTCCAATTGTTTTACCGCCGTCAGTGTAGCTGCGCTGGTTTTCCAACCTTGGTTTACATCCACTCGGATCGCTATGCCAGACCCGGCTTGAGCCCGCACTGCCTTAATGCGTTCAATGTCATCCTTAACATTTGTCCCCACCTTCATTTTAAAAGACCGATAGCCCTTCTCCACCATTTGCGCAGCTTCTGCCGCCATTTTTTCAGGTGCTGCAATACTTAACACATGAGTAATAGGGAATTTCTCATGATAGCGCCCGCCAATCAGCTGGTACACTGGCTGCTGCAGTTTTTTCCCCATAATGTCAAAGCAGGCAATATCAATTGCCGCCTTAGCTGCTGGTGCTGAATAAATCGTATTGTTCATCAGCTCATGAATTTTCTCAATTTCCATCGGATTTTTCCCTATTAAAACAGGTCCAATCGTGTTTTTAAGGATATGAAATACACCTTCCCAAGTTTCGCCTGTTACATGTTCATCCGGCACCGCCTCGCCATAACCAACAATTCCTTCATCGGTCACTATCTTCGTAATAATAGAAGGCATATCTGGATAAGTGTGATAGCTGATAACAAAAGGTTCAATTAAAGGTAAGCGAATGGCATAAAGTTCAATCTCAGTAATTTTCATCATGATTCATCCTTTCAAAATTTACAAGATTTCATTCATTTGATATAGTTGTCGTTAAATAGACGCTAATTCGCACTAGGAGGCGCTGAAAACGTGAGTACAAAGATTGCTGTCATTGGATCAAGCGAGTTTATTGCAAGAATTCTACCTGTCGCATCCGATTTTTCAGATGTTGAAATTGATCCATATGTTTATCAAGAGCCACAGGAGGCCGCCGAGCTGGTAACACAATTAAAGCCGTGTGATATAGTGTTATTCGCCGGTGCCTTAGCATACTTTTTTTCAAAAAAGCAGCATGAAAAACTGCCAATCCCATCCCTTTACCTAGCAACAGATGAAATGACAGTAGCCTCTTCGTTTCTTTCTATATTATACACGAAAAAACTGGCACTTGAACGAATTTCAATCGATATGATTGACTCGTCTGTTGTTCATAATGTATTGACAGAACTTGGCTCAAATGTTCCTCCCATGCATGTACTCGACTACCAGGACATGGTGGATATCCAATTTGAATTAGATAAAATTGTTGCTTTTCACAAGAAGCTATGGGACCAAGGAAAAATTGATCTTGCTCTAACAAGTGTGCATGCTGCTTACAATCGCTTAGAAACACTCGGAATTCCTGCCATGAGACTCACTGATCCAAAAATTTCATTGCTCCGCGGCCTCGAAAAAGCCAAAGCACAAGCGGAATTGTTCAAACGCAAAGCCGCTCAAGTGGCGGTTGGTTATATTTCTGCAAATGTTTTAGTCGACCAACCTAACAATCTCATCCGTGAGCTTCCTACCCCTATTCAGGAGTTGAAAACAGGATTATTTGTTTTCTACAGTACCAGGGGTGAAATTGAGGCCATACTCAGCAGGAATCAGCTCTTTAACTTTGTTAAAGATTGGGATGATCTCATTAAAATGGGCATAGGCTACGGTGCTACCCTTACAGACGCCGAACAAAATGCCAAGGCGGCATTAAGGTTTGCCGAAAAAGATACTGATGACTTATGCGGGTACATCCTGACCGAGGAAAAGCAATTGCTGGGGCCCTTCCCGCATGAACATAAACAGCATCAATTGAAGAATGATCATCCCGAAATTGTCCAGGTTGCGAAACAAACTAGATTAAGTCCCGGCAATCTCTCCAAGATTATCGAATTCAGCAAGTCACGGAAGGACGTGCATTTCACCGCTGCCGATCTAGCCGACTACTTAAAGGTAACAAGGCGTTCTACGGAGCGGATTCTGAAAAAATTGGCCGATCACGGTTTTGTTAAAGTTGTTGGCGAAGAAATGACTTACCAACAAGGCCGGCCAAGGGCGATTTATGAACTAAATATGCCTGTTTATCTATAAGAATAAGTTAAAGGAAAGTTTGTTAAGGGAAACTTTCCTTTTTATATTTGTGCGTTACTTGTGGATAGCTGCTCATTACACGCGGATGCGTCCCGACATCTGTGGATAAAGCTCTTTTCCTTGGATTTAATCGGCTTCTTGCGAATACCCTCCTTTATTTGTGGATGCTTCCGTATTAGCTGTGTATAACTACCGATTGTTTGTGGATAGTTTTACTTTTATTGTGGGTAACTATCCACTGATTGTGGGTAAATACCCCACATTTGTGGATATTTCTCCTTTTCTAGTGGATAACTCCTTTCCACTTACAGGACTCCCGCTTATACGTTTTACACGGCCGCTGTTTCCTCTTCTTCTTTTCCAGCCTGAAGCATCTCGGCTTCTGATAGCTTAGTAATCGTAATTCCTGTTAAAGCATAAAAAATTGAAATAATCGGTACGATGAAATTTAAGATAGCAAACGGCGCATATTGAAATGCCTGGACTCCAAGTGTTCCAGCAATGAACACACCGCACGTATTCCATGGGACAAATACAGAGGTTAAGGTCCCTCCATCTTCTAATGCCCGGGATAAATTTTTCGAATGAAGTCCTTTTTCCCGATAAGCATTCGCGTACATCCGGGATGGAATAACAATGGAAATGTACTGTTCGGAACAAGTGGCATTAGTCGCAAAGCAAGAAACAACGGTTGATGCAACAACCCCTTTGGCGGTCTTTGCCAGTTTTAAAATTTGTTTGACAATCGCATCAAGCATTCCTGTATTTTCAAGAATCCCGCCAAAGGTCATGGCTACGATAGTCATTGAAACCGTATACATCATTGAATCCAAACCGCCGCCGGTAAACAGTTTATCGACCATTTTGTTCCCTGTATCAATCACATACCCGCTTTGAAGAGCAGTTAGGGCAGATGAAACTGAACCGCCTTGAATGAAAATTTGCGAGAGAAATCCTAAGATGATCCCAATAATTAAAGCAGGAATGGCTGGTACCTTTTTAGCTACTAAAACTATAACCAGCACCGGAATGATTAATAGAAATGGCGAGATCACAAAGCTTTTCTGAAGTACATCCATTGTTTGGTTAATACTTGCCGTATCCATACCTGCAGCTCCGAACTTGAATCCCATGATACCATAGGCAACAAACGCAATAACCAGCCCTGGGATTGTTGTGTACAGCATATGGCGGATATGAACGAATAAATCGGTACCTGTTAAACCTGAGGCAAGGTTGGTCGTATCGGAGAGCGGCGACATTTTATCGCCAAAATAAGAGCCGGAAATAATCGCACCCGCTATCATCGGTGCCGGGATTCCCATGCTGAGCCCAATCCCCATACCAGCAACACCGATTGTCCCCATCGTTGACCAAGAGCTGCCAATAGCTAACGAAACTATGGCACATATCGCACAGATGGAAACTAGGAAAAGTGAAGGGGTAATGATTTTTAATCCATAAAAAATCATTGTTGCCACAATTCCGCCGCCAATCCAGGCACCGATCGTAAGTCCTACGAGCATGATGATGACAACTGCCGGGAGGGCAAGGCGAATCCCTTTATACATCATTTTTTCAATATCATCCCATTTAAATCCAACACGCCAGGCCACAAGTGAAGCAATCGACGTTCCAAAAATAAGCGGCATATGCGGCCCCTGTTCAAGATAAACAACCGTTATGGCCATTACGATAATCATCGCGGCGAGCGGAATAATCGCCAGCTTAAAAGGTATTTCTTTTTTCATAAAGCTCCCCCTAAAGTAATTTATTTTGAATTAAGAAGCAATTCATTTAAACTAACTAGTTGTCGTTAAATAGACGTTAATATTATAGTAAAACACCCCTTAATATTCCGTCAATTTGTTTTTCGATTTTTCGGAAAAATAAATACAAAGAGGGTGTCCCAAAAGTAGATAACTTTTAGGGACATTCCCTCTTTTGTTTATGTACTCTGAATTTGGTCTGTTGGTTTCCGCTCCAATCAACAGAGTGAAAAAAATAAGTCATTATTCTTTGTACAAAAAAATAAGAAAATCATCCCATTTGGTAAACATAACAGGGGTTTCAATCGCTTTTCGTTAAGAGGCCCTTTCCAAAAATATTACGGAATGGGGTGTTATTTGTGTTGTCCATAATTTAATGAAGTGGGAATCAATAACTAAAAATCAGTTAAAGGCAGCAGAAGAATAAGGGGAAAATAAGGGAGGATTTCCCCTGGGGGGAGTAAATCTTTAAAATTTAAAAATAAAATGGATGAAAAAGGAAACTGACTCAAAAGAGTCGTTATTCAACGACCTTTTGAGTCAGCCTCTTAGGCTTTTTGTAATGTTTCTGCTAAAATCCGTGCACCTAGATCGAGAGCTGAGCGGTCAAAGCTCATTTTGGGGTGGTGTAATCCAGGCTTAAGGTCTGCCCCTACGCCTATCATGGCCGCTTTTAGCTCTGGTTTTTTTACTGTATAGAAGTGGAAATCATCGGCACCGGAGGTAATAACCGGCGGAGCCAGGACTTCATCGCCCGCTGCAGCTCGGATGGCTTCTCTTGCAATTGCCTCAGCTTCAGTGGAAACCTCTGCCCCTGGTACAAAATCATACCAATCCCACTTGATTTCGATGCCATAAAGTGTGCTTATTCCGCCAAGTCCTTCATCTATTTTGGATTGCAGCTGACGTAAGACATCATTTTTCTGTGCCCGAACATCAATGGCAAACTCTGCCGTCCCCGGAATGATATTCACACTCCCTCCGCCAGCGACAATTTTTGTCAGTTTTGCGGAATAGGATTCGAATGGTGAAAAATAAAGTGATTTTATGAACTGATGGATTGCTGCAACAGCATCAATGGCATTTTTACCTTGGTGAGGTCTTGCGCCGTGGGCGTCCGTTCCAATTATTTTCCCCTCCAGGAAGACACCGGCTCCATGATGAATTGAAGGAGTCACCTTTCCTAACGGCAGCTCCTCTGCTGGACGAAGGTGAACTCCAAATAGATGTGAGACATTTTCTAATGCGCCGCGCTCAATCATGGCAAGTGATCCATTTCCCTTTTCTTCAGCAGGCTGAAAGATAAAGCGAATTTTTTTGTTAAGCGATTTGTCCTTAAGATACAAAAGAGCCCCAAGAACCATAGAAATATTGGCATCATGCCCGCAAGAGTGATTTCCCTGCCAGACGCCATCCACTTCCTGCCATAATGCATCGATATCGGCCCGGACAGCAATCACTTCCTCACCCTCCCCGATTTCTGCCAGTAAACCGGTAACATCATCAAACCTTCTATATGTAACGCCCAGCTCATCCAAAATAGCGGCAATCTTCTCAGTCGTCTTAAACTCCTTCCAGCTCACCTCAGGATTCGCATGAAAATGATCAAACCAAGTCAAAATCTGATCTTCAAAATTCTCTTTCACTAAAATACACTCCTCTTTTTGGTGTCAGGCACCTTACTTAAATCTCCAGTAGCCTTCCTGCATTTTAAACAGCTGCTCCTGCTTTGTTCCGTTCAACGTCACCAAGAATGGGGTTTCACCTTTTTCTTGTAAAACTGTTTGGGCAAAGCCATCTCCCATTGGTGTACAGAATACGAGTCCTGTTCCAGCAAGTTTTAAAGTTTTGCACCGTGCATTCAGTACTGGATCGATATACTCTTCCGAAATAGGCAAGTCCAATAGTTTTCCCCACCCTTGAAGGGTCTTCTCCAAGTCCCTCACAACGAAGACCACATTATCGAATGTTAGATTACCTGCTGGATGAGCCCCGATCAATCCTTGTTCTTCAAACTCTGCGTGTCTTTCTTCATCTGTTTTTTCCCATTGGATAAAGAACGGCAATGATAATTCGCTAGTATTACTTTCTGGAAACAGGAGCGACCATTTGATAACCTGACCATCTGCTCGAATCCTTTCTCCAGGAAGCGGACCATAGACTTTAAAGCCTTCGTGTTTGAACTTTTCAGCTAATTCCTCCAATTGATTGGTCCGAATCGCAATTTTCGCGGGACCCTCCTTGGTTTCATGAACCAGCTTTTCCACGATCTCCGTAACCAATCTGTTATCCTCTTGCTGCTCAGCAATTGAAGGGTTTTCCACGCCAAGGAATTCGATATAGCTTAACCCAAAGTATGTCAGCGAATTATATGTCCCCCAGTTTTCATGGCGCCCGCCATTAACGGCATGAATCCCTATATTTTTTAACGGAAGAATCGCGTTCTCCGGTTTGTTTGAAAAAATGACAAGGTGGTCAAATGCAAACTCCATCGTGATTCTCCTTTCATGAATGGCTGTATAAATTTTCAGATATATCCATTATAAAATAAATGAGCCCAAAACTTAATTTTTTTGGGCTCTTGGAAAAGTTATTTCAATTGTTATCCCTTTTCCAACACGGGTTTCGACCTTTATTTTTCCATGTTGTTTTTCTAATTATCAGACATCATCAAAAGACTGCAGCCATGCACATGATTTCCTTGTTTTTGTATAAGCTAATTTCGAAGGTTTTTACAGTTGTTTAATGGGAAGTGTAGTTTTATGCAGCATTTGAGTGGACTTATTGAGCATTATGGATACTTCGGTATAATTATGGCATTAATTGGCGGTATTGTAGGTCTTCCAATACCTGATGAAGTGCTTCTAACGTATGTTGGGTATAATGTTTATCAAGGAAAAATGCTCTATCTGCCAGCTCTCATGAGTGCGTTTTTTGGAGCATTCGGCGGTATCACCCTTAGCTATTTGTTAGGCATTAAATTAGGCCTGCCGTTTTTAAAGAAATTTGGTCCTAAATTTCACATGACAGAAGAACGGGTAGAACGAACGAGAAAATTATTTATGAAATTCGGTCCTTACCTCTTAATAATCGGATATTTTATACCGGGAGTTCGGCACGTTGTAGCCTATCTTTCTGGTATTAATGGCTATAAGTATAGAAGGTTTGCACTCTTCGCTTATTCGGGAGCGCTCATTTGGTGTTTTACTTTTATTACATTGGGAAGAACACTCGGTGAAAACTGGATGCATGTTGGTGCTTATCTTTCAAGGTACAGTACCTATGTTATTTTGCCGCTTATCGTCGTCTGCCTCCTCCTCTTTACTTATTGGAGAAAAACAAGAGTATTTGGTAAGTAATATTAGTTATAAGAAAAAGGCCCTTTCAACTTAGAAAAAGGGCCCTGTTTATTATCTTCAATATCCAAAATAAGCATACTGTCCACTGGAGACGTGCAAATGTCCACGAGCGGTGCCTAACACCATTATTACACCATTATCCCGTTCGTGTCAGGCACCTTTTTAGCTGTTTGCGTGCCCGGTAGAGTCTGGTTTTGACTGTTCCGGATTTTAAATTTAAAATGTTTGCGATTTCGGCTTCCTTTAATCCATATTGAATTTTCAAGATAAGAACTTGCTGTGATTCAACGGATAGGTTCTCTACCGTCCGGTCCACTTCCTCTTGAAAGAGACGGACACAGACTTCTTCTTCGATATTTTCGCCGTTCACAGCGTGCCCCGCCATTGGTTCTAATACAGTTGAATCCAGCAGGATACAGCCTTTTCGTTTTTCCAATCTTAAAAAGTCAATCGCCGTTCTCGCGGTAATCGCAGACAGCCAGGCTCCTATTTTCCCCGTATCATCCACTGAATCTATTTTTTTATAGGCCTTTAAAAATGCCTCTTGAACCACATCCTCCGCGTGGAAGCTGTCTTTAGTATATTGATAAGCAATATAGAGCATCCGCTGGGAATACATTGCATATAACTGATTGAAATCAAGCGCGCCCAGGTCGCCACCCCCTAGTAACCTCTTCTATCTAAAATGCCTCTTAACAAAATCCGGTGCATGCTCCTCATCGAAAGACATGATTTCGACATAATCACCAAATTTATAGTAAAATATCACCTTGTACTCTCCTCGGTCATATGCTGATGTTGCATCAAGCAGCTGCTCCATTTGCCGCTTCTCTTTAATATCTAAGGAATCCTTTTTGCTCTCAAGTTCCTCCTGAGAGATCTCTAAATCATTACTATTAGAGACATCACCCTTCACAACCAGCACATGCGATAAATCTTCGCCGGTTACTTTCACTCTATCAGTGAGTCCCTTCTCCTTCAGCCAGTTTGAAATATTTTGATACGTAGGTTTTATTTCAATTGAATGGATAGAATGATTATCACCTAAATAAATTTCCACGATTGAGCCGCGGTCCCGGAAATAAAGACTATCCTCATACGATTCAGCTAACACATCTTTCCGTAATGCTTCAAGGACCTCTTTCGTTTCTTCCGGATTAGACAATGTGACCGTCTTATTCATCGGCCCATTCGCCCGAATGTTAAGGCTCTTAATTTCACTGTCTTTTATTTTGAAAATTGGCTTTGTTGCCTGCTTATATTCCTTCGATTCATAGATTGATTTGAAAAAATCATCGTAAAGCCGTTCATTTACTTGATATTCGCGAGTCATAGAACTGCCGTTTTTCAACTCATATCGAACAAAATAATTGATTGTCTGTTCATTTTTCTTATGCTTCAATTTACGATCTGCGAGAATTTGCTGGTGCATCCTGCGGACTGCCGTTATATTCGCTTCTTCTTTCAACGGTTTCATCCTATAGTACTCCTCATCGGGTTCGGCATTATTCCATATCCAATATGGTTCATTTGTCAATTGAACACCTTGGATATCCGCAAGATCGGGAACTCGATTTTCATAGATTCCAAGCGCTTTTATTCCGATAACTAGGATAGCCACCACCGCAGCAAAGACAGCTAATCCCTTTAACCGAGCGAAAATCCGCCAAGTTTTTTGCAGCACCATTTCGGCAATAAAATAACCAAATACAGCACCAATCACGTACCCGAAGATGATCCACGAAATGTTATTGTTCGAAACACCTGAGAAATAGGTCCCGCCAACAAGCATCGTACAAAACGTGACACCATATTTAAAAATTAAGCGCAGTTTAGGGAACGCAATCGCTTCCGATGCCTGCTCCACATTTCTTTTTTTATAAAATAGAAGTGCCAGCAGGTAAAAGGCCACAGCTAAAATGAAATAAATAATAGCATCGCTCCATTGAAAAATCCTGCCGTTAAGACTTGTCGCATAAGTGATTGGTGACATTCTTTCCAGCTGCTGTTGAAGGAAAAACTCACTTGGAAAGCCATACAACAGTATCTTCAAGTTATAAAACAGCAAAAGCACAAAGCCAACTGGGAAAAATAAGAAAATATACGCCAGCACGGCATGTACTGCTGATATTCCCGTCATCATTGCAATCATGACACTGGCTGTATATAAAAGCAGTGTGATAACAATGGTAGTTCCCGCCCAATAAAATATATCTTCCAAACTGTATAGACTGCCAAGGTCTAACAGATTACGCAGGATTAGGATCATTAAGGTGATGACAGCAACAGGTACAGTTAAAAACATAATTCCTGTAATCGCATAATGATGAAAGATCTTTTCCCTTTTTAAAGGCAGGCTGTGCATCAGATCAGACGCCTGCTTTACATGAAGGAAGCGGAATAAGAATACCGCCAGAATCACAGGCACAATCACAAGCAGACCAAGCTGCAATTCAAAATTCACTTGAAAAAGGGTATAGCTTTCTCCCTTATAATAATCTGGAAGCCGATCTTCCGAGTACATCATCATCAACTGAATTGGCAGGATAAATAGCAGACCGAGGAAATATACAATCGAAATCCAGCCTGTGCTTCTTACGATTTGCATAATCATTTCCTTATTAAACCACGACATTTTTGATGGCATAGCCGATATCCCCCATTTCATAAATAAAGATTTCCTCAAGTGTGAGCGGGAGTAAATCAAAAATGACCGGATTAGTCTCACGAATTTGTTTAGCTAATGAATCCTCATTGCCCCTGACAATGAAAAGGCTGACGCTCCCTCTTTTCTCGGTATGTAGAGGGTTCAATTTTTTCAATAATTGCTTCGGTACATCATTGCGGTAGGCCACTTGTACCTTATGAATATCCGCCTTCAGCTCATCCAATTCTTTTTGCATGATGAGCGCACCTTTATGAATAATGCCGATATGGTCACAAATATCTTCAATTTCCCGCAGGTTATGCGATGAAATGAAAATGGTCATCTCCCTTTCCGCTACATCATTGATCAGCAGATTTTTTATCTTTTTTCGTACTACTGGATCAAGGCCGTCCATCGGCTCATCTAGTATAAGAATTTCCGGGTTAGCGGACAAAGCCAGGATAAAGGCAATTTGCCGCTGCCATCCTTTAGAAAAGGTTTGAATTTTTTTCTGTAAATTCACTTCAAATAACTCCACAAGCATTTCGAAACGTTCTTCGCTCCAGTTTGAGTAACAGTTCTTATAAAATCGGGCCATCTGCTTTGTTGTATAGTGGGAGAAAACATATGGGTGATCTGGTATATAAAAGATTTTTTGCTTCAAGCCAATATTTTCGTAAACCGGGGTCCCATCAATCATGACATCACCATTGTCCTGCCGGTAAATCCCTGCCAGCAGCTTGATTAATGTGGTTTTCCCTGCCCCATTTGAACCAATCAGGCCGTAAATTGAGCCTTTTTGAATCGATAGATTAACGTTTTCCAGCGCTTGAAACCGGTCAAAACGTTTGCTCACTTGTTTCATTTCAATCATTCCGTTCCCCTCCCCCTTTTACACCATCTAGCTTTTGGATTAATTGAATCAGTTCATCCGGCGGTATTCCGAGAAAGAGCGCCTCCAAGATTAGTTTTTCAAGCTCCTGTTTGACCGTTTTAATTTTTTCTAAATCTTTAATCTTATGGTTTGGATTGACGAAGCTTCCTTTCCCTTTAACCGAGTAGATAAACCCTTGGTTCTCGAGCTCGCGATAAGCTTTTTGAATGGTATTTGGATTGATGGTAAGCTCCGTAGCCAGGGTACGGACGGACGGCACCTGTTCATCAGGCTTCAGCATCTCATTCATAATTAGCTCCTTCATCTTGTCAACCAATTGTTCATAAATCGGCTTTCGGCTCCTCATGTCCAGTTCAAACATAATGGGGGCCCCCAATCTGTATTAAGTGTACTATGATTCGTAGTACAGTATTATTATATTCCAACCGTTTCCAAAAGAAAAGAGGTATTTTAAAAAAAAGGCTGTGTTAAACTTGGCTGTTTGATTTACGCTACAGGGGCTTTGCTTTCCGCGGGCGTTCCGCTTCAATCAACAGAGTTAAAAAATCAATAATGATCTTTTACACAGCCTAAAAAAATAAGGCACATCCCTAAATATGGAATCTGCCTCGTTTTTTATATTAAACTATCAATGGATGTCAGGCACCCAAGCCTTTGCCTTTTTAATAAACACAAACGCGAAGATCCCGATAATCGCCACATACACTTCGACAATCCACAAATTTGTTAGGTGGCCTGTTTGAAAGAAAACAAGTGGAAAGTCAATTGCGGCATGAATGAGAATGGCATAAAAAACATAAGAAAACTTCTTTTTTATCACAGCTGTTAATACTAATAAACTAAAGGCAATTTGCATAAAAACGGCGAAGAACCGTTCCACACATGCTAACAGATAAAAGGATATTCCTTGGTTTAACACGGTTTCCTTAATAGCTGCCATTTGCTCAGCGGGCATTTGACCAGCTAAACTTTTCTCAAAAGTTCCAGCATTAATCATAGTGGCGAAAAGGATATTTGGGACGATAATCATAAGCATTAACACGATCGCTTCAATCCCTCCCCAGCCAATGCCAAAGGAGATTCCGCCTTTATAATCATGATATTTCTTTAGCAGCCAAGTGAATAAGAGAAACCTGCCTAACTCCTCAAATACTCCAGCAGCCAGCCCTCCATATAGACCAAACCACCAAGGGTGATCGGCATAGTTCGGAAAGCTGGTAACGACAATAACATGCAATATCTTTTCTAACACTTGTGTAAAAACAATAAAGCCAACGCTTCCAATGATTAATGGCTTTAAGGCGACACCGGTTCTCTTTCTATAAAATAAAACTAACCCCGCAAATAAAACAAATGAAAAAATAATTGGAACAAACATTGAAATGATTGTGGCCGTACTAATCATGGTAATCTCCCCTTGTATTATTTATATCTCTTTTGATTATTATCATTATCAATAATGATAATAATACATCTTTAAGCTCCCGTCAATTACTTTTTTGGTATTTTTTTCAACTTGGTGTCAGGCACCACAAAAAGACAAATAGACGCAAGAGATTATCTTCAGCAACAGGGTACGATAACAGAATCGGTTACCCGGCAGATTGTTTTTATGAAACGGAAAATGAAACGATTAGGTTTTACCAATTTGGATATATGCGTCACTCGTCATATTTTTATTGATAAACAGCGGGTGTTGAAAACCGTCGATCATGCAAATGTATATAAACAGAAACCCATACCGGTACGGTTGTTAAATACAGTATCCGAACTTGGATTAATGGACCTCTTTTTGCAGCAGGTCCGAGACATGGACCAGGAATTCTATTCCGAATGGAAGAACTATGTCCATGCCCGGCGGAGCAAAAATGAAGATTGATTGCAGCAAATAAGGCTGCGCAGTTTTACGTAAGCAAAGGGACAGTTCTTGTGCTTTTTTTCTAGGAAGGACAAGAACTGCCCCTTGTTTTTTGAATTCACAGGGTCTACAGTTTTGACCTCCTTGTCATCGATTACTAAAAATAAGCCAATGACTCAAATTTTTACACTTAGTGTATTCCTCATCACCTCATATTTAACGAGTGAATATGATAAAAGCATCTATCCCGGATTAGTGATCGGAGGAGTATCTTTTTATGGATAACCCTTTACATTCAACTGGATCGGCAAAAATGCCATATTTAGACGGATCGGAGTCAAAAGCATTAAACCGACCCTCAGCACTTGATTTTGCGAAGAATATGTTAGAATACGATATCATTTCGATTGATGTGTTTGACACATTATTACTAAGACCGTTTTCAGAGCCTCACCATTTATTCATGATTATTGGAGAAAAACTTAACTGTACAAATTTTATGTCTATCCGGATGAAAGCGGAAAAGGAAGCACGTTATCAAGCGGAAATAAGAAAAGGAAACAAGGAAGTAACACTTTACGATATATATGAACTTATTGAGTTACAAACAGGAATTGATAAACGATATGGTGTACAGGTAGAGTTCCAGACAGAATTAGAATTTTGCTTCGCTAATCCATATATGAAGGATGTTTTTGAATTACTTAAATCGCAAGACAAGAAAATGATTGCGATTTCAGATAGTTATTTAACAAAGTCGATGGTTGTAAAATTGTTGGAGAATGCAGGTTTCAGTGGATTTTTAGATGTCTTTGTTTCAAGTGAAAACAACGGCAGTAAACAAGATCAACAATTATTCAAAATAGCTTTACAAAAATTAGGCAAGGATATCAGGTTGGTCCACGTAGGTGAAAATATCGAGTCGGATATAAAAAATGCCCAAGAACTTGGAATCGCAACACGCTATTACAATAATGTTCACGAAACAGGAAACCAATTCCGTTCAGACGGCATGTCCGAGTTAATCGGCTCCACATACAGCGGAATTGTCAATACGCATTTGCATAATGGCAGCAAACAGTACACCCCCCATTATGAATATGGTTTTATTTATGGAGGGTTATATATATTGGGCTACTGCCAATGGATTTATGATTATGCAAAGCAAAATAATATAGATAAAGTGTTATTTCTTTCAAGAGATGGAGATATTTATCGCAAAGTATTTAATTTTCTTTATACAGATATCGATCATGAGTATGTTTACTGGTCCCGCATTGCCAATATAAAATATACAATCGAAAAAAATCGTTATGACTTTTTAAAACGAATGGTAAAACATAAAGCAAATGGTGTATTAGCCATTACAATAAAAGGACTCTTAGAATCTTTGGAATTAGATGACATGGTTGACCTGCTGCCTCTTTACCAGCTTAAACAAAATGATTTGATTCATAAAGGCAATGTAAAAATCATTCAAACCTTTTTTGTGGAAAACTGGGACCAAGTCGTAAAGAAACTTTCTGAAGACAACGAGCTTGTAAAGGGGTATTTTTTAAGCATCCTTGGGGGAAGTAAGAAAGTCGCTGTAGTGGATGTTGGCTGGGTTGGATCAGGAGGTTCGGGAATTAAATATTTAATCGAAGAAAAGTGGAAATTAAATTGCGAAGTTCATAGTTTAGTTGCTGGCTGCAGACACTCCAACCATACCGGTAATCTTACCCAAATTATGAAAAAGGACATAGCAGCTTATATTTTTTCTAGAATGTATAACAGAAATTTATATGATATTCATTCAAGTAAGAAACATATTAATGTCTTTTTTGAGCTATTTACTCAAGCATGCTATCCTTCATTCTCAGGCTTTAAGAAAACCGATGACAGTTTTAAATTCCTATTTGATGTTCCGGAAGTGGAAAACTATAAAATCATCAAGCAAATTCATCAAGGTATTTTTGATTTTGTCAGATTATATAAAAACGCTTTTTCAAATTATGAATATCTCTTTAATATTTCGGGATACGATGCGTACTTGCCTTTTAAAATGATTATAAAAGATCTTCGATTTATAAAGAATTATTTTGGCAGCCTGCGTTTTTCAAGGGGAGTCATTGCAGATACAGAAAATCAAACCTTCGAAACCTTGAATGAAATAATGGACCAGGCTGAGCTTTGCCATCAAAATCACTTAAACGAAAATTCATCTATTGAAAATTCCGCTCATTTTTCAAATGACATTGACTATTCGATGACATACCATTATGAGTATGCACTTAAAATAATCCATGATTTATTTAGTCCCCCTGCTATTTATGAAATGAACACAGATAAACTTCTTCTGGAAAACCTATTAAACATTTTCGAAAATCGAATAAACCTGAGCGTGAATAGCATCAAAAATTTACGGCAGATTCCCGGTAAAAGTGTGGTGCTCATTGATGATTTTAACCACGGCGCATTGCCAGAACCCAAAGAGATGATAAATTTTTTAAAATCAGCAGATAAAGAGTCTGTCATCATCTTTTTGAACTCCAATAAGGAATATCTTTTCTATAATTACCCTGACAAAGAAATATTAGAATTTATCGTGCCAGTTGAGATACTTCGTTACAATGCTGCTGATGAGACTCAGCAAGACTCAAAGACTATTTTTCTTTATTCAAAAAGGAAGGATCGAAGGAATATGGTTAATCAACAATCATTTGAAAAAACACTTGACGGTTCAAATGAAAAGATAATAGTAAAGAAAATGTCAGAAGAGCAGCTAAGGATAAAAGTTTTAGAAGGGATTTTAGAGGCAACCGAAAAACGATTAGAGCATTATATTAAGTTGGAATCGGAGCTGAGAACAAAGTTAAATATGAAGATGACGGAGTGAAATAAATGTGTTCCTAAAAATAAACGAAGCCAGTTCGCTTATATTTAATAAGACAACTGGCTTCATTTATTACTGACCTTATTTAAAAACTGCTGTTCCGAATCACCAATTTAGTGGCTATACATATTTTTTTAGCGGTATTTCTACCTTCCATTCTTTCCAAAAGTGTATCAACCGCAGTACCCCCCATAAGCTCGGTGTAAACCTTTACCGTGCTTAAGGACGGAAAAACATACTTCGAAACACTTACATCATTGACCCCAATGATGTTTACTCGTTCAGGTACAGGAATTCCTGCTTCCAGAAGCGCCCTTAGCGCACCGATGGCCAATGAGTCATTACCAGCAAAAAAGGCCGTTGGCAGATTGTCCCCACACGTTTGAATTGCTTGTTTCATAAGGGAGTAACCATCATCAACTGAAAAGGTTCCGGTAAACATAAACGCTTCGCCTAATAGTTCTTTTTCAGCCAAATAGCGTTTAAATGTCCGTTCCCTTTGGTCTTCAATCATAGAGGTTTGATCTTTAAAAAGCTCTCTTCCACCAATATAGCCAATTCGTTCGTGCCCTTTTTCTAAAAAATATTGAAGGACTTTTTCGGTCGCTCTTTCAAAGTCAATCACCACGGAATCAAACCGTTCCTCATCAGGTGATGAATCGACGAAAACAATGTTTTTACTGACCGAACGGAGTTCCTTTACTTGCTTAGTGCTAAATTTGCCAATCGCAATCAACCCTTGAATATCTTCCTGTTTTAATGCTTCATAATTATCTTGAAAACAGCGGATAACTTGAATTCCTTGCTCCTGGCAGCGGTTTTCCACCCCAAGGCGAATGGACATGTAGTATAGATCGTCGAGCTCTTCCTTTTCAGAATACCAATGTACAAGGCCAATTTTTCCGGTTTCAATTTTACGAGGCGCTGACTTCTTCTTATAGTCCAATGCCTCAGCCACTTCAAAAATTCTCTTTTTCGTCTCATCACTGACCGAAAGAGTCGTGTCGTAATTTAACACCCGAGATACGGTGGCAATTGATACTCCTGCTTTTTGTGCAATATCTTTAATCGTAGCCAAACTACCTTCTCCTCATTGCTTAACTAAGAAACGATAAGTCGTTTCCTGGTAATATTTTTCCTCTGGTTTAAGAACCACAGAAGGAAATTCCGGATGATGAATGGCATCAGGGAACCCCTGCGTTTCAAGGCACACACCTAAATAGTTTCTTGCTGGCACACCGTCAATGGAAAAAGGCCCTTCTAATTGATTGGATGTATAAAGGACTACACATGGCTGGTTAGTTGTAACCTCAAGCGAGCGGCCGCTTTCTTCATCACTTAAAAGAATGGTATTCTCCCCCTCTTGTGAAAAAACAATCGGGTGATCATATCCATTTCCAGCAAGGATATTTTGTGGGTGGGTCGATTGAATCCCATCCTCAATTTTTCTGCCTTCACGAAAATCAAATGACGTTCCCTCTGCATGAAGAAGTTTTCCTGTTGGAATCAGATCTGGACCAAGCTCTATAAAGCGATCATTATCAAGTTTCAGCGTGTGATCAGAACAGTCTCTTTTGCTGTTTCCGCTCAAGTTAAAATAAGAATGGTTCGTTAAGTTAACCGGCGTTTTTTGATCAGTCTTTGCCTCATACGTTATCTTTAATTCATTATCATTGTTTAATAGGTACGTAACCGTTGTTTCCAAGTTACCTGGGTAACCTTCCTCACCATCTGGGCTATGATAAAAAAACTTTACCCCAACTGATTGGTTATCTTTAAATAGTTCAGTTTGCCAGATCACTGAATTAAATCCCTTCCTGCCACCGTGAAGATGGTTGGGCGCTTCATTGGCTGCCAATGTAAACTCTTTCCCATCCAGTTCAAACCTTGAACCTTGAATTCTCCCTGCCACGCGGCCGACAATAGCCCCAAAATACGGGGACCACTCTAAATAATCTTCTAAGCTGTCAAATCCAAGTACAACATTTTCAACCTTCCCGTGACGGTCAGGTACCATCATTTTGGTAATAACACAGCCAAAATTTAAGCAAGAAACAGTCATGCCTAAATCATTGGCAAGGGTATATTCAATAACGGTTTGTCCATCATACTGGCCAAAATCCTTTTCAGTAATATTCATTCTCTACACTCCAATATTGAAGAAAGCTAGTTTGATTTCTTTTCATCCGTTCTCTTTTTATTCTACATGATTTAGGGTCAATTCTACATAGATGAAAGCTTTTTCTACAAAAATTGGTTCTTTTTTGGAAAGCCAAGACTTTTTCTACATAATTTAAGACCTTTTCAACATAAATTACTACTTTTTCTACGTAATTTGAGATCTTTTCAACATAAATTACTACTTTTTCTACGTAATTTGAGATCTTTTCTACAAAAACTGGAAATAAATCACAGTTAAACTTAGTTACAACGTCCTAATAAACCGTTCAAATCCAGCTCTGCCTTCTTCATCCCGCTTGAACACACCTGCGTCCTCTAATACTCGTAAAAATTTCTTTCCTACCTCTTCCCGAACAATCGCAGCAATATTCTCTTCGTTGGCAGCTGTCCCATATTGGCTCTTCAGCTCTTCCGCCCAATCAAGATGGTATGCAGCCATTGCTGTCTCCCGGCCAAGAATATAGTTTTCCACTTCCACCAGTTCATTTTTTAGGCGCGCCGGTAAAACCGCCAGACCCATTACCTCAATCAGACCAATGTTCTCCTTCTTAATATGGTGAACATCTGCATGTGGATGAAAAATCCCAAGCGGGTGATCCTCACTTGTCCGATTATTGCGTAACACTAAATCTAATTCAAACACGTCTCCCCTTTTTCGGGCAATCGGGGTAATCGTATTATGTGGGGTTTCTTCTGTCCAAGCATAAATCCCAACTATCTCATCACTATAGGCTTTCCATTTTTGCAAAATATGTGTCCCTGCTTCCACAAGTGCAACGGTTTCCTTCGAACGAAGCCGGATTACAGACATCGGCCATTTCACTACTGAACCCTGCACCTCCGGAAAATCAGCTATTTTAAACGTCCAGTCATCCTCCGCCTTTGCCATCGCAAATTCATAGTTCCCGCCCTGGTAATGATCATGCGATAAAATCGAACCACCGACTATCGGCAGGTCCGCATTTGAGCCGAGAAAATAATGCGGAAATTGCTCCACAAACGATAACAGCCTGCGGAACGAATCTGGACTGATTTTCATATCCGTATGCTTCTCTGATAATACGATACAATGCTCGTTATAGTATACATATGGTGAATATTGCAAATACCAGGTTTGGTCTTGCAGATTAACGCGAATCATCCGGTGATTAGAACGTGCCGGATGACCGATTCTCCCGGCATAGCCTTCATTCTCCACACAGAGCAGGCATTTCGGATAAGCCGTCTGCTTCGCTTCCCGTTCACGTGCAATACTTTTTGGATCCTTTTCCGGCTTTGATAAATTAATTGTAATATCGAGTTCACCGTACTCTGTAGGAACCTTATACTCGATATTATTGCGGATCCGTTTCATTTGAATGTAATTGCTATCTTTACTTAGCTTATAAAAATACTCTGTTGCCGCTTCCGGACTTTGCTGATATTTTTCAAAAAACAACCGATTGACTGTTGACGGGCGGGCAATAAGGCAATTCATGATTTTGCTGGCGAAGATTTCTTTTTCATCGAAAATGTCTTCGATGATACCCTGTCTGCAGGCAAATTCAACAATTCCCTCTAGTATATCCGGAATCTCCTCACGATTAGCCTCAGCCAGGAGCTCCAGTTCTTTAAAATCCGCTGTATGCAGCAGTGATAACATTTGATTCCGCGCGTAGACTTCATCTTCTTTCTCTATCAATGCTGCTGCAATGGCCTGGTCAATCAGCTGCTGGATTAATAAATCAATCATTAGTGTCACCCTTTCCTTATTTCACTGTGTCTAATTTGATTTCCTTCGCCCCGTCACCGATGCTTGCAACATAGAAATCAGCTGCGTAACCAATTTTCTTGAGATAGGCGTCTCCAACATTCGTAATAAAGTTTTCCACCTCGTTATTCTCAACAATGGCAATCGCGCAGCCGCCAAACCCAGCTCCCGTCATCCGGGCACCAAGAACCCCCGGGTGATTCCAAGCTGCTTCTACTAAACTGTCTAGTTCAATGCCCGTTACTTCATAATCATCGCGTAAGGAAATATGTGACTGGTTCATCAATTGACCAAATACTTCAAGATGTCCTGCCTTTAATTCTTCGAGCGCCTTTAAGGTTCTGATATTTTCATAAACCGCATGTTTTGCCCGTCTTCGAACCGTGTCATCTTTAATTAATTGCTGATGTTCGTCAAATTCTTTTTCCGATAGCTGTCCTAATGCTTCAATCGGAAGCTTTTGCTGAAGCTGCTCCAGCGCTGCTTCACACTCACTTCGGCGTTCATTGTACTTTGAATCAGCCAGTTCCCGACGCTTGTTTGTGTTCATAATGATAATTTTATGGTTTTCGAGTTGAATAGGAGCGTACACATACTTTAATGTCTGGCAGTCTAATAGAATTCCAGCATCCTTCTGCCCCATGCCAATCGCAAACTGGTCCATAATACCGCTGTTAACACCGATGAATTCATTTTCAACCCGCTTGCCAATTTTAATCAACTCAAGGCGGGGAATTTCTAATTGGAATAGTCCGTTTACAACAACTCCGGTTAGCAGCTCAATCGAAGCTGACGATGAAAGCCCTGCCCCATTTGGAATATTACCTTCAATGGCACAATCGAATCCATTTGCAATACTATATCCCTCTTCGATTATGTAGCGAATCATCCCTTTTGGATAGTTAGCCCAACCGTGTTCTTGTTTGAAGTCCAATTCATTTAAATTAAATTCGATTACACCTTTTTCAGGAAAGTTTTTCGAGTATAAACGGATAAGCTGGTCCTCCCGCTTTCTTGCTACAGCATAGGTTCCATAGGTAATCGCACATGGAAACACATGACCACCGTTATAGTCCGTATGTTCTCCGATTAAATTAATACGGCCTGGAGCGAAGAATGCTTGTTTTGGTAATACTTGAAATGCATCTACAAATGATTTATTTAATGTTATTACGTTCATAGCAAAATCCCCCTAAGTAATTATCATCTTTTCAAAATTTCTATCTTTAATGATATTTTACTCCCTAAGGTAAAAACAAAGCAATGTATTTACTAAAATTTTTACTAAAATTATAAATAAAAAGGACGGAAGATTACCGTCCTCTTCATCTACAACTATCTTAGCTTTATCTCCCTAGACGTCCTAATTCCACAGCTGTTGTATCTTCTATATTAAATGAAGAAATCCGGAACTCCAACTTAAAGTCTTCGAACTTACAACGGTATTTTTCAAGCTGATCTTGTCCGCAGGAGTTGCTGCCCAGCCCGTTTTGTTTGTAGTCAAGGTTTAAGATAACATAGTCTCGCGGCTTCAAATCAATCGTATGTTTAGCATGTTCAAGGTCGCTAATTTCATAGCGTGAAGCACTGAAATCAAATGTCTCTTCTGCAACAAAAATAAGTCCCTTTGCATTACTGTCCGTTAAGCTGACCCAGTCACAGTCAGAACGGTTGCCGTTTTCCTGTGGTTTTACATAGTTGGTGAACAACTCGTCCACAGTTTTTTGATAGACACCTGGGTGATTCGCCTGTTTAGAATCGACATAGCTTTCACCAGGCCCTCTGCCGCGCCACATGGTGTCGGTAAAATCTTTATTCAAGCGCATATTCACACCTAGACGTGGAATCATGACCGGAGCATTTTCTTTCATGCCGGATGCGATTCCATTAATTCGGCAAACTATATCACCATCTGGGTAGATGCTGTAGCCGTATTGAAGCTGATAATACCAAGAGCTGTTGGTTGTCCCGTACAAGGCATCGGTCTGCCATTCAAATACACCGTCTTTTAACTCATATCGTACATCTTCGGCAATCTCATGGCCTAAATGCATGAAATATTTCGTGCGATAATCGGTCACATAGTACATATCATTATCAATTGGAGCACGCCAGAAATTAAACTGCGGTCCTTTTTCGATTTGAACCTTCCCATTTCGGGTAACTTCTTTGATTGAACCTTTAACAGAATCAAAGGTTATGGTAAAATCAGCACCGCTTACCATTACAAGGGCGCCATCATTCGTTACCTGAAGTTCGCCGTCAGCATGCACCTTTGGCAGCTTTTCTTTTCCAGGAAGTTCAAAGGAGGCATTTGCCAGCTCATGACCTTTGGAAGCCCATGCTGTATCTTCTTTCAGTGTGTAAGAGAAGACAAAATAATATTTCGCACCGTTCAATTTTTCGAGCTCACGCCCTACAGGCAGCTCAATCTCAGCCGTTTCACGTCCCTTAAGCTGCGGAAGTTCCACGATAAACGAATCTAGCAATTTATCATCCTCAAACAAGGAACACGTTAACTGCAAATGATCCAATGAAATAAAATCATAGCGATTGATTAAACGGAAGAGACCTTTTTCAATATCCAAACACTCGGTTTGAACTGGTTCAATCACCTTTTTATATTCAAATAAGCTTGGTGATGGCGTTCCATCAGGCATAATCAGCCCATCAATACAGAAATTTCCGTTAGTCGGATCATCACCAAAATCACCGCCATAGCGATAATACACAGAGCCATCTTTAGCCACCGTTTCAATTCCATGATCAAACCATTCCCAAATGAAACCGCCTTGGAGTTTATCATGCTTGTAAAATAAATCCTGGTACTCTTTTAAGTTCCCCGGTCCATTTCCCATCGCATGCGCGTATTCACAGAGAATATGCGGCTTTTTCGATTTTTCGATGATTTTATCCATTGTCAGCCTGTCATCCTTACGTTCCAGCCATGTATACATCGTGCTGTAAACATCGGTGACCTCCGCTTCGAAATCTCCTTCATAATGAACAAGCCGAGTCGGATCCATTTCCTTAGCCCGCTTAGCCATTGCACGGAAGTTGTGGCCAAAGGATGATTCGTTTCCAAGCGACCACATAATAATACAAGGATGATTTTTGTCGCGTTCAATCATCCGTTCCATTCTTGATACATACGCCTTTTCCCATGCCGGGTCATCACTAATCCATTTATAGTTGCCGGTTAATTCAAAGCCGTGGCATTCTAAATCGGTTTCATCAATAACGTACATGCCGTATTGATCACAAAGATCATATAGGTAATGAGCATTTGGATAATGCGCAGTCCGCATAGCATTAATATTGTTCTGCTTCATTGTAATAATGTCGCGCTCAATTTCTGCCTTCGTCACGACGCGGCCCGTTCTAGGGTTATAGTCATGACGGTTAGCACCTTTAAACTTGATTGCCACTCCATTGACAAGGAAGGTTTCACCGGAAATAACGATGGACCGGAAACCAACCTGCTGATAGATGACCTCAATTGTTTCACCATCAGCGTTTTTTACAGTCATATAAAGTTGATATAAGTTAGGCTCTTCAGCACTCCACTTTAATGGCGCCGCAACAAATTGGCTGAATGGCTCATCTGCCTTTTTCTCTACGTTCCATACCTGTTCGCCACTTGAATCCATCAATTCATAACTGATGGTTTGGCCGGTCTGCTCTGTGAGTTTAACAGAAACAGCCAGAACTGCGTTTTGATTGTCACTGTCCAGCTCGGTATTGACAGTATAATCATATAATCCTGCAGCCGGTCTTGTATAAAGTTCAACATCGCGGAAGATACCGCTTAGCCACCACATATCCTGGTCTTCTAAATATGTCCCGTCCGACCATTGAAACACCCGGACTGTCAGACTGTTGCGGCCCTTGCGGCAAAGCTTTGTTACATCAAATTCTGCTTGAATCCTTGCCCCTTTGCTGTAGCCGGCAAACTCGCCGTTTACATATAATTCGTAAGCCGAATCAACACCATTAAAACGAAGAATTAATTGTTCCCCTTCAAGGTCACGGTTTAGTTCAAATTCCCGGCGATAAATCCCCGTTGGATTATCTGTCGGAACGCGCGGCGGAATAATCGGGAAGTTATACCAAAGGTCGGAATAATGCATCTTCCCATAGCCTTGCAGCTGCCAGTTACCAGGGATCGTAATATCATCCCAGTTTGTTGTCTCAAGCTCCTCGGCATAAAAGCCTTCAGGCGAATATTCTGGTGCTTCAAGGAAGAGAAACTTCCATGTGCCGTTCAAGCATTGATAATAATGACTTTTACTAGTATCCCCTGATTGGGCAGCTTCCCTTGATGGAAAGCTGGTAAAATGCGCGCGGGGTTCCATCCGATTTATTCCGTCCGTATGAATGTCTTCCCATCTTTTAAACTTTTTCATAAAATACACCTCTTATTCTTTAACAGAACCACCTAAAATTCCTGAGATAAATTGCTTTTGCAGCAATAAGAAGAAAATCATAATTGGAATCGTTGATAAAGTGGTTCCGAGCATTAATTCTCCATAATCAATTCTCGCCATTCCAATTAAGCTGGATAATGCTACAGGAAGGGTAAACATATCCTTCGAGTTTAGCGTAATGAGCGGCCAGAGTAAGCTGTTCCATTGCGACATAAATTGGAAAATGGCAACGGCAGCGAGCGCCGGTCTTGTTACTGGTAAAATGACGGTAAAGAAAATTCTTAGCTCTCCTGCCCCGTCCACACGTGATGCTTCAATAATTGAATCCGGAACCACCTGCATATTTTGCCTCATTAGATAAATCGAAAATGGTGCAGCCAAGCTTGGCAGAATAATCGCTTGATACGTATTTAACCAGTCAAATGATACCATCATTTCAAACAATGGAATCAACGTTACTTGGAATGGAATCATCAAGGAGCATAAAATGACAAAAAAGAAACCATTTTTTCCTTTAAAACGATATTTTGCAAACGCATAGCCTGCCATTGCACTAATAAGAGTACTAAGAACAGTATAGACAATTGCAATATACAAGGAATTCCAAAAGACTTTGGCAATCCCTAAGGACTCACTAAGTGATTCAAAATTTTTAGCTAAGTAATTACCGGGCAAAAGCTTTGGCGGAACGCGAAAGATTTCCCCCGATGGATGGGTCGAGCCAACTATCATCCAATAAAATGGAGCAATTGATAGAATCACACCGATAATCAGTAAACTATAAATTAAGATTTTCGTCGAAAGTTTCTTAGAAGTTATCATTGTTCAGTATCACCTACCAATTTCATCTGAACCCATGAAATGACTGCAGTGATCAAGACCAGTACGTACGCAATGGCTGATGCATAGCCAAAGTCAAAAAACTTAAAGCCTGTTTCATATAAATAAAGCGTAATAGTCATCGTCGCGCTGTTCGGTCCGCCATGTGTTAAAATAAACGGCTCGTCAAACAACTGAAGTGTACCAATGGTTGACATGACAACTGTGAAAATAAACACCGGTTTCAATTGTGGCAGCGTAATCATAAAAAATTGTTTGACCTTGCCTGCCCCGTCCATACTCGCTGCTTCGTATAAATCAGCCGGGATATTTTGCAGTCCCGCTAAAAATATCACCATATTATATCCGGTCCATCTCCACGTCATGACGAAAATGACAGAGACTTTTGCCCAGAAAGGGGTCGTTAACCAAGGAATATTATCTAAACCAATTAGTGATAATACATAGTTTACTAATCCAAAATGCTCGTCTAATAGAATCATAAATACAATAGATGCTGCGACAAGTGCTGTAATGGCAGGCATAAAATAAGCAATCCGGAAAAGTGACTTCGCCTTAATTAAGGTCGAATTAAGCCCGACAGCGATTAGGATAGCCAAAAAAATCATAATCGGCACTTGAACAATTAAGATTTGAAACGTGTTAATCAACGATTTATAAAAAACCGGATCATGGATTAAACGCGTATAGTTGGATAAACCAACAAACGTTTTTTCTACCCCCCGCACCTCTTGAAAGCTTAAAATAAACGAAGAAATCACGGGATACACAGTAAAAATCAAAATTAATATAAACGCCGGAGCGATAAATACATATGGAGCACTTTTAGGAGTTAATATGTTTTTTCTAGTTTTGGTACGATAATTGGAGGCAGTACTGACTACCTGTTCCGTTTTTTCCACTTATGGGCACCTCCTGGCGTCGGAATTTCTTCCATTTGATAGAAATGAGAGAAGGCGATTCCCTCCTCTCTCATTTCCGAACGGCCATTTATCTCATTTGATTTTCCAGCTGTTTTTGCGCATCCTTTAATGCAGATTCTACTGATTTATTTTCTAGTAATATAGCTGCTTGAGCATTAGCCATAAGGCTGCTTGCCTTTGCGAAATTTTCAGTTAAGTGAATTTGTGGCACTTTATCAACAATGTCAGCAAATTTCTTGAATACCGGGCTGTTATTGAAGTACTCGCTATTAGCTGTAAATTTCGGGTCATTATACGTATCCTTTAAGGATGGGAAAAGTCCGTATTTTTCAAAGCCTAACATTTGAGATGCCTTATCTGTTGTAAAGAACTCAACAAAGGCATAGGCTGCAGATTGATTCTTAGCTGTTGCAGGAATCAATAGTGATGATCCTCCAACGTTCGCATATCGCGTGCCGCCTTCTTTAAAGCTTGGCAAGAAAAATACATCCCACTTACCTTTTAAATCCGGAGCCTGGTCCATAATCGACCCCGTATACCAAACACCATAAGGAACTGTAGCAACTTCACCGTTGACTGTTGCTGTAACGATACCGTCCCAGCCTTTATTATTTAAGATTAAATCTTCGTCATGAAGCTGTTTGATTACCTTCATCGCCCGAACTGCTTCCGGAGACTGCAGCGTAATTTTTCCATCTTGGTCAAAATAAGAAAGTCCCTGCTGCTGCATCATCATTTGGAATACGCCATCATAATTAGGGATATCAATTGGCAGCATCTTTTTGCCGGTTGCTTCTTTAATCTTTTTTCCAGCTGCAATATAGTCATCCCATGTTTGGATAGAATTCGGGTCAACACCGGCCTTTTTAAAATAGTCGACGCGGTAGAATACACCAGCTGGACCAATATCCCAAGGTGCCGCAACAAAATTTCCATCCTTATCCTGCACGGAAGCAACCTTTGCTGGGTTGAATGAATCCTTGTATTTGTCATATCCAAGCTTATTTAAGTTCAAAAAGCCTTGCGGGAACTGATGAATATAACCTGGAATTCGTTCATCCTCCATTAACACCACGTCAGGCAGACCGTTTCCTCTTGCAGCTAAACCGACAGTCAGCTTTTCATAAAGGTCTCCGCTATTGAAATCTTCTACTTTTACTTTTACATCAGGATATTTCTTCTGGAAGTTTTCAACAGCTGCCTTCATTGTTGCCGCTGCTACGTCCCAGCCCCAAACAGTAATGGTGCCTGCCGGATGTTTCGCATCACCTGTTTTCGCTTGATCGTCAGATGATTTGTTCGAACAGGCCGACAGCACTAAAAGAAATACGGCAAGTAGAACAGACAAATACTTTTTCATAATTGGTCCCCCAATTTTTTATGGTTTAGTTTTAACACTCAGTTTTTGCCTTTTTTAAATAAGAACGCCATGTAATACACCATTTTTCAGGATCATCAAGAAAATCCTGCTCATCCATTTTGTGAATCGTACTATTATGTGGAGCCGTTTTGACAATTTCCGGATTTTCGTAAGCTTCTTTCGAAATTTGCTCGAGCGCATGAATATATTCATCCAAATCTTCTTTCGAATAGGATTCAGTCGGCTCAAGGGTAAATGGCTGCGGCACGATATATGGGTGATGACTTGTCCAGTAATGAAGACCGAAGTCTGTCATTCTTCTGGTCACATCTTCTGTTGTGACTCCTGTCTCATTCGCCATCTGCTCCCAGCTATAGCGTACCTGCTCGAGGCGGTGTCCTTTTACATATGGTGCACTGGCCCCGCGAATCGCTAATACCTTATGGTACATATAGTTATTGTTTAACACGGCAATTTTCGCCACTTCCTTCAGACCATCGGGACCGAGCGCGCGAATCCACGCATAGGAACGCAATACCGTTTGCGCTACACCATGGAAGGAACGAACCTTTCCGATTGAATGCTTAAGATCATATTGAAGTGAATATTTGCCGTCTTGATGCTCAACAATTGGTGCAGGCAGATAATCTCTCAATTCCGCTATGACACCAAGTGCACCCGTTGCCGGACCGCCGCACATATGTGGTGCCGCAAACGTTTTATGGAGATTGAAGAAGCACATATCAAAGCCCGCTTCTTTCGCTCTAGTAATTCCTAATAGACCATTTGCATTTGCCTGGTCATAGAAACAAAGACCGCCAGCTTCATGAACGATATCGGTAAATTCTTTAATCTTTGGATTAAAAATGCCGGTATCTTCTGGGTTAGCTACTACAAACCCTGCTGTTCTCTCAGATACTGCTGCCTTTAGCTTCTCGATATCAGGGAAGCCATTTTCATCCGGATGCAGGGTAATAATTTTATAGCCCTTTACCGCTGCCGTTGCAGCCTGAGATGGATGTGAGAAAATCGTTGTAATGATTTCATCACGCTGATCCCCTTCGCCTCTTGTTTCATGGTACTTTCTTACAATGGAAGCCATTGTAAACAATGCTTGTGTGCCGCTGCTTGGCTGGAAGGAGAAATAATCCATTCCGGAAATTTCCCGCATACATAGATCAAGATTATGGAAGATTTCAAGCATCCCTTGAACCGTACCTTCGTCTTGTAACGGATGCAGCTCCATCATTTTCGGGTCACGAATCAGCAGTTCATTAATTTTAGGGATGTATTTCATCGTACAAGTCCCTTGACCGATTTCTACGTTGAAATCAGAACCCAGCGTTTCCTGTGAAAGTCTTACATAGTGACGTAATATACGGGCCTGACCGATTTCAGGTAAATTTGGTTTTTCATTTCTTTTCATCGTATCTGGAATGACTGATACCCCATCGCCAACAGCAGAGACGATTTGCTCATTTACAGGTGGCAGCTCAACACCCTTTTCACCAGGCTGATGAAGTTCGAAAACAATCGGTTCATTCCATTTCGCCTGATGAAAATCGCGGGTTTTGCTCGTACGCTTAATCCTTTGCATATCAAAAAACTCCTCTCTATTTCGTCAAAATTTCTTTAATCGATTGAATAAGATGGTCGATATCCTCTTTCGTATGAACCTCGGTTACACAAAATAATGCTGATTGTCCAAACTCATGGAACTCTTCTGAAAGATCTTTTCCACCAAAAATTTTCTTCTCCAGCAATTTTTCATTGATTTCTTTAACCGTTAATCCAGTTTGATTGAAATCAACAATAAACTCCTTAAAGAATGGAGAATGTAAACGCGAGCCTTTAACACCTTCAATTTGACTTAATTGCTGTGCGGCATATTGACTATTTTGCATAATCGTTTGACCAACTTCCTGCATGCCCTCTGGTCCTAGCAGTGCTAAATAAACCCCTGCTGTAATTCCCCATAAAGCTGTCTGCGTACCAACCGATTCTTTTCCTTTTTCCCGTAAGGCAAATGATGTTCGGTCATAGAAGACATCCCCAAATCCGTATTCTCCTTCTTTTACAGTAGGAACAATTCCAAACAGGCGGGAAGGGTACTCTTGAACGAATTCAACCTCATCACGTGTTGCGATAAAGCCAGCCTGGCCGCCGCTGAAATTCATATGCATTCCTAATGGCTGCAAGTCGCCGCAGACAATATCTGCACCATACTGACTAGGAGGAGCAATAACTCCTAGAGAAATAGGATCCACACCGACTACAAGCAGAGAATCATTTTCCTTTACTAACTTGGAAATCTCAGGTCCCTGTACTTCAATAAACCCAAGGTAGGATGGATTTTCAAAATAAACAGCGGCTACATCTTCTGTTAATTTTGCTTGTAAATCTGTTAAATCCATCGCGCCAGTTTCCGTATTAAATTCAACAAATTCAAATTGCAGCTCAGGTGTACCGTAATTGATGATAATCTTACTGCGTTCTGGTGCAACCGTATTGGCAAGAAGGATTTTCTTACGTCCTGTAATACGTGCTGCCATCCGTACGGATGTTGATGCGGCTTGTCCCCAATCAAATGTCGGTACATTGACAACATCCATATCTACTAACTCAGCTACTAAACTCTGATACTCGAAAAGTGCCTGAAAACGACCGTGATCTTCATACGGTTCGCCGGCATATGCCGTTAAAAATTCAGAACGCTGATTAACTTCGTCGCACACTGCAGGAATAAAATGCTGCCAGCATCCTGCTCCAAGGAAATTTACATATTCCTTTGTGCTGGTGTTTTTATTCAAAATCCCTTCAATATGGCGTCTAAGCTCATACTCAGTCAGCGCCGGAGGAATATTCATTTCCTCTTTAAGCTTTAATTCATCAGGTATGCAAGAATATAACTCCATAATGGACTCCGCACCGATTACCTTTAACATCTCAGCCTGTACTTCAGGGACCATATTCGGTATATAAGGATGTACCTTTTGTGACATATAAATATCCTCCTTGTTATGATTAATTTTGGTTCTTATGAAAAAGACGAACAGTACATTTTATCCGCGAAATTTTGGACGATATCCGCGATTTTGTGTAATTTATCCGCGAATTGAAGAGAATTATCCGCGAATATCAACCATTTATCCGCGAATCAATAAACTATGCCAATCCCCCGCCATCAACGATTAAATCTGTGCCAGTAATCCATGATGACAAGTCACTCGCTAAGAATAATACACCCTTGGCAATATCCCTTGGTGTTCCTAGTCTTTCTAACGGGCGGCCTTTTGCAGATGATACTAGGAAAGCATCTTCTTGTAGGTTTAATTGCTTCGCTTCACTTCTTAATAGCGGTGTGTCAGTATCACCAGGACAAATACAGTTTACTCGGATGTTTTGCGGGCCATGGTCAATTGCCATTGCTTTCGTTAAATTTACAACTCCTGCTTTTGCAGCACAGTAGGCAGCAGCCTGGTCTCCCCCTTTTAACCCCCATCCAGAACCGGTATTGATAATACTTCCACCGCCGCCTTTTGCCATTAGCGGAATTAAATATTTTGATAGAAGATAAACTCCTTTTAACGAAACATCGATGACTAGATTCCAATCAGATTCTTCTAAATCGACAACTGTTTTTCTTCTAATCACACCTGCGTTATTAAACAGCACATCAACAGTACCGTAATTTGCTTCCATATGATCTTTTACTTTGCCGCAGTCATCGGCATCTGTGACATCACAGCGGACAAACTCTGCCTTATATCCTTGCTCGCGAAGGTCTGCAGCGGCTTTATGTCCATTCTCTTCATTAATATCTAATAGAATAACTTTAGAACCAACTTCAGCTAACAACGTTCCGGTCGCCAAACCGATTCCGGAAGCGCCTCCTGTTACCACACAAACTTTATTCTCTAAACCGAAATAATCTTGTAAAACCATCCTAATTCCTCCTATTTATTTATGGTTTTCCCGTCTTTTTTTTCTGTCAATAGATGACCCAACATTAAAAACACGCTTGAAGTCCATGTAAAGGCGGGGTCACGCAAGCCCTTACCGGTAAGGGCATTAAAGTTTTCGGCCATACCGGATGTATTAGCCATTGCACAAAACTTGCGGGCAATCTCTAAAGCCAGATCCTCTTCACCGGAGGACAGCAGCCCGTCGACAATCAGCATTGTGGTTGGCGCCCAAATCGGCCCGCGCCAATAGCCATCCTCTTTATAAAACGAGCTTGAAGGCAATTCTGTTGCAAGACCATACTCCGTTAAAAAGCCTTTCTTCTTAATACCAGCAACCAGTTTTTCAAGAATCTCTGCCGGTAGTCTTTTTCCAAGAATAACGGGAATATAGACAACAAGACTGTCTGCATCGATCACTTCATGGCTGCCTGATTTCTTCGCCGTAAACTTCTCTCCATTCCAGAAATGATTTATCATTCTTGTTAATAGGTCCCGAGATTCCTCCATCCACATGTCAGCCTCATCTTCTCGGCCTAGTTTCGCTGCGATTTCAGCCAATACTTCCATCTGCAGTACTAGGAACGAGGATAAATCCGGGCTTTCCACGGGAGTACCCTTATGAAAAATCGTGCTGTTATCCCATCCGCTGTCATTCCCGTGATTATATTGTGGAATTCCGTCCAGGTCATCATCCTGATAGGTTAACCACCACTTCGTCCATTTTTGCAACGGTTCATAAACCTCTTCCAGTTTTTCCGTCGACACATAGCCGCTTTGTCCCCACATCCGCCTCAACGTCCAGCCATGGATAGGCGGCTTTGTGAAATTCCACAATGCAAACCGATTATTAACGAAATCCGGAAGCATGCCGGATGTATCCTGCAGATCGAAAAAGATCATAAACTGATCCCAGGCCAATTCAGGGGAATTTTTCGCTAACGCCATAGCGTTAAAGCAATGGTCCCAGCTCCAAATATTTGTCATCCAGTTTTTGGACATATACATAGCCGGACGCGGCAGAATTCCTTCCGGAGGAACAACACAAGACCAGGTAATGTAAGCCGCAAGATTTTTCCCCTGACTATATTCTTCAGGTGTCTCAAGCGTTTTTTCGTACCAAGCTTGAAACTCTTCAGCAACCCGCGTCCGCCCCTCCTCAAATGAAGGATAAGAACGCGGCTGATAAACGGTTGTAAATTCTTCTATTACACATTCCATCTCATCTTCGGAATCTGCAGGTAACAGGTCCGCGATAATTTTTTCACAGTGCTGCTCGATAAACGGAGCATCCATGACAATCCGCCCTTTGAGCGTGGTGAGCATATAACGCATTTCCTGCATCGAATGATTGACTTCCCAACGATTTTCCTCCAACTTAACCGCATAATCATACGCTCCGGTAATTCCCGTCAGTCTTACCCCAACTCGATGACATCTGATCTGCAGGACCCTGCCTTCTGTTATACAAAACTCTGCAAAGCCTTCACCGCTTTCAAGCCGAAGAACGCTGGGCTCAAGCACCGGCTTATAAGATAGCGTCTGTCCCTGCCAAATCAGATCAAGCCGGAATACTTCGCCAAAATCATCGTCGCCATTGCGGATGTTGCGGAGGTAAAGCGGCCCGCCTGCCCCTTCCTGATGGCTGGGTGAGATTGTGATAAACGAGCCGTAACGGCTAAACGGGATTTGTCGTATATCAAACATAAGTCCACCTCTTATTCAGTAATTCTATACTTCATTTGTAATTTGTTTCTGACCGTCAGAATAAACATCTCTATTCGTTTTAAAATATTTCGGTATAATCACCCGGAGAAAATAAAAATAACCTGCAAGTAAAAATAGGCCTGTCAATAAAAACGGGAGCGTGTAATTTTTTTCAGCTATAATACCGCCAATCCCAAAGGCGACTAAGGCGGAACCAATACTGCGAAAAACAACGCTCATCCCCGCATACAAATCCCGTTCTTCATCTTTAAACGATGACATAGAAAGGCTGTCGGTCAAATTTGTCAGCATCGTAAAACTTCCGCCCCTCATAACAAGCAGAGCTGAAAAAAAATAGGCAGGAATGTTCAAAAATAAAATAAAGCAGAAAATTATATTAACCAGGTAAATATAGAAAAAAGTTTTATTCATCCCAAGCTTTTCAATTAAAAATGGAGAAAAAACAGAACCAATAAACAACGCAAAACCATTTAGTGCTAATAAGATCGAGACAGCCTCGTTTGAAAAATCAAATCGAAATTTTACGATTAGGTTTAGATACGGCTGCAGGCAGGAAACAGCACCTCCAGTTAGAAACGCAAAGACTGAAAATAACAGTAGTTTTTTCCAAAGGTCTCGTGAAGGTTTTTTCATGACAGCAGAAATATTCTTTTCAACATTCCGTTGAATTGGTGCAGTTTCTTCTCTCTGTTCAGTTGGAAGAAGTAAAGCCCTCGCACACACTAACAGGATAAATACTATAGATGTGACTAATAATGTATTCTGGTATCCCCTTCCGGAAGAATCAAACAACTTTGGGAGATAGCCAGCAAGTAACATTCCTACACCTGTAAAAGCTGTAAATACAGCAAACATAAAACTATATGCTTGAGTTTCCTCTCTTTTTGAATGACTATAATAGAACAGCAGCTGAATTTCAGTTGTTTCAACCAGCGTGAAACCGATAGAAACGATGATTTGGGCCAAAAAAAATAACATAAAGCTTTCAGATACCGCAAAAACCATACACCCTAGAGCAACACTCCCGATACCTGTTACCAAAAGCTTTTTCCTGCCTATTTTTTTAGCAAGGATCCCTACTGTTATTGCAAGGATCCCCTTAACTAAAATTCCCGATGAAGTAATAAAACCAATCTGTTTTTCAGAAATACCCAATTCATATAGGTGAAGATTTAGGATGAATGTAAACATTCCGATACTTAGCCCGTACAGTGATTCTGTAGCCAAAAACCGTTTAACACCGGGCGATAAGGATAAAGTTTGTAACATGAATGTCAACCTTCCAACTAAACTTGCTGGCCAGACAGGAGTCCACCTTCAGATCAGCTTTGTCATTTCAGCCAAATAATTCGATAAATCTACCCTTTTACCCCACTCTTCGAAACGTCTTCCATAATGTAGCGCTGAGCAACAAAGAAGAGAACAAGCGGCGGCAGACAGATTAGGAAGGTGATGGCCATAATTCCTTCCATATCGACTCCAAACATCCCTTTAAACTGCGCTAAACCAAGTGTAAGGGTATATTTGCTTTGATCATTTAAAAATACCAGCGGTCCTAAATAATCATTCCAACAGCTCAAAAAGCTAAATACTGTTACAAGAATTAACGGAGGCTTCATCAGCGGAAGGTAAATTTTATAAAAGATCTGAAAGGCGTTGGCCCCGTCTATTCTTGCTGCTTCATCCAGTTCCTTAGGGATTCCCATAATGAACTGACGAAGCAAAAAGATGAAAAATGGTCCCCCGAACCAGGCCGGGACAATCAGCGGTTTTAAAGTGTTGATCCAGCCAAGGAAATTAAATTCCATATATAACGGAATCATCGTTACCTCCCAAGGAATCATCATTGTTGCAAGAAGCACAACAAATAGGAAATCCCTTCCCTTGAACGTAAATCTTGCAAACCCGTAAGCTACTAACGAAGAAGATACCACCTGCCCCAAAGTTGCCAGAACTGTTACAGTCACTGAATTCATTAGAAATTGTGTAAATGGCTGTGAAATCCAGGCATTCTTGAAGTTTTCAAAATGAAAGACGGACGGAATCCATTTTGGCGGAAACTGATACAGCTCATCGGGCCCTTTTAATGATGTTGTTACCATCCAAAATAACGGTGCTAAAAATAACAATGAAAAAAGGATTAAAAGGGCATATATAAAGGTCTTATGAACCCTGCTTTTCGTTTTCATCGTACAACTCCTCGTATCCATAGATTGTATGAATCTATTTTTTCTTCTTCACTTCTCCTTCGTAGTACACCCAGGCCGACGAGGATTTAAACACTAATAACGATAATCCTAAAACAATCAAAAACATAAACCAGGCATTAGCTGATGAATAGCCCATTTTAAAATATTTAAAGGCATTTTCGTATACGTACATCGCATAAAAATAGGTTGAGTTCAGCGGTCCGCCCCCAGTTAACAAAAGGGCCAGCGTCAATTGCTGAAATGCGGAAATAATTGTTGTAATTAAATTAAACAGAATTGTTGGTGTAAGGAGCGGCATTGTGATTTTAAAAAACTGGGTCACCTTATTAGCTCCGTCAATCGAAGCCGCTTCATACATTTCTTTTGAAATTCCTTTTAATCCGGCCAAAAAGATGAGCATCATTTGTCCTTGGCCCCATAGGCTGGCAATAACCATAGCAACCAGCGCCCAGCTCATATCGTTTAGCCAGTCAGGACCCTGGATGCCGGCTAAAGATAGGAAATAGTTAAGAATACCGTATTCCCCGTTAAACACCCAGGCCCAGATCATGGCGAGTGCAACGCCGGAAATGACAGATGGAAGATAGAAAAATGTTCGAAAAAATGAATGTCCCTTTACATTTTGATTCAATAGCAGAGCTAATACTAAAGCGGTAATGATGTTTAACGGAACGAAAAAGGCCGCAAATTTTACTGTTACCCACAAAGATTTCCAAAATAACGGGTCGTCCGTAAACATCGTTTTATAATTGGCAATTCCAACAAATTTCGCCTCACCCACAACAGGCCAATCAAAAAAACTAATCACGAGCGAAAATAATAGAGGTCCCAGCGTAAAGGCTAAAAACCCGAACACCCAGGGGGATATGAAAAGAAAGGGGACAAGCTTGTCCCACTTTATTTTCTTTTTTTGATTAAACTCCATATACGGTTTACTAGAGGCATGGATAGCTTTCATGATGAACACCTCATTAAAGTTTGTCTTACTTCAAGTATTTGTTTGAGTCCTCTGCTGCAGTATTTAATAGTTTTTCAGCATCCTGCCCAAGCATTACGGCATTAATAGCCGCGGAGAGATTACGATTAATTTCATTCCAGTTTTTGTTCAATAGGAATGCAGGTGTGTTATCAGAACGTTCAAGCATTTTGTAGAACGGGCTTAATAGTGGATCCTGCTCCATTTTCATTTCCTTCACGACACTGATGCGTACTGGTAAATCAGCTGTCCGCATTTTAATTGCTTCCGGAGAAGAATAGAATTTTACAAATTTATAAGCTAGGTCTTTATTTTTTGAATCCTTTGCAATCGATACGGCTGAAGAAGCAATAACCCCTTTTGCCGGTTTGGAACCAAATGACGGAACCTCAACTGTTCCGAAGTTAATCTTGGCTTCTTTGAATCCTTCTAATGGCCAAACTCCACTTTCCCACATCGCAATTTTTCCGGCCTTGAAAATATCGTCGCCGCTTTGTTGGTTTTTACCGCCAACCAGTACCGCGCTTTTCTCTTTTAACATTTCACTTAAAACACTTATAGCTTCAATAGTTTCTTGGCTGTTCATATACCCTTTAACTTTCCTGCCATCGTCGCTAATAAAGCTGCCTCCGTTGCTCCAAACAAGCCCTTGAAGGTCATACGTATCCGGCTCAGGCACTACCCCAAAACCGTATTGCTTTTTGCTCGGATTAGACAGCTTTTTAGTAATTTGCTTGAAATCATCCCATGTCCAGCCATCCTTTGGATAAGGAATTTTTGCCTTATCGAATAAATCTTTGTTATAATAAACAACCCTCGTGGTAAAACCAGCTGGCATACCATAAATTTTCCCATTTAAACTTGAGTAGTTAAATAAACCTTGGTAAAAATCGTTTAAATCCAATTCTGAATCACCTTTAATATATTGATCCAGTGGTTCAAGAGATTCTACATATGCCGGGAAATTCCACATATACATAACGTCTGGAGGATTTTTTGCCCCGAAGGAAGCAGCAAGCTTCTGATCAAAACCATCACCGTATGCTTCAACTTGAACCTTTACTCCAGGATTCTGCGCCTCAAACTTTTTCGCTATTTCCTGTTGGATTTTTAACGCTTCACCAGAATCCCATGTTGCAAAGCGGAGCGTTGTAGTCCCTTTTCCTTCTGACTTTCCATTATTGCTTGCAGCTGTGTTTTCACTTGAACTCGAGTTTGAGCATGCAGCTAAGGAAAACATGCTTATTAGTAATAAAATAAATGCTTTCATACTAATTTTCCTCATTGGTAAAGCCTCCTTTTAGACTAAAAATATAACCGCTTTCATTTTATCTGTTTTGAAAGCGGCTACATACTGAAAATTATATTAAATTTGTCGTATTAATGTTTTAAGTTTTCTGTATCTTTAAAGAAAAGGGGTAAATTTGTTCGAATCCGTTCTCCTTTTTGTTTGACGGTACTCAGAAGGGGTTTCCCCTGTACATTTTTTAAACCATTTACTTAAATATTTTCCATCTTGAATCCCGATTTTTTCTCCAATTTCCTGCAGGGTGAGTGAGGTTGATTCAAGCAGTTCACAAGCTGCCTCAAGCTTCAGCCTTTCTGTAAAATCCGAAAAGCTTTCTCCGACTGATTTTTTAAAAAGCGTGCTAAAATGGCTTCGGCTAAGTCCTACCTCGTAAGCAATATCGACAGACGAATGAGACTTAGAAAGATCTCTGGTAATGAGTTGTACAGCTTTCTGAATCGGCTCAGGCCAAGCACCATGACCTTCTTTTTGATTGACATGGAGGGGATTTTCAGCCTGTTTCCCCTCTATTTCCTTTGAAAATGCAGCTAAATATTCTTCAAATTCCTCGTCCTGAAAGGCAGTTTTTAAAATATAACCTGAAGCCCCAAGCTTAATCCCTTCCATGGCATATTCAAAATCCCTGTGGCAGCTTAACAGCAATATTTTCGTGTCAGGTGCTTTTTGCTTAATTTTTCTAGCCAACTCTATTCCATTCATTTCTGGCATTACAATATCTGTAATGACAACCTCGGGAGTATGTTCAGAAAATTGCTCCCAGCCTTTCGCACCGTTGGCCGCATCTGCCACCACTTCCATATTGAACTTCTCCCAATGAATTGTGGCAATTAATCCTTTTCGAACGATATATTCATCATCTACTACTATTACTTTGATCATAAGATACACTCCTTTTTGGCCAGCACATGATGATGGTTGTCCCTTTTTTTAGCTCGGACACGATTTTGAGACCGTATTCATTCCCAAAGTGGAGCTTAAGCCGCTGATCAACATTATAGACACCGATTCCCCGCGATTTTTCATTTGACTCGTGAGGCTGGAGCATTATTGATGCTTGATCCGCTGTCATCCCTTTCCCGTTATCACTTAACGAGAGTTCGAAGGCATCAGCCTTGTCTTCAACTGTTAACTTAATCATACCATTGCCATCTTCAAAAGCATGGAAAAAGATATTTTCAAACAAAGGCTGCAATGACAGCCTCGGAATGAGATAATTCATAGCTTCAGGGCTAACCGTTTCTTCATATTGAAACATATGGCCATATCGAATTTCCTGTACCTTCAAATAGTGCTTGATAGTATTGAGTTCCTTCCTCAAAGGAATCAACTCATCGGAAAAATTTAAATTTTCATGAAGGACTTCGGTTAAATGATAGATCATTTGCTGGACTTCATGGGCATTCGCGAGCCGAGCTTTCCACTGGATGGAGTTCAATGTATTAAATAATAAATGCGGGTTAATTTGGTAATGGAAAGCTCTAAGTTCCGCCTTTCGCTTTAGCCTTTCCGTCTCGCTGATTTCCTCAATTAATTCCTTAATTTGCTGGACCATCTGATTAAAGCTGTTCGTTAAACTTGCGATTTCATCCTTTTCTTTTACTGGGACCTGTATATCAAGCTCACCAGCGCTCACCCGTCCCATCGAATCCTTCAGCTTTCTCAGCCGCTTTGCAATTGGATCAGCGAACAGCATCGCAAGTAAACTAGCGAGAAGTATGGAAAAGAAAATCGCCAGCAATGTATAGTTAAAAATCACCGTTGATGATTGATAAAACAGCTTCTCAGGAACCCGCACCTCGACCTGCCACCCATATGCGTCAAGATTGGTGGTTCTAACGATATCATCGGCTAGAGGTTTCCTATCTGAGGTGGAGCGATATAAAACTTTTTTCTTATCATTACGTATCGTGACAAACGCATGGACATCCCTTTCAAGAAACTTTATATAGGAAAAAAGCTCGTCTGCCTTTGTTTCAATAAGTAATTTGCTTCCCTTTAGAACACCATATTGACTTTGTATTGGCACGATAAGACCAATCATTTGCTCTGGAGGCTTACTGCTGTCATAATGCTGCGTTTGGTAAAAACCAATCCAGTGATCCCCATACTTTACGTTCTCACTCTCTTTCCAAAATGGCTCCTGAAAAAGTTTGTCTGTATTCAAATAGCTTCCGCCGTAGAAATAGCCCTTGCTTGTGATTAAATAAATCCCTCTAGTATTAAACGTTTTATGCGCTTCCAAAAATCGTTCAAAATTCTTTTTTTCGATAAACCCTTCATATGTCTTTGGAATCTCCTCTTTAATGACAATCAAGGTTGGGTCAGATAAATACTGTTGTATATCATTTGAAACCACAAACATCTGGTCAATTATATTCACCAATTGCTTTTCCAGCTGGGAAGTAGCAAACGTCTCATATTTATTAAATTGCTGATTTACAATAGCGGAGGAATTTTTATAGGAGGCATAGCCAAATAAAAGTAGCGGTACGATTGCCACTATTATAAAAAACAGTACTAACTTAGCCCGAATGCTGCCATATAGGTGATCCGTTAATTTTTCTTTGAAATGCTGGAAGTATCTCACCATTTAATTTTGCCTCCCTTTGACATCCATTCTACATGTCCGGAATGGATATGAGCAACAGGGCGGGGCAGTGATATCCAGCAAAAAATGAATAAATTTTTTTTTGATGAATATGCCGTTTCTTTTTATCCACTTACAGCATGTACTATATAGTGAAACATCATTATAATATAACGAATTGAGGTGATTGATGTGGGCTTAAGAGCAGTTCCAAAATTTCGTTGTTGTGAATATGAAATTTGTGGTATTACAGTTAGAAAATGCGTTCCAGCAAATGAAACATGCCAAGATCTCGTTATTCAACCAAATGATCCAACCCCGCCCCTCGTTGATGATTGTGAAGATTGTCCAGAATGCCCTGAGTAAGATACCTGATCCAACCCTTCATCAAAAATGGCGAACAGTAGTTCAAGTTACTGTTCGCTATTTTTAAAGGAGAGGATTGTTTATGAAATTGGTCGTATTCAAGCAGGAAAATTGTCCAGCTTGTAAAATGCTTGATGCTATTTAGTGCAAGGTGAAATAGAAGCTGACCAAATCGTAAACCTTTCAAAAACAAAGGATGAAAATGACTTAGTATTAGCGGAAAGGTACGTTATTAAAAAAACTCCTACACTAGTTCTTCTAGATAATAATGGTAAAGTAATAGATAAGTATGCAGGAGTTGGGCAAAAGCGTATCAATTCAAAGTTTCTAAAGCGGGGCTTCACATTAATATTAAAATGCATATTTTCTTAGGTGGGAAGGGCCGGTCAATCTTACACGTTTTCGTTTATGGTCCATCTTCTCAATTTATGCAAGGATACCATTCGACTAGCAGCGCTTGAAGTTCAAGGTCTGCCGCTAAATTACCACCCACGCCCGGCACCACCGCCGCCGGAAGATCCCCCTCCGCCGCCGCGGGGGCCGCCGCCTCCTCTGCCTCCACCACGGGAGATTATCGAGAGCAGTAAATAAGTAAGGGTACCGCCGAAGAATTTAATGTCTAGAAAGACAACCACAAGTACGATTATGATTACCAGCCAGGAGGGTATTCCAACCCCTTCATCTTGTCCAGCTGCCGCTTGCGGCGCCTGATTCTCCCGCTGCCCGAGCCCGCCTTCAATACCGTATTCAGCAAGAACCTCTTTAGCAAGAGCCTGGTACGTCGAAACAATGGCCTGACTAGGCTGCCCATTCTTAAGCTTAGGAATAGCATATTCATCTAAAATCCGCCCTGCTTTACCATCAGGAATCCTGCCTTCAAGCCCATAGCCGACTTCAATCCAGACTTTCTTTTCCTGCATCGCCAGAACCAGCAGCACGCCATTGTTTTCTTGCTGATTACCTATTCCATATTTTCGAAATGCTTCATTAGCAAATTCTTGAATCGAACGGTCCCCAATAGACGGGACTGTTAATACTGCAATTTGTGCTGTTGTTTGGCCTTCAATACTTCTGCCATATGCATTTAATTGCGAAACCTCTGTTTCACTTAAAACATTAGCAAAATCCTGTACATAAATATCGCCAACAGGTTTTGGTATTTGAACATCCTCAGCAAGTACTGTGGCTGCACTAACAAAAATAGTGACAAGCAACACAAAAAGGCTGAAGATTCGTTTTATGTTCATTAACCATTGCCCCCAAAGTCAACCTTTGGTGCTTCTTGAGCTTTCGGGTCGGCTTTAAAATATTCCTTTTCATCAAATCCAGTCATTCCTGCGATCAGGCTTCCTGGAAACCTTTTAATTTTTCTGTTATATTCCGCAACTTGGTCATTATAATCTTTTCGTGCCACAGCAATTCTATTTTCCGTCCCTGACAGTTCATCCATGAGCTGGGTGAATTGCTGGTCTGCTTTCAAATTTGGATAATTTTCCACGACTACCAGCAAACGGCTTAATGCACTTGATAAATCGGCATTGGCTGTTGCCTCTTCTTGTGGAGTTTTTGCACCAGCAAGTCTTGACCGCGCTTCTGAAATAGAAGCAATGACTTCTTTTTCATGTGCAGCATAGCCCTTAACAGTGCTAACCAAGTTTGGAATTAAATCCAGTCTTCGCTGTAATTGATTTTCAATTTGCGCATATGACTGGTCAACATTCTCCTCCAAATTAACAAAATTGTTGTAGCTGGACATTAGCATGAGCCCAAATACAACAATAATCGCCACAACAATCACAATGGATAATAAACCTTTTTTCATGGTAACCACGCTCCCTTCTCTCACCTATAGTATGTATCACTGCTAAAATAACTTACCTTTTTCTACAAAAAAGACAGTATTTTAACGAAGTTGAAAGCCCTGTTTTTTGGTTACCACAAAATTTTCACTTTAAACTTTAATCCGAAATAGCTAGTCCTTCATTAGTTGGTAAAAACCTCTTCCGATAAACGACTTTTGACAGGGTTACACTTAATTCATAAAGAACAAGCAAAGGAACGGTCACCATAATATCTGACATGAAATCAGGCGGCGTTACTAAGATTGAGATGATAATTAAGATAAAATAAGAAAGTTTCCTTACTTTAGCAAGCCGCATTGGATTTAAAATTCCTAATCTCGTTAAAAATATGACCAAAAGCGGCATTTCAAACAGAAGTCCGAAGGGAAGCGTTAAATTAATCATAAAACGGAAGTATTCTGCAGCAGTAAATAAGGTTTCAAATTGCCCCTGGGATAAAGAAGTTAAAAATCCTAATACCGTCGGAAATAAAACAAAATACCCAAAACCAATCCCGCATAAAAATAACAGAAATAGAAAAGGAATAAAGATTAATGTTACTTTTCTCTCCTCCGGTTTTAAGGCAGGCGCAACAAACTTCCAGATCTGATAGGCGGCCACTGGAATTACTGCTGCCACTGAAAACACCACCGCAATCATCATATACACCCATACAATATCTCCCGGACCCAGAATAGCAAGTTTTTGGTCCAGGTCCTTGATCAGCCAATGATAGATATCCTGAACATAAATAAACATTATGATAAAAATGACGATAAAAGCAGCCAGCGTTTTGATGATCCTACTCCGTAACTCTTCTAAATGCCCTATAACATGCAAGTCTTTGTCGTTCACTCACAATACCTCCTTCTTTCATCGTAATCCATAACGTAAAACTACTATCCTCGATAAACTAGATAAAAAAGAGAAGCAGACGAGTTCCCCCGCCTGCCCTCGCTAAGCATTTTATGTTCTATCCTTCTTTTTTCACTAAGGTTACCGCAGGTTTTTGTTCTTCCACTTTTTCCTCTCCTCCGACAAGTTCTTTGGTGGCGGATTTAAATTCAGATAAAGTCCTCCCGAATGCCCGGCCTATTTCCGGCAATTTAGATGGACCAAAAATAATGAGTGCAATGACCAAAATTAAGATTAACCCTGGTATTCCGATATTTGAAAACATAAATACTCAACTCCTTGATTAATTTGACTGCTCCTGAAAACTATGGTTTAGGTACTTTCATTCCTTTTTTCTCTAATTGCCTTTGATGCGCTCGGTTATGTGCTTTATTCCGGTCCTCTTCCACTTCAGTTGAAAGCTTCTGCCCTAATGGTATCTCTGTTGTAGAAATTTGCTTAAGTCCCATCCCATCTTTTTCAAAGACAAAAGATGCCCTTGTTGAAATATCTGCTCCTTGTGCAGAGACATAGGGAACGACGCGGTAATCCGCCTGCCAGCGGTCGGGAGTAACCTGACATCGTACATACCCGCGGAAGTCATTAAAGAATTTAATATTCGGGTTCAAACCTAATATCTTGTCAGTATCTGCCCGTTTATCTGCCCCATTACCGCCTGAAGTAATAGAGGTACCGACAAATTCTGCTCCAAAAATTCTCGAGTTATCATCATTAAAATCTTCCAACAAATTAGACGCCCAGTTTGCATGAACATCTCCTGTTAGAACGATTAAATTGTTTAATTGGTTTTCTTTTGCATAATCCAATACATGCTGACGGGCAGCAGGATAACCGTCCCAAGCATCCATACTGAACTTTGGCGAGGTTGCTGTACCGTAATTCCGCTGGGCAAAGAAGATCTGCTGCGCTAACACATTCCATTTTGTCTTAGAATGATCCAATTGATTAAATAGCCATTCTTCCTGTTCAGTTCCCAGCAGGGTTCGTTTTGGATCAAGAGATTCAGGTGTCTGCGGCGAGCTTTTATCACCATTTGCCTGGTCATCCCGGTATTGCCTTGTGTCGAGCACAAGGAAAGAGGCAAGATCTCCATATTCAAACTGGCGGTAAATTTTCATATCTGCTCCTTGCGGCAGCGATGACTTCCGAAGCGGCATATGCTCGTAATAGGCTTGGTACGCAGCCGCCCGCCGAATAATAAATTCCTCCACTGACTGTCCCTTTTCTGGAATTATATTTGCATAGTTGTTTTCCACTTCATGGTCATCCCAAGTGACAATCCACGGGAAAGCTGCATGGGCTGCTTGTAAATGGGTGTCTGAACGGTACTGGGCATAACGGTTACGGTAGTCTACAAGTGTTTTTATTTCCGGACCGCTATGAGTTCTGACATTTCCGCTTGCCGCAATATATTCATTTGGTCCGTATTCATATATGTAATCGCCTAGATGAAAAACAAGGTCCAGTTCTTCCTTTGCGAGATGCTGATAAGCTGTATAGTATCCATGTTCAAATTGCTGGCATGAAACAAAGGCAAACTTGAGCTGCGAGATACCTTTCCCTGCTTTAGGAAGTGTTTTTGTCTTTCCTGTCGGGCTTATTTCACTTCCGCTTTTAAACCGATAAAAATATTCGTGATTGGCTTTCAATCCACTTACCTCTACATGGATGGAATGGCCAAGCTCGGGTCTGGCAAGTTCAGTTCCCCGCTGAACAATACTGCGAAAATATGGATCAGCTGCTACCTCCCATTTTACTGGCACACTATGCGGAGGCATGCCGCCGCCATTTAACGGGTCGGGAGCCAGCCTTGTCCATAACACCACACCATCTGATAAAGGGTCGCCGGAAGCAACCCCGAGTGTGAACGGATAATCACTAAAAGTTGGATCTGCATTAACCTCAAATCCGCCCATTGATTGAGCAATTGCTAAACCCACTGATAGGCCTGCAATTTTCCCTGCTCCTTGGAGAAAGCGGCGCCTGTCCATATTATGCTGCAGCCTTTCCGAATTTAATTTCTTCATCCACTCATTTAAAGGTATCTCTCGCATCATTTTTCTTTCCCCTTTCAAAATTGTTTCTGACTTGCAATTTCGATTATAAAGAGGAATTTTTAAGACACTGTAAACAATTGTAAATCAAGAAATATATAGATCCCGAAAAACTAGGCATTTATAAATAGAAAAAGGAACTTTTTTTTACATCAAATATGATTTTTTCCATTTTTCATATGACAAAACACCTATTTTTCTTTATAAATTCTTCACATAAATAATACAAAAAAAGACAACAGCACTATTTGCCGTTGTACCTCTCACATCTGCTCACACTCGCTTTAAATCCCTAATTTCTATGGTTTATTGCCTTTCTGTTTTGCTAAAAAACCGCAATACGGAATTAACAGCATAGCCACTTGAAATTCCCGATTCTTTGCTCCCGGACGCCAATTAACTTCAAACAGCCATAGCTTTTGCTCTTGATCTACCCCCACATCAATCCCTAATTCGTCAAATGGGTTTTCATAAAGAGTATCTAAATGCGCAGCAAATGATAACGCAAATTCCTCCAGTTTTCGCTTCATTTTCGGGTAATCATGCTTAAATTCATCCTTGAGAAAGGGAATTAATTCGCCGCGGTAGCCGCCGCTCGAAATATTGCTGACCATCTTGGTATTGCCGCTGATGCGCGGATATATTAAGGTAATTTCCCACTGGCCGCTTCCGTTTTTTTGAACATGAAGCCTAAAATCATAAATTAAACCGTTTTTTGTTTTACATTCAATAAAAGGCTGAAGTAAATACTTTTGTTCTTCGGTCACGTTTGAAATAAAAACCTCAAGTTGTTCTTTGTTATAAACATGTGTACGGGACCCATCTTTCAATTGATACGTTTCATCAGTCTTTTGGATAAAAAAAATTCTTCTCCCACGATTTCCGGAGACGGGCTTGATTACCGCAGCTGGGTAGGATTCCAAAAAGGTCAGAAGGTCACTGCTGCCATTTAGGAGGGCTGAGGGAATCAAATAAGAAGCAAAAGCTTTGGCTTTCATGACCTTTTTATATACCTTTAGTTTACTTCCAACGGGAAAGCTCGTAAAAACAGCAACTGATTTCAGCCTTTGTAAAATTAAGGAATGCTCAGTTGTTTTGGGATTACAGCTGTTAATGATAACCGTAGGAAATTCCCTTTGTTCCCTAATCCAGCCCCCCTTTTCGTAAACCCAGCCGCTCACAACATTTTGTTCAAAATCAACTCCATCAAAGGGAAAATAAATAAAATCAATTCCCTCCATTTTGGCGACTGCCGCGAATGGATAGGCTTTCTTCACCATATCAGGATGCTTCCGATGGTGCAGCATTCCAATAAGCACCATAACCTCACTTCCTTAAAGAGGGTCTAAATAAAATCTAATTTCATTAGCTGCTTTTCCTGCTATTCTTTTTGCCTTTTCAGTTGTATCGGCAACAGCCACCACATAGGCATAACGGTCCCCTAAAGACAAAGGTTTTCTTAAGATCGCCCCTTTGCGCGGCTTTACGAATACCACTTTCACTCCATCATGTTTTAACGCTCGATTCCTGCCGGTCACTTTGATTAATTTTCCTCTAGATTGGACGGTTACAAATTTTGCATAAACGCATTTCATGGCCGTTTTTTCAAGATTAGGCTCCATTCCTAAAAATAATTTGATCGTTTCTTTAACCAGATTAATCCCTGTCCCTTCTTCAATAATTCGATTCATTGCCCCGCCTGACATCCTTGGATTAATCTCAATCAGTTTCCATTCTCCATTTACAATCCTCATCTCCAGATGACAGGTTCCATTCTCTAACTCAAGCTTCTTGATAATACTAAAAACAGCAGTTTGTAACTTTTCATTCTCTTCAATACTTAATAATGCTGGATAACTATATCCAGTTATTATAAATCTCGTGCCATTTAAAATTTCCTGATCAATGATGGCAACGATTGAAATTTCACCGTTTATTACCATAACTTCAATTAAATACTGCGGTCCAATCAGATATTCTTCGATTAAAACAGTATGGTTTGGAAGCCGTTTCTTTAAGTATTTTAATCCTTCTTGCAGTTCATCAGCTGAGTTCACAAGCAGTACGTCCTTTGAACCATTGGAGACGGGTGACTTTAGTACAAGCGGAAATGATTCTTTGAAATGATTTAAAACTTTCTCTATTGGGTCATCCAATTGATAAACTGCATATTTCGGTGAAACAGGGAGCTTTTTTAAATGTTTTCGTACGTTCGTTTTTTCCTCCATGATCGTTAAGGCCTCGATAGACATTTGTACAAGTCCCAGCTCTTGTGAAAGTTTACCGGCAAACGCAACAAATGGGTCGATGAAACTAATCACCGCTCCTATCTGACTTTTTTCCTGCTCAAGGTCTTTTATAATCGAAAGAATTTTATCTTTATCTAATAAATTTTCCACATAAATCATCCGGTGTACTTCAGGGAATTCCTTTCTTTGTCTGATAAAACTTTTTCTATTTGTTATTAACACGGTAAAATATCCCATTTCATTTGAAATAGTCAGGGCTTCTCTGCTTGTTCCAGATTTATTACTTCCAATAAAAACGATTGTATGCATGTTAGCGTTTCATCCCCAGTTTTACAGATTTAAAGATAGGGCTGGGTTAAACTTGTCTGTTGATTTCCGCTCCATGCGCTTCACTTCAATCAACATAGTAATAAATTCACCACTGCCCTTTAACACAGTCTTCGAAAAATTGCTCTATCTTAAGGTATGTTATTTTTTAAACGAGTGACACATAAAAAGCCGCTATGGACAGGATAGCGGCTTTTAAGCTGGTACTAGGCAAATCGATACTTTTCTACAACTTTTCGAAAGGATGGGTCCATTTTACCGAGGGACATTTTAAACAGAATTGTCATATCGTCATGAAAGATTTCGGCTAGTTTCGCTTCTAATTCCGCTGCGTTCATAACGAAATGTACCCTAGCGGGATCCATTCCTAAGGTAATCGCCCTTTCACCTGTCAGCCTCGCCGAAGATCCTACTGTTATCAGGTGGTCAACCCCGCCGATATCGAAAATCGTTTGCCCCATTTGAATATGCTGTTTTCTTTCCTGATTTCCAAGGCGCTGCATTCGCCCTAGTACCAGCACCTCTGTCCTGCCGTTGGACGTTTTTTTTAGAACATCAAGGCCAGACTTCACTGAGCTTGGATTGCAACTCCATGTATCATCAATCACTGTTAAGTTACCTGCGCCATGGTACAGCTTTGCATGCCGTTCCATTGTTCGGAACGTACTAAGCCTCCTAGCAGCCTCTTCAATCGGGATACCAAGAGCAGCTGTGGCCGCGATGGCTGCCAAACTATTATAGACATTGTGCTCCCCAACCCCCGGAATCGTTACTTTATATTCACTGTTTTGAACCTGTAAAGAATAACTCATTCTGTCATTTTCAAATTGGATGTCACAAGCACGGTAGTCAGCTGTCTCATCCTTCCCAAAAGACAGAACGCTTCCTTTATACATGGCAATTGGCAGCCTTTTAATATTCTCGTCGTCGGTATTTATAATTAATATTCCATCTTCTGATAAAACCTCTAACATTTCACCCTTTGCCTTTATATAATTTTCTAACGTTCTGCACCCTTCTAAATGAGCCTCGCCAATGTTAGTTATGATCCCAACGGTTGGTTTAAAATATTTACCGCTAATCCTAATGTTACCGGGATAAGCAACCCCCATTTCAAAAACAGCTGCCTCTGTTTTCTCTGTTAACCCCATCAAATATGGCAAATTTAAATGAAGACCATTTTGGCTATAAAGGGTAGAATGAACCTTCATTCTTCGATTCAAAATATGTTTAATCATATCCTTAGTCGTTGTCTTACCGCATGTACCGGTTACCCCAATGACAGGAATCTGAAATTGACTTCGATAATAATCGATAAATCTCCAATACGAATCCTTTGCATTGGCAGTTAAAATCACGTTCGCTGTCTTTGATATCATTGAAAGTATACGAGAATCTTCTGTTACAATCGTAAACTTCGATATTCCTGCGATCGCTTCCGGCTTGATGGCCTTTTTGCTAGTGTGGAAATATAAACAATGTTCACCTATATTAGCTGTCTTCTTTACGAGCTTTCGAATTTCTTCATCAGGATCACCTTGAAGCATTTCCCCTTTAATCACATCTAAAAAATCAGCCAGTTTAAGAGTCTTCATTCCGGTTACTCCCCCTTACCCTTTGAATCCAAAAGATAGCGGGCATAGCTGATTGGTGTCGTATATGTTGCTTTCCACACATCCATCATTTTCGCTTTTCCAAAGGTAATTCTTAGATCACGTCCATTACATTCAATAAACATTGGAAACCCATCCTCGGTCAGCCCAATATCTAAACCGACATCGGCTAAACTGGGAAAATGACTTTCTAATTCCTTTACGGCTTGCAAGGAAAATTCCTCAATTTGTTTATAGATCATATCATAATCCAGTTCAGGTATTCCCCCCACTATTTCCCAAAGAGGTCTGCATGTGCCTCCCTGGGCCACATTGGTTACATAGCTGCCTTTTTTAGCCACCTTCCCTACGATTCCGGTAACCTGCCATTCTCCCGTTCCGTTTTTTTGAACCGATACGCGCAAATCAAAAGGGCTGCCTTCAGACTTTGCTAAGGGGATTCGCTGCTGGATAATGTAGTATTTGCTCGAAGCCTTCTTTTGAAGTATATCCGGCAGTTTGTCAGTAAAAGGCCACCTTTGCTGATGGCTGGTAACTGTCCATTGTTCATTGTCAATTCTTTTGATCAAAATGACCCCGCCGCCGAGGCTTCCGCTATTTGGCTTGATAATTAGCTCATTATGTTTTTCCATCATTTCCTTTAAGTTTTCTAAACTCGCTTTCCTTGTCTCAGGCAAATGGCGGCTTAAATCCTCATCCCGATTAAGAATTTGATGAACCATTAATTTCCCGTAGCGATTCCAATCATTGAAAATCATAACGCCTGAACGCTGCAGCCGCTTTAATTTTTCCTTGGAGCTATTGTTAAAAAATAATCCTCTATTATGAATGACTGCTGGTATCTGCAAATCTTTCAATTCATATTTGCCGTTATTTCCTTTGACCAAACCATTAACTTGGCCTGTTTCAATGTTAAGATCCTTTAACCGAAAATAGCAGGGAATTAAATGATGCTTCTTACAGGCTGCTTCATAAAAATGAATGCGCTCAAAATAGGGAACTCCATGTTTAATTCCGCTGTAAATCAATCCATCTACTAATATTCCAATATACGGAACACTCATCATCATACCCCCTCCGTTTTAAAATCCAGCTAATGCTTTTGCATAGCGAAAAGGTGTGGACAATAACGTTCTTGCCAATTTTCGATTCTTCATTTTGATTAAGCTATCATAGCCGTACCTTTTGTTGATTTCTAAAATCCAAACATTGTAGTTGCGATCAACAATGCAATCAACAGCTACGTCACCGTAATTACCGACACATTGATCCAATTCTTTACATGCCTTCATACAACAGTCATAGATTTTCTTCTGGATTTGAAGGGTCATTTGACGATTGGCTCCAAATAAATACATAATTGCCTGATTTCCCGGCAGTAGTTTTTCAACATGTTTTAAATTGGTAACAATCGTCCCCCTTTTCGCCACCCTGCCTATCATCCCTTGACACACCCACTGTTTTAATCCATTTTTCTGCACATAAACTCTAAAATCTACATTCCTTCCTCCAATAGTTGTCGAAACACTCTGTTGAATGATGTACTTCCGCTGAATAAATTTTTCTAAAAAGGAGGTAACTTCAGCTTGAGAGGTGAAAATAGTAGCCCTTTTCATTGAATTGGTGAAAATATATCTGCCTTGATGGTCCAATGCTACAGAGTAAATCCCTCTCCCACCTTCACCTTTAGGAGGTTTTAAATAGATGGATTGATGATTTTGAAGCATCTGATCGAGCTGCTCCACTCCCGTTAATTTTTCAGTTTCTGGAAAGGCCTCTTTTAGTACCCTATTCCTTAAAGCATACTCTGGCAGTTCCCCTTTGCCGAAATAATATGAGTTTATAACTCTATCACCAATATGGGAAACGAGATCATCATACCTTACAGCATCGATGGGATGCCTTTTATAAACGACATCCGGATATGGAAAAATACCGGGGATCCATCTGGCTTGTGGTTGCTCTCCATCTGGATTATAGTAATAGCCTTCAATTTGTTTTTTGTCGATATTGATGCCTCTTGCGGCACATACATAAATAAGACCTTTAATGCTATGATATTCAGAAAAGCGACTCTTTAACCTTTCTAATCTTTTTGGATGCAATTCTTTAGGGTTTAAATAGGCAACAAACGCAATAACGGGTCCAAGCGACAGCACCCTGCCGTTAATCGTCAATTCATAAGGAATACCCTCGGGAATCGTTAATTCATGTGATTGCTCTGGGATTCCGATTGTATCTTCAGGTAATTCGTCATTTATGTTAACCGGCAGTTCCCGCGACCAGCCGCCAATTTTTAAAATAATCCTTTGTGCAGTAATGCCGTATTTTTCAACAAACTTTGTTGAAAAATCAATTGTGTTCCGATTTTGTCCATATCGAATAAAAACCATAGCTTTCCTCCGCGCAGCTATTTATTTAATGACCTGAGACCTTCGTATTATTACATGCTAAGCAAAAGCAGCTTGCTACGGCTATTAACCTAGTAAAATAAAAAAAGCACTTATGAACAAACCGTTACATAAGTACTAAAAATTTTATTGATATCTAGTAATATCAAGGTATGTCCCGTATAAGTCATCATACTTACGGGGTCTAAACTTCGTAAGGCCATTTCCTGGAGTAAATGTTAATTCACCGAAATATATATGCTCATTCGTATAATATAAGTCTACACGGACAAAGGGAAAATCAGAAGAAAGTTGTTGTGCAACCTTAATCATTTCATTTAATCCTGTGGGCTTTGAGGGAGAGTCCTTAAAATCATTATTATATCCCAAACGAAAAGGGAGTTTATTCCAGTTTAAATCAAATAAATCCCGCTCATGACCATTAAACCGCTCCCCATCTACCTGAATAAATTTAGGTTCCCCATGAAAACAAAAAAATTTATAATCCTTTAAATCACCTGTTGGATCCTTTATGAGCTCTTCAATGACAATCCTTGGTTTAATATTGTAATAGTTTGGCTGGCCAGATTTTTCTCCAAAATTTAATTTAAGCCAATTTTCCATTTGGAGTTTCTTTTCTTTCCAATCAATTTTCGTTTTATCCTTTACAATAATATTCGTTCTCCATGCGTGATTGGCCTTCATGACAAAAGATTCAGGTAAAGTATTCCAATCAATTTCATCCACACGATCATAGACTCCAATAAACGGAATTAAATACTGTTTACCTATTTTTTCTTGCACATATTGCCGTACTTCATATTTATCAGCATACTTCGAAAATCTCTCTAGACGGCCATACAGCTTTGTCCACTGAATTTTTTCTGAAAAGGTTCGGGGATTTGCTAAATTTAGCTCGTAATGATGATGGCGTTTAAATCTAGTTTTCAATCTATTAATTTTATCGGAGAAGTATTTTTCTTCGTTCTTCCTTATCCTTTTTCTCATCATATCATCTCCATTTAACAAGCAATAATCATTAAATATATCTATTAATATCAAGACAATTACCAAATAATTCATCATAATATCTAGGGCTAAACCGTTCCAATCCATTTCCTGGAGTAAATGTTAATTCGCCGAAATAGATACGATCATTTGTGTAATATAAATCTACACGGACAAAGGGAAGACCTTCAGAGAGTTGTCGTGCTAACTGAATCATTTCATTTAAAGCTGCAGGCTTTAGGGGGGATTGCTTAAAATTCGTAAATTTCAATTTTAAAGGGAGTTTATTCCAATCCAAATCAAAAAGATCCCGTTTATGCTCCGTAAATCGATCCCCGTCTACTTGGATAAATTTTGGTTCGCCATGAAAACAAAAAAATTTATAATCCTTCAAATCTCCTGACGGATCTTTGATTAATTCTTCAATCACAACTCTTGGTTTAATATTACGGTAGTTTGCTTCACTAAATAATTTATAATAACTCGATTGAAGCCATTTTCTCATTTTGTTTTTTGCGCTTTCCTGATTAACCATTGTTTTATCCTCAACAATAATATTCCATCCGGAAGCGTGATTAGCCTTCATTGCAAAGGATTCAGGTAACATATTCCAATCAATTTGATCTACATTATCAAAAACGCTTATTAGCGGAATTAAATATTGTTCCCCTATTTTTTCTTTCACGTATTGCCGTACTTCATATTTATCTACATACTTTGAAAATCTCTCAAGCTTGCCATGATATTTAACCCACTGAATTTTTTCAGAAAAGGTTTTAGGATTTTCTAAATTTAAATCATAACCATGTATTTTTTTAAATTTTTTATTCAATAATTTATTCTTATCAGTCTGGAAATTTCTTTTGGTCCTTCGAATCCTTTTTTTCATCTTGTCCCCTCCACCTAACTAGTGATTAAAACACTATATATACTTAGAGATATCAAGAAATTGCCCAAATAATTCATCATAATAACGTGGTCTGAACGGTTTAAAGCCATTTGCTGGGGTAAATGTTATTTCTCCAAAATATATTTGCTCATTTGTATAATATAGATCGACACGGACAAAGGCAAAATCAGCCGAAAGTTTTCTTGCAATTGTCAGCATCTCGTTTAAGCGGGAGGGTTTTGTGACAGGTTCCTGAAAATGTTTATATTTCAATCTGACTGGTATATTATTCCAATCCAAATCATAAAAGTCTCGTTTATGGTTACTAAATCGCCCCCCGTCTACTTGGATAAATTTAGGTTCGCCATGAAAACAAAAAAATTTATAATCTTTTAAATCACCTGTTGGATCTTTGATGAATTTTTCAATGACAATCCTAGGTTTAATATTGCGGTAATTTGATTCACCTGTTATTGTGTAATATCGTAATCGAAGCCACCGTCTTAATTTCCTTTTTGCACTTACTCTATTAATCCTTGTTTTATCTTTTACGATTAAATTCCATGTCGCTCCGTGAGTGGTTTTCATAGCAAAAGAATTAGGGAGTTTTCCCCATTCGATTTGATTTACGTTATCATAAACTCCAAAAAGCGGAATCAGGTATTGTTCACCAATTTTTTCTTTTACGTAGTTCCGAACACGAAATTTATCAACATACTTCGAGAATCTCTTAATATTTCCATTTAGTTTTATCCACTGAATCTTTTCAGATAAGGTCCTGGGATTCTCTAAATCTAAACTATAACCATGTTTGCGTTTAAATTTCGCCTTTAACATCCTAATTTTACCTGGAGTTTTTCTTACACGCTTTTTCACTTACCATCGCCACCTAAACTTATGTTGAATTTGATTTATTTTTTACATTTTGTAAAAAAAGGCGATAACTTGATTGCATTCTTGTTAATCTTCTCTCCCACTTTATTCCACAATGGTGCATGATGATAGGTTTTTTAGCAACATCCCTACGATTTGGTCTGCTATTCCATTTAACATCTAAACTGCCAATAAGTGAGGTATATTTTGTAGGACCCTTATAAGATAAAATCCGTACATTCTGATTTCGATAACCGAGGAGCTTTAAGAAGGCTTGCTGGTCCCACCATTCCCCGCGATACCTACGCCTATGTTTCCAGACCTTCTCTAAAATTTCAAAAGATCTAGGGTCCCGCTTCACAACAATTACACCGGAATTTGGAAATAGCGGTTTCCTTCTATAATAACTGGTCATATAAATAACATGATTTGAATTTAGTTCTAGGCGAATGTCTGTACTTGGGTCTACAATAATCGTATCTGAATCCATCCACATCACGATTTCATAATATTTTAATAGGTTATAGATTAAAAAAATTTTATTTTTTTTTGCTAATTTATTTGGTAAAAAGTTATGCTTGAAGAACAGTGTATCAATATTATGAAGCTTTCCGTAATATTCCACCGTAGGTTTCATAATATCAAGCGCTTGTTCATGGTTTTTACCGGTTCCTAGGCAGCAAATCACCATATTGCTGTTTGGCTCTATCGAAAACTCATAACTAGGAATCATTTCCATTGCCCCTCTTTCAAAGTAACGTAAATACAGCTGCCACAATTCATTATTATTTTAACCTCCTATCAATAGGCGAAACTTCCTAAGGTTGTTTTGCATTTCCTTTAGCCTTCTTGGCCATTGATATCCACAGTAATGTATTATGATGGGATGTTCTGCAACATCTTTATCATAAGGCCTGCTATTCCACTTATCATGTAAAGTTCCGACGATTGGAGTGTATTTAGTGGGACCATTATAGGAAATAATTTTCAATAACTTATTTTCATATCCGAGACATTTTAAAAAACCTTGTTGATCCCACCAAAATTCTCCTTCTTTCTTTTTATGATTCCATACCTCCTGTAAAAGTTCTTCTGTCAAAGGATCACGCTTGATGACAATAACACCTGAATTTGGAAAAAGCGGGTCCCTGCCATAATGAGATCCCATATATACTAAGTGGTCTGTTTTTATTTCATCACGGATATCAGTATCAAAATCAACAAACATTGCATCTGAATCAATCCACATAACAAGCTCGTAGTATTTCATTAAATTGAATAACAGAAAAATCTTATTTCTCTTTACAAGTCGATTTGGTACAAATGTTTTTGTGAAAAACAGGGTATCAATACCATGAACCCTCCCGTAATGTTCTACTGTCGGTTTCATAAGCTGTAATCCCATTAAATGCTTCCCCTTATCAGCAAAGGAGCAAATAACCATATTGCTTTTCGGAGTTAGTTTAAAATCATGAATTGGGATCAAATTTATTCCTCCATTCTTAATTTGCCGCCCAAGGCCTTTGCTTGTCTTTAGCTTTAACTATTCTATTCATTCTTGAAAAAAGTGTTATAGACTCGAGAATTATTTTTACTTTTAACACATTCAAAGGACTAAAGGATTATTAGGAAATTACAATTTATTAGGGAAATGTCCGTTTCGTAAAAATAAATGATAAATACTATATGATAAGGGTTTTACCATTGAAAGCGGGGGATAAAAAGATGGTTTCCGTTATTACCTGTACGATAAGAGATGAAATGATAGAAAATGTATTCGATAATTATTCCAGCCAATTATGGAAAAAGAAAGAACTAATTATCATTTTAAATAAAGACTCAATCAGTATTGAAAAGTGGAAAAAAAAAGCACTAGATTATGAAAATGTCTCAATCATACAACTTCCCGAAGAAAAAACATTAGGTGAATGTTTAAATTATGGAATTGAAAAATCAAAATATGATTTTATTGCCAAATTTGATGATGATGATTATTACTCTCCCTATTATTTAACAGAAGCAATGGACGCCTTTAAAAATAATCATGTACATCTTGTTGGGAAAGGCTCTTCCTATATGTATCTTCCGCAAGAAAAATTGTTATTTCTTCGTAAAATTGGAAATGAAGATAAATTAGGCCGCTCTTCACTTAAGGGGGGAACCTTAGTTTTTAAAAAAGAAATTTACCCAAAAGTAAAATTCCAGCCTAGGAAAGCCGGTACAGATGCTGTATTTATTAATGACTGTATCAAAAAAAAATACAAAATATATGCAACTAGCAAATACAATTATGTCTATATAAGAAGGGAGGAACAATCCCATACCTATAAAATAAATAATGATTCCATTAAAAAGAATAGTAAATTCATTGGGAAAACAGACGATTTTAAGGAAATTTCCACAAAGGAGTTTGGCATCAATTAATCATCATGAATGTGTAAATGAAGATGGAGGTGAGATTTTGGATACGATTCATATTGCAGCAGTAAGTACTAATAATTACGCTAGACATACGGCTGTCATGTTTAATTCTATTCTTAAAAATAATAAATCAAACAATACAATTCATTTTTATCTGGTCGGTAATCTTTCGGAGGAAAATGAAACAAAAATTAAAAACTCTTTAGAAAACTACCCTGCTAAAGTGTATTTTTTCCCTGTTAGCGAAACTCGATTTACGGGTTTTAAGCTTTTTGGATATTTTAAAAAGGAAGCATACTACAGATTGTTGTTACCTGAACTTTTAGATGAATCAATAGAAAGAGTAATCTATCTCGATAGTGATATTATCGTAAAACATGATATCAATGATCTTTGGAAAGTGAATCTAAATAATTATTATCTAGCAGCCGCTCAAGATTTAGGTCAGTGTGCAAGTAAAGCTAGAAAAAAAACACTTTCTATTCCTCTTCATGCCGGCTATTTCAATTCCGGAGTATTGGTTATGGATTTGAAAAAATGGCGAGAACATAATATTGCCAATCAAGTCATCGAATTTGCAAAACAAAATCCCAATAAACTAAGAAGTATCGACCAAGATGCATTGAATGCATTGCTTTACAATAAATGGCTTGAACTTGACCCTACATGGAATTATAACACCGCAACAATTAATAGAGGAAAAAGTATTACAGACCCTGCCATTATCCATTTCACAGGGAAGAGAAAACCCTGGAGTCACGACCATCATCCATTACGGAATGAATATTTACGCTATTTAGAGAGTACTAGATGGGATATTATATAATTTTCTTTGATAAATGGGGAAAGAGTTTCTTTATAAATAAATTGTTTGCAAAACCTCAATTTTTAGGAGGAAAATAATGTTAAATAATGTTTCTATTCTTATTCCCTACAAACCGGACGGTGGTCCAAGAGATAGACTATTTAATTGGGTAAAAACTTATTATGAAACAATGATGCCAGAAGTGGAATTGTGTATCGGCAAAAGTCTAAGTCATCCTTTTAATCGCTCGAGAGCAATAAATATCGCTGCCAAACAAGCTACAAGGGATATTTTTGTTATTGCTGACGGCGATGTATTTTATGAACCTGACTCATTATTACAAGCAATTGAATTACTTGATCAACATGCCTGGGTTATCCCCTATGATAAATGGTTAGATTTAACCCAATCCAGCACTGAAAACCTTCTAATTCACCCCCCTCAGCTGCCTTTGCCATTAGATGTTGAATATAGTAAAGAAAGGAAATATAAAAATAATCGCTTACCAATAAGTGGTACCATCATTGTTACCCGAGAAAACTTTTACAAGGTAAGGGGATTCGATGAAAGATTTAAGGGATGGGGAAAGGAAGACAATGCTTTTTGTGCTGCTATGAATACTATATGCGGCCCTTATTATAGAACAAAAAATACTTTTCTATATCATTTATGGCATCCAAGAGAGGGTTTGAAGACTCATCCGAATATGCAGAATAATATTAAATTATTTAACCGCTATGCCAAAAGGACAGGAAAAATAGGAGAAATGACAAAATTGATCAATGAGCGTGGCCATAATTCATCATTTTAATTTTTGTAAGCTTTTTAGAATGCGAAAAAAATTTGGTGTGAATTATTACTCTACGTTATCCTCATAACATTGATCAATAGGTGGTGATTATTTGGAGAACATTCATATTGCTGCAGTAAGTAATGACATCTATGCAAAACATACAGCAGTAATGTTTATTTCCATACTTGAAAATAATAAATCAAATAGCAACCTGCATTTTTATATTGTTGGCAATCTATCATTGGAAAATCAAATGAAAATTAGAAACTCTTTAGCAGGCTATCCTGCAGATGTAGTTTTCTTTCCTGTTGATAAAAATCGATTCAAGGGATTTAAGCTGTATGGTTATTTTAAAAAAGAAGCCTATTATCGACTCCTTTTGCCAGAGGTATTAGATGAAACCATAAAAAAAGTAATCTACCTTGACAGTGACATCATTGTTAAACATGACATCATTGGTCTCTGGAACGTAAATTTAAATAATCATTTTCTCGCTGCTGTTCAAGATTTGGGTTCTTGCGCAAGTAAAGCTAGAAAAAGAGTACTTTCTATCCCCCGTCGTGCAGGTTATTTTAATTCAGGTGTATTGGTTATAGATTTAGAGAAATGGCGTAAAAATAATACTGCTGAACGAGTCATTCAATATGCGAAAAAAAATCCTCGTAAACTAAGAAGCATCGACCAAGATGCAATGAATGCGGTTCTTTATAATAAATGGCTTAAGCTACACCCTACGTGGAATTATATCACCGTAAGGATTAGAAAACGAAAAATAATAAAAAACCCTGCCATTATTCATTTCACAGGCCCCAAAAAGCCATGGAAGAGTCATAGACACCCATTAAGATATGAATATTTCCGCTATTTAAAGAGTACTAAATGGGATAATTAATTTAAAAGGCCTCCAGACAATCATCGTCCGGAGGCCTCCTTACTTTTTTATTTACCACCCATTGCTATATACTTCGCATATAAGACTGGATTTGATTTTACGGAATAATACATTTTCCGATCTTTGATCATGAGCGGAAAATCATGGTCTGGTCGCTTGTTCATTTCAATAACCCAAACCTTATAATCTTCATCTATCCCTACATCAATTCCAAAGTCGGCGTAAGCCCCTGCAATTTCATCTGCTTTACAGGCCATTTTTGTACAAATAGAGATAATTTCTTGATACTTCTTGAAGGCTGTTAATTCATCATATCCAAATTGCGTCATTAAAGCCTGTCTGCCTTCCATCGCATATCCGCTTGCTTTAAAATTGGAGGTAATTGCATTGGACTTTCCAAACCTCGCAATCATCCCTGTACATTGCCACTGACCTGTTCTATCTTTTTGTAAGATGACGCGATAGTCAACCATTCTTTCCTCAAAGGCATGAAGACGAATCGGCTGCTGCAGTAAAAAGAATGAATGCCTTCTAAGAAATTTAGCCATTTGTTCACTAGATAATGTTCGAATATCATTTTTATAATTTTCTAGGATGATATACTGATTGCCCTGTTTTTCTATATAATAAATACCTTGTCCTCTGGAACCATTTCTGGACTTAAGATAGACACCGTTATATTTTTCTAGAAAAATATTTAAATTATTTACATTCACCTTATTTGTCGTTTCCGCGAGATGCTCCCTTAATTCCTCAAAGGGAGAAAGCCAATTCCAAAACTGCCATTTATCAAAATATTGGGCGTTAAAAAAGCCTGGTCCGATTCTTTCCTGAAGTCCTTTTAACGTTTTCCGCCCCAGTTCTACCCTTCTGAAAACCGCCCCTGGAAAAGGTAAAACAGCTTTTCTCCAGCTCGTCGGTGACGCTGGGTCATAAACATAACCAGTGATTTTTTCTTCGGTGAAATCTATTTGCTGCTCACAAAAAACAAAAAGAATTCCATTTATTTGTTCGTACAACATCGTATAAATTAAATAATGGTGTAAATACTTAGCCAGTCTTTCTTCCGATTTTGCCAGCAATAATCCGATAACCGGTCCAATGATTAATTCATTGTTTGCATACATCACTTCGTAGTTCACATCGGGATCAATTAAGAGCTCCTTTTTTGCATTTTCACTGACCCCAATCCTGTATTCGTTATTAAACGGAACAGTCTTAACCACGGCCGGCAATTTCCTTTTTCCGAAACTGACGGTGATTGTTTGATTCTGTTCAATCCCCAAAAAAGCTGCAGTTGTATCGGGTAAAAAAATAGTATCGTCTGCTATATGATGGAAGTATATTTTATAAAGCAAACTCTATTCACCCCCAAAGCCCGCCAGCCATTTAGCATAATGGATTGGAGCCGTTTTAATTTGATAATAGAGCTGTAAATCTGCAGCATCCAAGGCTATCGTCATGTCCGGGCTGCGATTATTGATTTCGATAATCCAAAGATGATGATCTTCATCAATCCCAATATCGATACCGACATAGCCTAAGTGGAGACCTCTTTTTTCTAATGCTTCACAGCAAAGAATGGCTATCTTTTCAATTTCCATATATTTTTTAAAGGCCATCTTTGGGTCCTCTTTGTACAATTCCATCAGGGAAAGCCAGCCTTTTTCCGCAGAGCCGCCGCTCGAAATATTGCTTACAATACTGTCAACTTCACCAAACTTTGTAACCATACCTGGAACGGTCCATACCCCATTATGATTTTTTGCCGCTAACACCCGAATATCCATTACACGATTATTATTTCGTAATAGCGAGATTTTCTGCTGAACAATACATCGTTCCAAATTTAATTCAGTTTGGAAATATTTTTGAACAGCCTCCCAATTTCGTAATATCGTTGTGATATTTCTACCCTTAATCCTGTAGCTCAATTTATACTCCTGACCATCATAGGAAAGCTGATATATTCCCGTTCCTTGCATACCGGCCCGCGGTTTAATAAAGATTTTTCGATAAACAAGCATTAACCGTTTAACGTCCTCCATATTCTGTGCCAACACTGTCTCAGGAAGATGTTTTCTTAATTGGTGATTTCCGGAAAACCATTGCCACATTTCCCATTTATTAAAAATATGGGAATTAAAAAAGTGATCCGCAATTAATTTCTGCAGTGTTTTCCTAATCGACTCTTTAATCGTTCTTCTTAGGAAAACAGCGGAAGGAAACGGAAATACACCCTTTACCCACACGTGTTCTCTCGGGTTATAGGCAAATCCCTGAACCTGCTTATTCTTTACATCAATTCCATCAGCCGTAAAAAGAATGATAAGCCCGTTTACATGCTTATAATCGATTAGATAATTTTTATAGATTTTAATTCTTTGCTGATTCATCTCACTAAATTTTCCGCGTACCAGCATGCCGATGATAGGACCAATCAAAAGGACATTATCTTGAAATTTCATCTTATATTCAATCCATTCAGGGAGTGATGTACCTTTTACGAGGTCACTTGATATATAGATACACCGTTCCTGATCATCATGAGACGTAAGGTCTGCCTTTTTCTGCAATGCCCCAATATTTACCGTTATAGACTGTCTACCTGTTAAGCCTAATGTTTCTATTGCCTTCATTGGCAGTGAAATGCTCGTACTAGGAGTTGGAATCAATTGAATGGTACACTTCATTAGTCATCTCCTCCTCCATTTCGGCCACTTTAAACCCTTGAAGACGAACAGCATAAATGATTGGCTGATAACGGATCTTTAAATAAATATCATAATCCATTGCTTTAAACCCTTTAAAGCTTGGAAAAATATTTGCCTCAATTAACCATGGATAGCCCTCTTGATCCAAACCAATGTCTAAACCAAACTCTCCAAAATGTTCATCTTTTTCCTCCATTAAGTGACAAAATTGCTGACATAATTTTAAAATGTTTTTTTCAACCTCTTCGAAGGAAAGATGATCACCTGCTTTTTCAATCACTTCCTCCAAGGTCATGGCCTTACCGCCTCTGGCGATATTCGTTAATACCTCGTTTTCTCCGGCAACCCTGCACTCAATTCCTGAACAAATCCAGTGTTCCTTATTTTGCTTTTGCATTACTACCCGGACATCAAATGGGCAATTGTCAACCTTTAACAGGGGTATATAGGTTTGATACAAATACTTCTCATTTAATACATTTAAACTCCTCAACATTTCTGCTAATCCTGTTACATCAGGGATGAGGTGCTGAAGTCTAAACCCCTTTCGATAGTCATAAAGGACATAGTTACCTTGTTCTAAATCCTGTTCAATGACAAAAATTCCCCTGCCGCGGGACAGACTAACAGGCTTTAAAATTACCTTCTGATGCGCATTTACAAATTTAATTAACTCAGACATATTCTTATAAAGATGAGTATCCGGTAAATGTTTTTTTATTTTCTTTTCTGCCTGCAGTTGTAACAGGTCTGATTTTTTATAGTGGTGGGAATTAAATAATTTATGGTCCGTTAATTCGATTAATTGCTTAATTCTTTCTGGTTTCTGATGGAAATTTCTGCGATATAAGGAGGCGGGAATAGGGGCAGACCCATAATCCCATTTTTTTTCAACCGGATCATAAATCAATCCGTAGGCAATCTTTTCCTCCCAATCAATTGAACGTGTTGAAAAGGCAATGACTAAGCCGCCAAATTTCTCATATACTCCCAGCCTATCTGTAAATTTTTCCATGTATGAGGGATTATAAAGCTGATTCTTTTCTCCTAAAAGGAGCCCGATAGTTGGTCCGATAATAATTTTATTTGCTGAAACCTTAAGTTGATACACGATATTTTCTGGTATACGCAACATTTTTAAAAGGGAACTGGAGATACTAATTTCTATAGGGGTTTGAAATGAATTACTGCTAATTTGAATATCTTCTTCTATAACGATTTTACAAATCAGCTGTTTGATCCCAAATTGGAGTACATTAAGCTGGGCAACAGCAGAATTGATAAGCTCGACAGGAAGTTTTACTGTTTGATCTTCGTCATCAAAGGGTTTAAGTTTTACCCAAAGAAAACTCTCCCCATCCTCCTTTAACTGCTTTTTATCAGTGCCAGAGAAAAATTCCTTTCTTCCTGAAGAAAACTTTGGTTGACTTTCTATTAACGGCTTCTCTTGAGAATCATCTTTATCAAGCAATTCCTTAGCTGTGTTTAAAGCAGACTCGAAGATTGGATAACAAAGCTGTCTTTTCCATGCAAAAAGCTCTTTGATAATATAATTAAATGAGCACGTCGACCTAATGAAAATTTGTCCATTATGATGGATTGAAAACTGAATACCGATTTCATATATCCCCGGATAGTAATAATGAATGATTTTTAACAGCTTCTGACTTTGTTCCATTAAAAATTCCTTTACTTCTTTATATTCCAACTCCTGATTTACCAATAATGGATATGAGCCTGCCAAAAGATATTTGTTTTCATCTATATCATTAATATAAATAATTGGAATGCTCCATACATTATTTATACTTTTCTGACCCAAAATATAAACATTCAAGGCTACATTACTTTGAACTGTTTCATCTTCAAAATATAAGTTTAAATCAGGGTGTGCCTGAATTAATTCATGCAAGTTTTTTTTCTTTATAATCTGATGTTCATTTATAACTAAAAAATTGGGATGACTTGACAGTTCCCTTAAAAATTTTATATTTTTTTTATGAAAAAATTTGGTTGGATTATAGATAATCGATGGAATCGTTAATGTTGATTTTTTAATGCTTAAATTTTTTTCTATTTCAATTGCTTCCGTTTCTAAAGTTTTTAAAGATATATGCTGTAATGTAAAAAAAACAATTTTTAAGTTAAATTCTTGCGCTTTTTCGACAAACAGGCACCAAATTTCATCTTGAATATTATTTTTGCGTCTTAACTGATTCCATTCCCTTGTGGAAAGTAAAACGCCAATAGTGTCCATCTGCAAGCCAACACCTCCTTACAAAAGCCGACTTAATAACCTCTACGATACTTTATATTCATGACCAATAAATCTGTATAGGCATAAGCCATTAGTCCTAATTGCCCAAAATACATTAACCTCTTTTATAACTTTTAATTGTTTCATAGGAGCCATCCTTTAAAAATTTAAACATGGATGTTGCTGGAGAAAGGTTAGCCTCGATTATCCAAATTCGCCCTTCCTGGTCAATCGCGAGATCAATGCCATAAACACGTTTTTTGGGATAGGATTTTGCTAAGTGATGGGCCACTAACAGGGATACGTGTTCTAATTCGGATATGATCTTTTGGGTAGCTTCATTGTCTAAGGTTGACCTGTTTATCGCCTCTTCGACGGATAATACTGCTTTCGCTGCATTGGTTATGACATAATTATTGGCGGCCACCTTTGCAAGCTTCCCGGTTACGACCCATTCAGAGGAAGTCTTCTTTCGCTGTACCATGACACGAATATCGAAGGGATTATTATTGATGGTGGCCAGGGGAATTTTTTGTTGAACTATATAGCGAGGTTTTCTTTTCTTTGAAAAGTGATTCTCTTTTAAATATGAAAAAGTCTCATCTTTACCATTTAAAATGAGCTTTTTGTAGTTTTTATGAAACTCAATGGCATCCCCTTCTAAAGCAGTTAATTGTACAATCCCAATTCCTTGATAACCAAAGCACGGCTTTAACATCACCTGTTTATGTTTATCCAGCATGCTCCATAATATCTCTTTCTTAAAGTATTGAGTATCGGGGAGATAACCAATGAGTTTGTCACTCTGAGACATCAATTTATGTTTCGTCCATTTCCCATAAGAAACTCTCATCATACTCCTCCTTTCACACTTTTCTTTTAGGTGGTGTTTATTCGTTATAAGTATCTTATTAAAGATTTATATATTTTCCTGTACACTTTAACCAATCAAATTTATGTAATCGACTATTTTAAGCAAAAATAGTAAATCACCTAGTCCCTTCTTAACTCACGATAATATACATATATAGAATAAAATTAAAGGAGAGAATTAAATGGGAGTATTTCAACCTGGCTTATTAATTGATTTTGATTGTGAGAATTTTACGGTGGATCAAACCATAAATAGTAATACGGGTTTTCACGATCTAGCTACAATCACTTTAACTGTTAATTCCCCTACAAATTCCGTATGGCTAAATGCCTATGCCACTTGGACTGCAACTGCTGCTGCTGATACAGTTACACTTCGATTTGTCCGTGATGGTAGTGTTCCACTTTGCTCCGCGGATATGGGAGTTGACCAAGCAGGACAGCCTGATACGACTGCATTAAGCTGCTGCGATACTGGTGTTTCCCCTGGGGTTCACACTTATACACTTCAGGCTCAATTAACTCATCCTGGTGTGGGAACCCAATCTGTAACATTTGATAAGGGTTCATTGCAAGGCGCAGTTATTAATACGTGATGGTAAAAAAGAGTGATTCCCCGCAGGGACCACTCTTTTTATTTAGAGCTAATTTGTCTTACTTGAATAGAAGCTTTAAAACCGTGTCCAAAATAACATTAACCCCTTTTTCACAATCCTCCCAAGCAGTCAGTTCATCTTCGCTATGGCTTTTTCCATTAATACTTGGTACAAATAGCATCGCGGTTGGAATGTAACTGGCGATGAACTGAGCGTCGTGGCCGGCACCGCTGACCATTCTTCTATGTGAGCAGCCGAGCGATGCGGCAGATTGTTCTAGTTGATCACAAAGTTCCGGTGCAAACCACACTGTGTCCCGGTCCCATAATTTCGTGGTTGTAACCTCACAGCCTTCGTTTATCCCCAAATCTGGAAGACCTTGAATGATCTCCTTTACGGTGTTTACAATTTGCATATCTTTATGGCGCGCTTCTAGCGTAAACACAACCTTATTTGGAATGACGGTGTGGATGCATGGGTATACGTTTAGTCTGCCGATTGTAAACACTAACTCTGAGTCCAAGGCTCCCAAGCGTTTACGAATTTCATTAATAAGGTTATTAGCAGCGAATAGGGCGTCTTTTCTCATCCTCATCGGGGTAGTTCCTGCGTGATTTGAGTCTCCTGTTACTTCAATTTCATAGCAGGCCATGCCAACGACACATTCCACGACACCAATCGTAAGGGATTCTTTTTCTAAAATCGGCCCTTGTTCAATATGGAGCTCTAAAAAGGCGGTTGCTTCTTTCAAACGGTTATTGGAATCACCTTCATAGCCGCTTGCTTTAAGGGCTTCAGCAAATGATATTCCTTCTGGGTCACGCTTTTGAAGCATGAACGACTTATCAAATTTTCCTGAAAGAACACCGGAAGCCATCATGGAAGGCTCAAACCGTGCGCCTTCTTCATTTGTAAAATTTACAATCGTGATTGGTATGCACGGTTTAATTTGATTTTCTATAATTGTTCTTACGACCTCTAATCCGGTTACCACCCCTAAAATCCCGTCAAACCTTCCTCCCTTTTTGACCGAATCCATGTGGGAACCAATGACAATCGGAGGTTTGTCTTCAGTACCGGCAAGTGTGGCATACATGCAGCCCAAATCATCTACTGTGACGGTCATCCCTAGCTCCTCACAGCAGGAACGGAAATAATCCCTGGCTTGTATGTCCTCATTTGATAGCGATAGGCGGGTTACTCCATTATTTTCAGTCCGGCCAAACTCTGCAAAGCGTTCCAATTCCTGTTTCAATCTTTCCCCATTAATTAACAACTTTTGTTTTTGCATGGTTACCATTATCCCCCCGATTTGGTTTTGACAAGCTTACTAAATCATATGGAGTAGAAATGCAATTATGAAGATTCTAACTCATTCGAAGCAAACACCGCCCAATTCCTACATAAATACTATTAGGGTATTAGCGAAAATATTCAGTTTCCTCCATTATATAGAACAAACTTCCATGTCCACCTCATACGGACAATTGTCCACGAAGGGTGTCAGGCACCAAAAAAGGTACCAAAAATTAAAAAGTATGCTTTTTAGGATCTGCTAAGTATTCTCTTAGTGCTTCGATAAACGTCTTTAATGCTTTCGTTTGATAGGCTGTATGGGTTAGGATAGTGAAATTGCGTTTAAAAGGCAGTCCTTTGGCGTTAATGATGCCAATATAGCCGTTGGTGAGCTCCTTTTTAATTGCCCAGCTTGAAAGCAGACTGATGCCAAGCCCCGCTTCAACGGATTCCTTGATCAGTTGGGTGCTGCCGAATACCATGATTTTCTTTGGAGCAAAATCATACATCTGGAACAGATTCTCGGCAGCCTCTCTTGTACCGGACCCTTCTTCCCTCAGGATCCACGTTTCTTCCTCCAAATCCGAGATCTTGATTTCCTCTGTTGTGCTCAAAAGAGGATGACGTGGTGCAGCAACAATGACCATCCGATCCTTAGAAACCACTTCAGAATTTAGAATATCTTGCTTATAAAAGCCTTCAATGATGCCAATATCTAATTGATGTTTTTTTACCAGTTCAATGATTTCCTTTGTATTCTGAATCCTGATTGATGGATTAATGAGAGGATATTGATCCTGCATATTAGCAATAATATGCGGCAAAATATACTCACCAAACGTATAGCTCGCACCAATTGCTATCGGACCGCTCGCCTTATTAGTCAAATCGTCGACTAATGACTGCATTTTTGTATAGAGGGCGATGATTTCTTTTGCATGATGGTAGACAATCTCCCCCGCCTTGTTTAGACGGACATATTTATTACTTCGCTCTAAGAGTCTCGTACCAACCGATTCCTCCAAGGTTCTGATATACTGGCTGACCGCCGGCTGGGTCATATGCAGCTCCTCTGCCGCCTTAGAAAAATTCTCTTTTTCCACGACCTTTACAAACACCTCTAGATGCTGGTCCATTCTATCGCTCCTTTTTTTGTAATTTTCTTATGTATATAAGTTTACTTATTATCCCTATTATATATCTTTATTTTCCTTATACACCATTCAGGAGTATGCTGAATGTAAGAAAAATAAACAATGAGGTGATAGGAATGGGAAGTCAAAGCGCTAGAGCTTTACCTTTGAACGAGCAAGAGGTACAGCAGCAGAAAAAACCGGAGCCAAAACCTTCCGGCCGTGGATTATGGCTCGCTGGAATTGGTTTTACGATTGTCATTGCATTACTCGGCTTTGCGTTGGCAAAGGTCCCTGGTTTTGATCGGGTTGGACCGCTTGCTTGTGCAATCGTAATAGCAGTGATGTATCGGCAATTTTTCGGCTATCCGGAAAAAATCCGTGCGGGAATTCAATTTTCCGCTAAAAGATTTTTACGATTTGCAATTATTTTATACGGGTTGAAGCTAAACATTGATGTCGTGCTTCATCAAGGTCTCGGACTGATTGCACGTGATATTGGGGTCATTGCCTTTGCAATTTTATTAACAGTATGGCTCGGAAAATTACTAAAAGCAGAATCCTCCCTGACAATGCTCGTGGGTGTTGGAACCGGGGTGTGCGGTGCTGCAGCGATCGCCGCTGTTTCGCCGATCATTAAAGCAAAAGATGACGATACCGCCATTGGTGTAGGAATTATTGCACTTGTAGGGACAATTTTCTCTATTATTTATACGATACTACGGCCAATTCTTCCATTATCTGCGATTGATTATGGTATCTGGAGCGGAATCAGTCTTCACGAGATTGCCCATGTCGCCTTGGCTGGTGCTCCTGCGGGTCCGGACGGCTTAGCGATTGCATTATTGGCTAAATTAGGGCGGGTACTGCTGCTGATTCCATTATGCTTCATTCTTATGTATTGGATGAAACGAAAAAATGCAGGAAATGCCGGGGATACGAAAATTGAATTCCCATGGTTTCTAATTGGCTTTATTCTAATGAGCTTATTCGGAAGCTATGTTCTTGGCAAATCAATTCCAGTTTCAAAAGCGGTTATGGACGGGATTGCAACCGCAACCACCTTCATTCTAACCGCCGCCATGGTTGGTCTAGGCCTTAACGTCAGCCTGCGCGACCTGCGCACAAAGGCATTGCGCCCGCTGATTGCGATGTTGATTACATCTGTTGTACTTTCGGTTATTGCTTATTTTATAGCTTAATAGATTAAGGGCATGGAATCTTTGGTTCCATGCCTTTTATTTTTTGAAAAAATTTAAAATCGGATAAAAACTTCTGTAAGCAAGGGGATATCTACGTAATATGTAAATATCTTATAAATCATAACAAAAATAAAGCGGCATTATCATTTTTTTGAAAAACAATCATATAGCTCAAAAAGAGTATTATAGCGATCAATACTAAAAAGATCACCAAAACAGACCCTAATTTCCCCATGCTTAAACTCCTTATTTTTTTCCTTTTTGCGACGAATTTTGGTGCATATTTTAAAAAAATGGTAAAAATACACAAATACCTGTGGTAAAATAAAGATAAGTAATTTACATATAAGTTCTTAGAAAATATAGGTGACGAACGACAATGAAAAAAATAATGACTATTGTTTTTGTTCTTTTGCTCGGAATGTTAATTGTAGCTTGCTCAAGTGAAGAATCTAAATCATATTCTGTTAAAATTAACGGTGAAGAAAAGACTGTTACTGGAAAATTCGTGGATATTATCGCAAAAAGGGATTTAGTGCTTAAAAGACCATACCCGAATGTCCCTCCAAAATATGAAATAACGTTTGACAAGGAACCCATTAAAATTTGGGTTTATGAAGGGAATAAAATGGTTAAAAACAAAACAGCTTGGTATGAAATTTCTGAAGAAGAGTACAGCACTATACAAAACGAAGCAAAATAAAGACAGCTCAAGGCTGTCTTTATTTTTATTCCTCATCAGAATATTGTGGTACTTCGAAATCATCTTTATTAATAGGTTGATACTCGACTGGAATACTTAGGAAATCTCCACTTAATACTTTTGCGCCGTCTAGTAAAACTCCAGTACTAATGGTTTTATATTCCGGTTTTTCTAGCGATTTTATTGGTGTATTTGCCACATTTTTGGCTAATAGCCTCTATTGGAAACAGTTTGCTCTTTTTGGCTCCAGCTTTTGTCGCCAATAGCCTTCATTGGAATCACTTTGCTCTCTTTTGCTTCGGCTTTTCTCGCCAATAGCCTTCAATGAAATCACTTTGCTCTTTTTGGCTCCAACCTTTGTCGCCAATAGCCTTTATTGGAAACACTTTGCTCTTTTTGGCTCCAACTTTTGTCGCCAACAGCCTTTATTGGAAATAGTTTTCTCTTTTGGGCTCCAACTTTTGTCGCCAATAGCCTTTATTGGAAACAGTTTTCTCTCTTTTGTTTTGACTTTTGTCGCCAATATTTTGAGGCATGCAATTTGTGATTCCGAGCCATTTTTTTATCGAAAAAATTAAAACCGAATAAAAATCCCCGTCTTATCATCTTGGTGCGTGCTAGTCTTTTTTTCGTATTCTACTAAATCCATTGCGTATTTTACGAGTCCATCTTTCCAGATCGTATTAATCATATTTTCCCAATTTTGATCTTTTGGGAACAGTCCGTCAGAAATAAGTAAAATTCCCTTATAATCTTCAGGTTTGATTGAACCAATATAGAAGTAATTTTCCGCTGCTTGATCACCATTTAATACACCATATCCGTTTGGTTTATTAGCAAATGATCTGTTATAAATTAATGAATTCATTCTGTTTTGGTAAAATACTTCGTCAGGTAGGTTTTTGCCCTTTTGCCGCTCTTCCTCTCTGTGCTTTTTGGCTCTCTCTGAAATCCCGGCTACTGTATCTTTTGACAAAACCTCCAGACGGCCGTTTTTGGTTACAGCGAAAATCATACAATCCCCAATTTGTCCGTAGTCTATCTGCTGTCCGTTCATTTTAATCATCGCCAAACAGGTGCTCCATCGCTCATGCTTTTTGGATAAATCAATCCAATATTTTTTCATTTCCTTTAAAAGCAGCGCATTGGCATTTGACATCAGCGTTTGAATATCTCCCTCTTCTGCGTTTTTAATGGCTTCTCCTACAATTCTTGAGGCTAAAACCGCGCCATTCAGCCCCTGTTCGTTGGCAAAGTCGCATAATGGTGTGGCACCATCTAATACCGCGAACAATCCTTGTTGTTCCTTCATCACAAAATAATCTTCACACACATTTTTTTTATCACTTTTAATATGAACTTTTTCAATCTTCACTATAATCACCTACTATTTATATATTCCATAATAAAACAATCCTGTTAATGAAAGCGATTCATAAACATTAGTATTGTAGTAATTTTAACCAAAATTAAAAAATATCAAAATCTATGTTGCATATCAGTTGAATGTATCATACAATTAATCGCATAAAAATCCAAACCTTTACTATACTAAAAAGGAGTTTACTAGATGAATAATTCATTACATCAAGAATTTCAGCCTGTTCAGCCTCCCAAAAAGAGGTTTAGTGATAGTTTGAAAAATATAAATGCTTTTGTCCTTATTTTTGCAGTTATTGTCATCTCTACCATATTAACTTACATTTTACCTGCTGGAGAATATGATCGGGTGGAAAAAGGCGGCAGAACAATTGTTGTCCCTGATTCTTTTCACCATACAGAATCCTCTCCAGTTGGATTTTTCCATATTTTTACGAGTATTCATTCAGGTTTGGTGAACGCTGCAGGAATCATCTTTTTCGTTTTACTTGTCGGCGGTGCCTTTGGGATATTAAAGGCAACGGGCGCGCTTGATGCCTTGATTGTAGCTATTACGAGAAAACTGGCAAATCGAGAATTACTGCTTATTCCTGTGATTATGCTGTTTTTTGCTGCAGGCGGTACCTTAATGGGAATGGCCGAAGAAACATTGATTTATATCGGAATTATTGCCCCGCTGGCGATTGCCCTAGGGTTTGATGCCATGGTCGGTTATGCCATCGTCGCACTGGCGGCTAATATCGGCTTTATGAGTGCCGTGCTTAACCCGTTTAACGTCGGGGTGGCGCAAAGTATCGCTGAACTGCCTACTTTCTCTGGTATAGGATTAAGGCTAGCACTTCTTGCTACCTTTTATATCGCAGGGGTTCTCTATATTTACCGTTATGCTAAAAAAGTAAAAAAGGATCCTTCGCTTAGAATTCTCGGAAGCTACCAAACAGGCAGCAAACTGCATACACCAGATATGAAGCTTGAAACAAGACACAAATGGATTTTAGTCGTATTCCTTCTTAATTTTATTACCCTGATTGTGGGTGTATTAAAATTTGGCTGGTATATACCAGAAATAGGCGGATTGTTTTTAATGTTTGGAATCATCGTAGGTATTATCGGCAAATTAGGTCCGAACCAAATGGCCGACAGTTTTATGGATGGAGCTAAGGAAGTCATCAGCGGTGCGTTAATCATTGGTTTCGCTCAAGCCATTTTGGTTGTGTTCCAAGACGGAAAATTGATGGATTCCGTTCTTTATTATGCTTCTTCATTCTTGGGTGAGCTAACACCCGCTTTGAACGCGGTCGGTATGTTCTTTGTCCAGCTTTTCTTGAATTTCCTTGTCCCATCTGGAAGTGGACAGGCAGCCTTGACGATGCCAATCATGGCACCTTTAGCGGATTTAGTTGGAGTGACAAGGCAAACGGCCGTTTTAGCATTCCAGCTTGGGGATGGTATTTCCAACACAATTTTTCCAACCTCAGGTGTATTGATTGCAGGACTTGCGATTGCCGGAATCCCTTATACAAAGTGGGTTAGATGGATTATGCCGTTCATCTTTATCCAAATCGGCATTGCGATTATTTTCCTTTTGATTGCTCAAGCCATACATTACGGACCTTTCTAAGGTATAATTTTGAATAGCAGCATTCGGGAAAGTCGGCGTCTATAGCCGATTTCCTTTTGTTTTATAAAAATAACGGAGGTTTTGACATCATGTTTCAGACAAAATTAATTGATTCTGATTTAATTGAATGGACAATTGCCCAGCGCAGACATTTTCATATGCATCCCGAACTGTCAGGGCAGGAATATAACACAGCCGCTTATGTGAAGGAGAAATTAGCAGAATTCGGCATCCCTGTTGATCCCCGTTTTTCGGCACCGAATGTGGTAGCATATTTTAAAGGGACGGAAGGGAAAAAGACCATTGCGCTTCGGGCTGATATGGATGCTCTTCCGCTCCATGAAGAAGGAGACAAGCCTTATATTTCTACCGTTCCTGGTGTTATGCATGGCTGCGGTCACGACGGCCATACTGCTACATTGCTCGGTGCTGCTAAATGGATGAGCGCTAACCCAGAGTTAGTGAAAAATAATATTGTATTGATTTTTCAAAGCTCTGAAGAAGCATCCCCAAGCGGTGCGAAACAGCTTGTAAAAGAAGGCGTTTTGGACGGAGTTGACGCTATCTATGGTATTCACTATATGTCTAGCGTGCCTCTTGGACAAATTGGGTTTACGACCGGCTATGCAATGGCATCAAGCGATGACTTTGATATCACGATTGAAGGGAAAGGCGGACATGGCGGAAACCCTCATGAGACCGTTGACTCAATTTATATTGCCACTCATTTGATTCAAGCATTCCAATCAGTCATCAGCAGGAACTTAAATCCGCTCCATGCGGGTGTTATCTCCTTTGGCGGATTGCAAGCCGGTAATTCCTACAACGTCATTCCGGATAAAGTGACAATGCAAGGAACCATCCGGGCGTTAACATTTGAAGGCGCTGAGTTAATGCACGAAAGAACGGCTCAGTTAACGGAATCCATTTGCGCAAGCTTTGGGGCAAAAGGACATTATCATTTTATCGAAGGCACACCGCCATTATATAATCACCCGGAAGCATGTGAAGTGGCAAAAGAAATCATTGAGCAAACTTTCGGCGAAGGTGTATTTGCCGACCTGGAACCTGTTCTTGGCGCAGAAGACTACTCTTACTATCTAAAAGAAAAGGTTGGCTGCTTTATCAACGTCGGCATGCAAAGCGAAAAAAGCCAATACCCGCACCACCACCCGAAATTCGACATCGACGAAACCGCCATCCCAGCCGGAATCGAATTAATGATTCAATTAGCGTTGAACGCTTAAACTGTGTTAAAAATGGTGTAAAAATGGTGTCAGGCACCACTCGTGGACAAATGACCCATTCTGTCCATCTCAGGAGGACAGTCCATAATTGACGGGCTGTCCTTTTTTGGTGCCTGACACCATGTGAAGTTTTCACAATCTATTTCCATTATTTTTATTTAAAAAATATGGCTGTATGAATTGAGTGATTTTTCAAAATCGCCTATTATAGTATATATTATCGACTAATTTCGATTGTAATCGCCATTCTTCTACAAAGAAAGGGATTTTATATTTTGAGGAGGCTCTCTAATGAAACTGAGCAGTGAGGAAATTGAAATTTTAAAGATACTTGAAGAGGACCATCAATTGTCGGCAGCGACAATCGCATCCATGGTGATGAGCGATGAGGAAACCGTCAAAAATACGATTAAAAAGTTGGAAGAGCAAAAAATCATCATGAGTTACCCTACTTTGATTAACTGGAGTAAAGTAGAGGGTCAAGCAAATATCGTTGCCATGATTGAAGTCAAAGTAACGCCGAAGCGTGGTGTCGGTTTTGATGAGGTAGCAGAACGAATTGCCCGTTTTCCAGAGGTTTCTTCCCTATACCTGATGTCTGGCGCCTATGATTTATCAATTACTATCGAAGGCAAAACGATGAACCAAATTGCGAGCTTCGTTTCTGAAAAACTATCGACGATTGAGCATGTCATTTCTACCACCACCCATTTCATGTTAAAAAAATACAAGCATGATGGGGTCATTTTTGAAGGCGGCGATGAGAAAGATCGCAGAATGGTGGTTACACCATGAAAAACGAGTATTCTTCGTACCTTTCGCAAACAGCAAAAGAAATCCAGCCGTCAGGGATTCGTAAGTTTTTCGATTTGGCTGCCAGTATGGAAGGCGTTATTTCGCTTGGGGTGGGTGAACCAGACTTCATCACCCCTTGGAACATCCGCGAAGCAACAATTTTATCGCTCGAGCAAGGGTATACCTCCTATACGGCCAATCCCGGCTTGCTTGAATTAAGACAAGAAATCTGTAATTACTTATATAATCGATTTGATGTAACGTATAATCCCAAAAACCAAGTGATTGTCACCGTCGGGGCGAGCCAAGCCATCGACCTTGCCTTCCGTGCAATTTTAAACCCGGGAGAAGAGGTACTGATTGTTGAGCCAGCCTTTGTCGCCTACGCCCCATTAGTTGCATTGGCGGGTGGCAATCCGGTTCCTGTTTCCACTTCACCGGAGAACGGTTTTAAAGTAACACCGGAACAACTTGAAGCGGCCATCACGGACAAAACAAAGGCGCTTTTGATTTGTTCGCCTAACAATCCGACAGGCAGCATGCTGACAATGGATGAGCTCATAGAACTGGCAAAAGTGATTGAAAAGCATGACCTAATTGTCATTTCCGATGAAATTTATGCTGAATTAAGTTATGATGAGACTTTTACCAGCTTTGCTGCCATCGATGGCATGTACGATCGGACAATTTTGATCAACGGATTTTCTAAAGGCTTTGCGATGACAGGCTGGCGCTTAGGGTATATCGCAGCTCCATTGGAGTTGGTCGAGGCTATGCTGAAGATTTTCCAATATACCACGATGTGTGCGCCGCATATGCTGCAGATTGGAGCGGTAGAAGCACTAAGAAACACCTACCATGAAGTGGAGGAAATGCGGAAGAGCTACCAGAGAAGACGTAATTATATGGTACAGACCCTTAACGAAATCGGTCTGGATTGCCATACACCAGGCGGCGCCTTTTACGTCTTTCCATCGATTCGGTCAACAGGCTTAAGCTCAGAGCAATTTGCAGAAGAACTGTTGATGGCGGAAAAAGTGGCAGTCGTACCAGGCAATGTCTTTGGCGAAAGCGGCGAAGGCTATGTCCGCTGCTCCTACGCCACCTCGATGCAGCAGCTCCAAGAAGCGCTTAAACGGATGCAAAGATTCGTGGAATCGCGGAAAATGGTGCTGCAGGGATAAAGTCCAAAAGACTTGAACTAGCCCCCCTAATATAGGGGGTTTTTTTAGTTTTGCGGCAGATTCGCTAATAGAACTCTTTAATCCGCTAATATAGCTTTTAAAATCGCTAAGAAAAGGCCCAGAATCTCTAATAAGAACTTTCAAATCGCTAATAAAACCCCATCATTTTACTGTTTAGAGCGTACGCAAAGATTTTTTAAAAAAATATTTGCTTTTTATCAAACCGATTTGACTCCTCCAACGTTTCCTTTAATGACAAAAATAGTTAAGAGGAGGAGTTTTTCATGAAAAAGTGGAATTGGTTGTTTTTATTTGTATTAGCAGGGGTACTTCTAGTTGGCTGCAGTGATAAAGAAAAAGCTGAGGATGCGACAAAGAAAGACCCTGCAAAGGTAGAGGAAACTTCGGGTGAATCAAAAGAGCCGGCTGAAGAAACCACGGCTGAACCAACAGCAGCTCTAAAGGTAATGGAAAATGAAAAGACGGGTCAATATTTAGCAGATGCTGACGGCAAGACTCTTTATTACTTCAAAAACGACAAGCCTAATACATCAAACTGCAAAGGCGAATGCCTGCAAAACTGGCCAGCTTTTTATGCGGAAAATTTCGAAGTTCCTGAAGGCTTCAATAAAGATGATTTCGCTGTGATCACCCGTGAGGATACAGGTGAAAAACAAACAACGTATAAAGGCTATCCACTATACTACTTTGTGAAAGATCAAGCAGCTGGTGATGTAAACGGCCAAGGTGTGAAAGACATTTGGTTTATCGTCAACAGCGAAACCACATTTGCTCCGTAAACATGAATGCGACTTAAGAACTGTCCTATTTGGCAGTTCTTTTTTCACATTATTTTGATTTATAATAAAATTAAAACATGTTTAATAAGGAGAGACTTCGGCAGTGAAATCAAAAACAGATGAGGAACTGGTTGCATTAATTTTGCAGAACCACCGGCCTGCACTTGAAGAACTGTATGACCGCTATGTAAAGCTGGTTTATAGTTTTTCCCTGAAGATGGCCAAAGGTGATAGCGAGAAAACGAAGGAAATTGTCCAGCAGGTTTTTCTAAGACTTTGGACGACCAAGCAAACCTACAATCCATCACAAGGAAAATTTGTGAACTGGCTCCTGACCATTACCCGCAACATCGCAATTGATATCATTCGTAAGGAACAAAAAGAACACGTAAATATTCAGCTAGACCCTCAAGAATGGCATCAAATGCAAGATCAGAAAACGGAAGGTGTTCCGGAACAGGTTTCTAACAATTTATTAAAACAGCAAATTCGTGAAGCAAAGCAGAATCTTTCGGAATCACAGCAACGCCTTATTCATTTATTATATTGGGAGGGTTATACTTTAAGTGAGATAGCGGAAATGGAACGTACGCCGCTAGGCACGATTAAAAACAGGCTGCATCAATCGTTAAAAAAACTGCGAAATTATATGAGTGAAGAATTAGGAGGGGTTGTTCGACATGGAAAATAAATGCGAAAACCTGTCTTTATATATCATCGATGAACTATCAGAGCATGAAAAAGCACAATTTGAACAGCACTTAAAAATATGCATTCATTGTCAAAAGGAAGTTCAATCCTTAAAGGAGACGTGGGAGATGCTTTCTTATGATTTCGAGGAGCAGGACGTACCAGCATCACTAAAAGATGACGTGATGAATTTTATTTTTCAAGAACAGGAAACAACTATTCAACCGCCAGATGAAACGGCAAAGAAGGATGGATTAAAATTGTTTTTCACAAAACAGTTTTCCCCTTTATCAGCTGGAATCGCTGCTGTGTTACTAATGGGAGTCATCGGGTTATTATGGAGCAACCTTCAATTGAGGGACAATATGGCCGCCTTAGAAAACAAAGTCGAATCCACGACCACGACTGAAATTGTCAGAACCTTTAATTTATCAGGGCAAAATACTGCCGCCTCGGCAAGCGGAAATGCCTATCTTGTGCAAGAAGGCAGCAGTACTGTCCTTGTCATTGAGCTAAATAATATGCCTAGTACAGAAAATGAAGAAGTATATCAAGTATGGCTGCTGAAGAACGGAAAGCGTCAAAGCGCTGGTACATTAAAACCGGATCTTAACGGCAACGGCCTGATCACCTACCGCCTGCCTAAAAACCATAGCTTCGATGACATCGGCATCACACTGGAACCAAACCCAAACAACACCCAGCCACAGGGGCAGAAGGTAATGGGAACCACATGAAGAAGGTTATGAGGTACCATGTGAAAAATTCACATGGGCCTCATACTAAAATACAAGAAAAGTGACTCTCCTAGAGGATCCACACTTAAAACGGTTCGTTTTTTTACAATATCACTGTTTCTCTTTAATTTCCGGTCAATTAAATGGCAAGACATGTAGTTTTATTTAAGAGTTTCAATAAACCCCCAGAAAGTAGGTGTAGAAGAGATTTCAAAACGATTGACGGCTTTCACAATCTCTATCCTCAGTTCTTGTTCTAAATCTTCCTTATCATTATCATTCATAAAACGACTAGACTTTTTTACCTTTGGTTCAAACATTTGGACAATTTCAGAAACAGCTTCTTGACTGCCGCCTTTTGCCTTTTGAGTTAAGTCAAACAGTGTGATCATATTTTTTCCCCTTTTTAACTTCATCTACTAGTTCCTTAATTTCAAGCTCCAATCCTGTATACCGCTTTTCGAAGCGTGCTAGCAAATAAAATACCAATATAATTGGAAAACCAACATCTCCAATGATATTTACCCACTCCATCTGTCCCATTTATCTGTTCCCACCCTTATAATAAATTCTAAGTTTCTTTAGCGCATTTTTAATCGTCTTCGAGACAGCTTGCTGCGATACTTGTAATACCTTTCCGATTTCGGTATGGGATAGGTTGTACAAATAACAAAGCTCCAAAGCCTTTCGTTGCTTTTTTGTTAAGCGCTCCATGGCACGATATAATTTCGGGTCTTGGATGTGATCCATCAAAGATTTTGACTGGTTTAATACAGAATCGATCACTTCACTATTACCATCACTTATTAGACTGCCGAGGGAATAATTATTTGACTCCTCTTTAATTGGTTGATCGAACGTATATAAATGGTACTCAGCCTCTTTTTTCTTTTTTTGATAGTATTGCCACGAATAATGGGTAAGGAGCCTTGAAATGTAATGAATTAGTCTAATTTCTCCATAGAATTGTTGGAATGCTTGATTGAGCTTTTTATGGTTTTGATTTGTAGGAAAGCAAACAGCCTTTACAAATAAATCGTAATTTGTCTTGGTTCTTAAAAAATTTTGGATGATCGGATTTAATAGCTCAGCCTTATAAGCCAAAATTGAGCGCTCAAATTTCTTTTTTAGGTGAGGATGTGTTCTTTCATAAGGGAAGGGGAATTTGTCCATTTAATCACCTCTTTCTTTCTCTTCTATATAAGAGGGAACAACGATTAAAAAACACAACCTAAATTAGAACATTTGTTCCTATTTTACAATAAAATGGACAAAATAGAAAATTGAATTTCTAATTAAAAAACAAAAAATCCCCGACTTCACTGAGTTAACCGAGGATTAATTTATTGATAATCTATTTATGAAATTTAATCAAATAACCCTTTTAACAACAAACGAATAGTTTGGTCATTTGTAAAGCTCTCTATGCTCTCTTTTTTAAGGTATAGTTCGTTAATCGGCATGGTAATGCCCATTTTGTCCCGTAATTCTTCAGAGGGTTTGCTAATAATCCTCTCGCCTTCCAGCAAACCTTCTGCCACTTCCTGACGGTGATTTATTTTCATTCCTAGTTGGATCTTTCTTTTTTCTAATATTCCATTACGAAGGACATACGCATAGGATTTATCATCTTTTTGCTGAATGACGTTGTCAGGGACGACAACAACATCATTTCGTTCTTCAAGAACAATATCAACATTTACATGATAACCGTGCCTCCAATTGTCTACGGCTCCGGCCATTTCTATCAGAAATGGATAAAAACTTTCCTTTTCTTCCACAGATGGTTTACCGATGGGAGTCATTTTCAACTCTTTCACCAAGCCCTCATTCTTTTGCCTAGGTAAAACCGCTGCCGATACAATGGCTTTTTGCCCCTCTTGTACTTTGATAATATCATTTTCGGAAAGTTTCCCTTCGATTAAATACGGCTGATTGGATTCAATTGAAACAATTGGCTCCTTCTCGCTTTGTGTAAATGGATTAACTTTAGTTACGATTCCATCCATCTTGCTTTTAACCACATAATTTTCTTTAACCGACTCTAACTGTTTGATTTTTTGGTCAATCTGGTCAATCTGCATATCAATATCTTGCTTCTGATACTCTTTTTCACGAATTTGGCTGCTGATGATCTTATCATTCTGAGCAATCGTTTGGTCCTCTAAATCTACAGAAGTGTCAAGCTGTTCTTGTTCTAAATCAGCAATATCGTCTTCGAGCTTACTAGATAGAATTGTTAACCTATCAAGCTGCTGTTCGAGCGATGATATTTCATCGTCAATATGAGTAGTATTATACTCAATAAGGGCATCACCGTTTGATACAGCAGATCCTTCTTTTACTTTCACTTCTTTTATCGACCCAAGCATTCTATCATAATAAATAGAATATAGATTCGCGGGAATGACAACGCCTTTAGTCGGCAGAGTTTCTCTTAAATCCCCTATTTCAGTAATCATATATACCGGCATAGCTTTAGAACGGTTTATGTAATCTGTGTTTACGATAATGATTACACTTGATATAACTAGTGTAAGACTCGTGATTATTGAACATATAAACGCTGGCTTTTTCATCATATACTCCTATAGTGAAATTCCTAGGTCCTGTATCAAAGTAACGGAGGTAGTAACGAGCAACATGTAAATAATATGTGTAAAAATAACAATCAGAACGATTAAACTCATTGGTTTATCTGACATCTTCCGAAAAGCTATGACTTGTAAGCATGCAGACCATACTTGAAAAATCGTTATCTGACTGAAAAGATTCACCAGATAGGTTTGATCGGTTATAAGCTGCGTAAGAACCCCCAAACCAAATGGAGATGATTCTTTACCTATTCCTAGCAGGAGAAAAAGTGGAACATTTAGCAATTTTTCAACTGTATATAAGAAAGCCGGATATAGTTGAATTGAAATAATTTTCTTAAAACTCACACGACCAAATAACGGCCAGAAAAAGAAAGAGAAAAAAAACATGATAAATAATGGGGAAAATAGGCCGGATATAACTTCACCTATCCCAAAAATTAATTTGGCAAATTCCAGCTTTTCTCTTTTAACTGCATCCATTGATATCATTATTTCTTCTGTTCCGACTCCTAAGTAAGCACCCACTGCAGAAGCCAACACACTTAATCCAACAATCACAGCTATTTTCAACGATAATCCATTTACTTGCTCTGTTTGCTTCAACTCGACAAAATGTGTAGATGGCTGAAATGTACCTTCTATTAACCGAACTTGATGCATCGAATCCCCCCTGCCAAAAATTCTCATAGCCTACCATTAATTTTATAGCATAATTCAAAACTATAAAACCATTACTTCCAAAATTCTCTAAAAAAGTATGGAACATCAAAAAGGTGTCAGGCATCATGTGAAAATTTCACATGGTGCCTGACACCTAATGATATCTTTATGCTTCTACTACATTTTGTCGTTGGTATACTTCTTTTTCAAGTTCTCCTGTTACTTTGCCGGTTAGAACTCCTGCTGTCATGCTTCCACTGACATTAAGGGCTGTACGGCCCATGTCGATAAGCGGCTCAACAGAAATGAGCAGTCCGACAATCGCGATTGGCAGGTTCATTACAGATAAAACAATCAGGGCTGCAAATGTTGCACCGCCGCCGACTCCTGCGACACCGAATGAACTGATTGCGACAACTAGAATAAGAGATAAAATGAATGATGGGCTAGTAGGATCAATCCCTGCAGCTGGTGCTACCATTACCGCTAACATCGCTGGGTAAATCCCCGCACATCCATTTTGGCCAATTGAGAGGCCAAAAGAAGCAGCGAAGTTGGCAATCCCTTCTGAAACCCCAAGATCCTTTGTCTGTGTCTTAATATTTAAAGGCAAAGTTCCTGCACTTGTACGTGATGTAAAAGCGAATGTCAGTGTTGGAAACGCCTTTCTCACATAGTTTACAGGGCTTAGTTTTGCAAAAGTTAAAAGCAGTAAATGGACAATAAACATTAGAATCAATGCTACATAAGATGCAACGACAAACTTACCTAACTTAAGGATTGCCTCGTAATCACTTGTTGCTGTAACCCTTGTAATAATGGCTAAAATCCCGTAAGGAGTTAACCGGAGAATCAAGGTAACAACACGCATGATGATGGAATACAAGGTATCGATTATTTTAGCAAAAAAGTCTGCATGCTCTGGGTCCTTCCGTTTTACTCCAAGGTATGCCATCCCGATAAATGCAGCAAAAATTACTACGGCAATCGTTGATGTTGGACGAGCACCTGTTAAATCTTGAAACGGATTGCTTGGCAATAATTCAAGAATTTGCTGTGGAATTGTCATATCTTTCACGCCAGTCACTTTTTCCTCGAGCAAAGCATTTCGAGCGTTTTCAGCATCACCTGCAGAAAGCTGTACCCCGTCAAGCCCAAATCCTAAGGCAGAACCAATACCGATTGCTGCTGAAATCGCTGTAGTTCCAAGCAGGATACCGATAACTAGGAAACTGATTTTCCCGATATTTTTGGTCAGCTTTAGTTTTGTAAAAGCACCAACAATAGAAATGAATACTAACGGCATAACGACCATTTGTAATAGTTTCACATAGCCGTTCCCGACAATGTTAAACCAGTCAATGGTGCCTGTTGTTATCTCGGATGCTGTGCCGTAAATCAGGTGCAGGACAAACCCAAAGACAATACCTAAACCTAACGCGGTAAATACGCGCTTTGAAAAAGAAACGTGCTTCTTTTGCATGAAAAACAGACCAGCCATTAACAAAAGCAACACGGCTATATTTATGATAATCAAAATGGAATTCATGATGTTCCTTCCCCTCTATATTTATGAAATGATTTTAATACATCAATTCCAATAAATCAAGTAGGAATTATGAGTTTATAAATATTTTAATCCATCAATCATTTAAACCATTAAAGAACCGGACAACCATCAAGGTCATCCGGCTTAGCAAAGGCATATGGCCACGCCCTAGTGTCTACCCCAGGCGTACAAATGTCCACTAGTGGTGTCAGGCACCAATATCATTATTTGTACTAACATTATCTGTTTTTCTATTTTTGAAGTAATAGAAGATATAGGTAGTAAGTAAGAATCCTAGTCCGATTAGCAGGCCTGTGAGCTGGGTTTGGTCAAAAGCTAGGAATACTAGAATCGAGATACAGAATATGATACAAATCAGCGGAATAAGAGGATAGAATGGTACTTTGTATTTTAGGTCCTCTACCTTTCCTCCGGCTTGAATATATTTACGTCGGAACATGAATTGGGAAAGAGCGATCCCCATCCATGAGATGGTGACGGAAATACCAGCGATTGACATTAACAACACGAAAACAGTGTCAGCAGCAACTACGCTGGTCAGTAAGGATAAGAGCGAAAATATCATGGTGAATACAAGGGCATTAAATGGTACCTTCCGTTTTGAGAGTTTTCCAAAAACTTTCGGCGCCATTCCATCATGTGCCATTGCCCAAAGTAAACGTGTCGAAGCATAAATACAAGAGTTTCCTACAGATAAAATTGCTGTTAGAATAACGAAGTTCATGATGTCAGGTGCATATGGAATTCCTGCCAAATCCATCAAGGTCACAAAAGGACTTTCTAATAACCCAAGTTCTTTTGTTGGGAAAATGGCAGACAATATAATAATAGAAGCAATATAAAAAATGATGATTCTAAAAAGCACATTGCGAATCGCACGAGGGATATTTTTTTGAGGCTCCTCGCTTTCACCAGCCGCAATCCCGATTAGCTCTGAACCCTGATAGGAAAAGATAACATTCATCATTGTTACAAATACAATGGCAATTCCGGCAGGAAAAAGTCCTTTAGGAGCTAAGTGTTCCATAAACGGCGCTGTCCTGTCAGCCAATGGAATGATACCGAAGATGGCCCCGAAACCAATAATAATAAAGAAGATAACAGCCAAAACTTTAATGCCGGAAAACCAATATTCCGCCTCAGCAAAGCCCCGCGTTGTTAATGCATTAAGAGTAAACAACAGAATAATAAAAATAGCACACCAAATCCAAACGGAGATATCCGGAAACCAGCGTTGCATCAAAATTCCGGCAGCCGTAAATTCTACTCCTGCAGTTGCAGCTGATCCTATAAAATACATCCAGCCTAATGAAAATCCGGCTGAAGGGCTGATAAATTTGCTTGCATAGGTCTGGAATGATCCCGTAACAGGCATGTAGACAGCAAGCTCCCCTAGACAGACCATGACAAGATACAAAATTAATCCGCCAAATAAATAGCCGATTAACGCCCCGCCTGCTCCCGATTGATTAATCGTGTAACCAGCATTTAAAAACAAACCAGTTCCAATAACTCCTCCTAAGGAAAGCATAAACAAATGTCGCCGCTTCATCGACCGATTTAATTGATTCTTCTGACCCTCTTGTTCGACCAACTTAATCACATCCCTTAATATTTTCGTGTCAGGCACCCGCGTTGTGCGGCACAGAACTCATTGCCTTTCAACCACCGGTGTAACAGAAATTCACACGAACTGTCCACCTGACGTGGACAAAAACACTATTTTGTCCACGAGTGGTGCCTGACACCATTACGGTTCTTTTTTCCCAACATTTTGACCATCCCTTCGACGAGGGCTGGTACTTCTTCGAAGGCGTTTTTGATGTGGAGGCGTTCGGTTCGTTTGTGGGCGTCTTTGCCGAATGGGCCTACGTTTAGTACCGGTGCTTGGAGCTTTGTCATTTCATCAAATGGAATGCTGTAGCTGCTTCCCCAAACCGGTGTGTTTTCTTTGAATACCGTCCATCCTTCGCCGGCATCCTGATAATTTACATAGCTCAGGTCGCTGATTCCGTTAAAATAGTGTACTTGGTTTACCGGCAGACTGAACTTTTCAAAGCCCTGCTGCTTCACGTACTCAATACATTCCACAACCAGCTCATTATCCGAAGAATTCACTGCCGGATAGTAAGGCGGCGCATAAAACACGACGATGGCAGGGGCAAGTTCCTGACACTCGATGATCAGCGCATCAGCAATACGGATCGATTTCTCCCGGTCATCCCAATCCGCTCTTTTCTGAATCGAAGCTTTAACTCCCTCAACGAAACCAATACCAAATTTCCGAATTGCATGCTTTTCCAGCTCTTCATAACGCAGCACACGAACTTCTCCGACCGGAGTGACAGACTGCTGTTTGCAGACCTCATGATAAGCTTTATTACAGGCATCAGCCGCATCAACTGCTACCTTTTCAAACATATTCATAATTTCTTCTGCGTTCCGCTTCATTAAAAACACATTGTACAATGCCGAAGAACGATACGGTGTTTGAACAGAGTATTCAAAGCGCAAATCCTTTTGCTGCAGTGTAACCGGAAGCGGTGTTTGCTCCCCCAATACTGTTTCTTGCATGCTTAAATTCCATTCCATTCTCTGTGTTAAAAACGAAGCAATATACGGTGCAGTTATGCCGCTAAGCGGTTCCCCCACATGTGTTTCTTTTCCGTAAAAAAGGGCGGAAGGCATGATTTTACCAATCGAACCTGAATACACATAATAGTTTCGATCGCCTGGCGCCTGTGTAAATACCGGCTCGCCATTTAGAAAAAGCTTGAACTTTAGCTGATGTTTCTCCTTCAATTCTAATAGCTTTGGAACAGCAGCCCGCATGCCGGAGGAGTTTACTTCCTCATCCGGAACCGTCAACAGGATAAGATTAATCGGCCATTGTTCGACCGTTGCTTTTTCTATCAGTCCCATATGCATGACAAGCCCCATCTTCATATCCATTGTGCCCCTGCCAAATAAGTACTCCCCGGATAGAAGATCCTGCCTGGCTTCTTCCGGCAGCTCATCCACTCTGGAATGGAGCAGCTGGGTCAATTCCTCTGGCAGATACGCATACTCCTGCAGATCGCCGTACTCCTCTGTGTTCACCGTATCAAAATGGCTGATTAGCACGATCGTTTCCTGCGCATCAGGATGTTTATATAAAGCGGTTACAAACCTGCGACCTAAATCAGCATCATGTAGCCCTAAGTAAGCCGGATTCTCCTGAAAATACGCTAACTCTTTAAGCTTTGCTGCCACTTTTGAAGAAAACTCGCGCTCTCCATCCGTAAGTGTCATACTTTTCCAACTTACTACTTCACATAATAACCTACGCAATGCATCTGGGGTTCCCCACCTAAGCTGTGTCATAACTAATATGCTCCTTCACATGCGAATTAATTTTTTCAACTAGCACTCTGGTTAATAACTTTTCCATTATTCTGATTTTTATCTTTAGTAAACGCACTTACTGCAAATGTAAAAATTAAGTTCACTAATAAGGCAATGATTCCAACATCAAAATCTTTTAATGCTTGTGGTAAAGAAGGGAAAATTGTACCGATGGTTTGCCCGGAAATTGTGATATATGCCACAGCTGCTATACCTGTCAGAATACCGGCAATGGCTCCTTGTTTTGTAACCGGATTTCTTTTCAACAAGCTAAAGAATAGCGCCGGGAACAATTGGGTAACAAGGCTATACCCCATTAACAATAGCGTAACAATCGTATTCGCCCCATTAAAGGTGAAAAATAAAGACGCTAACGCCACTGCGACAACAAGATATCTTGTTAATTTATTTAATGCTTGGTCAGATGTATTCGGTCTTACTACCTTAAAAATATTTTTGGAAATGATTGTTGCTGAAGCCAACAGCAGGACGGAACTTGGAATAAGCGCTGCAAGAATCCCAGCAGCTCCAATCACACCAACAAACCATGGATCAAAAGTTTTTTTCGCCAGCTCGAATAATGCTAAATCTGTATTTTCCAACCCAGGGACTTGCAAAACGGCTGCAAAACCTACGAAAATGACGAACACCAGCACGATTTGATACAGCGGCATAATGATCGCATTTCGTTTTATTGCCTTTTTACTTTTAGAGGCAAAAATCGTCGGAAAAATATGCGGCCACATGTAAACCCCGAACGTCCATAATACAAGCGTCGAGACAAACCATGAAGTGCTTAAACCAGCATCAGGCAGGGTAATAAAATCAGGTTTTGCTGCATGAACCGCTTCAAACATTGCCTGAAATCCGCCATAGTAGTGATACGGGAGATACGTACCGATAAAAATTACTACAATTAAAATCAAAATATCCTTTAATACAGCTGTCCAAGCTGATCCGTTCAAACCGGAAATAATTACAAATGTTGTTACTGCAATCAAGCCAATCCAGATAGCAGCCGTTGGAGAAATCGCCCCGTAAGATGCTTCAGAAACAATTATTCCAAGGCCTTTTAGTTGAAGAACGATATAAGGAATCATGGCAATGACACCGGCAATCGCTACAATCACCCCTAAAGCAGTACTCTTGTATTTATGAGCAAAAAAGTCAGACTGGGACAGTAATTTATGTTCCTTAGCATATTGCCAAATTGGAGGCAGCAGCCAGTACGATAAGACAAAGTAGGCGGCATTAAAGATATAGAAGGAAGGACCGCCGGCAGCATACGCAAAACCGCTCCCTCCTAAAAAAGTAAAGGTGGTATAGGCTTCACCCGCAAGCAAGAAGAAGACAAATACAGTCCCAAGCTTCCTTCCGCCAACAGCCCATTGCTCCAAATCCATCTTTTCCCCTTTTCTAGCTCGAATGCCGAGATACAGGGAAAATAATAAAAAGCCAAAGATAATCGCTAGGGAGATATTCATAGAGCATCGTCACCTTCTTCTTTGTCAGGATCTAATTTATAGACAACAAACATGATGATTGAAGTCATAACCAGCCAAAACACCATCCAGGCTAGAATCATAGGCATACCGAAAATATAAGGTTCCACACGGTTAATGACAATAAGCGAACCAACAACAGGAATTAAACACAATAGCATCAGGATTTTTCTCATATACAATCCCCTTTGTTTTCAGATAGAAAAAGAAAAACTATTCAAAATGCATGACTAGTTGGATATAACATTCAATCGCTGTTCCAAGTACTTCTTCATCAATATCAAATTTCGGATGGTGATGTGGGTACTGGCTCTTTTCCCCGCCCATTCCAATCAGGAAATAGGCCCCTTTTTGTTTTTCTAGATAGTAAGAAAAGTCCTCACTGCCCATGTTCGGATCCACATGTTCAATTCGTTCCTGCCCAAACATGCTGGCAGCAACCTTTTCTACTACCCTGCTCATCTCTTCCTCATTAATAACAGGCGGTGCACCCCAGCCAAACTCCACGCTCCCTTTTGCCCCAAATGTTTGACAGAGTCCCTCTACCAATTTTTCCATTTCGCTGCAAATGAAGCTTCTCATTTCTTTCGTAATCGTGCGTATCGTACCGCCAAGCACAGCTGTGTCAGGAATGACATTGTAAGCCATCCCTGCTTCCATTTTTCCAACGGAGATCACAGCCGGTTCAAGTGGATTTCGTCTCCTGCTGATAATCGATTGAAGTGCTAGAATAATATGGCTGGCAATATGGGTAGGGTCCACTGTATCCTGCGGCATAGCACCGTGGCCGCCTTTACCTTCAATTTTAATCGTAAAGTCGTCTGCCGCTGCCATAATCGATCCGTAAGAAATACCAATCTTTCCTTTCTCCAGCGATTGAAACAGGTGTAATCCAAACACCGCATCAGCCTCATCCAGCACCCCTTCATTTACCAAAGCCTCGGCACCGCTCGGCAGCATTTCTTCGCTTGTTTGAAAAATAAACAGCACATTCGGCTTTATTAGATTACGATTTTCTGCAAACCACCTTGCGGCTGCTAAAAGAATGGCCGTATGTCCATCATGACCACAGGCATGGGAAACCCCTGGAACTGTAGACAGATAGCTTCTCTCACCCTCTTCCTGGATTGGAAGCGCATCAATATCGGCCCTTAGAGCAATCGTTTTTGCCCCTTTAGTGCCTCTTAAATAACCGATGACACTCGGCTCTGTGTAATTTAATATCTCAATATTGAGTTCCTGCAGACATTTTTTAATATATTTACTCGTTTCAAATTCCTGCCATGATAATTCTGGATGCTGATGTAAATGTCTGCGATGCCGAACGGCTAACTCTCTTAAACTTTCAGTAATAACTGATTGCATCCTTACATCCCCTTTTTTATTTGACTTCATTAAAAACGGAGGGACAAACAGCTTAAGCCGCCATCAAGTTTACGGAACTCTGATGTATCCAATTCAATCGTCTGGTAGCCTGCCTCATTAATTTTTTGCTTTGTTTGCGGATATCCAGATGGAATAATGACATAGTCGTTCACGCGAATACAGTTGGCTGCATATTCCTCTTCAGGCGGTACCACAATCTTTTGATAGGAATTGAAATCCGGGTGGTCGACAAATTCTCCCGCAACAACAATCGTTTGATTACCTAAATAAGCGATTCCTGTTTTCAAGTGGAAGAATTTTTGTAATGGAACGATTGTTGCTTTGTAGTTTTCAGATTCTAAAATTTGCTTAAGCTGCTCGGCGCCTTCCTGGTTTGTACGGGCAGAAATCCCGATGTAAAAATTTTCTTCGATTTGTAAAATATCTCCGCCGTCAAGAGTTCCAGGTGCTTTAATATAGTGAATTTTATCGTAAAAAGATTTGATGGCCGGCTCCATTTCGTAGATCTCGCTATTTCTTGTTTCTGCACCAGGGTTGGAAATAACTGCGAACTCAGGTGTTAAAACAGCCGTATCCTCCACGAATGTAGAATCGGGAAATTGTTCGTTGCTTTGAAGAACAGTCACTTCTGTACCGCATGTTTTAAGGGCTTCAATATACGCATCGTGCTGCTCTAATGCTTTTTCTAAAATAGGTGTTCCAAGATCAGAGGTTGTTAATCCATTGATATAGGTTGCTCCTGGTCTTTTTACAATTGTGTTATGAAACATTTTTGTTCCTTTAGCAGAGTTTGAAGTAGATTCTTTTAACATGGTTTTTTCTCCTAAAATATGCCGGGATTGCCCCGTTTCGTTTTATTTGATTAAATTCTTTCTACCGGGCATGTCAGGCATGTCGGTCCGCCCGTGCCTAAATAAGAGATTTCGTTTCCGTCATATTCATAGACTGTTGCCCCTGCATCCAGCAGTCCCTGTTTGGTTTGCGGGTTTCCGGAAACGATTACACAAACGCGGGGTGACAATGCTAGCACATTGCAGCCGAGCCGGTGGTACTCTTCATCCGGTACCTCAACCAACTGAAAGCCGCGCTCTAGAAGCATTTGCCTTAGGAATACCGGCATAAGGCGTGAATGAACAACAGCGAGATCCTCATCGACGATGCTAATAAAAGACATAAGGTGGAGACATTCAGCTTCCCCTTGGTCATGTGGCAGCTGAACCACGATACATTCATCGACTAAGTCCTTAGTCATCTCCTTGATTTGGCGGATTGCCTCATCATTTGTTCGATAACCGCGGCCAATTAACAAGGTGCGGTCATCCAGCCAAACAAGATCTCCCCCGTCAGCAACAGCATCACCTGTTAATTCTCCTACTATCGGAATATTTTTTTCTTGTAAAAATTCCTTATAAATTTCGGCCTCAGGCTGACGTAATTTTTTTCCTGATTTTAAAATAATGGCGCCTTTTTTCGTGAATTTAACAGGGTCATGAGTATAAAGCGAATCAAGCCCTACCTTTTCCGAAACCGGTAAAAATTCAATCTGGCCGACATGCTCCTTTATAATGGTAAGGAACTGCTCGTATTCTTGCTGCGCCTTCATAAAATCCGGCTCGTTAATATAATTAAACTTTTTCCACTCACCACTTAAATGCTCTTGGCTGATAAAAGCATCTTTTGGATGTTTCACTATTACAGTGTTGAGCTTTTTATACATAGAAGTCAGCAATTTGTTTACCCTCCATTTTTCCGCATAGTGGAATCCTTTTCCCCTGACAGGAAAACTTATAATATGATATTATAGTGATAGTTTAACTATGTCAATATTTTTCGAATTTACTGAATAATGTTATTACCAACCAATTATGGAATCGAAAAGGAAATGGAAGGAATGTGAGATGCAAACAATCGATCGTGCCATGCAAGTGATCAAAGTTTTAGCGAAAAATGATTCAAAAAAATGGATTTCCATTACGGATTTGTCTAAGGAATGCGATTTGCCAGTGAGTACATTACATCGTCTCTTGCAGTCTATGAAGGAACACGGGCTAATCCAACAGGACCCAGATTTAAAGCTCTATTCCATGGGCAGTACCTGGCTGGAGTATGGTCTGCAAATGTATGATACTTTTGATTTTGTCGGACTGATCCGCCCTGAAATGGAGAAATTAATGTATGAGGTGGAGGAGAGTATCTATTTCAGCAAGCCAATCGGCTTAGAATCACTGGTAGTCGAGAGAATTGATTGTCTCAACAATCCGATTCGCATCTATGACCAGCTGGGGATTCGCATTCCGTTAAATATTGGAGCGGCCAATAAAGTAATGCTTGCGAATATGCCTTCCTCTGAAACTGTTAAAATTGTTAACTCCCTAGTCCCAGCTGAGGGAAAGGATTCGTTTTTACAATTATTAAGCAGAATCAAGCGGCAAGGGTACGGAGAAAGCCACGGAGAAAGAACACCAGGAACCTCATCCGTCGCTGCCCCTATTTTCAATCATGCCAATGAACTGCTAGGCGCTATCAGCATCGGGTATGTCAACTTTAACATCACAGAAGAAAGACAAAACTACTTAATAGAAAAAGTAGTCGAATACAGTTTGCGGATCTCCAATAAACTGGGGAGTAAATACTAATGAAATCAAAAAGAAGTTAGCCCCTAACCATAATCACGGCTAACTTCTTTTCATGTTCTTGTCGAGTAACTGTCCACGCCAGACGTACAAATGTCCTCGAGTGGTGTCAGGCACCATCTACATATTCCAGATTAAGACCAGAGGTATCATTTAGTTTGAGGTCCTTCGGTATCTTCAAATATAGGATACTTTGCCCTTCGCTTGAATGGGATCCAGTACCAAAGGTGCTTTGGCCGGTGAATTGTTTAACGGTAAATACGTTATCAAATTGCGATAATCTTAGTTTATTTTTCGGTGAATTCGTTAGGAGCAGATGCTCATCTACCAGGTCCAGCTTTGGAGGTTGAACGAATTTTGAGATATCCAGGTCATTCACTTCTGAGCCTGTCATATAGAATCCAGCTTCTATACGGCCATCGTTTTGCTTCTTTCTTTCAACCATGACGGTGATGTTATAGAAAGTATCCTCATTGGACTTTATTCTTAGCTGCTGGCCTTGAAAATTGAAGGTCCAGTTTTCATATAAAAACTTACTGTCAAACTTGGCAATATCCCCTGCTTTAGCTGCGTCATATAAACCCATGCCTTCCTGATTCAGCTCATCACTGCTCACTTTTTTCAATTCAGTCATGCCTTTAACTGGCAAAACCGTACTTACAATCATGGCAATAATAAGAATGGCCAAATACCCGCTGAATATCAGACGGACTCGATTACTATAAGCATATTTCATTCTTCTATTAATTATTTTGGTCGCAGGCTTAGTGTTCACCTTCACCAAATATCCAACAACCAAAATTATGACAAGAATTAGAACCAGCCCCATTACGGTTTAACCTCCATTCGGTTAGATAGAATAAATGCAGCGCTAAAGGACAGACAGACAGTAAACAAAATTTTAAAAATAAACAATACAAACGAATTTTCCATAAAGAAAAACGTAAACAAACTTTCAATAATGCCGGCCTGCCCTCTCATTCCGTCAAAAAATAAGCCGCCGACAAACACAACCGGCAGGGCGAAGGCGAACACCCGGCTTAATTGAACAACTGTCCCCACCAAGTACCCTAAGGAACAAAACAGAAAAATATAGAGAATTGTGGCACATATGCCGAAAAACAAACCCACTGACGGGGCTGAAGCAGCTGAACTGTTTATAAAATGATCCCCTTTAAATAGTGCGATAATGATTTTCACTAAATAAGTGGACATCATCGACGTAATCCCGCCAATCACACTAGCCGTCAAGAGAAACAGCATATTCGATAGATTACTGCTTATACGATTCGTAACGAATATAAAATCATCATTTCGATACGCCTTTGTTGTAATCAGAATGGCTGTAATAAACCCCCAAAGCATTGTAAAGGCTACGACCACATCCGCTGAATAATAATGAACCTCCAAATCAATCAATCCACCGCCGCTCCCCATCATCCCTGAGCCGCCCTGCGAAAACAAAATGGCGATTATTTGAACAAAAACAAGTGACATAAACACCTGAATAAAAGCCTTAAGCTTGTAAACATATTGCTGTCTCACAATCTCGCTTAGACTAACCTTTGTTAAAGACATCATCAATCCCTCCCTTCGTTTTACTAGTTAAATAGACACAGACATCACTAGAGCTTACTGGCAATATTTCAATTCCAGCCAATTCCGCCTGATACAATTCAGATTCTGAGAAATCATTTCTTACAACCACATAGGATTGATCGAACGCCCCATTTTTTGAAAAAATAATTTCCCGGTCCTTCGTCCATTCCTTCACTAATGCGTTCTTTCCTTCGAGCCCAATTGCATACTCCCGTAACTCTGCAATCGGCATATGAAGGAGCTCCTGACCCTGCTTCACCACCAGAATATCTTCTAGTAAATCCTCAATTTCATCCAAATGATGACTTGATAGAATAATTGTCCGTGGATAGGCAATATAGTCTTTAAGCAAGGCGCGGTAAAAATCTTTTCGAACCGCCGCATCCATCCCTGTTGTCGGCTCGTCAAATATGGTTAGCGGAGTGCGGGCCGCCAACCCTAATATCATGTTGAATGTACTTTTCATCCCTTTTGAAAGTCCGTTATAATACTGCATTGGGTGAAAGGAAAAATAATCAAATAACCGATGGGCAAGCTCCCTGTCCCAATTTTTATAAAAGCCTGCCATGACATCCAATATTTCTTGAAGATTTAAAGCTGTCGGAAGGTTCAATTGGTCGTGGACAAAAATCATGTTGGCTGAAACGGTTAAATTGTTAAACGGTTCTTCGGAAAAGACCTTTATTTCACCGGATGTTTGCTGATGGTAGCCTGCGATGATTTTTAATAATGTTGTTTTTCCGGCACCATTACGGCCAATCAAACCTGTGATTGTGTTTTCATTGATTTCACAGGTGAAATTGTTCAGTGCCTTTGTACCGCCAAAAACCTTCGTCAATCCCCTGCACTCGATCATACTCATTCCCTTTCCTCCCCCAGTTTAATTGCGTTGATCATTTCAATCAGCTCTTGTTTACTTACATTCAATCGCTGTGCTTCCATTACAATTTCCTGAACAAGTCGTTTTAAGGTTTGATTTTTCCGCTTGCTTAAAATCAAGTCCTTCGCATTGCTCTCTACGAACATGCCGAGTCCGCGCTTTTTATAAAGAATTTGTTCCTCTGCCAAAATGTTCAGCCCCTTTGCAGCCGTTGCCGGGTTAATATTAAAAATATCTGCCAGCTGGTATTGAGAGTAGATTTTTTGATCACTTTCGAAATTTCCGTCGAGAATCTCATTCTCCAGCCATTCCGAGATTTGTATATATATTGGCTTTGTTCCGTCCAGATGAAGAGTCATTTTTACGTCTCCTTTCTCTCTGGTATAGTGCATTACTGATGTAATGTACTATACTCCATTTGGAAAATAAATGCAATGGGGTTCTCTTAAAATTAGGCTTTTTTTCTAAAATTTGTTGATTCGCCGATAAAGTGGCTGGATTCGCCGATATAGTTTGAAATTCGCCGATAAATGTTCTTGATTCGCCGATATCCTTCAAAAATTCGCTGATATATTCCGAAGTCCATTTTTAAACGAACGTTTGATTAGTTTTTTCACATGGAGATCTACTGCTAAATGACTTTCAATAACAAATTTCTACCGCTATACTTAATGACAAGAAATTCTATAAAGGAGGAACAAGCTTGAAGAGAGCCATTACAGATCAGATTACCTTACATAACGGTGTTACGATGCCGCAGCATGGCTTTGGTGTATATAAGATTACAGACCCAAATGAAATGGGAACTACCATTCATAAAGCACTAGAAGTAGGATATCGCTCATTTGATACAGCGCAAATGTACGAAAACGAAGCAATACTTGGGGAAGTATTACATAATGGTCCGGTTCCACGAAGGGAACTATTTATTACAACAAAAATTAACAATAATAACCAGGGGTACGACCAATCACTCTTTACCTTCGAGGAATCTTTAGCTGACCTGCAGCTTAGCTACCTTGATCTTCTGCTTGTCCACTGGCCAAGCGAAAAGCACTTTTTCGAGACTTGGCGTGCATTTGAGAGATTGTATGAGGAAAAAATGGTACAGGCCATAGGGGTTTGTAATTTTCAAATTCACCATCTGGAAAAATTAAAAACGAAGGCTAATGTCATGCCAATGGTGAATCAAATTGAGGTCCACCCCTATATGACACAGGCCCCCTTAAGGGAATACTTGCAGGAGCAAAACATCGCGGTCGAAGCATGGAGCCCTTTAGCAAGGGGAAAGGTTTTTCAAGAGGACGCACTCGTAGAGCTTGGGCAAGTCTATCGAAAAACCCCAGCGCAGATTATCCTCCGCTGGCATTTGCAGCATGGTGCCATCTTCATCCCTAAATCAAGCACACCAACCCGGATTGAAGAAAATGCTGATATATATGACTTCAAATTGTCTGTTGAAGACATGGCCAAAATTGATTCATTAAACATAAACCACCGAACAGGCCCAGACCCTGACAAAGTCTACCCTGCTATCTAGGGGGGAATGCTTGACCAAAAAGGCACCGCCCTTTCGACAAAAGGGCGGCGCCTTTTTGGTTTGCATACTGTCCTCCCACTGCGGACAAATGTCCACGAGTGGTGTCAGGCACCATTTTTATTTAGTATTGTTGATGTGGTTTCTGAATCCAGGCATTAAAGGGGAGATAGGTGTTTTCTGGAAGGACCCGGAGCATAGGGATACTTCTTTTGTCCGGAGGCAGGGCTATTTGTTTGTAGATGTATTGATCATCAAAGCCGATTTTGGCAGCATCCTCATTTGTGCAGGCATAATAAACCTTGCTTAGTCTTGCCCAATAAATCGCCCCTAGGCACATTGGGCACGGTTCACAGCTTGTATATAGCTCACAGCCGGTTAGCTGAAAGCTGTTCAAATTACGGCATGCTGTCCGAATTGCCTGTATTTCTGCATGGGCTGTTGGATCATTTATGGTTGTTACCTGATTACGGCCGATACTAATGATTTGACCGTTCCGCACAACAACAGCCCCAAACGGCCCGCCGCCATTCGTAAGCACATTTTCGAGTGCCGCATCAACAGCAATTTTCATAAACATTAACTCCTTCATAGCGCCCCCCTAACCTAAACGATTTCCATTTACTACAAATGTATTATCCAAAATAAGAAAAAAGAAGCATAAAAAAATGGTGTCAGGCACCACAAAAGGACAACTGTCCTCCTGGCGTGGACAAATGCAGTGATTTGTCCACGAGCGGTGCCTGACACCAAATCTATATTATCTTTCCCGTGAAGGGGCTTCTTCCCATGCTTCTACATTTTTTAGTCCCTTGATATTGGATTTGTAGAAGACAGGGTTTTGGCCGTTGGCTTTTTGTTTTGTATAATCTTTTAGGGCTGAGAAGGCAATTTTGCCTAGCAATAGGATTGCTATTAGGTTAATAATCGCCATAAGTCCCATGAATAAGTCGGCCAGGTTCCAAACGAAGCTTAATTCCGCTAGTGAACCAAAAGCGACCATGCCGACAACCGCAATACGATAGATTGTCAGAACTGCCTTGTTATTTTTAATAAATTCAATATTAGATTCACCGTAGTAATAGTTTCCGACAACAGAGCTAAATGCGAATAAGAAGACAATAACCGCAAGGAAAATTCCAGCCCATGATCCTAGTGATCCTTCAAGGGCATTTTGAGTTAACACGATACCATTGCCTTCCTTTGACGTATATAAACCAGACAATAAAATGATAAAAGCAGTAGCACTACAAATTACTAGTGTGTCAACGAACACGCCGAGTGATTGAATTAATCCCTGCTTTACCGGATGGCTGACACTTGCTGTTGCAGCAGCGTTAGGTGCACTACCCATACCAGCTTCGTTAGAGAATAATCCACGTTTAATTCCATTCATCATTGCCGCAGCAAACGCACCGCTGGCAGCCTCTTTAAAACCAAAGGCACTTTCAAAAATCAATTTAAACACACCTGGAATAGCCGTAATGTTGGTCACCATAATATATAGAGCAATTAAAATGTAAGCTCCGGCCATTACTGGTACCATCCACTCTGCCACTTTTGCAATCCGTTTAAGTCCGCCAAAAATAATGATAGCTGTAATACCCGCTAAAACAACAGCAATTAGCGCTTTGCTGATCCCAAACGAGTTATTTAATGAACTTGTAATCGTATTTGCTTGAACGGAGTTAAAGGCAAGTCCAAATGTTAACGAGATTAATACAGCAAATGTAATCCCCATCCAGCGGGCATTCAATGCTTTTTCCATATAATAAGCCGGACCGCCGCGGAAAGTATCGCCATCTTTTACTTTATAGATTTGCGCCAGTGTTGCCTCAACAAACGCTGATGCTGAACCGATTAAGGCAATAAGCCACATCCAGAATACCGCTCCCGGACCACCAGTCGTAATGGCAATTGCAACACCGGCAAGGTTGCCTGTTCCTACTCGAGAAGCTGTACTGATGCAGAACGCCTGAAAGGATGATATCCCCTTTTTATCACCCGTTGCCCCTTCTCCCATTAAACGGAACATTTCACCAAACATCCGGAATTGAACAAACTTTGTACTAATTGAAAAATACAAACCGGAACCAATTAATAAAATAATTAATATATAAGACCAAAGTAACGTATTCGTTCCGTTTATGATATTTTCTATAATTTGCAAACTTTCCACCCCTTCTTTCTTTTCAAAAAATCACTATACTAATGTACCAAATTTTCTATTTTACAACAATGTTTGAAATTTCCAACTGACCTGATACAGTCTATTAAAATATTTTCACACCTATCATTTTACGAGTTATACCATTCTTATTAAAAATTATTGTACTTTATAGGAAAAAATTGCGTACAATTAGCCGAAAAACAATGTACCTATCGTAAATACCCTAATAAAAAAAGTAGTACAGCCTCAATGGCTGTACCACTCTTTTTATGTTATTGGTTTCAGGCACCATATGAATTTTTCACATACTGCACTGACATCCTTATGAAACTCTTTTTAAGTTTTTAAATTGCCCTTTTGATAGTACGGTTTTTTCTAGCCGGTGGGCCATGACTCCGGCTAATATTGATAGGATGATGTCTTTTGGCAGCGGGGCAACCATCCATAACCAGGCCATTTTGTAGGTAAAGCCTTCTGGAGCTGTAAACCAAAGTTTATAGGCATAGTACATCCAGTTAGTACCTAACAGATAATTAACTGTCATTCCAATTAAGGCGGCTGTAATAAAAGCACCCAAGCTCTTTTTCCTTTCTACTATTTTGCCGATTAAATAAGCAACTAATATATAGGACACAATAAAGCCAAATGTCGGGCTGAGTATTGTTGAAGGGCCTGCTCCAAATTTCGCAAAAACCGGAACCCCTATTAAACCGACCAACATATAACAAGTCATCGTAACCGCGCCCAATCTGCCTCCCAAAATTAGTCCGGCCAGAATCGCAAAAAAGGTTTGAAGTGTAATTGGTACTCCGCCTACTGTTAAAAACGGGGCAATGGTTGTAATATTAGCTCCAATCGCCATTAACGCAACAAACATTCCAACAAGCGTAATATCTAATGCTCTTAATTTCATATATCCTCCCACCCTATCCATAAATTCCATAGTTTTAAGATAAGGCGGAAGGCAGGTTATTGTCAACTTATTTTTAATGAAGGTTGACAATAACATTCTTACTCAAACGTTTTTTACTTTCTACTGCAAGGTTATAAAACAGACTTTTCAGCGTTAATATAGCCTGCGCCATACACGTTTGAATCTTTCTCTCTCCAGATGTCCGCTCCATTTTTCAACATGATCTTTATTTCATCTGGGGTAGCATTTGGCTTGCTTTGTTTCATTAGAGCAACTACGCCAGCACAAATTGGAGTTGCCATCGAAGTCCCTGAAAGTACAAAATAATCGTTATCAACTCGGTTTGCCTTTTGTAGCTTGTCTAAATACGAATTAGGTGAACGCAATGAAATAATATTGACTCCTGGAGCCAGAATATCTGGCTTAATTAAACCATAGATGGTTGGACCTCTGCTCGAAAAACTTGCCACATCGTCATCCGCTCTAGTGTCTGGTGTATTTTTATCATCAAGAGCTCCGACTGTAATTACTTGATCACTGATTCCCGGGCTAGCAATAGTTTTGGCGTCCGGACCCTCATTTCCTGCCGCTACACAGACAACAATGCCAGATGCCCAAGCAGCCTCAACAATTTTTACCATTGGGTCCTCATTTTCACTTCCAAAGTTTTGTGCTGTGCTTCCCAGCGACATGCTGATGATGTCAATTTTAGGAGCTTCCTTTCTTTCGTTATGCTGAATGCACCACTCAATTCCCTGCATCACAGTCTCCAGTGACCCAGAACCTATTTTATTTAACACCTTTACCCCAACAAGATTTGCTTCTGGTGCCGGACCGACATATTTAAAGGAAGAGGCAGTACCATCCCCAGCTGCATCACCAGCGCAGTGAGTTCCATGTCCATTATCATCATAAGGGTCTGTTCGATTATTAACAAAATCAACAAAACCTGTGATTCTCCCTGCAAGATCTTGATGAGGGTAAATTCCTGTATCAACGACCGCAATCGTTACTCCTTTACCCGTTAATTTTGTTCGGTTGCTGACAACATTTTTAGCATTAGCGGAAGGAACAGCAACATCAAGCAAAGCTCGAACTTCACGGTTCAAATACACCTTTTTAATATGACGGCAGCCGGATAGAATCCCTTCCAGCCCGTTCGGCGTCACATAAGCGCTGCAGCAGGAAATCCTGGCAAAATCCTGTTTAATACCGTTTCGGGCGTGACTTTTCATCACCTCTTTTACCTCATGACATCCAGCCTGATAACACCCTTTTTTAAACTCAATAATGACCGATAGTTTCCTGCTTCGTTTAATAAAACCTTCGAACATATTATGCAAAAAACACGGGGTCCATTTGAACGGCTTATATAAATTCAATATTTCTTCCCGCAATGGTTTTTCAAGCTTATCGGCATGGGCTCGTACCATTTGAATCATCGAATAACCAAACAACCATATCTCTCCTTCCATAACTTTTTTACTATGCTATGAAAATTTGAAAAAGAGGTAACGGTGTTTGTCTAATTTCTCCTAAAATAACTTCATATAAGAAGATGCTGAATAAAAGAGATTATCCTACTATGACATTTTACTCAACTTGGTAAAAGCGGAAACTTATTGAATAGTAAAAATTGTAATTAAACGAATTATTCAAAAAAGTTTGACATACTCTCAAAAAGTGATATATTGAGATAGTAATAAAATTATCTGAATTTTAATAAATATGGAAATTCAATATAGGGGGAAAAGTTTTATGGAAAATCGACAACAATGGGGCTCAAGGTATGGCTTTATTATGGCTGCCGTAGGTTCCGCAGTAGGATTGGGGAATATATGGCGGTTTCCAGCCGTTGCATACGAAAATGGCGGAGGTGCCTTCTTCTTCCCATATTTATTTGCTTTATTAACAGCGGGAATACCTATTTTAATATTAGAATTCACCATTGGTCACAAATATAGAGGTTCAGCACCTCTATCATTCTTCCGAATCAACAAAAAAGCAGAATGGCTAGGCTGGTGGCAGGTATTAATTTCCTTCGTGATTTGTACTTATTATGCTGTAATTATTGCATGGGCGGTTAAATATGCGATTTATTCGTTTGGAACCCAGTGGGGCGCAGACCCTAGTAAATTTTTATTCGGACATGTTTTAAAATTATCAGATACACCTGGACATATCGGTCATTTGGTCCCTGGAGTAGTGCTGCCATTGTTAATTGTATGGGCAGTTGCACTATTTGTTCTGTACAGAGGCGTATCAAAAGGGATTGAAAAACTGAATAAAATCTTTATTCCAACACTAGTTATTATGTTTTTAATTATCGTAGTTCGTGCCTTAACTCTTGATGGTGCAGCTGAAGGATTAAATGCTTTTTTCAAGCCAAACTGGGATAAGATCCTTGACGGTAAGGTATGGGTTGCGGCTTATGGACAAATCTTCTTCTCGTTATCAATTGGGTTTGCGATTATGCTGACATACTCCAGCTATCTTCCAAAAAAATCGGATATCAATAATAACGCCTTTATTACCGGGTTCGCCAACTCCGGCTTCGAATTACTTGCAGGAATCGGTGTATTCGCGGCACTAGGATTTATGGCAAAGCAGCAAGGTGTACCAGTTGATGAAGTGGTCAGCAGTGGAATTGGTCTAGCATTTGTAGTTTTTCCAAGTATTATTAATGAGTTTCCTGGGATGAACGCTTTATTTGGTGTACTATTCTTCCTTTCATTGGTTTTTGCTGGGATGACTTCATTAATATCGATTGTTGAAACGTTTATTGCAGGGGTACAAGAAAAATTCAATGTATCACGCACAAAAGCTGTATTAATCGGCGGACTGTCAGCTACAGTAATTTCATTGCTATATGCTACAAACGGCGGGTTATATTTATTAGATATTGTTGATTATTTCATAAATAACTTTGGCGTTGCACTTGCAGGCCTAGTGGAAGTAGTATTAATTGCTTGGTTCTTTAAAGGTTTAAATGGTTTGCAAAAGCATGCAAACGAAATTTCCGACTTACGTACTGGGGCATGGTGGAAGTTCTGTTTAGCTGTTATCACTCCGCTAGTTCTTGGTTATATGATGTTTGATAATATTCGTCAAAACTTAGAGAAAAATTATGAGGGCTATCCAACTCAACTTATTATGTACGCTGGTGTTGCAGTGGTTGCCGCCGTTGTCATTATTGGTGTTGTCTTATCCTTTAAAGGATGGAAATCGAATGTGAATTCTAGTGATGAAAGGGAGGTTGCCTAGTATGTCAGGAAGTGCAGTTACAATGATGATTGTCGGAATCGTCATCATCTGGGGCGGCTTAGCAGCCAGCGTTTACAATGTTGTAAGGGTATCAAGAAAATCATAAGAAAAAAGGATTGGGCGTTTGGATTTGCCCAATCCTTTTTTTGTTGGTGCCTGACACCGATTTATTCCATTTCAATATCCGTTAGAATCGCATAGCCGTTTTTGACCTTTGCTTTGGCGAGGATTTGGCCTTTGGCGGAGGCTTCTTCCCATTTGGTTCCAGTGTTGTCTTCGACGTAGTATTTGTCGAGACTGTATTGGATGAAGGCAACTTCGCTTCCTTCGCCATTTGTACCTATATAATCAATCTTTCCTTTTAGAAAAACCCCGTTTTCCGGTTTTTGCAGTGTTACTTTCACGGGATGATCGATGCCATCTTTTTTCTCTAAAATGACATATACCTCCAATTCCCCCAGACCCCAGTCCCTGCCTCCGTCCATCTGCTTTAGGACATCGTGATCTACCAAGGCTTTCGGAACCTCCTCTGCTTCATAGCGAAGGATGACATAATCGCCACGAAACAAATCTGAAGGGTCCACAGGTTTAGTTTGTAAAGTAATTTCCTGGCCAGTATATAATGTAAGAAGGGGCTTATAGCACATCGCTAGGAGAATAAGAACCGGTACTGCACAAGCTAGTATTAATAGTTTTGCTCGGTTATGCATGTTTGCCCTCTCCCTTCCGCCTTTGTTTTTCAAAATAAAATCCAAAGCCGAGTAAAAGGACACCGCCGATGATAAAGACAAATGATTTCGGTAAAAACTCAAAGGATAAATCAAGATAGAAACGGAAAATCATCACACACAGAATGATAATGCTAAACAGGCTCCCCCGTTTGATTAAGTACAATAAAAAAAGCAGATAGAGCAGTGAAAATGGAATGTACAGCCATTCTACATGAAGCGGCCATGTATCCTTAAAGGATAGCAGCAATGCCGCACCCCCATGGGTGATATATCCTAAATACACGTAAATATCATTCATTTTTCCTTTATTTAAGACTAAAGCAATGCCAATTACTAAATAAATGAGCCCATGAATATAAGGTTCATCAATCGAACCGTATCTGATGATAAAAAAGTTAAGGACTGTGGCTAAAAAGCTTAGCTGAAGAACTCCATTCATAAAAGCAGTTCCCCTAGAAAAACAAATTTTTCTATTTAAAAAATAAATAGCGGTAATCAGCAGCAGAGTCCAGATAGGAATGACTTTCCCTTGGATATATGGCGCATCCAAGATATGAAAAAGAGAAAAAAATACAGCAGCAAGCAAAATCCATTTGTCGCGAAGCACCCAAGCTAACGGCATAATCCCAATCGCCCACCATAAAAACGCGTCCTGAGTGCTGCCTCCGATGTGAAACATTTGCTCCACTAGGAAAATTCCAGCACCAAATATGATCACCCCAAGGTAATAAAAGCTTTGGGAGGTCTTAGGGTAATAGCGTTCAAGCTTATACCCGGCAAAATTACAGGCTATAAAAATCCCGACAATCAAAAGAAATTTCAATGGTCTGGCAATCTCATCCCAGTTGCTGGCGATAAAACTGAGGATTCCGGCACCAATTAAAATGGAGCCAACATACAAAAGTGTCCTCGTAAAAGATAGTTTATCTCTTACTTCATACAGCGATTGAATTTCCTCAGCCTTTTCGGCAGTTATTACATCCGTTTCTGCCAGGTACTTAAGCTCTTTCCTTAAAAACTCCAGCTCTTTTTCCCGAACAGTGCGCATAATCATTCCACCCCTTTCAATTTTCAACTTATCCAAGCCTTTTAGATTAGAAATCTGGTAATTATATCCTGACTATATTGTATCAAATAAGAGGGTTGGCCGCTGTAAAATTTTTAGAAGGCAGCTTTTATTTTTCCATTATAGATGAAGTATTTGATATGCAAAAAAGGCCCGGCTCTTTTCTAGAGCCAGACCACTCTTTAAGGCTATTATTTTTCAAAAATAGCATTGGATAGAAGTCGGAACAAATAATCGGTGTGGTCCCGGAAGCCTGCCTCTAATCCAATTAATGTTACATCCTTATCCTGCTCTTTTACCAATACGGCCTGACCTTTTGCGTTTTGGTTATTTTTCCAATGACCGGCAAGGAAGAATTGATCGGAATTAGTAAAGCTGGCAGCGACTATATCATTGCTGGTATTAGTGTACCATGTAGGTCGATAGACAAATCCGATGTCATCCTTTCCATAGCCGCCAGTTAAGCCTGTACCGGCGTAATCAACCAGTACAATTCCGTTGCTGTTTGAGCCTGCCGTATTAATGGTGTCGTCAGTTAGGCCAAGTGTCTTTGTTGCCTGTGAAGCACTCCCGCCTACTGCTATATATTTCCCTCCATTGGCAACAAATTCAGTAATGTTTGCCGCCAGTTCTGCTTCTTGCTCCTTAGTTTGCAAGCCAAATTCTTTATTTGCTGCACTCGTGATCACACTGATTAGGCTGGATGAGCCGCTATAAATAAATACATCATACCCATTCAAACCATTTTCCGCTACTTCTACGGGTGTCACTTCCGTTACATCGAAACCAAGCCGTTTTAGGGCAAGCTTTGTACCACTGTGGGATTGTTGTTTACTGATACCGCCATCTTTCAAAATAGCTACTTTTAAACTGGATAGCGAAGCGGCATCTGCTGGCACCTTTGCGGTGGATTCAATTTTTAAACCGGATGCTTTCACAGCTGCCAAAATTTCATTGGCAGCGGCATATGTGTAAAATTCTCCTTTTGCATCACGCTTTACAGCTACCCCCTGCTGGAGCAAGGTATTGACTAGCTTAACTGCTTGAACCGAGCTGTTTGGAATTAAGAATGGCCCCTTACCGAAAACAGACCCTTGTTCTGAAATATTGTTTACCTTAGTTGTTTTAACATCGACTTCCCCTTGGGCAGGAATCGCTTCAAATCCCCATAGTTCAGGCAGGCTCCATGCAGAAATATCATACATGGCTCCTATGTCGTTGGAAATGTCTTCCCCGTCCCACAGCATGGTATTGGCTAACCCTGCTTTTGCTTGGTCCATTTTCACGATAAATGTTCCTTTAGGGTACGTTTTTCCATCTACAGTAAATGCCTGCGGTGCCTGACCGACTTCAATATCATTATTAATTAAATGATTAACCGCTTTATGTGTGACGGTTGGATCTTTTTCATCAACCGGCAGGATATAAGCCTTTGGAAAGAACCCATCCTTGTGGAAGGGATGATCAAAGTTAATCCCTCGTTTAAACATTTCAATTTGGTCTGTAATCATAGCCTGCTTATTTTCTGTGGCAAAATTTAGTGCGCCGATAATAGCATTGTACATCCAGCGGACGCCATCCCAATCATTGGTCGGTGTTTCTAATGTATGACCGTACGCCCCGTGGTACATGGCATACATCGGTGTAAAGATTGGCGGATAATCATCCCAACCATCTTTGTCATTTCGCTGCGGAATATAGACACCCTTCATATTTTGATAGAGGGTACTTGATGAGAATGAACCTTTTTCCTTCATTATTTGTGCTTCCATCGCTTCTGCCTGTTTATAAGCCCACTTATTATATAGGTCGTATTCATAGTTCGGATTATGCGGCGGAGTACATGGTTCTATTAACCCCTGGAGGTTAGGGGCATAATTTTTTATATATCCATGTGTATCAAGAAACACCATCGGATTCCATTCTTTAATCAGTTCAACCGTCTCTCTTGTCTCCGGCTGGGACTGGGTAATAAAATCACGGTTTAGGTCGATTCCTTCTCCATTAAAACGGGTGGCATCAACACGCCCGTCTGGATTTTGCACAACATTAAAAATAAGGATGTTATTAGCGAGAATATTTTTTGTTTCCTGGTCATTTTCTGTTGCAAAGCGTTCGATTAACTGAAGCAGGGCATCTGTTCCAATAAATTCAGTTCCATGGATAGATCCATTGATCATAATAGGTACTTTAAAATCCTGATTGGCCGCAATCCAATCTTGAGCCTTTCCTGGATTTTTAAACATTTGCTTTCTTAACGCCTGAATTTTACCAAACTTACCTTGAGTGGACGGATCGGCAATTGTGACTACATAGAGGGGATGTCCATCTGCTGATGTACCACGCACCTCGACTTTAATACGGTTCGATTGCTTCTCAATTTCTTTTAATTTTGCCCCGATTTTTGAGAACTTCACAAAGTCATAGTTTTCACTATTAAACTTGCTGCCATCCTGTTCTTCGTATACATTGACGTTTGTCCATTTTGGACTCTCTGCAAACCCTGTTGCCCATGGGACTGTTGTGGTAAGTAAACTTACCGCTAAAACCCCCGCAATTTTCCTCTTATTCTTCTTCATAACAAACCTCCCAAAATGAATATTTATTAAAATCTATGTATATAATTGAATTACACTTATTGTAAAATGAACTCCGCCAAAATACATCCATCCTTTCTACCAAACACCATTATTCTCCACCAGGAAGAAAGTACCATACACAAAATAACATTCTATGAATAAACCATCATTTTTTCATGCTGAACCATATTTATATTTACGAAAAAATATGTCCTCTCAGGGCGTACAAATGTCCACAAATGGTGCCTGACACCACTTTCCAACAAAAACCAAAAAAGACAGAAGGTGCACCCTCTGTCTTTTTCGTTTGTTCTATATTTTTTTATCCTGGATATTTTTATTTTAATTTTTAAGGCTCAATTAAACTTGCCTGGTTGATTTGCTCTCGAGAACTTCGCTTTCAAGCAACATAGTGACAAAATAATAGTTACATTCCTACCCACATCTCCGTTTACTTAATTAACTTTCTCTTTTTTTTCTTCTTTTTCGTCTGTCATTAAATCCTTAGCAGAGTTTTTAAATTCTCTAAGTGTGCTGCCGAAAGCACGTCCAATTTCTGAAAGCTTAGATGGCCCAAATATGATTAAAGCGATAACAAGAATTAATATTAATCCTGGTACTCCTATATTTTGAAACATGGTTTCTCCTCCTTAAAGATTCTTCTTTTTTGATCCACAACCAACTGTTAGAAGTTCTTTATTCATTTCTTTTTTTATTTACTACCAACGGTAAATGTTGTAGATGCAACAGAATCATATCCACTGCCATAGAAATAAACCAATTTATACGTTGAACCTTCCTTATATCTTCCCGGATTAATATTATTTTTTGGATTATAAGTAAATCTACAGATTCCATCTGTTACTTGGGTGTACATCCACCATATTGACGCGATGGATCCTGGTGTCTCATTTATTTCATATAAACCAATCCAATCACTTTTTGGAATTCTAGCATTTTCCACCGTAACTTCAACCGTATCTTCTATTCCATTTAATACATTTTTTGATAAGCTAATTTTTACTTCTTTTTCTACACCGTCCAGAGTTTTCCCCAACACTCTTAAAGAGTTATTACTTATATTTTCATATGCATCAAGTGCATGAACTTCAATCTCATACATTGTATTCGGCTTTAATTCGTCAATTTGTAATGTTAATGGATTGGGTACAGGATCTTTATAAAACTCTGAGAAAGCAAGAAATTCTTTAGCTATTTCTTTTGTTTCTACATTTCTTGCTACCACTTTATAGTCATGTACAAGAAGATCGTCTTTAGCTTGAGTAAACATGATGGCTAAACCGGTAGCAGTCGTTTTTTCATTCACAATGGAAAGCATCGCATCATTTGTAAAGAAAGGTGCCTTATTGTCTCGATCTTCTGTGTATTTAAAATTCTGCTTATTAGCAGGATAGCTGATTTCGAATGGTTCAGCTGTCCAGTCATCGTTATGAATATCACGGCGTTTAATGATGACTTTGTTATTATGAACCTCTACAATCAGGGCTTGATTAAGGATTCCGGCATCTTCAGGCACTTCCCCCTGGATTCTTCCGCTATCAAGCCACAAGTAAGCACCTGTTGAAGTGCCAATAGAAGTAAAATCTTTTTGATGTATGATTCTAGGGTCATCTAGCGGATAGTGGGTATGACCTGAAAAAGAGATAACTTGCGGATAGGCTTTTAAAGTATCGTAAAAAAGATCTCTATTTTGAGAGAAGCCCCATTCGCTTCCATAGATAGTTCCTTTAATTGGCTGATGGTGGAAGACAAAAATCGGTTTCTTTGGATCATCAGCATTTGCTATTCTTAACTGCTCACCTAGCCACTTGATTTGTGCTGCTGAGAAGGTACCCTCTGTTCTGCCATCTTCGGTATAAAGAATGATAAAATGATAGCCTTTGATTATCTTATGATAGTAAATGGATTCCATCCCTGTTTTCTTTAGGAAAAGCTTTTGAGCATCTGCTACCGACAAGCCATTCCAATAGTCGTGGTTTCCGATCGCAAACATTGAAACCGCATTTGGCTGTTTTCTGACGTTATAAGCAGACATAAATTTATCGTATTCTGATGCATATCCATAATCCGTTAAATCTCCTACTACCACAAAAGCATCTTGGTCAGGTACAACCTTATTTAACTGCTCTAAAGTAGTAACAAATTTTTCTAATGTGCGATTACTATTAGAATTAATATGTACATCACTTATTACCGGAAAAACTAAATCTGGTTTATTGCCTTGTGAGTGAAAAACAGACGAACTAGATGCTGCGCTCACAGGTATACTAGTCAATGAGTTTACTAGCGTTAACCCTAAAGTAATCCCAGCAATTTTAGTTGTTCCCTCCAAAAAGGTCCGGCGATCCATTTCCTTTGTAAAAGGGGAATCGTTAAATAATCTTCCCTTAATATCGTTTAATTTCCCATTTCCCATTATTATTGTTAGCTCCTCTCAAACGATAGATAAGTAGTTTCAATAAACAGAGTACGTTTATGTAATATAAAGTAGTACAAAGCCTAACATTTTTATTAAAAGATTGCTTTTTTCACAAAATAATAGTTCTTTATTGACAAGACTCTATGTATGAATGGCCAGCTTGCTCTTAATAAGGGAATAATTAATAATTAATAATTAATACCACCTCCAAACTGTACAAAATATGACATATTCACACAAATTCCCTAAAACACTCATTAATCGTACACTATAATTATTAATCCAGTGTAAATGATTGGTAAATTTTATATTTTTTAGAATAACCTTTAATTAAAAGCTCTATTGCCTCACCATTGAAAGGGAAAATGATCAATGTCTCTAATAATAACTCTTTCCTTTTCTATAGAAGAAATGGCTTCTCTTAATAAAACAACCGTCTATTCCTCAGGCACTTTCCTTAAGAATACATATTACAAAATTCAATATTTCCGGATCATCAAATGTTAAAAATGGTTTAAGCTTTTCTAAAATATTCATATCCCGCCGATCCAACTAATATTTTTTACAAAAGCTCCGGTTGAAAAATATGTACAATACCACCCAAGTACGATTTTACAATTGATTAAAAAAAAGAAAGATAGCAACTATTGCTGATTGCACACCATTACATAATTTTCCATAAAATAAAGGTAAGAATCCAGCTGAAATCTTCAACAAGAAGGGAAAGATGTGGTGTTTCTTTTATGAAAAATCCTCGGCCTTGAAGTGACCCCTAAAAGTT